>NZ_JBFQGA010000008.1:0-245338 GCF_040932435.1 Kluyvera sp. STS39-E | reverse complement strand
TTACTTGGGCCGCATTGTTAGCTCCCTAAATGTCATGACAAAAAACCTGGATGCGCAAGCTCTCATTGCGACGCATGCGCCCACAATGCTGCGCCGGGTAGCACCTGAGTTAATACGTTATCTTCGACTGAATGAGTCACGAGAGACGCTGGTCACTTGTATTAAATTGCCTGATGAAACTGATGAGGCACATAAGTTTGTGAGGGAAGCTGTCCAGGCGTTTCCGGAGATCTATTTTTCACGGCTGGTCGTGCTTGGCGAAGGTGATAGCGAAGAGATTGTGTTGCCACGCTTGCTTCAGGCCAAGGGGGCACCCGTTGATGAGTCCGCTATCACGATTGCGCCATTGGGAGGGCGGCATGTAAACCATTTCTGGCGTCTGCTTTCAGCATTAAAAATCCCCTATTTTACACTGCTTGATCTTGATGTTGCCCGTCATGGGGCAGGGTGGGGCCGAATTAAGTACGTAAACGATCAGTTGTCCATACATCAACCGCGTAAAAAACTCCCTGAACGCTACGGAATTCCAAGATGGAATGATGAAGAGGAGAAAATTCGGGACTTCGAAAATTATCTCGGCATGCTTGAAAAGCGCGGCGTGTTTTTCTCCTACCCGATGGATTTAGACTTTTCAATGTTACTTGCTTATCCAAAAGCCTATAACGTTGAGGAAGAGAAGCCCGACAATGCAATTATAAAAGCTGTTCTTGGAAAAAGTCATTACGATCCATCTCAGTACAGGGATGATGAATTAGCGCTTTTTAATACCTACCACAAACGCTTCAAGCTTGGCAGTAAACCCGCAGCTCATATTGAGGCGTTAACTCACCTGAGTGATTCAGATCTGCTTAAAAGCATGCCGGATTCACTGGACAGGCTGGCTGATGCGGTTATTGCCAAACTCACGGAACTGCCAGAATGATTACTGTAGAAGAATGGCAACCCGCGGATGGATTGACGCTGGAACCTAATGCGAAACGAGCAGCAAAAGCGCGCAAACGTTGCCTGGCATTAACTGCCGGACCAGGCGCTGGTAAGACGGAAATGCTTGCACAGCGTGCTGACTTCCTTTTGCGAACTGGAACGTGCAGATACCCCAAAAAAATTCTGGCGATCTCATTTAAGGTTGATGCCAGCAGAAACCTCAAAGAGCGCGTTGAACGTAGATGTGGACGGGGTCTGGCTTCACGCTTTGACAGCTACACCTTCCACGGATTTGCTAAGCGGATCATTGATCGCTTCAGACCGATACTCACGGGAAAATATGCCATAGATGCTGGTTACGCCGTTGTAGACAAAAAAAACAAGCCATCTCGTCACGAAATAGAATACGGCGATATGGTTCCTTATGCTATTAAGATATTGCAAACCTCAAAAAAAGCCCGAAATGCAATCCGGCAAACTTATAGTGATATTTTCCTTGATGAATTTCAGGACTGCACAAATATACAATATGACCTTGTAAAACTCGCTTTCCGGGGGACCAAAATTCGGCTGACTGCAGTCGGTGACACAAAGCAGAAAATTATGGGCTGGGCAGGTGCTCTGGACGGTATTTTCAAGTCTTTCATTAATGATTTTAATGCGGTACCGCTCACCATGTATCGTAATTTTCGCTCAAAACCAACATTGCTGCGTGTTCAGAACGAAATTATTCGTAAGTTAGATCCTGACTCCGTAATGCCTGATGAGCAAATTGAGGGTGACGAAGGGGAGGTTTTTGCATGGGGATTTGCAGATAGTCAAACAGAAGCTATTTATCTGGCTGACCTCATTAATGGCTGGATAAACACCGAGAAACTACCTCCGGCTGAAATTGCAGTCCTAGTTTCAAAGCAACCAGATTTGTATGCTGACCACCTCTTCAGAGAGCTAGAGCAACGCGGAATTCCCTACCGCAATGAGCAGCAAATGCAGGATATCACGGTCGAGCCCGTGGCTCGTCTAATCGTTGATTACCTGTCTTGTCTATATGGACAGCGTGAACCTAAAGCATGGATTCGCCTGATGAATCAGCTGGTTCCCTTTGCTGATGAAGAAGTTCAGACCAGCGCACGAAAAGATCTTGATCAACTGATAAGAAAGCATCGAAATGAGGTGTCTGATGCAAAAAAAACGGACACTCCCTTTTCTGAATGGTGGAAATTTGGCCGCGCTTTCTTAAAGCATGTAGGTTTCCAGACGCTTGTTGCATTATCGTCAGATTATGAGTCCCATGAGCGTTTAAAACAGGTTATTCGCGATACCAGAGCACGTATCAAAGATTTACTGGAAATCGAATCTGATTTACCGCTAGCACTCAAACGATTTACTGATGACCAGGCTGTACGCATTTTGACCATTCACAAAAGCAAAGGATTAGAGTTTGATTCGGTTGTCATCATGGCTGTAGAAAATGAGACTTTCTTTGGTAAAGAAGAAGAAAATCGCTGCGCGTTTTTTGTCGGTGTTTCGCGAGCAAAGAAACGCCTTATTTTAACTCATACTAACAAGCGTGATGAACCTGCTAATGCCAGGTACTGGAAAGTTTTTCGGACTGCTCGATTAGAGTATTTTGATTATGTTCTTCCGTTTGTGAGGTAACGGCTAGTCCAAAAATTAATTATAATTCCACAATTATTTTCACATCATTTAATTGACCTGCTCCCAGGATTAGATACAACGCTCAGTTAGTAATGTCGGATCCTGACCCGTATATGATCCATTCATAATCAGGAATAACCGGCTTCATTCTGGCTGCATATTCTGGCTGCATATTCTGGCAACCGGCAGATTTTTTGGCAAATTCGGACGGCGTCATCCAGCCCAGTGCAGAATGGGGACGACTCTGGTTATAGTGTATGCGCTAGGCCTCGATTTTGCACCGTGCATCCTCCAGAGACATGAACCAGTTCTCGTTCAGGCATTCCTGCCGCAACCTGCCGTTGAAGGACTCGACCGTAGCGTTATCCGTAGGTGTTCCCGGGCGTGAGAAGTCGATCCTTATCCCTCTTTCAAGCACCGTTTGAACAGATTTGGCGGAAACCGCACTGAAATGGATCTTCAAAAATGTGATCCATCTAAAATTTAGTTTTTTTGTAATCGATTACATTTTGTTTTGATGAAATGTAATCGATTACTTTCTTGGAGAAAGTTTACCTATGCCTACTTCACAACGTTTTGACGTCGTCATTCCGCAGCATCGGCTTTTGGTTCCCCGGCTGTCGCTGATGATGTTTATGCAGTTCTTTATCTGGGGCAGTTGGTCGGTCACGCTCGGGCTGGTGATGACTCAGCACAATATGTCGCTGCTGATCGGTGATGCGTTTTCAGCGGGGCCCATCGCGTCGATTCTGTCTCCTTTCGTGCTGGGAATGCTGGTCGATCGTTTCTTTCCTTCACAAAAAGTGATGGCGGTGATGAACATGCTGGGTGCGGTGATCCTGTGGTTTGTTCCCGCTGCACTGGTGGCGGAGAACGGCGCACTGCTGATTGCACTGCTGTTCGGTTACACGCTGTGCTTTATGCCCACGCTGGCGCTGTCGAACAACATCGCGTTTCACAGCCTGGCCAGGAGTGACAAAAGTTTCCCGGTGGTGCGGGTGTTCGGCACCATCGGCTGGATAGTGGCGGGCATCTTTATTGGCGTCACCGGCATTTCGTCCAGCACCACCATCTTCTCTCTGGCGGCAGTCTGCTCAGTGGCGCTGGCTATTTACAGCCTGACGCTGCCGCATACACCGGCGCCGGCTAAAGGTCTGCCATTTCAGCTACGCGATCTGTTCTGCGCCGATGCCTTCGCGCTGCTGAAAATCCGCCACTTCTTTATCTTCTCGCTGTGCGCCACGCTGATTTCAATTCCGCTTGGCACTTATTACGCCTATACGGCCTCATGGCTGGTGGACGCGGGCGTAGAGAACGTCAGCACCGTGATGTCGTTTGGCCAGATGTCCGAAATCTTCTTCATGCTGGTGATCCCGCTGCTGTTCCGACGCCTCGGCGTCAAATACATGCTGCTGGCCGGAATGTGCGCCTGGTTTATCCGTTACGCGCTGTTTGCGTTGGGTATGGGTGACGAAGGCCGCGCGCTGATCTACCTCGGCATTTTGCTGCACGGCGTCTGCTATGACTTCTTCTTTGTCGTGGGCTTTATCTATACCGATCGCATTGCCGGCGACAAGGTGAAAGGCCAGGCGCAGAGCATGATCGTGATGTTCACCTATGGCATTGGCATGCTGCTGGGCTCGCAAATCTCAGGTGTGCTTTACAACAGCCTGGTTGCCGGCCACGGCACCGCGCAGAACTGGGCAATTTTCTGGTGGATCCCCGCCGTTGCGGCGGCGGCGATCGCTTTACTTTTCCTCTTCACCTTTAAATATCGGGATGAAGCGGCTTAATTAACTGGAGGTAAACGTGAAAACGTTAAAAGGACCCGGGATTTTTCTGTCGCAGTTTATCGGGCAACAGACGCCCTTTAATACGCTGGACGGGCTGGCACAATGGGCATCCGCGCTGGGCTATAAGGCGCTGCAGATACCCTGTAACCACCCGTCGATTTTCGACCTTGAACGCGCTGCAACCAGCCAGACCTATTGCGATGAGGTGACAGGGGTGCTGGCCAGCTACGGTCTGGTGGTGAGTGAACTGTCCACCCATCTTGAAGGCCAGCTGATCGCGGTGCATCCGGCGCACGACCTGGCATTTGACAGCTTTGCCCCGGCACAGGTGCGTGGTGACAATGCAAAACGCACCGCCTGGGCGATTAACACCGTAAAGCTGGCCGCCGCGGCTTCGGCGAAGCTGGGGCTCAGTGCCCATGCCACATTCTCAGGTTCACTGGCCTGGCCGTATCTCTATCCGTGGCCGCCGCATAATCCTGCGCTACTGGAGGAAGCGTTTAAGGAACTGGCGCGCCGCTGGCAGCCGGTGCTGGATGAATTCGATAGTCACGGCGTGGATGTCTGCTACGAAATTCATCCGGGCGAAGACCTGCATGATGGCGTGACTTTTGAACGTTTTCTGGCGCGGGTGAATAATCATCCGCGCTGCAATATCCTGTTTGATCCCAGCCATCTGCATCTGCAGCACATTGATTATCTGCAGTTTATTGATATCTACCACTCACGAATCAAGGCCTTCCACGTCAAGGACGCGGAATATCTGCCAAACGGTCGCAGCGGAGTGTATGGCGGTTATCAGCGCTGGCTTGATCGCGCCGGACGTTTCCGGTCACCGGGCGATGGTCAGATCGATTTCAAAGGTATTTTCAGCAAGCTGGCACAGTACGATTACGGCGGCTGGGCAGTACTGGAGTGGGAATGCTGCTTAAAAGACAGCGAAACAGGCGCGCGCGAAGGGGCCGAATTTATCCAGCGTCACATTATTCCGGTGGCCGATCGTGCGTTTGATGACTTTGCCGCTCAGGACGGCGACCACGCCAGCGTACGCGCGCAGCTTGGTCTGGACAGGGGTGCTTAGATGATCAATGTCGGCATTATTGGCACCGGATTTATTGGTCCGGCGCATATTGAAGCCTTGCGTCGCCTTGGCAATATTCAGGTCGTTGCGATTTGTGATTCCACTCAGACGGCAGCAGAAACGCGCGCTGCTGAGCTCAACGTGCCTCACGCATACAGCGACGTCGCGGCATTTTTACAACATGGAGGGTTGGATGCAGTGCACAACTGTACGCCAAACCATCTGCACGCAGAAATTAACCGGCAGATCCTGCGCGCCGGCAAGCATGTCTTTTCTGAGAAGCCGCTGTGCATGACGATGGAGGAAGCCCGTGAGCTGGTCGAACTTGCCGAAAAAGCGGGGGTGGTTCATGGCGTCAGCTTTGTTTATCGCCAGTTCGCCATGGTACAGCAGGCCGCCAGCATGATGCGTTACCAGCAACTGGGCCGGTTGTTCTCGGCGCAGGGTAGCTATCTGCAGGACTGGATGCTGGAAGAGACTGATTACAACTGGCGCGTTGATGCCGGAAAAGGAGGCGCTTCCCGCGCCGTGGCGGATATCGGCTCGCACTGGTGCGACACCATTCAGTTCGTCACCGGCCGGAAAATCGTCGAAGTGATGGCCGATTTGTCGATCGTCTGGCCCACGCGTAAAGCCAGCCTGAATACGTCGGCAACCTTTGGGGCGCAGCAAGAAGAAATGCAGTACGAATCCCGCGACGTGACCACGGAAGATATGGGCTTTGTGCTGTTCCGCTTCGATGATGGCAGCAAAGGCAGCTTTAGCGTTTCGCAAGTTTCAGCCGGGCGCAAAAACCGTCTTAGTCTCGAGGTGAACGGCAGCCTGAGTTCATTAGCTTGGGATCAGGAAATACCGCAGCAGCTTTGGCTTGGGCATCGCCACAAGGCCAATCAGCTGTTGTCCGACGATCCTTCGCTGATGAACCCGGAGGTGGCGGCACGGGCACGTTTTCCCGGCGGGCACATTGAGGGATGGCCAGATGCTTTCCGTAATATGATGCAGCAGTTCTATCAGGCTGTGGAGCAGGGCAAACCGGCCTCGCCAGGATTGTCGTTTGCCACCTTCAGCGACGGCGCGCAGGTGATGGCGATTGTCGATGCGATCCTGAAAAGCCATCAGCAGCAGCGATGGGTGCGCGTCAGCGACTGAAGCCTGGCTCGGTCGGCAGACGCCGGCCGGGCTAACTTATTGTGCAGACAGATTTATGGTAACCTGCGTGTCATCTGACTGAGCAAGAGTTGCTACCATGTCCATCCAAAAAATCGCCCGTTTAGCGGGCGTTTCTGTCGCGACGGTCTCGCGGGTGTTAAACAACAGCGACAGCGTTAAAGACAAAAATCGCGAGAAAGTGCTCGAGGCGATCAGACAAAGCAATTACCAGCCCAACCTGCTGGCGCGGCAGTTACGCACTTCACGCAGCTCAATGATTCTGGTACTGGTCTCAGACATATCCAACCCGTTCTGCGCCGATGTGGTGAAAGGCATTGAAGAACAGGCCGAAAAAAATGGCTACCGCATTCTGCTGTGTAACTCCGGCTCCAGTATTGAACGTTCACGCTCCAGCCTGCAGTTGCTGGCGGGCAAAATGGTGGATGGCATTATCACCATGGACGCCTTCAGTAAACTTCCCGAACTGACCCAGTTAATTGGCGAGACCCCATGGGTGCAGTGCGCCGAGTATGCGGATGCGGGCGAGGTTTCCTGTGTTGGCATTGATGATGCTGATGCGTCGCAGGCAGTGGTGCGTTATCTCAGTGGAAAGGGTCGTCAGCGCATTGCGCTGATCAACCACGATCTCAGTTATAAATATGCGCAGCTGCGGCAGAAAGGCTATATACGTCAGTTGGAAACCAGCAAACAGGCCTGGCAGGCGATAACCTATGCCAGCGAACTGAGTTTTAGCGCCGGCAAGCTGGCTATGGAAGAATTGCTGGCGGCAGAAGAGCGTCCGGATGCGGTATTTGCCGTTTCGGACACGCTGGCAGCAGGGGCGATGTCGGCCATTCAGCAGGCGGGGTTGCGGGTGCCGGAAGATATCGCGGTGGCTGGATTCGATGGCACCGAACTGGCCGAAATGGTTTCACCGCCGCTGACCACCATCGTGCAGCCGTCGAAGGACATTGGCCGCCAGGCGTTCAGCCTGTTACTGCAGAAAATTGAACATCCTGAGTCACCCGCGCAGCGGATAATGATGAGCTGGCACTTAACGGAACGCGCCAGCGCATAAGTCCGTCATCAGTGACTGAGTGCCGCCCGTAAGTTGCGCAGGGACGTGGTGATAATGCTCCAGGGATCGTTCGGTTTGTCGTGCTCGATTATGAACCATTTCACGCCGCTGGCTTTCGCTGCCGGCAGAATGGTCTGCCAGTCCAGTAACCCTTCGCCTAAAGGCGCAAAGTTCATTTCATCATCGCGGATACCAATTGCGGCGTTATCCTTGGCATGGATGGCATAAATCCTGCCGGGATATTCTTTCAGAAAACGCACCGGATCCTGGCCACCACGCGATACCCAGGCAGCATCCATTTCCAGCTTCAGGTTCTCGGGCTGGGTGTGATTCATGATAATTTCAAGTGCCGTCACGCCATCATATTTTTTCATCTCAAAGTTGTGGTTGTGATAACCCAACTGCATGCCGTCCTTGCGCAATTTTGCGCCGAGCCGATCCAGACGTTTGGCATAATCAATCCAGCCCTGGCTGTTGGTTGGGCGGTCTTCCGCTTCAATCCACGGCACGATGAGGGTTTTATTACCCACCGCTTTATTAAAGGCAAGGGTCTGGGCGTAGGCGCTTTCCAGGGCGGACAGCTGAACGTGCGCCGAGGTCACCTTTAACTGATTTTTTGCCAGCAGCGCCTGCATTTGCTTCGCGCTCAGGTCGTGTGTGCCGACAATTTCGACATTTTTGAAACCCGCTTCGTGCGCCATGGCGAACTGTTTATCCGCCGAACCCACGTTGCGCAGGGTATACATTTGCAAAGCAATGTCATTATCAGCCTCAGCCGCCGCGACAGGGCAGGAGGTGAGCGCAACGGAAGCAAACAGCAATGAACTGGCCAGTATTCGAGTAAACATAAGGTCTCCAGATGATTAAAAGTAATCGATTACAAAATTACGCCAAAAAGTAATCGATTACTTTAAATTCATTCTGACTTTTGCAAAAATGTGATGAATCTCAAATTGGGGACGGCATTCATTTTATTCGGGTGATTTACCGCCAACCCTGCGTATTGAAATCAGAAGAGAGACACATGCGATGAGGTATGATTTTGCATAATCAGACGAAAAACCTCCAAGGGGCCGGCGCCGTGTGTTGGACAATTCTGGCCCTGGCATTGGTTGGATTTGGCATCGGTACGGGTGAGTTTATTATCATGGGGCTGTTACCCTGGGTTGCAGAGTCACTGAACATCTCTTAAACGCAGGCCGGCAACGCGATCGCCAGTTATGCGCTGGGCGTGGTAGCCGGTGCGCCAGTAAATGAGATTCTGGTGGCCCGCATGGCGCGCAAAAACCTTTTGCTCTGCTTGATGGCGGTGTTTTTCATTGGCAACACCGTCAGTGTATTTTCGGGCAGTTACTATCAATTGATTGGTGCCCGTTTCCTGACAGGATTACCGCACGGTGCTTTCTTCGGTGTGGCTTCTCTGGTTGCCGCCTCGCTGGTAACGCCAGAAAGCGTGGCAGGGCGTTGAGCGCTTTAATGCTCGGACTGACTATCACCACGCTGGTGGGCGTGCCGCTGGGATCCTGGATATGGCAGGTGTTTAACTGGCACGTGGTGTTCGGTTTTGTGAGCACCATTGGCTTGCTGATCTGCGTACTGATACTGCGCTTTGTCCCGAAGCGCATCGTTATTTGATGGATAAAATTTGAGTCAGTTAGATATTCACTAATCACACCAAAGCAAAGAGCCCGCTCAGGTTTTTCCTGAGCGGGCTTCTCTACGTATGGATCCTTTGACTGAGATTTGCTTTGCAATAACTGGTTTATAATTAAGCCAAACCTGAATTGTCCTTCTGTCAAAATCACTGAGATGATTATAAATAGACTCCGATTACATTAAAGCAGGTTTGAGTGCCCTCGTTGTCTGTGATGGTCTAATCATTCCGGACACTTTGTTAGAGAAAGTTAGTTGAGTAGATTGTCTTAGTCCTAAGCGTTTCCGGACGTTAATTTATAAATGGAGGTGATACCGGTTTACGTTTTTTCCGTTACCAATAAATCTAATAGTGAGTTTCGTGACTATTTAAAATGACTCCGTAACAGTTTTTTTTGCATTTTCTATAATTTCCATTGTGATAAAGCTTGCTTCAAGCATTTTAGTGGCGCTTGAGAAATCCCTGTTCTGAATCATCTGACTAAAAGATTTAAAGGCGTGATAAAGCCTGTGCTGCCCGTCCGCAAAATCATGGGTTACAGACTCCATATGAATGCTTTTGAACTCGTAGCTTGATATATTATTGACGGCATTATTAATCTGAAGTGTACCTCCATCGCCTTGTAATGTTGAAATACTGGATGAATGGCAGTCTTTAGCACCAATACATACGCATTTAAACGTTGAGTAATCCAGTACGAGAATGCCGCTGGTATCTACGCCGTTGGAGATATTAGGATAATACTGAACTAAGCGCGGGCGGCCATAAATCCCAACAATAAAATTGATATTATAAATATTGATGTCCATCAATGCCCCTCCCGCCTTGTTAAAGTCGAATGCTGGGTGGACTTCTCCTGATTTAAACGCGTCATAACGTGAAGAGTATTGGCTGTAATTCAGGCTTATCATCTTCATTTCCCCAAGCTTACTGACTTCTTTTTTTAATGCCCGATAAGCGGGAAGATAATGAATGTTTATTGCCTCAAGAAGAATAACACCATGTTTTTCCGCAAGTGAGTTAAGTTTCTTTAGCTCTTCAAGTGTTGTGGTAATCGGTTTTTCAATAATAAGGTGTTTCCCATTAATTATAGACTGTCGGGCGTACGCATAATGCAAGTGATTAGGCAGCGCCACATAAATGGTATCCACGTCACTTAACAACATTTCTTCAAATTCAAAATAAACGGCCGCCAGTTTGTACTGCTTTGCCAGCGCCTCCGTTTCATTCCGGTTTCTATCTGTTCCAAGTATGGATATGGATTCAAAGTCCAGTGAGTGAACAATGGTCAGCAGATCCCTGACTATTTTACCCGCACCAAGTATGCCCAGTTTCATTGATTACCTCATTTAGAAGAATTGCGATACCTCTACCAGCGCCTAAATGCCTGCTTCGGACTTTACCTGTCCGACTCTTCACTTCTGCTGCAGGTCAGCGCCGGTAAACGCTTATACTAATAGCGCATTCATCATTGATAAGGGAATTCAATACTGCATTTTAAGTGATTAAATGTGATTTCAATCACATTTGTCGTTTTTATCGGTCACTATTACTTTGTATCACTTAAGTGAATGTGCGGAGGGCGTGGTCGTTTATAGAGTGCTTTCATGCCTTTCCTACTGGGGCGGGTTCTCTTAAAAAGCGGTTTACCGCTTGTCAGGCAGCCATATACATAGAATAAGGCTTCCGCTAAGATGCCCGCTGGAACAAAGCGCGGGAGCAAATCAATGACTCAGGATGAACGCCTGATTGAACTGGAAGGTGTGGTAAACAATCAGGGTAAAGTTACGCTTGAATATATATGCCAGACCTACGGTATTTCCTACGATTCTGCCCGAAGGGACCTTGTCAAGTTGACCCAGTTGTCTGGTATTATTCGTATCAGAGGGGGGGCTATACGGGGTGAAAAAAAAACGGAATTTCCCTTCGTTCAGCGCAGCCTGCGCACTCCGGAAAAAGAAAGGCTCGCGGCTTTTGCTGCCAGTACGGTCGTGGACAACGATATCATGTTCATTGATGCTGGCACGACCTCGCTGAGCCTTGCGCGCCACATTAAAAATCCATCCAGAGCCATAACGAACTCACCTGAAGTGATGAATGAACTGATAAACAATCCTCTTGTCGCCGTTTCGGTGTTGGGGGGAACATTTAGTGAGTTCTCCCACGCCATTCTTGGTTCTATGACCGTTGAGCAAATAAGAAGATATCAGGCAGATAAAGCATTCATTGGCGTAAGCGCTCTGTCTGAATCAGGCATAACCACGGATTCTGAAGATGATGCTTTGCTTAAAAAGGCCATGGCGGACCATGCCCGCAAGGTCGTATGTATTGCCACCAGTGAAAAATTCAATACCCAGCTCATGTATCAGTCTTGCACTTGGGCTGATATTGACTATGTCATTACCAGTACCGCACCGCCATTGAACATACTCAGGATTATTCAGGAACATGAAGTCGAACTAATTGTTATTGAGTAATCCACAGCTAATTAGCATGTTTTCAACCTACGGAACTAGCTTGAAAGTAATCTGTACACGGTGATTGTATTTCAGATGCCTGTTTTGTATCCGGCTGTTTCGTTAGGAATACCTTGTGTGAGCGGCTTCTCAGATTTGACCGTAATTATATACAGAAAAGGACACATATTACGCACAATGATATTCATTGCAGCGCATAAACAGGTTATGTGATTGGTACGGCAGGCAGAACCCCAAAGCAAATGTTTCTTTACTGAAACTTTTACTTTGGGCTTTTTATTGCCTAGTAAAGGTGAATGATGAGTAACGAAGCCCTGAGTAAAGAAATTTACACGCGCATGGGCGCTAAGTAAAACATCAGAGACGCAAGCCACTGCATTACCCGGCTAAGACTTTCTCTGCACAACAATAAGCAAGCCTACATTGCTGAACTGAAGGCACTACGTGGTGTGCTTGGGCGTCGTGATGGCTAATAACCAGCTCAACATTGTCGTAGGGCAGGAGGTAGGCAGGCTCTACACTGAAATGATGAAGAACAATCAAGATGTCCCCCCAGTCACCGGCCTGCATGAGCTGATTCACTGGAACGGTGCAATAAGTCGGCTAAACCGTGAAATGAACGTGAAGTTTGGCAGTGAGGGGGCTGCGGTTGTTTAATTACGGTTATATCCAGACTCTGCATGCTCAAAATTTCTTACAGGTGATTGAGGAAGCGATGTTCCTCAAAATTATCATGGACGGATAAAAACACTGCAAGCCAGTCAGCATGAACCTGCAAAATTAATTTTATTAAATAGTTTTAGCAATAAAATATTTGCGGAGGTTAATTATTGAAATATATTGTTTATATATAAATGTAAGCTGTGTGTCGAGATCAGTCCATATCAAATCACTGATCTGTTATTATGCCAAGTGCGAAGCAAAGATGGATTGCCCGAATTAATTATTTTCTTGCCTAAAGCAATAAATAAAACGAAGCTAAAATAAATTATGTAAATAAAAGAGGTGGGTGTAGATTTATCTTAAGGAATGGTGCTATAAAAACAAAATCTACTTTAATTAAGTAATGATAACCACAGCACCGCTTCGGCCTGCTGGTTAACAGCATACAGGACCCGATATGAAGTATGATGTAACTGTTTTTATTTTAAAAAAGTACAACTTTTCATTTTTATTAAAAAACTGCTTTCATATAAAAGACAATGAGGTCTCCGCTGTATTATGGTCCTGGTTATACATATTTTCTCTATTCCTGGCTTACTATCTTTTACGTCCGATAAGAGATGAATTGGGTGTTGCCAGCGGAATAAAAAATTTACCATGGCTTTTTTCCGCGACATTAATTGCCATGCTGGCTTTTAATCCATTGTTTTCGTGGGCCGTACGAAAATGGCAACGAGAAACCTTTATTCGCATAACATATCGGTTTTTCATGCTCCATCTTTTAGCTTTTATGTTGGTCCTTTCTCTGACATCTCCGGAACAGCAGGTCTGGGCTGGCCGGGCTTTCTTCATCTGGCTGTCAGTTTTCAACCTGTTTGTTGTATCGGTTTTCTGGTCATTTGTTGTGGATGTGTTCAGCGGTGAACAGGGTAAAAGGCTGTTCGGACTGCTTTCGACTGGGGCCACATTGGGGGGGATTTCGGGGTCCCTGATAACATTCAGTGCAGTAGAATTATCAGGCAGAAACCTCTTATTCGGTCTGGCCATTGTTCTTCTGGAAATCACTGTTTTTGCATCACGAAAACTGGCCAGTACGTCCTCCGACTTCCATTCGAAACCTGAAAGTGAAGAGTGTCATGAGCCCGTGGGAGGCGGCATTTTTTCAGGGATGACGCATACTCTCCGGTCACCCTATTTATTGTGTATCGCTGGCTTTATGCTGCTCTACAGCATGAGCTCAACCTTTCTTTACTTTCATCAGGCTTCTCTTGCTGAGGTCAGTTTCTCCGGCAGTGCTGAACGCATCGCTTTCTTTGCAACTGTTGATTTCTGGGTTAATGCCCTTACCCTTTTTGTCCAGATTTTTCTGACAGCCAGCATTCTCGGTCGTCTGGGCGTGTTGCTCACGCTAAGCATTTTACCCGCTGTAAGCATATTGAGTTTTGGTGCGCTGGCAGCTTCGCCGGGAATAGCGACCTTTGTTGTTATTCAGGTACTAAGACGCGTCATCAACTTCGGCATCACGCGGCCAACACGAGAAGTTCTTTTCACCGTTGTCAGTCGTGAAGAACGTTACAAATCAAAGAATTTCATCGATACGGTTGTTTATCGCGGTGGCGATCAGGTCGGGAGCTGGAGCTGGCTTGCATTGAGCACTCTGGGGCTAGGTATAACCGGGATAGCCCTTCTTTCGATTCCTCTTTCAGTAATATGGCTTTGCATCAGCCTTTATCTGGGTCATCAGCAAAGCAGACTACAACTCATTTCCATAACCAGTAAAACGGATCATTCCCGTTTCCAGTCCTGAGGTGCAATATGAAAATTACGCGAACAAGTATTCTTAAAATTTTGGGTTGTCTGTGTCTGTCGGGTGCTTTGTCTTCTGCAAGTGTGTCAGCAGCGACAGAGCAGATTTCACCTGCTCCTGTGCGTATAGGTGTAATCGGAGCAGGCTGGCTGGGCGGAACAGTTGCAAAGCTGTGGGTGGCCGCAGGTCATGAAGTGATGTTTTCGTCACGTCATCCTGAAGAGTTAAAGTCGACGGTTGCCGAACTGGGGTCTAAAGCTTCAGTGGGAACGCCTCTGCAGGCGGCCGAGTTTGGTTCAGTCTTATTGTTTGCCGTGCCTTATGACGCACTGCCTGCTTTAGGAAAAGATCTTGGAAATGCTATCAAGGGAAAGGTAGTTCTGGATGCAACAAACCCCACGGCTGATTCCGATAATGCCCTTACTCAGGAGGCAAAGCGTAACGGCGTAGGAGCCACATCCTTAAAATATTTACCAGGTACCCGTCTGGTCAGAGCGTTTAACTCTGTAGATGCTGGCAGAATCGCTGCTTCGGCCAATCGTACTGCAGATAAATTAGGTGTTGGCATCGCAAGCGATGACGAGCAGGCGCTGGCAACTGCAGCACAACTCGTTCGGGACGCAGGCAGTGAGCCTGTCATTACCGGAGACCTCAAAAGTTCACAAGGCTTTGAAGATGGTGGCCCCGGTTTTCGCGCGAATACCGATGCTGCTCATCTCAGAAAATTGCTGGGGCTGAACGCTAACTGAAGTAGAAAAATCATTTTTCGGGCATGGTGTATATATCGTTAAACGCTATGCCCGTTTCAGTTTTATGACTCTGTACCACAGAAATGAAAATGCACTCGAGTGAGATATTGTGTCTGGCAAACTCGATCAAACAGGGGGCGTCCTCCCTATCTGCGGAGCGCAGCTACAGTGAGCACTGAACCGTCATGTTCCTAAAGCGGAATACAGAGGGCAATGAACTATGTACGTCTTTAACCGGGGGATGTCAATTATTGGACGCCTGAATTTCAAACAAAAATATGACATTAACTGGCACGTAGATTCTTTATATCCCGATGAGGTGATTCTCCAAACTCGCGGCTGTATTCACGACTGAACTGTGAAGCACTTTCATAACCAACATAAAGAGCAGCACTTACAGCATCGAGGTTGTTACTTATCATCTGTTGACGAGCTGCCTGGAGGCGAAGTTTTTTCTGAAACTGAAGCGGGCTCATTCCTGTAACACTTTTAAAATGTTGCCGAAACGAAGAGGGGCTCATATAAGCACTTGCAGCTAATTCATTCATACTCAATGACTGAGTGAAATTAACTTTTAGCCATCTTACTACTTTAGATATTTGTTGGCTGGGCGATCCTGCAGTAGCAAGATGTCTAAGTTGGCTGCCATAGGGGCCTGACAGTAAACGAATAATAATTTCTTGTTTTATTAACGGTGCAATATGAGCGACGAGATGGGGTTCTGAATTTAAGTTTACTAACTTGAACAACGCATCCGCTAGACCTTCATCCAATTGTTCAACGGTGAGGGGGCGTGGAAAATCATTTTTCATTGGTTGCGAAGGACTCATAGACGCTGAAAGTTGGCTTATCAGCACTGGATCTAATGTCAACGATAGCCCCAGAAACGGTGCATCATCGCTGGCTTGCAACACATGAGTTATAATAGGTAAATCGATAGTAGAAAGCAGTGTTTCTCCCGCGTGATAACGAGTAACTTTTCCTGCTAACATAACTTCCTTTTCGCCCTGTGTAACGACGCCTAATGCCATTTGATAGATACAATGAACAGGGGATGTGGGCCGGTTACGCCGAAAGACTGTCAATTCCGGTATCAGGGTTACGTAATCACCTTCTTTCTGTGCCAGTTTACTTATTGAATCAGAAAGGGTGACAAGAAAGGAATTACGGGGATTGTCTTGCATCTTAACCTCTATTCTATTATTAGTTAATTCATTTTTAAATGATTCACTGTTTTGGATATTTCTCTATTGCTGGCAAATTTAAATCGGTTTAGGCAATCATTATGTCGAAATGTACACTCTTATTTGTATATATAGTGGCATGATATTTATGGTGTTTAAGGTCGTTCTTGACAGGTTAACTATGACTATTGTGTCTTATAAGTGTGTTTAATTAACTTCTTTGATCAAATAGCAAAAATAATGGCATCATGAGTTAAGGAGTGTTTGTGAAAAATTCGGAAAAAATAAAACGCATCGTTGTTATTACAGGTGCATCTTCTGGTATAGGTGAAGCAATTGCAAAATCCCTTATTTGGGAAGGATACAGAGTGGCACTTCTTGCCCGAAGGATTGATAAAATTCAGTTGCTAGCTAAAGACTTGGGTGAGGATGCGATTGCAATTAAAGCAGACGTTACTGACCGTGATTCAATAGTTTCTGCAGCTGAAACAATAAAAAGACATTGGGGGGATATTGACGTGCTCATTAATAATGCCGGCGTCATGCTGACAGGCCCTTTCGGTCCAGCACAACGCAATGAATATCGTCAAATGATCGAAACAAATCTTCTTGGAGCAATGACGGTAACGGAAGTGTTTCTTGAACAACTCAAGGCTAACGGTGGCGGTGATCTGATAAATGTTTCGTCTGTTGCCGGTCGCGTTTCAGGTGCAGGATATGCTGGTTACGCGGCGACAAAATGGGGCATGAATGGCTGGTCAGAATCCTTGCGGTTAGAGTTGCAACCCTCGGTCAGGGTAATGGTGATCGAGCCTGGAGCTGTCGCCACTGAATTAACAACGCACATTACTCATGAGGACAGTAAAAAAACAGCCATTGAGTCACTGGACTGGGCAATTCCGCCAGAAGACATTGCTGATGTTATTGCTTTTGCATTGAACAGACCTAAGCGTACCAGCTTAAGCGAAATTTTGATCAGACCGACTGTCCAGGCAATGTAAGACTGAGTATGTGTAAAAATTGTTCAATACAATATGAGAGACATTCGATGAAAGATAAACAAGTATGGTTGATTACCGGTGCAGGTCGTGGTCTGGGTTTGGATATTGCAAAAGCAGCGTTGGCTGCAGGTCATAATGTGGTAGCGACAGGGCGTGATCCGGCGAAAGTAGCCCGTGCACTTGGTAAGAATGATGCACTTTTGACTTTGCAACTTGATATCACCGACAGTAAAGATGCAGAAGCTGCAGTTGCAGCCACTGTAGCTAAATTCGGTACAATTGATGTACTGGTAAATAATGCTGGAAATTTTTATGCGGGTTTCTTTGAGGAATTAAGTGCTGATCAGGTTGGAAGTCAGATTGAAACACTGCTTCTTGGGCCAATGAATGTTACACGGGCAGTACTTCCTTTAATGCGCCGAGAGAAAAGGGGATTGATAGTTACCATTTCCTCCTCTGCTGGGATCACAGGATATGCATTCTGTTCTGCATATGCAGCGGCCAAATTCGGTGTCGAAGGATGGATGGAATCATTGGCAATGGAAGTAGAACGATTCGGGATCCAGACAATGATCGTGGTACCAGGCTTCTTCCGAACCGAACTTCTTACTGATGATTCAACTACATATGCTGCACTTACTGTTGATGATTACGCGGAACAAACACGGGAAAATAAGTCAGCCTGGCGCAGTATGGATGGTAAACAGGGTGGTGATCCCCATAAACTGGCTGAAGCACTGATACATTTGGCTGGACTGGATACACCTCCCGCGCGCTTCGCTGCTGGTGCTGATGCGGTTGAAACATTAGAAACTAAAGCCAGAGTGCTTCTTGCGCAAGCAGATGCATATAGGGAATTATCCTCCTCTCTTGGTCTCGATGAGTAATATGGTAGAAAAATAATCGTCGCGGTGTCGCCATTATTTACCGTAAGTACCTTAATCTTGTACGCAGAGATTTATTATCGCTGTGTACTAAGATCATTAGAATTACAGTTGATAAAATCGATTATATTTCAGAATCCTCCGTTAATCACGCGTTCATTCAATTGGTCAGGCAGGTCAATATCCCATATGCAACCGCTATCCTGAGTATTCAATTGTAATACCGGATGAGATTTTAGCAATTTACGAGCACCATCATGTCCTTGCAATTTAAGAAGTTCCAGTTTCATTTCTACTGGAAATCCAACCGGATGACCTGGTTTTTCATGGTAATACGGCCGCACGATTTGCCCTTCACATACGAGCCCTGCGACCATTTTATAGGTTTGCTGTGCAATACTGGGCAAGTCTGCAAGTGAAATTAACCAACCATTACAGGATTTATCTGCCTGTATTCCTTCCGCTATGGAGTCCCCCATACATAAGCTATTTACCATCACAAATGGGGCGTTTAATTTCTGGCAAATAGACTTTAACTGTTGTGATTCAGACCTGATAACCACGGTGACCTTCAGCCCTGTAAGCAGGGCGTTGGTAAGGCTGCGCTGAAAAATGGTTTCAGTAGTGCCAGGAATAAGTTCCAACAGTTTATGCCGCCCGGTCGCCTTATGGTATCGACGACTCAACCCTGCTGCCAGCAAAATTATTCCCGGGTTAACCATCAATATTGACCTTTTTTGCTTACTGTTTAGATTTCCCGGCAACGGATTCTGGTGTCACCGAACTGATGTATCACATAGTGAGTAAAACCGAATTTTTCAGGCGGTTCCGTGCATCATTTGGGATACAGCGATTCCAATTAAAAAAAACACTGAGTTAATTGAATATGCTTATTTATTTACAGGCAGGGGATTAAAGAAAAAATCATATCGTTGATTTGAATATTTTTCATGAAAGAAACTATGCAGTAATCAAAAAAATATCTTAAATAATTAAGGTATTCAAGATTTACATACATCTTGCAAATTTTTTCAAAATGTTAAAGAACCTTGGTCATATCACTCTTATGGATTAAATGCCCGGATAATAATCCCACCTGGGCATTCCTATAATTTTCAGTCTATTTTAAATTTGTTACTCAGTCTGACGGACATTAAACCATCCCGTCGTGGTATCAATGACATCCCAAAGTTTATGAGGGATTGCGAGCTGCGTTACATCGGAAGCAGATATATCGAGAGCAATCGGGCCTTTAGCTTCATCACTCACAAATTGAACCCAGTCAGGATTCAGCACCAATCCCTGACCGACTGCAGCCAGAGAGAGTCCTGTCTCTATGGCTGCCGCAGCGTGATCGGGTGTCTTGATTTGACCCGCTGCAATGAGTGGGATGCGATCTGCAAGATGGTCCCGCATTATTTCGATGATTTTGGGGCCCTTCGGCGCGTCCACCGGCCTCGCTTCTAATGCATTTCCCAGTGACACATGCAAGTAATCGATACCACTAATAATTAAGTTATCGACAAGTTTTAATGATTCCCCGATACGCAAACCATCTTCAAGATGCGATTCATCTAATGTTATTCGGTATCCTAGCAGGAAAGGTGCAATGGCATGTTCGGCAATAATCTTACGAACTTCCGCTACGACGGCGAGGGGAAAGCGCATACGGTTTGCAAGAGAACCACCCCAGCGATCGTTTCGCTGATTGAAATGAGGTGAGAAGAAATTCTGAAGCAAGAAACCATGAGCACCGTGGAGCTCTACACCGTCAAAACCTGCTTCGATAGCACGGCGTGTTGCATCACCAAAGGCTTTTACAACCGCCTCGACTTCATGATCAGCAAGTTCACGCGGTGTAACGGAGGGGGCTGATGGACCAGCATCTCCAGGTACAGGGCTCGCCGCGACGATATCAGATACGAGTTCGGGACTGGTTTTCACGCCGGCGTGAAAGATCTGTAGGATCGCCGGTGCACCACCACTTTTCGCTGCAGAGGCAAGACGCTGTAAGCTTGGGATAAATTTGTCATCGTAGGCAGCAAACTCACCGGTAAATCCGATGCCATTTTCCTGAACGTGCGTGCAACCGGTAATTACTAGTCCTACATCTTTCACGCGTAAGCGGTAATAGGCTTCCTCTTCGTCAGAAACCGTGCCGTCGTCATTTCCAGACCAGGTGGTCATAGGAGCCATGACAATGCGGTTTCGTAAAGTAATACCTTTACCGAGAGAATATTGTTCAAGAAGTACTTTTTTGTTCATTTAATCGACCTTCATAATTAATAGCCACAGAAGCTTACCCTCCGTTAAAAAGGGAAATTAAAGCCAGGCTCTACTCAGATTATTAGCAATGTAAATTCACTGATTCAGGTTTCGTTAAATGAGCCTTCAGAATTGTCAGAGGCTCAAGTGACGAAATATTTGCGTTATAACTCTCGAAGAGCTTGAGCACTGGAATCGACATATCGTTCGCGTTGAAGTGACCCAAACCGACCATAGGGATATTCATCCGGTGCAGGTGCACTCACGGCATCCAACTGACTGGCCAATTCAGGAGAAAGCTGAAGTTCTGCGGCGGCGAGATTATCGTAGAGCTGCTCAATTGTGCGAGCTCCGATTATTGTTGAAGAAACTGCTGGCCTGCTGTTGATCCAGCTCAGTGCGACCTGGCTCGGGGTCGCACCGATTTGGTCAGCAATCAGTCGCACTGTATCAAGCGTGGCCCAATTTCTTTCCGACTCAGCAAACTTTTGCCCGATATACTTGAACATTGGATTGCCATTGGTATACCTCATACCTGATTGAGGTTCAGCGTGGCGAATATATTTACCGCTCAAAAAACCTCCTGCTAAAGGCGACCAGGGTAATAACCCTATCTCGTTATATACAGCAGCAGGAACGAGTTCGTATTCAATCTCACGGCACAGCAGGCTGTATTGTTGCTGAAGCGTGATAGGCATTTGAAGCCCCATTGCTTTTGCTGTTGAAAGCACGAGCTGAAGTTGCCAGCCTGTAAAGTTGGAAAGCCCGATATAGTGAATTTTCCCCGCACGTACGGCCGCATCGAGAAAAGAGAGGGTCTCTTCGACTGGAGTCAGAGGATCCCATCCATGCATCTGATAAAGGTCAATCGTTTCGACACCCAGACGGTTTAGCGACGTGTTAAGGGCTCGGTTAAGGTGGGCACGAGATGAGCCGGCATCATTGACATCCTGGCCGGTTCCGAATCGGGCCTTTGTCGCGACTACCAGGCGGCTCGTTTTGTCCGGGCGATTTGCACGCCAACGTCCGAGAAGCGTTTCTGATGTACCTCCACCGTAGACATCGGCAGTATCAATCATGTTGCCGCCCGCATCAAGAAACGCATCTAGGATAGCGAATGCTTCATCTTCTGGTGTTTCTGTGCCAAATCCCATGGTACCAAGGGTCAAATTCGAGACCGAAAGACCCGAGTTACCAAGTTTGCGATATTTCATAGTCATATTGCTCCGAAATTTGAGTGCAAAAAAAGACACCGAAAGGTCAGTGAAATCGGGATTAGCTGCTTGCTAGCTGACTCTTGAAAAAGGGAGCAAGTTTTTTAGCTGCTTCCGCTGCACCCGCTCCATCGTACAGGTCCATGTGTGTCGCACCGGGGATGATAAACAGTTCCTTTTGCGTCGATGCGGCGATGGCATTAAGTTTTTGGCTGTGCCACAGAGACCCAGCCTTGCTACCGGCTACCATTAGGAGTGGCTGAGTAATGTAGACATCTGCCCCTTCAAAGCCGGTAAATGACGCGAGTGTACTGATGCTTGTCATCAGCATCTGATTAGTCGAAGTTGGGTATCTTCCCCGGGCCGTAAGATAGTAGTCAGCGGCTTCCTGAAGATCACGAGGCGCGGTCGTGTCGCTGAGTTTAGGTACGTAGTTGACATAGACTGGTGCGCCACCCGCGGCTTCGGCCGAACGTTGCTTAGCGACAGCCTCCAGAGTAGGGATGAGTTCAGACTCAGCCGTTTTGCCTTCCCAGCCTTTTCGGGTTGCGGCGCCCACATCTACTGCACTTACCGTTGCCAGCGCCTTGATTCGGCGTTCGGACATGGAGGCTTTCACTGTTATTCCGCTGCCGGCACAGACTCCTAACGCACCGATGCGATCGCTGTCAACGTAAGGTAATGTGGTCAGATAATCGATAGCGCTGTAAAAATCGACGACGCGTTTCATGGGGTCATCAACAAACCGTGGTAAACCGCCGCTTGCACCCTGATGGGAAGCATCGAAGGCCAGAGTTACGAATCCTTCTGCGGCCAGTTTGAGTGCATAAAGTCCTGCGGTCTGTTCCTTCACTCCGCCCCCGGGATGAATCACAACGATCGCGGCATATTTTCTGTCTTCGCTAAACGCTTTTGGAAGATAGACATTGCCTGACATCATGATTTCATTGTTTTTGAACATCACACTCCGGATGGTAATTCCATCCACTTGTGTGCTTATCCCGGATATACGTGGTGTAGGATCAAGTGTGGCTAATGCATTACCCGCCATCAATAGCCCGGCAGAGGCTACTGAACCTGTAAGGATGAAGTTACGGCGACTGAGTCCACCTGCTGGCTTATTCATTTAATGATCCTTCTTTCACCTGATGCTGTTACCGCCACTTAAAGGGGAGATTCAAGTGTTCATCATAATCTCTTTCGCATTAAGAAATTAGAGGTTTAATTTTGCATAGGCTTAGAAGGGTATTTTCTTAATCATGCCCAGTGAACTGAGTCGTCAGTTCGCTGGGTTTAAGAGGGGGAGGTCAGGCGCGATAGCGCAGTGCTTCCAGTACCAGGGCAAAGGCGGGTGAATGCTGGCGGCGGTTTGGGTAGTAAAGATGATAAGCGGTGCGCGGTGGAGACCAGTCGGCGAGAACCTGTATCAACTGACCCTCTTCTAGCGCAGTGTCCACAACATCTTTTGGCAGATAGGCAAGACCCAGTCCATCCAGGGCGGCCTGCCGCATCATACCTACGCTGCTGAATGTACCTCTTCCTTCGATACGGATTTTAAGCTCAACTCCCTGCTTATAGAATTCCCATGTATAGAAGCCTCCATGAGTCGGAAGTCGTAACTTAATACAACTATGGTCACTTAAGTCACGTGGGGTAACTGGAATTTCTTTATCTGCGAAATAGGAAGGTGACCCCACTACGGCAAAATTAAAGTTTGGTGCAATCGGAACCGAGATCATGTCTTTATCTACCTGCTCACCCAGCCGGACTCCCGCGTCGTATCGTTCAGCAACAATATCCTTCAATCCGTACTCACTGATAATTTCAATATTAATATCCGGATAGTCCAGAAGTAACATTTTGAGTTTTGGCCAAAGAATGGTCTCTGCAGCATGCTCGACGGCAGTAATCCGTACGATGCCAGCGGGTTTATCTCGCATCCCGCTGAGTGCGGCGATCTCATTCTCAATTTCGTCAAAATGCGGGCCGATACGGTTTAGTAAATGTTCACCGGCCTCCGTCACGGAAACACTCCGGGTCGTGCGGGTAAGTAACCGTAGACCCAGTTGTGCCTCAAGAGTGCGTACGGTGTAGCTCAGCGCTGACTGGGAGATGCCGAGCTTTGCTGCGGCCTTAGTAAAGCTTTGCTCGCGAGCTACGGCTATAAATGCCTGATAATCTTTCACATTTTTACGACGCATTGATTATCCTAATTCAAAAAACCATGCAGATAATATTACTATAACGGGTATCGGCTCTGTTAAATGAAAATTGAGGCAAACAAACTTAGCACTCATACACTTGTAACTGACAACAAGTCGCTACTGAAAGGATCAGCTTTACGTGCCAACAAACGGATGAGCAAACAATTGTTGTACAGCAAGACGACAAACTGAATTCACCAGTCAATAAGCGCTGTGCGGTATCGTTTTCAGCCATATGCGTTTTCAGTTCCTGTTCGACCTCCACATTCTGTTCGGTGAAGTAGGTTTTGTAGGTAGAGCCGCATAAGCAACCGCGCTATGGAACGAATGCTTGCCGAGACCGATGAACGTAACTTTTTTGCATAATGATCCCCTTCAGAAAGAAAAACACCCTGTTAGCGTAACGCTCGCAGGGTGGGGGGCCCCATCTCATTAAACCGGGTGGGCACATTTTTATCAGACATGAAAAAGGCGACCGAAGTCGCCCGGCATTACACTTCTCAGACAAATCAGAACTGGTAAACAACACCGACCGCAGTGACGTCATCGGTACTAATACCGGCTTCACGGGTAAAGCTGTTTTCATCAACCAGGTTAACCATGTAGTCAACAAACACATTGATGTTTTTGTTGAAGTAATAAGTCGCACCGAAGTCGACAAACTTGATCAAATCCTGGTCGCCGTAATTTTGACCGGAAGCAGAACGACCCAGATTTTTACCTTTGTTCACGTTATAAGCAACAAATGGTTGCAGGCCGAAATCAAACTGGTAGCTGGCATACAATTCTATGATTTGAGATTTGTTGGCGTAACCGTACGCACTGTCATCAGAGATTGAACCGAAGCGTGAAGCATTATAAGACTGGGTATACATCGCCGCTAAATAAACGCCATTCGCATCATATTTAACCGCACCCGAATAGGCTTCAGCGCGTTTACCATTACCCATAATGCCGGACGTACGGCTATTTTGTTCGATGGTACGGTTCGAGCTGCTCATTGCACCGACAACACTGACGCCTGCGCCGATATCATAGGTGGCAGACATGCCATAGCCGTCACCATTCTGGCGCAGTACGCTACGAACACCAGGCTCACCGCCGCCATCATTTTTACCCTGATACTGAATTGCAATATCCAGGCCGTCGATCAGGCCATAAAAACCGCTCTCACGGTAAGTCGCGACTCCGTTTGTACGGCTGAACATGAACTGGTCCGAACCGTAGGTCATGGCGTCAAACTCAGGCTGCATATCGGTAAAGCCCAAGGAATCATACAGCACACCACGGTTACGACCGTAGTCGAATGAGCCGTAATCGCCGAACTTCAGGCCAGCGAATCCGTAACGGGTTCTTGGCGTGGAACTCTGGCTTTCTGGGTTGTTGGCATCAAACTGGGACTGCCACTGACCATAACCAGTCAGGTTGTCAGAGATTTGTGTTTCACCACGAAAACCCAGACGAACGTATGTCTGATCGCCATCCATGCCCGGATCCTGAGAGAAATAATGCTCGCCGGAAATCAAACCGGTGATATTCAGTTTGCTGCCGTCTTTATTGTAAACTTCCGCTGCGTGTGCTGTACCAGCAAGCAATGCAGATGACATCGCTAAAAATATTAATTTATGCTTCATCATAATAACCCTCAATGTTTTGATATATAGCCGCTGCATATTTATTGAGCCTTGGGCAAAATAAAATCTCGGACCTTTACTATCACTACTGATCCCTTTATTGGTTATTTCTCAAGGCAGCGATTACGCTGCGCATTTGATGTATCACTTTTAAAAGCAGGGTGTAAATAAATGTTTTGATTTGTCAGCACAGATTGATAAATAAATCGCAGGTTAACTCAAATAGCACATATTGATAATAAAAGTTTGGAGGCAATCGGTTAGTTTGATTTGCTTCATTATTATTGGATTTTCATTGGCGTATTTTATTTTAATTATATGCTTTTCATATGGCCGAATATTTTGGTATTCGGTCTTTTTTCATTTTTTGAATATTTCAGGATAAGAAAAACTTATACTTTTTCAGGCGAAAACAGTGTCGATTAAACGCATTAGTGTTTGATTTTCTATGGGCAATCATTTATTTGTGCATTTTACCTGATTTTTGGTTGAGGATATCAACTTAGATGTCTTAGGCTCGCACGAGAAATAAAATTGTTGAATTTAATTCGAAACTGTCAAAAATGTTATCTGCGCGTCACGTTGAGGACAGGTGGGGGGGGTATAATAATAGAATTACGTTGTAATAAATACGGACGGCATTAGATTAATTTAGAGTGGTCAATGTATATTAGCGCATTATCGAAGGGGTTTAGTCTAATCAGACTAAATAATGAGTAACAGGAGCCAGGAATGAGTAGTCAGAATGATATTACCCTCAGGAAAGAGGGTGGCTCGGCATACAGTCGACGCTCTCTTTTAAAGTCCAGTGCATCATTAGCCGCTCTCCCTCTTTTGGCGATGGCGTCGTCAAGTGTGCTCGCCGCCGGAAGTCAACAAATAACGGGCCAAAATGTGCTTAGTACGGACGACGAGAAAACTGAGGCATTCATCAAGAGCATGGCAGACCTCATGGCTCATTCAACTCGTACGCCGATTCTCAGGTGGCCGAATGAATACAATATGGAATATGAGGAAATTTTCTTCCCTGCTATGGATGGCGTAACGATTGAAGGATGGTTCATTCCTGCCAATTCGGACAAATTGCTTATTATGAATCATCCCATGCCGTGCAACCGATATGGTTACCCTGGGCATATGGATCCGTGGAAGAATTTTGGCGGCTTTGAAGTAAACTTTTTACCTGAATACAAGATATTACATGATGCTGGCTACAACATTATTACCTACGACATGCGTAACCATGGGCGTAGTGGTACAGGCAGCGGCGGTATTGTTGGCCATGGCGTGCTTGAATATCGCGATGTGATCGGATCGCTTCGCTACGCTAAATCCCGGTCTGATACCAAGGACATGAAGACAGCTCTCTATAGCAGATGCCTCGGAGCAAACTCAACAATTGTGGGAATGCACAAACACCCCGAGGAGTTTAAACAAATCAAAGCAATGATTGCCTTGCAACCTTCGTTACCTGCAGTTTTCGTGGCAAAGGCAGTCGAAAACCTAGAAATTACAGATGGATACGAAAGGCTTGACGCAGCATTTTACAAAAAAACCGGTTACCATCTTGTGCAAGTCTTTCCAATGGAATATGCAAAATCTGTCACAGTTCCAACTCTGGTAGCACAAGTTCGTCGTGACTTTACGACGAAGGTATCGAGTGTGCAGGAAATCTATGATCTGATGTCATCCAGTGACAAGAAAATGTTTTGGATCGAAGGTACGGATCAACGTTTCGAGGGCTACAACTATTTTGGCAGAAATCCTCAACTCGTGCTCGACTGGTTTTCAAGCCATATGGACGCCGTCTGACAGGCTCGGATCCCGCTTTTTAACGCAAGTTCAGTTCAACGTTTCTCTGTTAATTGAGTCTGGTACTTATGGCGGTGCTACCATGAGTACACATAATGCAGGAAGGACAAAAGTCTGAAAGATGGGTTTTAGTATTTAAAAATCGAAATAGTTAATTCAGTTAATTCAATATATTTATGAACAGAGGTATCAAATGAGTATTAGTAAATTGGCTGTGGCGTTTCTAATTCTTGCTGGTAGTTGTCAAAATGTTATTGCTGCTGATTTAAAACAGTCCTGTGAAGGGAAACAGCGTATCGGCGTAGTATCCGCGCAGGGGGCAACGACTCTTTCCACACTCGAAAATGTACTTTCACAAAAAGCATCGAAGGCAGGAGCCGAGTGTTACAAGATTATCGCAGCAGGGGGGAATAATAGGCTGTCTGGTGTGGCGGTCATTTATAAGTAATGCATTACCTTTTTTTAAAAATTTGAAAATGTCAGTCATTCTCCAATTTTTACCCTGGTTTATTATTTTGGGGAATGCTGTGCCATCCATATCTTTAAACCTTTTCCTGATGGTAATTAAAAGGGGGGATTCGAGGAAGTTATGGCTAAAAAAAATGATGTTGTTCACGTCGAGATCATTACGGATATATTGACATGGATCGATATTAATATCTGCGTACCTTTAAAAATAAATGATGTGGCAGAAAAGGCTGGTTATTCAAAGTGGCATTTCCAACGAATTTTTCATCGGGTAACTCAGCGAACGCTTGCTAATTATATCAGGGATCGTAAGCTTGAGTTAGCTGCATGGGATTTAAGTAATACAAATGATGATATTTCTTATATATCATATAAATATGGATTTGATTCACAACAGTCTTTTACCCGAACTTTTTCGAGGAAATATAATATACCTCCATCGGCATATCGAAAATATAATCTTTCCAGATCAATTCCTGAAGAAATTTCAATTTGACTCATACTGTAATGAGGTGCATACAGATCTCCTGGCTGACAAAATAGTCTTGAACAGCATAATGTAGCCAAGTATGCCTGGGAGTAGGGTATGATGCATCGACTTCGCCGCCTGGGAACTCAATACCTTCCACACGTTATTGAAATTTTTCTTCGAAGTCAGAATGTTGTCGGTTTTTGTATCGCGGTTCTGTATCCGGCGTGTTTTTTATGATGGTATATTATCCTTTGGCGAAACTCTAAGAGTGAAACCAAAGGTGTTAATGCCCTTTTCACTTCTTGCGAATACCTCCCCCCCGTGCATAATCGCAATTGCTTTAACGATAGCAAGTCCTAGGCCGTGGTGCATATCACTGTCTTTGCGTGAAGCATCAACGCGATAGAAACGTTCGAAGAGACGGGAAAGATGCCTGGTGGCAATCGTATCCCCGACATTCATGACGGCGACATGAACAAAACCATATTGGGCATTTATACTTACAGTGACGGTGGTGGAGGGAATCGCGTGACGCGCACTATTTTCAAGCAGATTGGCCAAGGCGCGATGAAAAAGGCGGCGGTCGACAATGGTTTGCACGTTACCTACAATATCCAGCTTAAGTTCGCGATCATGGAATGATGGTTCTACATATTCAGCCGTTTTCAGGGCTTCTTCCCGAAGAGATGTATTACTCAGTTCAGCCGCGCTTTTCCCAGCCTGCGCATGGGATAGGAACAACATATCATTTACAATTGACGTCATGCGAGCCAGTTCTTCAAGGTTAGATTGTAGTAGTTCCTCCAGTTCATGGACACTGCGTTCACGTGCAAGAGCTAGTTGAGTCTGGCCAAGTAGGTTGGTGAGAGGTGTGCGTAACTCATGTGCAACATCGGCATTGAAACTCTCTAATTGCTGCCAGGCGATTTCCTGACGTTCGAGTACGCCATTAAAAGCATAAGCAAGAGACTGTAACTCTGAGGGAAGCGCCGATGAATTAAGCCGCTGACCTACATTCCCTGGAATCAGAAAGTTTGCCTGCCTGCTCAGATCACGGGCGGGACTCATGCCGATGCGAGATATGGCATAACTCAATATTGCCACCAAAATCAATCCCGCTAATGAGATCAAAATAAGTGCGTGGGAGAATTCGCTCAGTGTACTGAAGTAAGGTGTTGAATCGATTGCGACGACAAAACGAATCTCTGGGCGATTGCCAAGAGACTTCAATGTTTCCACATATAAATAAAGCGGGCAATGCTTCTCTTCGCCTGGCATGGTCGAAAAACCATCCTTTAAACGTTCACTTCTTAAATCAGCCAGTAAAGAACCTCCGATTTGGTAATGACTATCGTCACTTATAATCGAATATTTAACCTTATGTCCTTCATTATCGCTGAGTGTCTTAAGTTTTTCTTGAATTAAGTGCCAGTTCGCCTGCGATCCCTGAGTCTCAATATAGGGTGCTACAAGAGAGTTTCGAAATAGCAATTCATTATGCATTTGATTTTCAAGTGAGGAAGAAAGCGAAGCTCTTTGAAAAAGTGCAAGAGTAGATAATATTATCACCATTAGTAAAACAAACATTAGCGCTAAACGGCTTGAAATAGAATGTTTCATCGGATTTTAAACCTTGAGCTTAATTGCGATATGTCCGTTTCTCTAACACATATCCCATTCCGCGGACGGTGTGAAGAAGTTTGATGGTATAGGGGGTATCAATCTTAGTTCTCAGCCTTTTGATGGCAACTTCTACCACGTTGGCATCGCTATCAAAATTCATGTCCCATACCTGTTCTGCGATCATCATTTTTGAAAGGATTTCTCCATGGTGGCGAGCCAGTAAGCTTAAAAGCGCAAATTCTTTAGCAGTCAGATCGATGCGATCATCGCCACGTACTACCCTGCGTGCTAAAAGATCTATATGAAGGTCGTCAATATCAAACTGTGCAGTGTCACCATTTTCGTTTGCGCGACGCCGTACTAAAACTTGAATCCTTGCAACCAGTTCAATCAGGGAAAAAGGTTTCGGCAAATAGTCATCAGCACCACGACGCAATCCCTTGACTCGCTCATCTACAGAGCTGCGCGCTGACAGCATTAGCACGGGCGTTTTTTTAATGGCACGAAGTCCTTCTAAAACACCGTATCCATCAAGATCAGGAAGCATCACATCTAAAATAATAGCATCATAGTCATATTCGACAGCAAGATAGAGGCCTTGTTTCCCATTGGGTGCCACGTCAACAGTATAGCTCATTTCACATAGAGCACGGCTAATGTAAGAAGAGGTTTTCTCTTCATCCTCAACCAACAATAATCTCATGGTGACCTCCGTTATTCAGGGGTTGTTGTTTACAACAATACTAGTCAGTATATTAACTGGGTTTAAGCATTAAAATAAAAGAGAACGATATCTCGTTGTCTATTAAATTTATATAACTGACTCTAAGTGAAAAATTAAGTCATCACTTTTTAAAGTCTACCATCTTACGATACGGTATTGCTGCTACTAAAACTAAAGTTGTTTAATTAGGCAATAAATTTATCATATCAGGCAAGTTATAATTTGATACAAAGAGACATATTAGTCATTTGAAAAATGGGATTTTTTTTCCTTTACCCTTTTGAAGGGAAAATCCAGGTTGCCGGGGCACATAATGGTGATCTGATGCGTAAAGTCTCACTCTTCTCACTGAGGCCACTGGGTTATTGCAGAAAGAGGATATAGCCGGTGGTGTCGTTTACATGGATGACATACATCCATCCACCCAAGATATGACGGTTCATGCCTGCGTACTGGGTTTAACTAATTCTTTACTGGAGCATTTCGCATGACTAAATCACCCATTGAGCAAAATGAAGCGAATGATGTAGCAGGGTTGGATCGCCGGGAATTTATCAAAGTCGGTTTGGTTATGACAGCGGCAGCTTTATCGCCGGGGAGCGCAGCAGGTACAGCAATTGGTACCGCAAACATTGACATTAAGAGAATTCTCGTTATCAACGCGCACCAAAAATATCCGGGCATCAGTGAGGGAAGACTTAATCGTTCATTGGTTAATTTAATTAAAGAAGAAATGGTGAAGAAAGGTTATGAGGTCCAGGAAACAAATATCGAGCAAGGTTATAATGTTAACGACGAAGTCAAAAAGCATATTTGGGCAGATATCATTATAACCCAGTCTCCGGTCTTTTGGTTCGGAATGCCTTGGATCTACAAAAAATATGTTGATGAAGTTTTTACTGCCGGGATGCTACAGAAAAGTTTTATATCAGGAGATGGGAGGATCGCCGATGACTCTAGCCGACAGTACGGTTCGGGCGGAAAATTACAGGGTAAGAAATACGTGCTGTCTTTGACAATGAATAGTCCAAAACAGGCGTTTGATGACAAAAATCAAAAGCTGCATGCAGGTTTATCCGTTGACGACGTGTTTCATTCAACAACGGCTGTTTATAAATTCTGTGGCGTTGATGTTCTACCGATATTTGGGTCTTACGATGTAATACAGTCCCCGCAGGTGAATAATGACATGGAGCGCCTAAAAAAGTACCTAGCTTATCTATAATAGACTATATGGGAATTGCTGCTTATCAGATTATTTATTTGATTATAAGAAAGTAAACTTTGAAATCGAATTAACTGACGGCTTGTAAACGTGGTCGTCCCGAATTATAGGTGAGTAATATGATAGAGCTGACACGTCGTAAATTAGTCCTTGGTACTCTGAGTACGATACTGTTAACTACAGTGTCACGAAGCTTTGCTGCTGAGATGGTTTCTGCAATCGGTAAGGCAGATTTTATGAGTCATGTCGATCCAGAACTGCGAGCCGCAGCGATGGAGCTCATGCCGCTGACAGAAACGTTATCCAAAATGTCGACGTCAACGCTCGGCCAAATTAGGGCATCTCTGGATAAATTGTCGCCAGCTCAGGATCCATCAGTAAAGGTTACTAAACGTATTGTGCCGGGAATTCGCAATCAGCCCGAAGTGGTGGTTTATGTCATCAATGATAAGCCTGGCACTCGCCGACCGGCTATATTACACACCCATGGCGGGGGATTTGTCCTAGGTACAGTTGCACAAGATGTGCATCGATTGCAGGCGATGTCGATTGCTCTTGATTGTGTGATCGTTTCAGTCGAATACAGACTGGCCCCGGAGGTTACCTATGTGGGTTCTGTTGAAGACAACTATGCTGCGCTTAAGTGGGTGTTCGATAATGCGGATGTGTTGGGTGTCGATACCCGTAAGGTGGCCGTAATGGGCGAAAGTGCGGGCGGTGGTCATGCTGCGCTGCTCGCCATCAAAGCCCGCGATCGTGGAGAGTTTCCATTAGCATTTCAGCTACTCGTCTATCCAATGCTGGATGATCGGACTGGAAGTGTCGGTAAGGTACCCTCTCACATCGGTCGCATCATCTGGACCCCGGCGGCAAACAGATTTGGCTGGGCTTCTTTTCTCGGCGTTCAACCGGGCACTGCGACAGTTCCCCGCGCTGCAGTTCCTGCACGAACTGATGATTTCACCCGCCTGCCTCCCGCTTATATATGTGTAGGTTCGGTCGATCTTTTTGTTGAGGAAAACATCAGTTATGCGGGCAAATTGATAGACGCCGGTGTGCCAGCAGAGCTATTGGTCGTCCCCGGCGGGTTTCATGGCTTCGATTTAAGTTCACCCGAAGCGCATATTGTAAAAACTTTTAATAACGCTAAATTGGCGGCTTTGCGTAAAGCATTCTCGATAGCTTAGCGACACGCTTAACGTCAGTCGAACTGAAGTTCACCCAGGGAGTGTCGTATCTTGCGGCATACTCTCGATTAAACCGGGATATGCTCTCTTGTCAGACTTCATTATTGATAAAAATCCCGGTTAGGAAAAGTAAATTAGTGTCAGGGAATTATGAGTCTGTTCTCGATAAGTGCTCTTTCTGGAAAATAAAAAACCAAATCTGCCCTGTTAATATCTATTCTGACAAAAATGTTATCGTGACGTCATGCTGAAGTCAGGTGTCGGGAGTTAATATGTTTATTACCGGGATTACTCTTGCCCGGCATACTTAAACAAGGTGGGTAACGATAATGATTAAGATATCAATGATGGTATTAATGCTTTCTACAGTAGCAACAAACAGTTTTGCTGCCAATAAAGTGAACAATTTTGAAGGATCAAATCGAATTGGAGTCGTATCCGCTAGCGGTGCTACAACGCTTTCTGAGCTGGAAAGTAAGTTGTCAGAAAAAGCAGTACAAGCCGGTGGGGGGTCTTACAAAATTATTTCTGCCGGAGGTGCAAACAAGTTACATGGAGTAGCATTGGTTTATAAATGATGGCTCTTGTAAAGTATGTGCAGGGCGATATTAATCGGCCCTGTACATATAGCTAGAATGACTTTCACATTGAATTTAGTGGGGGGGGGGTAATACATTTAATATTGTAAAGGGAGATGTTATGCCAGATTCTTGCGCAATGTTTTCCTGGATTAAGGTTCTATTAATTTCACCGATCATGCTCTTTTGGATAATGATATTATTAATCATATCAGTGCAGTGTCATTACTGAACGTTGCGTTCATAAACAATAAGTCTGGCAGTAATAAACTCATGATAGTCCTTAGCTGAGATTAAAACTATCTGCGCATCATGTTGAGATAAGTAACTGTCCCTTAAAGGGGCCACTATCAATGTGGCCGCTCCAGCACGAAGAGGAATAAGTCATCATGAACCTTAAAATCGTCTTATTCATCGGCGGCGCGATGGTTGGTGTTATCGGGTTACCGATATTCCTGAGTAATGCTAACAATAATAACCGGAGCGTGGCCACTTTGCCGCTGATGCCCGAAGTCGGGGTAGTCACTCTTAAGACCAGATCTGTCACGTTGACCACAGAACTGCCTGGACGCACTGCTGCATTTCGTTCGGCCGATGTGCGACCGCAGGTCAGCGGTATCCTGCAGCATCGTCTGTTCACCGAGGGCGACGTCGTCCGGGCCGGTCAGCCGCTCTATCAGGTCGACGCAGCGCTGTACCGTGTTGACTATAATCGCAGCACTGCGGCGCTGGCACGTGCTAAAGCACAATGGCGCGCTGCGTCACAACTGGTGCAGCGTTATCGCCCGCTGGCGGAGCGCAACGTCATCAGTCGCCAGGCCTATGATGATGCCCTTGCGACCATGGACCAGGCTGATGCCGATGTAAAATCAGCTGAGGCGGTGCTTGAAGGGGCGCGTATCAACCTGGTGTATACCAAAGTATTGTCGCCCATCGACGGTATTATCGGACGCTCTTCGGTAACTGAAGGGGCATTGCTCACTGCGCAGCAGGCGCTGGCTATTGCGTCAGTTCAGCAGATTGATCCGATGTATGTCGACGTCACCCAGTCCAGCGTACAACTGCTGCGTTTGCAAAAAAGCCTGGCGGAAGGCGTGTTCAAGCGCGGTGATGGCGAGGTCAGCGCAGAGGTTACGCTGACGCTGGAAGACGGTAGCCGGTATGAGCAGACTGGCAAACTGCAGTTCGCTGATATTACCGTGGATCAAACGACAGGCTCCATGCTACTGCGCGCGGTGTTCCCCAATCCTGACCGAAAACTGCTGCCCGGCATGTTCGTGCGTGCGCGGCTGGTGGATGGAGTAGCACGTGACGGCTTATTGGTTCCGCAGCGCGGCATTACCCGCGACCCGCGTGGCGAGCCCACGGCGTTGGTGGTGAACGGTAACAATCAGGTGGAACTACGCGTGCTCAAGACCGACCGAACCGTTGGTGACCAGTGGCTGGTCACCAACGGTTTGGCGGAGGGAGATCAGGTGATTGTGGAGGGAGTACAGCAGGTTCGCCCAGGTGTCAGGGTTAATGCCAGGGAATGGGGCAGCCCCAATGGCTCCCATGCTGACCGCAGCATAGACGAGAAGGTAATGCCCCATGGCTAGATTTTTTATCGATCGACCGGTTTTTGCGTGGGTCATTGCCATTGTTATGATGCTGTGCGGCGCATTGTCGATAGCCAGTCTGCCAGTGGCCCAGTACCCGAGTATTGCCCCTCCTGCCATTGGCATCCAGGTCAACTATCCCGGGGCATCGGCGAAAACGCTGCAGGATACGGTGGTGCAGGTTATCGAGCAGCAGATGAATGGCTTGGACCAACTGCAGTATATCTCTTCCGAGAGTAATGCCGATGGCAATATGACGATCACCCTGACCTTTGCACAAGGAACTGACCCCGACACGGCGCAGGTGCAGGTGCAAAACAAGCTATCGCTGGTGCAGCCGCTGCTGCCGAGAGAGGTGCAGCAGCAGGGGATACATGTTACCAAGGCGACGGCCAATTTCATGATGGTACTGGGGTTTATCTCCACTGACGGCTCAATGAACCGGGCCGATATTGCGGATTATGTGGCGTCGTTCGTACAGGATACAATAAGCCGTACCCCGGGGGTGGGGGATTTTCAGCTCTTCGGCGCGCCTTATGCCATGCGCATTTGGCTTGACCCGGACAAACTGTTGAATTATAGCCTGACCGTCACCGATGTTTCGGCGGCGATCGAGGAACAAAACGTCGAGATTTCCTCCGGACAACTCGGCGGTTTGCCTGCTGAGAACGGACAAGAACTTAACGCCACCGTGATAGGGCCATCGCGCCTGCAAACGCCGGAAGAGTTTGGACGAATTTTGCTCAAGAGCAATCAGAACGGCTCCCGCGTGCTGCTGGCCGACGTTGCAACTATCGAGCTGGGCGCGCAGAACTACGCAATTGATAGTTGGTATAATGGTCAGACCGCGGTCGGTCTTGCCATCCGTCTGGCCACCGATGCGAACGCGCTGGAAACCGCCGCCGCAGTGCGCGCCACAGTTGACACGCTCAGGCCATTTTTTCCACCTGGGCTGGAGGTTGTCTATCCGTACGACACCTCTCCGTTTGTGCTCCTGTCGATCAAAAGTGTTGTGCAAACCCTGTTCGAGGCGATCGTTCTGGTGTTTCTGGTAATGTGGTTGTTTCTGCAAAATATTCGCGCCACGCTTATCCCAACGCTGGCCGTGCCTGTGGTACTGCTTGGCACCTTCGGCGTGCTGGCGGCCTTCGGTTATTCCATCAATACGTTGACCATGTTTGGTATGGTTCTGGCAATCGGGCTGTTAGTTGATGACGCCATTGTTGTGGTGGAAAACGTCGATCGCATCATGCGCGAGGAGGGACTGTCGCCCAAACAGGCCACCCGCAAATCGATGGATCAAATTACCAGCGCACTGATCGGCATTGTCTTAGTGCTATCGGCGGTGTTTGTACCCATGGCTTTTTTTGGCGGCTCCACCGGGGTTATCTACAGGCAATTTTCTATTACCATTGTTTCGTCGATGGTGCTCTCAGTGCTGGTGGCCAACGTCTTTACCCCGGCCTTGTGCGCAACGTTGCTTAAACCAGCGGCGTTTGGTGAGCATGCCGCTAAACAGGGATTTTTTGGCGGCTTCAATCACCATTTTGACCGTGCCAGCCGAGTCTATGTGGGCATCGTGACGCGTGGCCTCGGACGGCCCAGACGCCTGATTATTATCTACCTGGCGCTGGTGGTTGCTGCCGGCTGGCTGTATACCCGTATCCCGACCTCGTTTCTGCCGGAGGAGGACCAAGGTTTGCTGTTCGCCCAGATCCTTGCTCCGGCCGGTGCCACGGCACAGCGGACCCAGGAAACACTCGATCGTGCTACTCGCTATCTACTTGAGGAAGAACAGGACAGTGTCAGGTCAGTGTTCGGCATTTCCGGCTTCAACTTTGGTGGCCGGGGCCAGAACGCCGCACTGATGTTTATCCGACTGCATGACTGGAGTGACCGTGCCAAAGCTGAGCAGAAGGTTGCGGCCTTAGCTGTCCGACTGAACGCCCGCTTTGCGCGGGACTTCCGCGATACACGCATTATCGTGGTATCCCCACCTGCCGTGCGGGAACTTGGCAATGTTTCGGGATTTAATTTCCAGTTGATGGATCGTGCCGGACTAGGCCATGCCCAACTGCTGGCTGCCCGCGATCATTTCCTGGCCGAGGCGCGGCAAAGCCCCCTGTTGACCAACGTTCGGTCAAACGGCCTCGAGGACGCGTCGCAATACCAACTGCTGATCGATCGTGAAAAAGCGCGGGTGTTGGGGGTATCCATCGCCGAAGCCAACCGTACCCTGTCGGTTGCCTGGGGTTCGTCTTACGTGAACGATTTTATCGATCGCGATCGCGTCAAGCGCGTCTATATTCAGGGCGCTGCGTCGTCGCGTATGCAACCACAGGACCTGGATAAATGGTATGTGCGCAACGCTGCCGGGGGGATGGTGCCGTTCTCGGCCTTTGCCTCGGCGCAGTGGAGCTTCGGTGCGCAAAAGCTGAACCGCTATAACGGTGTGCCTTCATTTAATCTGCAGGGGGGAGCCGCTACAGGATACAGTTCCGGTGACGCCATGGCAGAAATGGAGCGTATCGCAGCCGCTATGCCTGAGGGGATTGGTTTTGAATGGACCGGACTGTCATTTGAGGAGCGGCTTTCCGGCGCTCAGGCTCCTGCGCTGTATATTATTTCGCTGATCGTAGTATTCCTTTGTTTGGCGGCCCTGTATGAAAGTTGGAGCATTCCGACGGCAGTGATGATGGTCGTCCCCCTTGGGGTGATAGGCGCGCTGTCGGCCACGCTGCTGCGGGGTCTGTCCAACGATGCCTATTTCCAGGTAGGGTTGCTGACCACTGTTGGCCTGGCGGCCAAGAACGCTATCCTCATCGTGGAGTTTGCCAAGACGTCTTTTGAATCCGGTGCATCCCCTGTTGAGGCCGCCATCCATGCCGCCCGGCAACGGTTAAGGCCGATCCTGATGACCTCATTGGCATTTATTCTGGGCGTAGTGCCGCTGGTGATTGCTAACGGTGCCGGAGCAGCCAGCCAGAACGCTATTGGAACCGGCGTTCTGGGCGGCATGTTGACCAGTACTTTCCTGGCGATATTTTTTGTGCCGGCTTTTTTTGTCTTCATGCTGCAATTATTCAAAGTGCAACGCACAGGCGAACGGCAAGATAAATAAGATTTTTCGATAGGAGAGTGTGAATAATCTTTTTAGTGATTTCGACCGTATTTCTTATGGGGATGTTTGTATGTTTCTATTTTTTTACTCATCTTATTCTTATCAAGCTTTGAATATTAACTTGATATGATTTTTTCAATTCAACTTAAGAAAAACAACCTGGAGATAATCACTTTAGGCAAAATTAGCATCAAAACAGGCAATGTTTTTTTCAAGCGAGGGGGCAATAATGAAGCTTGATATAGCTATACATAGAAACCGTCCCCCTGATTTTCTGTAGAAAATCTATTTATATATCAGGTGGTTAAAATGATAGAGCAGGGATAGGAACGAGATGTACGAAACCTTGGAAGGGAGGCGCTTCTTTAGGGGGCAGTTTTCAACGTTATCATTTCGTTACCTGCATTATAACTTCTGGAGAAATTTATGAATGAAGACAAATCAAAGCGGGCGTTGAGTCGCCGAGCTTTTCTCTCTCATACCGCACTTGTCAGTGCTGGTATAGCCGTGAGCTCTTTGCCCTGGGGAGCTGTGGCATCGTCTTCGGTAACTTCTACCCTGGCTCAAAACAACGCCAGTAATCAGGTCGTTGATAAGATGACAAAACGCCAGCTTGGTAATCTTACCGTTTCAGCACTCGGTGCGGGTTGCATGAGCATTAGTGCGAACTATGGTCCTGCTGCCGATAAAAATCAAGGGATCCGCACGCTCCGTGAGGCTTATGACAAAGGGGTAACGTTCTTTGATACTGCCGAGGTTTATGGTCCGCATACCAGCGAAGAATTGGTCGGCGAAGCATTATATGAAGTACGCGACAAGGTTATTATTGCCAGCAAATTCGGATTTGATATTGAAGCCGGCGGTCTTAACAGTCAGCCGGCACATATACGCAAAGTTATCGAAGGTTCCTTAAAACGCCTTAGAACAGATCATATAGATCTTTATTACCAGCACCGTGTTGATCCCAATGTGCCAATTGAAGATGTTGCGGGTACGATTAAAGATTTAATTAAAGAAGGGAAGGTATTGCATTTTGGGCTTTCTGAGGCCAGCGCGGCAACGATTCGTCGTGCGCATGCTGTTCAGCCCGTGTCTGCTGTACAAACTGAATATTCAATGATGAGCCGCGAACCGGAACATAATGGTGTGCTGCAAACTTGTGAAGAATTGGGGATCGGGTTTGTACCTTGGGGACCCGTCGGCATGGGTTATCTTACGGGCTCAATGAATGCGCAAACTCACCTCGATCCGAAAACTGATTTACGTTCAACTTTTGAACGCTTTACACCCGGTAACCTGGCGGCAAACCAACCTTTGATTGATTATTTACGTGCACTTGGCAAGAAAAAGAATGCCACTCCGCCACAAATTGCGCTGGCTTGGTTACTCGCCCGCAAACCATGGATTGTACCTATCCCAGGTACACGCAACGTGGATCATCTTCATGAGAATCTGGGAGCGCTGAACATCCATTTCACCCCATCTGAAATGAGTGAAATCGATGTGGCTTTATCTAAACTCACCATACATGGTGGACGTATGAACAAAATGCAGATGGGTTTTGTCGACCATAGCTCGTAAGTGAGACAGGGCATTACCTCATGGTGTGTTACGGATGAGGATATGTTCAAACGCTAGTCAAAAAATTTTGTGCTTAAGATAAAACCTCACAAGTTTAATTGAGTCATTCATTTTCGGTGTGGTTTTATCTTTTCTTAAACCTATTACCAATACTGTTGGAAATTTAAATGTTTAAAAAGAACCTTTTGCTCACGCTGACCGTATGCGCATTGATCTTTGCATCCGCAGCACAGAGTGCTGAAGTAACACCTCACGCCTACGTGATTGCAAATTATGATATTAAAGACCACACCATATATCAAAAGTATATGGACGTGGCAGGTCCGTTGGTACAAAAGTACGATGGAAAGGTGACTGTATTTAATGAGAGTGTAAAAGCGAAAGAAGGGCGACCGCATTCATTATTTGCAATAGCAGAGTTCCCGAGTATTGAGGATGCCGAACGTTTCTACAATTCACCCGAGTATACTGAGGCGAAAAAATTTAGAATCGCCTCAACCGAGGGCTGGGTCATCATTACTAAATGATAATGGGCCGTCTGTTGAAAATAAATAATTAACAGTTATTTTGAAAAATCAGGACCTGAATCAGGTCGTTTAAAAGAGGTTTTTATGGCCGGAATCAGTATCTGGAAGCTTGTTATCATCGCAGGTATCGTCATTATGCTCTTTGGTACCAAAAGGCTTAGAAGTTTGGGAGGTGACCTCGGTGCGAGCATTCGGGATTTTAAAAAATCTTTCGCAAGTGAAAATAATAGTTCTGAATCAGTTGAAGAATTAAAGGCCCCCGTTCTGAGCCTGAATGGTAATGATAAGGTAGATCCAGAACGTCAGAAATAAGGCCCGGGCGGTTGAATTATTGACGTCTTCCCGCTTCATCTATAGCCATGATAATTGAATTGGGCTCCATCACTCAGAATATTAATATATCAATATTTCCTGGCAGGATATCATTATGCAGAGTCTGGATCTCACTGTTATTGATCAAGCCCGGGAATGGGTCAAGACTGGACCTATATGGCTCTGTACTGTCTTAAGCACCTACGGCTCCTCTCCACGGTCACCAGGTGCGATGATGGTCGCGGATACCCGGGGAAACTATTGTGGATCGCTATCCGGTGGCTGTGTTGAGGAAGATTTTCTGGCCAGGTTGGCCAGCGGGGATTACAGGAAAAGCAGCCAGGTTGTCCGGTATGGCGATGGTGGCTTAACCCCTAATCGCGCCTTACCCTGTGGGGGGATATTAGATATTTTGATAGAATATCTTTCACCCGATGGGGGTAACAGCTCAGCCTATCTCAATCAATTGGGGTCGGCTCTGAAAGAAGGCCATTCACTTTCTAAAGAAATCCACCTACCGGAGCCCTGTTGTAGCCTTGCACCGACTGCGTATCGGAGCAGTACTCAGGTTGAGTATGATAACGACCGTATTGTAATGATCGTTGCTGCCCCGCCAAGGTTAGTCATTGCCGGTTTGTCTGCCGTTGCTATTTATTGTGCAAACTTTGCCGTTTCACTTGGTTTTGAAACCATCGTTTGTGAAAACCGACCGGACGCGCTACAGAATTTTGCTGACAGTCTGGTTGACGGGGTCATGTTGAGAGCAGAGTTTCCAGCCAACTTTATTGAGAAAGGGGGATGCCATGCTAATACCGCCGTGGTGGCACTGACTCACGATCCGCGCATGGATGATTTAACGTTGATGGAAGCTGTCTTTACCGAAGCATTTTATCTTGGTGCAATGGGGTCGGAACGTAACAGCAGCAGAAGGCTGGAGCGGCTTAAAAATATTGGCGGGCTCAACGAGGAGGATATTCGCCGGATCCACGCTCCCATAGGGATGCAGATTGGGAGTAAAACGCCGGCGGAAATCGCTTTGGCGGTAATGGCCGACGTAGTTCATGTGAAGAACAGCCAAAGAAAAGCGTGAAAGAGCTTGAGTCGCCCTTTCACGCTAGTGTCAGAGTAGCTTATCCATGGTCAAGGGCAAATCCCGAACGCGTTTGCCCGTGGCGTGAAAAACAGCATTGCTGATGGCTGCTGCCACGCCAACGATCCCCACTTCCCCCACGGCTTTTCCCCCTAATGCGCTGGCCTGGTAATCTGGAACCCCTACGCTGATGACTTGAATATCAGGCACGTCCGCATTAACGGGTACCACATACTCTGCCAGGCTGGCGTTTGTGATACGTCCGTCCCTTGGATCGTGCATGCCTTCTTCCAGCAGGGCCTGCCCGAGACCCATGACCATTCCACCTATCCATTGGCTTTCCGCCAATTTAGGGTTGTAGACCCGGCCACAGTCAAAAGCACCCAACATACGTTTTACCCGGACGGTCCCAAAATCTTCATCAACGGCCACTTCCACAAATTGTGCGCTCCAGCTATGGGAAGAGGTGTCAAATGCCCCAGGCATCTGGATCTGGGTAAAAGTATGAGCTGCATCATAGCGTTCCTGTTCAGTAGCGCCGGGCTTGTAGGTGTTTTCCTTTACGTCCATTGATTCATGACCGGTAAGCGCTATCAGTTGACTGAAACTTATGCCTTTTCCCGGACGTCGCAATAAAGAAATCTGTCCGTCACCGATCGTCACATTACTTCGTTGTGCTTGATAAAGAGGGGAGTCAGGCTGTGAAATTGCGAGCGTGATCAGCCTTTCCTTAACCGCAACGGCCGTTTTATGCACTGCACCGGTCAACACGTTAGCTAACTGCGAGCCGCCTGCAACCGGAGAGCGGGGGAGCCTGGTATCGCCAAGACGAACAGTGATCTGGTGCGAGGAAACTCCCAGAACCTCCGCGGCCGTCTGGGCCAGGATGGTATAAGTTCCGGTGCCGATGTCAGTACCACCGCTTTCCACTACAATCTCGCCGTTTACGTGAAGTATTATACGAGCCTCGGCAGGTGAACGTATGACCGGGTAGGTACCCGCAGCCATTCCCCAACCGATAAGCTCCCTTCCTCTACGCATTGACCGAGGTGCTGCAGTTCGTTTACTCCAGCCAAAAGCATCTGCGCCGGCTGCATAAGCTTCCCGAAGTTGACGTGTGCTCCACGGCGTTTTGGATTTATAGTCGTGATTAGCCCAGTTAAGCAAGCGCAACGCCAGCGGATCCATGTTCAGTTCATAGGCCAGTTCGTCCATGGCGATTTCCAGGGCGAATGCGCTGGGATTTTCACCTGGAGCACGCATCCAGCCGGGATTGACTGTGTTTACCGGAATAATGCTGTGCCGGGCCCAGACGTTGTCGCAAGCATACATAATCGGTGTAACGTTGTTTGTCGGTTCAAGATGAACGTCATCAATGGACGTCTCATTCCAGCCATTATGTACGATTGAGACTAAACGACCATCTTTATGGGCACCCAGCGAGAGTTCTTGGCGCGTCCGTGGCCGCCCGCCATAGCCGGTGAACGTTTGCTGACGGGTCAGTGATACTTTTATCGGGCGATCAAGTTCGCGTGAGGCCAGACAAGCTAGGGCGACGTGGGCATGAGGTGACACCTTGGATCCAAATCCTCCGCCAGTGAAAGGGGAAATGATTCGAACCTTTTCAATACCGAGCCCCATCCATTCTGAAATTACCTGTCGCGCGCCGCCAACCCACTGAGTGGGTTCCCAGACAGTTATCTCTCCATTCTTCCAGGAAGCAATGCAGGCATGAGGTTCAATGGGAGTATTGTATTCACGGGGTGTGGTATAGACACCTTTGATAACCACTGGCGCAGTGCTCAGAGCTTGTTCTGCATTGCCCCACGCTACATTCAATGCATCAATCAACTGCGGCTTGGTTCTGGGATCTTCAGGTTGCAAAATGGCCGGTGTGGCGTGATAAAAGATTTTGACAAGGCTCGCAGCATACGTGGCTTGTTCAAATGTTTCGGCGATGACAATTGCGACATGTTGCCCGTTAAACTTAATCTGCTCATCCTGTAATGGAGTATATGCCTCGGTTGCGGCCCCCCCTTTGAGGAAGACTTTGGCCGGATTGAGTTTCAACTTGTCCAAATGAGAGTAGACGGCCACCACGCCGGGAGAAAGTCGGGCGGCTTTGGTGTCTACTCCGGTAATGGTACCGCTGGCAATCGTGGATTGTACTATCACCCCGTAGGCCATATTTTCCTGATTATGTTCTATTGCATAGCGCGCCTGACCCTGGATCTTCAGCAGGCCATCCGCACGTTCTCTCCCTATACCCAGTGCCTGATATTTGATTTCACGTGACAGGGGGGCTGTCGGAATCCCAGGGCGAGCTTCCGCAGCGCTTGCCGGTCTCAGCCGAAGACCAGTACCTACAACTGCGCTCATAATTGCACTGGCTTTGAGAAGAGTTCGGCGCGATTTGTTGAATGTGTTTTTACTGTTCATGCCACTCCTCCTGCGGTCAGCAGGGCGCGGGAGATAACTCGTGGGGCAAGGGTAATTTTAAATCCGTTATCTGTCCGGGCGGTGGCATCTTTAGTGATAAGGGTTGCTGCCTGACGCAGGGTTTGTTCGTCAAATATTTGTCCTTTCAATGCTTGCTCGACCACGGTTGCCCGCCACGGTACAGTCGCTACACCGCCCAAGGCAATACGGATATCACGCACTGTTTTTCCATCAACCTCCAGTTCAACACCGACAGCGGCACTGGCGGCGGCGAATTCATATGAGGCGCGGTCACGGACTTTAAGATAATGAGAGTGCTGGATTGCGGGCGTCAGAGGAATTTCCACTGCGACGATGAGCTCTCCTGCTCTCAGATCATGCTCCAGGTCTGGTCTCTCCACAGGCAGCAGGAAAAAATCGCTGATTTTCACTGTACGAGTGGCTCCGTCCTGGTTTTGCAGTATGACGTTTGCGTCGAAGGCAGTCAGCGCGACGGCAAAATCACCTGGATAAATGGCAATACATTGTTCACTGGTGCCAAGAATTGCGTGATTACGGTTATTACCGTTCATTGCCGAACAACCTGACCCAGGGGTTCGCTTATTGCATGATGTATAGGCTGTGGGATCACGAAAGTAGCTGCAACGGGTACGTTGCATCAAATTGCCTCCGATGGTGGCCATATTCCTCAGTTGAGCAGAAGCTGCGCGCCAGAGGCTTTCAGACAGGACCGGGGCACTGTTTTTTATCTGAGGGTTATTGGCAACCTGGCTCATTTTTGCCAGAGCGCCAATGCGTATGCTTTGTGAATTTACCACTATGTCGGAAAGGCCGTTCAGGAAAGTAATATCGATGAGTTCTGCCGGTTGTTCGACACCGCATTTCATCAAGTCAATCTGAGTTGTTCCTCCAGCCAGAAAACGGGCACCGTTTCTGATCTGGGCACCAGTAGCGGCATCAATGCTGTTGGCACGGATATAGTCGAAATCATTCATACAGTATTCTCCTTCTCAGACATACTACTGGCTGCTTCTCGCACAGCTGCGACGATGTGAGAATACGCGCCACATCGACAGATATTGCCGCTCATGTATTCTCGGATTTCATCGTCAGAGCTTGCATGTCCTTCTTCGATACAAGCAACAGCCGACATGATTTGCCCCGGCGTACAGTATCCGCACTGAAATGCATCATGTTTTAGAAATGCTTGCTGCACTGCATGCAACGTGCCGTCGGGTTTCGCCAGGCCCTCAACCGTTGTAATAGCTTTTCCCCCGGCCTGAAGAGCAAGGGTTAAGCAACTGATCACGCGGGTACCTTCTACGTGAACAGTACAGGCACCGCATTGCCCAAAATCACATCCTTTTTTCGTTCCCCTGAGTTCTGTGGACTCCCGCAGGACATCCAGTAGAGTTGTGCGGGGATCGATTCTGAAGTGCATTTCTTTACCGTTAATTTTGAGTTGTAAAGGATAGGAACCAGGCATCTTTGTGCTCCTTTTGCAGGTGATTAACTAAGCAACACGGGTTCTTTACCGAGAGATGTTGCTCACATTGCTTGTACTAATTTTAAAAAAGTTAACAAAAGAATGGGGATGTTTGTTAACCCGAAATAAGAGGTGTCTTTGCAACAATTTAGGCCGGGGACCAGCTAAACATACCGTCAATGGCCGTTACTCTTAGACGTAGAGTGCAGTACTTACTGCAATGTTTTTACACTGCAGCGAGCAAAAACATCTGTCGCGTAAAAAGAAAAGTAATTGGGCTATATTTTTTTTATTAATATAATCGATATATACGGTGCTATTTTTTGATTGCAAGCCCAGGCAGTGGAATGTCAATTATGAAAAAATACACTGTCACAAATTGGTGCTCGCCCCATCCGATACTTATGACTCTCTCCTTCAGGGTCTTCATATCCGAATGAGATGCCAAATAGCAGCCGGAAATCCGAAGACACGTCGAGTTTTTTTCGTACGGTGTCTGAAAAGAAACCCAAAATTGTTTGGGGAACGCCGGCGAGACCTTGAGAAGTCAGTGAGAGAAGGAAATTTTGTGCGTACATGCCAATATCAGCTGCCACACGCACGTTATCCCCCACGGTTGGCATAAAAAGAAAGGCAACATGTGGTGCATTGAAAAAACTCAGATTTCTTCGGAAAGCAAGATCCCGGCCTTCTTTATCATCGCGAGTAATACCCATCGCTTCATAATAGACTTTGCCCTGATCCGCGCGACGTTCACCATAGATGCCATGAAAGGCAGAGGTATCAAATGAGAAATCTGGCGTGTAGTGCTCATCATCCGCATCAGCCAGCATTGCCCGGCTGAGGGCAGCTTTCGTGTTTCCTGAAACAATGTGTACCCGCCACGGCTGGGTATTGCAGTTAGAGGGGGCAAGCTGAGCATCGGCTAATATGTCATGCAAGACGGAGTCTTTGACTGGTGTTGGCAGGAAAGCTCGTGAAGAATGGCGTAAACGAACTACATCTTTAAATAACATCGACATTATTTGGCTCCTTAAGTGCCAGGGTCTTCAGACGTTCGGTATTTTTGTGGCTGCACCAGGCAAAATGTGAACGTCACCGGACTTTACGGTTTATAACCGCATGAGAAAGAGTATCTAATTAATCGTTATCTCTTTCACAGATACTGCTTAACCAAAAAATAGGTTCCTGCTAAAAGTACTGGTTTCAGTTTATAGAGTCTTCGTTTATATATAACCTAAGAGTTACCTATACTTCTTGTCTCATTTGATGTAAAAATTGCCTAAAATGACATTTCTGGTTTGAATAGTAATGTTAAGTAAGGTGTGTTGACTTTTATTGAATTACTGTCGTTAAATAAAATATGTGTATGATATGTAAAATTAATATAATGGCTGGTGAGTAGATGTTAATTTCGCTTGTTAAGCTATGCACAGAGTTTTTGTAATTACATCTTTAGCCCCGCATCACTATATCTATTAAATAGGAAATTTTGATGTAATTCAAAACAAAACGTTAGACCGGATTATATCCACATAGTCACTCCATAAGCCAATAGCTGCTCGATGAATTCACCGAATGGTGATAGACCGCCTGCAGTCCAATGCAAAGTTGAATTGGTTCAGGTTTAAGAATTAGTGCCAACGGAGAACTACCCTCCTATTTTTAGCATCAGGCGTCGTCCGATAAATTTTGGAGCCATTTGTAATGTGCTGAGAATATTAGAAAAATACCTTCATCTGAACCAGAAGAAAGATGTATGTCACTAAAACCGTATAACCATGTAAATAAAGAAGTGCTTAGGCGTTAAAATTTACAAGGGAATAATTATTTTAATGTGTGCCAGGAGTTATTATGCCATTTATGAAATATAAAATCGGAATATTTACTAAAAAAATTCGCGAGAAGCCCTGATTATACCAGTGATATCATCATTAATAATATGTGTAGTGGTGTTTTTTTTGAATTTAGTGTTTTTCCCAAGTAAGTAGTCTGTAAATTCAGGGGTGAATAATTTAGGGTGGTTATTTGATAGTGTACAACTTATAATGCTTGATTTTATATTTTGGCATCTTAAAACTCTAACGCTAAACGCTAATTTTCGGTGGTGGTTTAATTGGGGGCTAATCGTCTGGATCATATCGGCGGCATTTGATTTGATGGATGAATTCATCATTCATCATTCATCATTCATCATTCAGCCTCAGTGGGTGGGATAGTTCATTGAGGACTTTACTAAGTTGTTGGGCATGCTAGGAGTCTCCTTTGGCATTTATTCTCTTGTGCAATATATCAATGATAAATATGCTAACGCCAGTATTGATTCATTCCGTGACGAGCTGACCCTGTTGTCGAATCTACGCTATTTTAGAAGTGTTACAGTTGAATTGCAAAAGGTAAATTATTGTTTGCTATTAATTGATATTGATTTATTTAAAAACATCAATGACAATTATGGCCACGATATTGGAGATGAAGTCCTCAAGTGCTTCGGAAAACTACTAAGTGATCTCCATAGTGATAATGTGATGGCGGCAAGAATTGGCGGTGATGAGTTCGCAGTAATATTGCACTCCCCATTAATAAAAGATGCAGGGTTAATCGCCGAAAAAATATTAATCTCTACTAGAGAGTTACTGATTATGGACTATATTCACTTCACAGTAAGTATTGGAGTAGGTTACAAAAAAGAAAAGGAAACAATAGATGACCTAATCAAACGCGTAGATGTTGCCCTTTATTAGGCTAAGTCTTGTGGCAGAGATAGAATTGAATGGGTAATACGTTAGCTAATGTTTAAATTTATCAATATAGTATTTCATGTGCCTTTGTAATTGTAATGAATTTAGTTGATATTTAATTTTTCACAGTATTGATTTAGTGAGATTTTGATATGTGTAAGCGTAGGTTGATTTCATTCAGAATGATCTCAAGGTCAATGTCTCGCGTGATAAATTTTTCCCTGAGGTACTATTTAATCCCGGATTTGTTAACCATGTGAACAAAGATTTAGCACTCATTGTCATGAATTCTTCAGAACGGTGTTTTTCATTTTAATTTGTTTATTTATCTCCATCTATTTGGTTGTGGATAAGGTATTTAAATCAATCAAAGATTTATTTTTTTAATTATTATTCTGGCATTGATGTAAATGTTAACGTTAAGAGAACCTACATTACTTGGCTAGGACTTTACTTATATTGCTTTAAATCCAGATGTAGCAGTTCTACGAGGGTATATACGCGGAATACATTTCGGTGGCGGGTTTCCAGCGGGATATGCTGATGGTTAACGATGACGTGTCTGATACTGTCAAACAGCCGTTCAAGACCGCGCTTTTTCTGCGGATCCGGCACGATATAAAAAACGTAAATCCAGTCTTTACGGGTCCGGGCCAGTAAATGGCTGGCGATGATCGACTGATAACGGGCTCTGGTTTTCAGGCGTCGCTCGGTCTCAATGGCGATCACCGTGCCGCCGGGGAGGGTAATCAGTCCGTCTGGGCGGTGACTGACCTGGTAACGACTGAGGAAGGTCGTGCGATCGCCATTTATCCACCCGGATGCACCTTTTTGCTCAAGGATGATCCGGGCTGCCTGATTATCAAGGTGATGCTCCAACGTCCAGCCGGTGATTTTTGATGGCTCAAACCGTGCCGGAAAAAGTGCATCGTCGGGGGTTAACACTACGGCCAGTCCGTCACTGGTAATGCCCCATAATGAAATTTTCATCGTGCGCGATACCAGGACATGCTTTTGTATCAAGCCCATACCCTCGACTTTTGAAAGCAGGGAATACAGCGATTTATGATCCCGGAAGCCGAACAGCAGTATCAGCGTTTTAAAGTCACTGTACGTTTCCTCTTTTAGAAAATTCAGTAGTCGTTGTATTTTTTCGCGGTGTCGCGTCTGGCGTTCACAGTATGCGGTGATCAGCATCATTCCCCCTTTAAAAATCCAGCAATGACGGGTTTTCTTCTTTATCGGTATTCGGTGTTGTCGTATTTTTTTCATCCGTATCAAAAAAAAGATCGGATTGAGTTGCTGTGATATCCGGTGTTGATGCGGGTCCGGGGTAAGTTTCCTCCTCGCTAAAATCCAGGGTAATGTTTACCGTTGCGGCGGTGGCGGCAATCGCGGGCGACACGGCACAGATCTCCAGTTCGCGTTTTTTCACCCTGATGGGCGAAATCAGAGAGGCAGACGGGAGTGTTTTTGTCGTGAAGATGAAGCTGACAAAATCGGGTAGATTCAGGATCATATTGCTGTCGGTAAAGAAACGCTCGGCCTGCCTGATGGTGCGTTCACTGTCGATAGTTTCTGTCAGCACGGCGCCGGTTTTCGCTTTGCGGACCTCATCATCGACTAATATGGTGCCGGACATCCTTGCCACCCATTCTGCGGTATCCGGGTCCATGACGCGATATACCAGTTTGAATTTGGCGTTTTCAACGACCGCGCCGACAACGGCGTCACCTTTCAAATCTGCCGGGCAGTCTTTTAAATCGGCAATCGACTGATGATCCATAATAATGTGAACACCTTTATCGCGTGCCGCGCCTAAACCTTCCAGCGCGGGCCTGGATAAATGGTATTTCAGTTCGGAAAGATAAATAGCAATGGGGCGGGGTACTTTTTTCACCCGCTCGCGCCTTTCTGCCAGCTGGTACAGGCGAACCAGCAGCATGCGCTGCGCGGTAATGATTTTGCTGTTGCGCATTGAGCCAATCACATAACAGCAACCGCCTTCCTCAAATATCGTATTAAGCGAAAATCCGGTGGGGGCATTAATGGCATTGAGCAGGGCCAGCTCTTCGATTTTCCCAAAAAAGGCTTTTATCTTATCTGCAATACCCTGAACGTAGTCTCCGTTATACACATCCCGAATGGTTGAGGCAGTATTTCGGGTGACAAATTGTGCGGCTATCCGGGCCGCCTTCCGGTCATCAATGCGATAGAAGTCCGACTCCTGACCTTTCTCTGCCAGACTGAAACCGGCAACAAAAAGCTCTTCCAGTTCATCGGCGGTGATCTCTTCAATCAGGTTAAACTGGTATTGGGTTTTTCGCAGGTCAATCAGGGCAAAAGGTTTAGCGGCATCCTCACAAGCTTTGCGGTAAAGGTGGGGTGCCCATTCATCATCCTTGGGGTCCATCACAAATACCCCTTCACCGGCCAGAATACTTTGATAAAGTAATATCCCGGTGGCAACGCCCTTACCGGCGCCGGTGGTGCCGATAATATCCGCGTGTTGTTTTTGCCAGTCTTTTAACGGCAAATACATCGGGTGAATATCGCGGTCAATGCCGATAAATAACCCTTTGTTCAGGTCGATATAATCCAGCGGGTCATAATGCAGCGTTTCCGGCAGCAGTGATTTCACCGTGCGGACATCGGTGCGTAATTCCCGTTCAAGCGTGGTTTTTCTGACGAGGCGCTTCTTTATTTTGTCTAATTCAGGGGTTAATACCCTGCGCAGCAGAATATGCAAAATAAAACCCGTTACGGTAAAGGCAATCAGCACAGGCCATGCCCGAACGGGAATGCTGGCGACTACACGGCCTTTATAAAGCCACTGGAAAATCCAGATAAGTGCCGGGGCCATGGTACCGGAAAGAAAACACAGTAGGGAAAAAGCGATAATCAGCTTTTGCCACAACGGGGCTTTTTGCCTTTCATCGCTTTTCATCGACGCGAAAAACGGCATCGTCAGCCCCGATAACAGCGCCAGCATCAGCTGATGCTGTTGCATAAAAACCATGAAGCTCAGCGCGCCATTCACTATCGGCGACAGTGAAACGGCCAGCTTATTCAAAATCACGATGCCTCCTTCGTCAGCGGTTCGCCCCATGACATCGCCCCATCAGTTCGCCCCACGGTGTCGGGCGAAAAGGCGGGGCGAACGTCCGGGGTAAAGAAGGTGGCCGCATTGCGGCCATGTACCGGGAAGCATGCTTCCCGGTACGACACAGCGTGCGGCAGTACATGCGGGCTGGACGCCCTTATTGCCTGTCGCATGGGGGTAATGTCGCGGCTGGACGCCGCACCAAAACCCCCAACGTCAACGGCGGCACACCGTCGCCCGCTACGCGCGACCACCCCCTTTAAGACGGTCGCTTTCGCCTTTTTCTTCCCTTTGCTCGTTCCTCGCAGCGGGAATAAAAGGGAAGCTGACCTTTAAAGAGGGTGGTCGCGCCACGCTACCGGCTTTTGGCCGGAGACTTAGCCGCGACGGTGTGCGGGGCGATGCCCCCCAAATAAACCGCTGTCGTGGTCGACAGCTTTTCGCTCGCTGGGGCGGCGAAATTTATTCGGCGCCCCCCGGCCGGCAAAATCCGCGTGGGCGCGGCTGTTTGCCGGTGAGGCGCGGCGCCTGAACTATTTTCGCTCCTTAACCCGCGAAAATAATTCTGTCCGCTGCCTCATTTTTACGGCCGCATTTCTTCACTCCTTAATCCGCGAAAAATGTGGGGCCTTAAAAACATGAAAACCGGCACGCCTTAAGCCTGATTCGGCTGAAATATTTTGGCGCTATAGGGGACCTGCGAATAAAATTAATGCAGGGATTAATAGTGGCTCTCGCGGATTTCCCTGATGATGTCGGAATAACACTGACGACTTTCTTTAATACTGGTTTCATCAAGCGTAAATCCTCGCCGGTTAGCTTCTTCTGTCAGCGTTATTCTGTCGGTGCCGTTCAGCGTTTGCAGTAATTGCAATAACCGGCAGACAACCCGGTAGTGATAAATTTCATAATAAAGGCCGCATCCGTGCATTGCCTCATTTTCAATGTGCTCAATAACACAGCCTGCGCTCATGGAATCCCCGCGCTGATGTGTCCAGGGATGCTGAATAAAACCCGGTTTGGTCATAAAGATAACCTCCGCTAATTAACCACGCACGCGGCCAAATTTACTGATAATCTGGCTGATAATTACCGGGTCTGCCGAATCACACTCAAGTAAGAACGATTTTCTGACATCGGCAGTATGGTCCGGCAAAAAACCGTGCTTGTTCTTTTTGATGATATTAAAGAATGCACGTTCGGCCGAATGGCATTCATTGCCGCCGCCGTTCCCGGTGGCTTTACCGTACATGCATATCACCACTTCACAGGCGTCAGCGGCCATGACGGAAGTTGAATATGGCACCATAATGCAGAGTAATAATGCGGAGAATATTGCTTTTTTCATTTCGGTCACCTTCATATTTAAACGTGTGTTGCGTAATTCGATAAGTTATTTATTGAAGCCCTTTGCTGAATACACCTCTCATGTCTTTGAGATGAAGGGGTTTAAAATAAACATCACTCATGCGGCGTATGTCACCGTGAATATCAATGCTGACTATCACATCAACGCTCTTAAGCACCTTGCGTAACAGCACGTTGAAAGGCATGTTCCGGCAGTCGGGGTTTTCATAGCAGCGGTCAATTAACCCTTCAATACATTCTTCCGGGCTGCCCGCATGCAGGGAAGTCATTAATCCCTCATGCCCGGAACCGACGATTTTCAGTGCATCCCAGGCTTCCCGACCGCGAATTTCAGCCAGTAATATCCGGTCAGGGTTCATACGATAATTGGCGCGTATCAGTCTGCCGGGCGTGACAATGGCATTATCCCCGGCGTCCGCCGGATAAAAGAGATGGACATAATTGGTGTGGTGATAGAACCGGATTTCGGGATTATCCTCAATGGTGGTCAGCCTGAGGTGCCGGGGAATCGAGTGCAGCAGCGTTTTCATATAGGTTGTTTTACCGGATCCGGTTTCACCGACGATAAAAATCGTCTTGCCGTATTCCACCGCTTTTTCCATAAAGCGGGAAATATCCCCACCTTGAAAATAGCGGGTCAGTTCACCATCTTTGCCTTCCGTTCGCTCCTGACCGCTTACCCGGTTATAAAATCCCGCATCAATCCATGACTGATGTGTTTTCTGCCCGAATGAGGGTTTGCGCAGCGTAATAGACACGGTATTGCGCTCACAGGCCGGGGGAATAATGGCCTGAATGCGCTCGCCTGTCTCAAGCGTGGCGGAAAGGATCGGCGAGGTGTCGTCGATATTATCGTCCTGCCACGACGCCAGCGCTCTGGCAAAGGCGTAACACTGACGCAGCGTAACCGGGGCTTCGTGTCTTCGCCATTCCCCCCGGATTTTGGTATGCAGTTCACCCGGCCGGTTAACGGCAATTTCCGTCAGGCCGTCCTGCGCAATAAAATCACCAAACAGCTGGTTTTTCATAAAATCCAGCGACAGGTTTTCAGCGTTCATACCACCTCTTTTTCAGTCGTAGCTGCCAGACGGATGAGAAATCAATGTCGGTGCCGGTCATGATCCCGATGACATCACCCTGATTCAGGTACAGGGTGGGCGGGATATTGATGCTGCTGTCCAGCGTCGTTTTCGCCATTTCCGCCGTGGCGGCGCGGGTGTTTTCGGTGTAGTCGGTATTGCGGTCTTTCCCCGGGGCAGCATCCGACGCCGCAGCAGCCACGTCCTGCACGGTACTGAGCATCAGGGCATTGCCGAAGCGCTCCCAGAAATGCTCGTCGATCCAACCTGAGATCCCCGCCTCGCCGAGCGGGCCGCTGGCCTGCGTATCAGTAAGCGGGATTTGCAGGCTGCCGGGCTCAGGCGTACGCAGCTCAGTCCACAGCACAAACATCCGGCTGCGTCCGTGTTGCAGCGCCCCGGTGCGGTAGATGCCACGGGCGACCGTTCCCGCCGGGATCAGCGTCACATGGTTGCTGGCGCTGTAAACATCTTCACTGACCAGGCAGGAAATATGCCCCCCGACATCGGACACGAAGCGCCACATCATCGAACACGGGATATAGCGGTCCACCGGGATATAGAGATCAGGATCGAGGCCCAACCGTCTGACGCCGGTGACACGGGCGACGCCCGGATTGTCGTTGTTAGCCGTTTCCGGCGCGGCAGTATCCGTGCAGCGAAGGCTGCCATCCTTTCCCTTGGTCAGTACTGACGGGCAGGATGTGTACGTCGTGGATGATGACCCACTGTCGGATGTTTCTGCGTGGCTGCGCGTTTCACCCGGGGACTTGCGTGCAGTATCGCCCGGCATTATTCGGGCGTTGTTCACCCCGTCAGCCAGCGCGGCTGCCTTGTTCAAGGCGGGTGGGGCCGGTGGCTGCGTTGGTGCGGGAGTAACGGTCTGGCTGACAGGGTCTGTTCCGTCCTGTGTGTGTGGCCCGAACAGGCCAAACGGGTTACTGTCCATGCCCAGATTTTGACGCTCATGCAGCGTCTTCCCTGAAGAGGGCTGCGGCGCGGTGTCGGCTTCTTTCTCATTACCCCCTTTCAATGCACTGAAAAGACGATCGCCGCCGGATGCCAGGACGATCACCAGAGGCAGACTCAGCAGGCTGACGATCAGCGTGCGGCGACCGGATACCTTACGAAAACGAGTCACTTCCGGCTGGCCGGGGGGGGTTCTTTGCTCCGGCTCCTGATACGCCATTGCCGCACGGGCGCGTTCGCGGGCTTCCGCTTCCCGCTCTGCGGTGGTTTTTTCCGGTTCGTCCGGGACAGGTTTATCGGTCATTTAGCCTCCAGCGTAACGGACGGTGAAACAGTGTCGCTGCGGGTTATCGGGATGCGCCCGAATCCGTCGTTTTCGATCCCCACCACCGAAGTGCCGTAACGCAACACCAGTTGTGGCGCTGCCGGCACCACCATCACGATGTAGTTACCCTGCTTAACCGTCCGGGGCGTGACTGCCTGCTCCCGTCCGTTAACCACCCGGAAAACGGAAGGCAGGGCTCTGATGGGGGAAAATCCCAGCCAGGTGAAGCGGCCATCGTCCCAGGCAAAATCCGGTGCGATGGAGGCCGAACCGGCGGCGACCCGTTTGGTGTAGCGCCAGTTGCGTGGCATGCTCGCCTGTCCGAATGCCGCCGTTATCTGCTGCTTCTCCTGTCTTTCCCGCTGCTGCGCCTGACGCGCGGCGCTGGCGGCGGCGGATTGCTGGAGAACCTCGGCCGGATAGTGGTAGCGGATAACGAACGCCTGCGCGGGGGAATCGTGGTCCAGCACGTTCAGCTCCAGGCTGTAATCACGCTTTGAGGTCACCACAAACAGGTTGGTCTTCCAGTCCTTTGCCGTGGGCAGGAACACCTGGCTGACGTTGTTGCCGCTGGCGTCCGTCACCGGCTGGGTGATGGGGTTCGGGCTGACGCCCACCCGGTTATCACTTTTCGTTACCGTCCAGCCTTTTGGAAAACCGGCTTGCGCATCAATCACAGCTTCATCGTCGTCAAACAGCAGCGTGGTGACGTAGCCAGGGCGGGTGTTCACCACGGTGGCGTTCTGGCTGTTATACGATACGTTCTGCATCCGGCTGTCATAGCCGCTGCCGCGCGGGGTGGCGACGCTCCATGTCGCGCATGACACCATTAAGCCCGTCAGGAGCAGGATGTTTTTCAGCATCATTCGCTCCTCAGTTCTTTATCGCGCTGGTAGCTGGTGACGATAAAGCCCAGCGGGTTCACTTCACGCTGGCTGTCCGTCAGTTGCTGATGCGGGACATAACGGTAAGTGAGGCGGATATTCCAGAAGTCCGTTTTCACTGAATTATCAGAAATACGGCGGAGAGTGCGCTTAATACGCAGTGTTGCCAGACTATCCGGTCCGGTAGCAGGCGCATGCACATTAGAAATAATGTCGATATAGACGACATATTCGGCTTTATTAAAAATAACGTCCGGAGCCTGGTCGCCGTTAAACCCCTCCAGATAATCCCGGTTCACGCTGTCGCTGTTAAATAACTGTACGTCGTCATAATCACGCTGGAGGGAGAAATAATTATACCCTTCGCGGAGTCTGACATAGTGTGCCGCCAGTGAATGGGCCAGTGCTTTTTCAGACGCCATATCCCGCTCTTTAATGCGGGTCATATACTCATAACGACCGGTTTGTTTATCCACCGACCACAATTCAATGTCAGTGGTTTTCAGCGGCAGCAGAATAAGAATGGCCGTAATTGCCAGTGCAGCCAGAATCAGCCCGGCAGCGGCCACCCGCCAGGCGGTTTTGCGGGAACGCTCTTCCTTTTCCAGCAGGATGGATTCAAAAGAGCGCGAGACATTAATGATGTGCCGAATATCAGACATGGTGAGTGAGCTCCTGAATTATGGCGGGGGAATTCACCGGCTGGGGATCGCCGGACACCGGCGGGAGGTCGCCCTGATGCTGAGCGCAGCCCGTAAGCGCGCACAGCACCAGAAGCAAGATGCTGAATTTCATGGAAGCCTCTTATCGGATAAATGCAGGAAGGCCGCACCGCTGGCAGAGGCCATGGCGTGACGGAGAAAAGAAATTAGCGGTCGGGAGGATTAACGGTGACGCTGCTGATTCTGGCGTTTCATGCTTTCGATGGCGGTGGCACGTTTCTGCCAGGCGTTCACGGCTTTGCCCGCACCTGCGGCAATGAACCTGCCGGTTGTCGCGGCTGCTGCCATGCCACCTTTTGAGGTCAGTCGGCCCCCGGCCTGTATGCCGGGTCTGGCGGCGTCGGCAGATTTGCTCACCAGCCCGCTCAGTCCGCTCATGGCTGCACCCTGTAACACGGCCTGAACGGCGGCACCGCTCAGCGCAGTGGCTATTTTCGCTGAAAAATACACCACGACGCCTGCGGCAATCCCGGCCAGCAAACATTGCGCCGCCAGGGTCACCATATTGCTTTCAGCAGACGTTGCTGTGGCGGCATCCAGTATTGTATTCAGGTAGTTGATGGCGATCCGGACAGACAGGGCAGAGAACATGATCGTTAAGATTGCGGTAAATAGTGTTTTCAGCCAGTTATCAAACATGGGTTTAAGAAAACCGTACAGCAGGCAGAAAATAAAGAGTGGGGCGGTGGTGGTCATTAACAGAATGGTGATTTCGGCGAGCAGGTTGACAAAGGTTGCAGCCAGTAACAGAACGATTGCACCGCCCCAGACCAGCACCTCGGCAAAGCCGCCATTCACTTTGACGTAGGTGGCGGTATCGAGATTAAACAGCGTTTGCCCCAGCGCTTGTGCCTTTTCCCACACCGTGTCGAGCAGCGCCCAGACATTATCATCGCCACTGATGCCGTCCTTAAGCCCTTCAATGGCCGCAATGATGGTATCCAGCCAGCCATCGCGGTTTAAAACGAAGGTGGTGATCAGCAACATGCGGCCCACATCCCAGACAACATCTTCAACCGGTGTCTGGAGTTTGCCGCCAAGCGTCTGATAACCGCGATACGTAATAAATAGGGTGAAGGAACTGACGATAATCGCACTGATTAGGGTGCCGTAGGTAGAAGACTGACCTTCTAACACGGCGTTAAGTCCATCCATGATGTTTTTGTCCATACCAACAAAAATACCACCGGACATGGTGCCTCTCATTAGTCAGGAACAGACAGGGGATAAAACAGGGAGGGATCCCTGTTTTTGTTGGTGGGAATATTACTGAGTGACGGATTTTCTTTTTTGGGCTTCCTGCTGAAACAGCGTCTCGAATTTTTTCCTGATGCCGGGTTTGCCGGTCTGGGCAAACATGAGTGCTGCCCGGTGCGCAAACTCGCAGTTGTCGCTTGCCTCGCCATCCTTGAGGCATTGCGTATAGACCTTATAGGTTTCATCGGGATGTCCTTTATACCAGGCTTCTGATTTCGTCTCTTTACAACCGGATAAGACGAGAATGCCTGACATGACGCATAAGGTTAATACGGGTTTTAACATGTTAACCTCCCTATAGAGAGTTCAGATCGGCAACGGGCGCAGTTAATTGCTGTTGCTCAAAGGCTTTCTGTTTTTGCTGTTCCAGCAGCGTTGTTCGCTGTTCAGCCTGTTTGACTGACATTTCCCATTGGCTAGTCAGCGCATTTAATTGTACGCTTTTGGCCGCGATGGCGTTAGCCAGGTCCTGCGACTCTTTGGAATCCTGCGCATTAGCAATACGGTCTGATAAATCTGATATATCACCGAGCGTGCCTGTGATCTTGTTTTCAACCTCAGATGTATTTTCTATCGCTACGGCCTGATTCAGGATCATCTGTTTGCAGCTGTCCAGATAGCGTTGTGAAGCGCTGGAGGGGTTACAGGTATCGAACGATTTATATTTGTTATACAAGCTATTCAGTTCCGACGAATATGACCCGTTTTGGTTGCTCAGCAGGTCATCGAGTGAAATACCGTGCTGACGAAGATTATCAATATCGGTTTTCAGGCTTTTGGCCTCGCGGAGAAATGCCTGAACGTCCCGCACGCCCGTTGCTGTGGCTAATTGCTGCTTGTAGGCATCCAGTTCACTTCTGTAATGGGTGACGGTTTCCTGCCACTGCTGGAGTTTCTGGATCCACTGATTCATGGATTCGGTATTCTGTACGGCGTCGAATACCGGTATTCCGGCGCTCATCGCCTGGGTGGAAATAAACAGCGACAACGCCAGTATGATATCTCTGAACCGCATTTTCATTACCTCCGTCATGAATATTACAGGGCTTGTTCAAGGAAGGCGGCTTTCCAGTCATCAGGCTGCAGTCCTTCCTGATACAGGGTGTCGAACAGTTTCAGGTTGTCTTCGCTCCCGCTCAGCATTTTGGTAAGTTTCCCGAGGCCCGCTAAATCCATTTTCGCCATCGCCACAAAAGGCCGGTTTTCACCTGCTCGTAACGGCGTTTTCAGGACCACCATGTAGCGCTCATCCGGATCGAGGTTTCTGACGATGTCGTACACGCTTTCCGGCACTTTCATCTTTTCCACGTAATCCGCCCGGCTGGCCTTCGGGTTGGCAAGAAAAATCTGCGTGCTGCACTGCTCAATAATCGCCGGGGCAATTGGATGTTTGACGATTTCGTCAGGCGACTGCGTGGCGGGGATGAAGATGCCGTTCAGCTTGCGGATCACTTTCAGCATATTGAGCGAGAAGCGGGAAAATTCGACATCGGCCAGCCATTTCCAGAACTCGTCCATGAACATCACCAGACGGCGACCATCCAGCAGGCTGGTGACGCGGTAAAGCAGATAAAACGTGATGGGGCCGCGAATATCTTCATCATCGAGAAATTCCGTACCGTCGATACCTACGTTATCAATGTTGCTGATGTTGAAGGTGTCCTCCTCATTGTCGAATACCCAGCCGAACTCGCCGCCCTGTGCCCACTGTTTAAGGCGAATACGTAGCCCGTTGATACGGGCGTCAGGGGTTGGCGGCTCCGGCAGGACTTCCAGCAGCCGGGTGATCCCGAACTTGCGGTATTCCGGCGGGTAGTCGAGCATGATGGTATCTACGGCGGCACTGATCCGCTCCTCATCGCGCGGATCGAGCGGCTTGCCGTTGCGGCCGCACAGCATGCGCACCAGTCGTTTGATAAAGCTGATATTCCGCCGGGTCGGCGCAAGCTTAAACGGGTTAAACCCGGTGGGAGTGCCGGTACGGATACGGAAGTAGCGTCCGCCCATCTGGCGTATCGCCATCTCCGCCGCCCGGTCCTTGTCGAAATACACGGTGGTCAGCTGCTTAAGGAGGGCTGATTCAGAGAACGTCGCCGGATTGCGGTACTTCTGCATCAGTTGCTGCATCATGGTCATCAGCATCGTTTTCCCTGAGCCGGTTTTACCGATAATCGCCGTGTTACCCGGCGTTTTTGCGTTGAAGCCATCCCGCCCGCTCTGGCTGTCGTGCAGGTTCAGGTAATACCCGCCACCGCCAGGGGATTTGAGGATGGCGATGGCATCGCCCCAGGGATTGCCGTTTCGTTTATGAGGATGAAAATTGTGCAGGCTCGCCAGGTCGGCAAAGTTCTGGCTGCTGACGGCCACCAGACGAGGGCGCAGCGTATAGTTACCCGGCAGTTGCGCCATGTACGCGGCGGGCAGCGACAGCGTGGACAGCGTCGTCATGATGCCGAGGTCGGCGAAAGGCTGTGCCAGCGCGTTGGCATCCTTCACCACCTGCTCGGGGCTGTCTGAAGATACCAGCAGGGAAAAGTGGTATTTCCCGCAGGAGACATGCCCGGACTGGAGCAGGTCGCGCAGGACAATCAGCTCTTCACGCTGCGAAATGGCGTCGTCATCCGCCGAACTCAGGCGCTTTTCCGCCAGGCGAATATGCTTCTGCGCCTCATCGCGGGCCATGCAGGTGAAGGACTGTGTCAGCACATACTCACTTTCGGCATACAGCAGCGCGTCCAGCAGGCCGGTCGCGGTTTCAGGCGAGTAATCTTTGATTTCCAGACTGCGAAAAAAGCGGGAGCCGCCGACCGTCTGGCACTCGGCAGTGTCGGTGGTAAAAAAGACATCCGGCGTACTTAATGTTTCATAAAACGGCGCACGCGTGACCGCCACCTTTTGCCACTGGCCGGTGAGCAGGCGGTGATACAAGGAAAGCTGGGTGGAATACACCCGCCGGTTTTCTTCATACATCCCTAGCGGCGTCGCCGTATAGCGGGACAGCGCCGATGCCAGTGCCTCCCGGTATTCCAGCATCACTTTCAGGGCATCATCCAGCGCCGCTTTGCGTTTACCGGACGGCTGCGCCTTCATGGCCTTTTTCTCCAGTGGAGAGAAGGGCGCGTAGCAGAGGGTGAAAAACAGCCGGTGCCGCCAGAACGGTTTTTCGCTGATCGGCTGGTAATACAGCCGGGTCACTTCATCAGAAAAGGGAATGCCTGAATTCGCGTCAAAGACATCGTGGTACTTTTCCCGGATACGGTGAAGATAAAAAGTAACCGGCAGGCCTTCATACGCACGAATAACGTTATTGAGATGCGACGCCATTAACGTCAGGTGATGTTCGTCCTCGCATTCAAAAACGGTGCCCTCCAGCTCCCAGCTGGCAACCAAATCACCCTGGCGGTTTCTGATGACGTGCGGGTGAATATGGGAGGAATACGGAATGTATTTATCCAGCGTAACGCGCTCGTTTAACTTCATTTTTTCAATAAGCTCCGAGACGTCGACGGCGTCATAGCGGTTTGCCAGCAGGGCATTGGCACCAAAATGTTTATTGGTGCCAAACCGGCCACGGGTTTTAAAGGCCAGCCAGAGCAGCCCGAAATAGTGAATATCGGTTCTGGCCTTTGCCTTCATCTCCAGCCAGGCGGGAATAAGCAGTAATATCAGGTAATAGCTGACATAGACCGCCAGCAGGACGATGGCCCCGCTGACCATCACGAACGGCACGAGGGGAATGCCGGCTATGGCGGCAGGCCGCGTCAGCGCTTTGTTCAGCGTAGCCATTGTCACCTCCCTTATGACGCCCAGTAGGCACCGAAACCTGACGCACCGACGATAAGGATGGCGCCAATGATGACGTTGCGCATGTCATGCAGGCTCTTGCCGTCAAACAAGACTTTGTATCCCACCCACATGGTGGCGAGCGTGATGGTAACGGCGGCCAGCCCGAGCAGGCCGGTGGAGGTGTTGCTCAGCGTCTCATTGGCTTTATTAAACCCGCTGTCTGCTGCCAGCGCCGGGCTTGTCATTAACAAGGAAGAGAGTACGGGCCTGTCATTCTGTCTTCGTTTCATCATTGTTCCTCCTGGGAGCCGGGGATGGGTAACGCGCCGCGTATCAAGGCGTTGGGGTAGCGCAGGGATGACAGTACTGGCATGGCGTTATCAGTAAGCTCACCACGCAAGACGGCGGTGGGGTAATGGATTGCCGGCACGAGCTTTTCGGTGGGAGGCCGCTGCCGGTCTTCCCGCGTTGACGGTACGGCGTAGCCGATGCGCTGGATGTAGCTGGTCTGGTTAAACGCGGATTCCGGCTGTTGGCCGGTCGTGACATTTCCCGAGTAGTAGCAGCTGAGCGCACGCTTCAGGGAACCCCCGCGCCGGTAGCAGTCGGTGAGGATGCGCTCAAAGATGGACAGGTTGGTACAAGGGGCAAGAAGGTCACGGGCGGTCACGCCGTAATGACGGAAATTGGTGCTGGTGATTTGCATCAGCCCGACCGAATAACGTCGGCCCTGTACCGCCAGCCGTCCGGTGAGGCTGACGGCCTCATCCTTGCTTGTGGGGAAATGTGAAGTCACGCCTTTGCCATCGGGCAGGATTTCAGCGATGGCATACGGATTCAAACCAGATTCGACCCGCGCCACATCAAGCGCCGTGGACGGGTGAACGCTGGCGGCGCACTGCATCGACAGCGTAAGAAAGGCTGTGGTGGATAGCATGGTGGCCTCTTAACAGTCAGCCCGGGGGGGGTATACCAAGCCCCTGCCGGAGGAAGGTCAAAAGCGGATTAAGCAGAGGTGGTATCCTGCGAAATGCCGCTATCTTCTCTGGGTTCAAGCAGCACCAACTTGCCGGAGACAGCAATACCGGGTGTCAGCATGATATTCAGGCCAGACTTACCGTTATGAGCGAACGCCACGCCAACCCTGGTCCAATACGTGTTTATTTCGCCCTGTGCATCGGGTTGACTTTCTTGGGTGACAAATACGTGATAAATGGGTTTTCGCATGAGGCCTCCTCTACTAAAAACAACGATGAGTTAAATAAATGTCACATCCCAATTCTGCATTCCGGCTTTAACGGGTCAGCGAGAACATTCAGCGGCACCCTGAATTGTAGTTTCGTGACAGCCCGAACCTTATTTTTAAAGAGCAATATTCGTCCCGGACGAATTAACGTCCATCTGGTGAGCCATTAATTAACGGCGCATACAGGGTGCAATATTAAAAAAGGCTTCGATATAAAAAATTAAAAACAGAATAAAGAGAGTTGATAAAAGAAAAAGATGGATGTATCAGGCGGGGGGATTCTTTATGTTGCCAGGGTAATAAAATAAATTAACGGATATTTGACTGATAGGGGAATATAAAAACGCGCGGGGAAGAGAAAATCACCGCGCGTAACCGGCATAATGATTAGCGCCTGCGACGTTCAAGAATGGACTGGCAATCCGTGCATGTTGTCACCCCGGGCAGTGTCTGCCGCCTTTTCTCTGGAATAGGTTTCCCACAGAATTGACAGTGAAGTAATGAAGGCGTTACAGCGGGTTTGAAACGGCTTTGTTCAATCATATCTTCCAGCCGCTGTTCATTAAACTCCTGATCGCGGTCGATCTCATCCGGCATGAGACGTCTCCCTGTCAGTTGCTTCACGTTCGAAAAGCTTGATACGGTTCCAGACGACAGTGAGCGAGGGGTTATCGGGCTGGGCGGACAATTTTTCAGTGACCTGCATCATCGCCTCCAGTGCCTCGGCTGATTCTAAATTAACTACCCTGCATTTTTGCCATTGCCCCCAGATCCTGGCATCGGTCTCTTCATCCGGGATGATTGTCCGGCCATGAGGGATGGTGATATCCAGCAACCTACGACGCAGGCTGACCTCATTGGATGTGAGACCAAAATAGTGAGTTAGCAGCGCAATCGACCCACCCAGCCGGATGGCGTGGTTGATACGTTGTTGCTGCAGAACCTCCTCACGGGATTTCGCTAGAAGCAGGCGTAATGCGTCGTGATGAACCGTCACAGCCAAAAATGGCGCAGACTCACGACTAATGATAAACAGCTCGTCTAGTGACAATTGGTTGAGGGCATTCATTTCGTCGAAAGTGAATCCGAGCGATTCACAGTGACGGATGTTGCCATCCTTCAATGCATGCAGGGCATCGGTTAATACGGCGTAATTCAGTGACGGGATAATCATTATATTTTCTCCCTTCAGCCTATTGAGCGGCGGACTAATTTAATATTGATCCATTCGTCAATTTCCGATTCGAGCCAGGCCACACTGGCCGGGCCAATTTTTATTGAACGGGGAAAGGTACCGTCCTTCATATACAGATAGATTTGAGAGCGCTTCAGGCCCGTTTTATCTTCAACCTGTTTAAGACGTAATAACTGATGAGATGTCATAACTTCCTCCAATACAGTATTAATAAACTCTGGAGGTAACAAAAAAGCATGAGGAGAGCTGGAAGGTAAAGTTTATGAACCCGTATTAAGAGCTAGATGATCCGTAATACGGGTTTTTAGGTTGGATAGAGGAGCGCCAATTTATTTTGAAATGTGGGTGTAAATGGGGGATCCGCGTTCCAGTGCGGTTTTAAGTGTATCACCGCTTAACCGATCGGTAATACCATCTGCGATAGCCCATTGTTCGAAAATCGACAGTAATTTGTATGGCTGCCTGATCAAAGGACTAATTTCTTCATTGTGTTTGCAGGATAACCACAACAGACGTGATAAGGGGGTGGATATACGTGTAGAGGGAGAGGAAATCTCATTCCTCTTTACTGATAGATTAATTAATTTTTCAAGTTCGTCATGTCTGATGACAAAACAAGCATCTTTGGGTAATTCATGGATCGGGAAAAATGCGCACTCATTGTAATTTTTTATATAAGATTTCGATAGGGTCTGATTAACGTCAGGCGCAACATCTTTAGGTAATTTCATTATTTGTTGCTTAATCCTTTCCTTCAATATTATTTTTTCAAAAAGTTGAAAGGTCTCCCCTGACAAGCTAACTGAAATCCCATAATTAATATCATTTATACCCGGTGAAGGTTGCGGGATACCTAGGGAGAATGCAAGTAGTTGCTGCAAAAGAATATATTCAAAACCTTCTAAATGTGTGTCAATTATTTTGTTTCTTGGGAGTTTGAATTCCCCTATAGTACTGACAATTAAATTCCTGTCATTGATAAAGCATTGTTTATGAAGAAAACATAATCTATTTAGAAAGGATTTTTCTAGTGGAGTAACCTTTATTTTTTTGTTGGATGTTTGTACTTTACGTAATGCAATGGAAGATTGAAAGTAAATTGATAAGCAAATGGTACCATATAGAGCGTGGCGATATATATCACAATCTTTAATCTTATGGTTCGATGTTCTATTCGCTATTTCTATTGCTTCTCGTATCGTTACCCATTCGGGAGGGCAATTTTTAGTATTAATGAGACGGTTATTTTTTGACATACAATTTCTCCTTTCCCGTAACTATATTATTAATGAATTTTTTAATTCCTTGTAGATTTTTCATGGTTGATTTGAATTTATTATAATTTATTGATTTTTTTTAAATTGATGTTGATTGACGAATGAAAGAGTGAGTGTTTTTTCTGGCGAAGGGAGAAATAAGGTAATTTGAGCAAAAGCGGGGTGTCAAGAATAAGTCATTGCGGTGATTTATTTCAGTTGGGCTTGTGTTTATTATCGCAAGTACCCAGGTATGATGTTTATCAGGGTATTTGTATGTAAGATTGGCTTCATGTACGTATGCTAATTCATTAGTATGTAAAAGAGCTAGGTTTATGTAACCACAATGTAAATACATATAACAGTATTTCGGCATCCTGATATATTCTACTAATAGCTAATTTAGCTTACATGTCACAAGCGCATGGCGATTGCCTGTTATGACGCATTTGTTGCCTTTTATGATTATTTTACTAACTATTTACTAGGTTTATCTAATTTTTTTCATGATAAATAATTGATTTAATTAATAAAATTCGTACCTATTTGAATGTTAGGGTTTAAAGAGGTCCCTAAAACAATAAGGACCTTTTAATAGCAATCAATCCTGACACATCAGGATGCTTCATAATTTTGTGAATAAATATATGGTGGAATATATCGCTCACGATTTATGTCTAGGTAATCCGACCACCACTGCATCATCGCTTTACGTGCATCGAGATATTCTGCTTTATGGATGTAAGCCGCTCGAACGCTATTGCGTTCTTGGTGACTCATCTGCCGTTCAACCGCATCCTGTGCCCACAGGCCAGACTCCATCAGGGCACTACAGGCCATTGCCCGAAACCCGTGGCCGCAGATTTCATCTTTTGTGTCATAGCCCATCAGGCGTAGCGCCTTGTTGACAGTGTTTTCACACATCGGTTTATACGGATTGTGATCGCCGGGGAATACCAGCACCTGATGACCGGATATTTCCCGTATCTGTTTCAGGATGGTGATGGCCTGACGGGAGAGTGGAACGATATGTGGAGTACGCATTTTTGCACCTCGCCCGGAGTAGCGGACACCGGGGATGGTGTCGCGAGTGGCAGGAATGGTCCAGATTCTATTTTTGAAATCGATCTCGGACCAACGGGCGAAACGCAGTTCGCTGGAGCGGATGAAAAGGTGCAGGGTGAGTGATACTGCCAGGCGGGTTAACTCTCGTCCTTGCTGGTAGTCCTCAATGCGAATCAACAGTTCCGGCAGTCGCTCCAGCGGAAGGGCAGGGTAGTGGCGTTTAATGGGAGGGGCGATGATACCGTCCAGATTTGCTGCCGGATTGTGCTCTATCAACTCCTGATGTACGGCATGACGCATGATGTTGCACATATGCTGCCTGGTACGTGCTGCGACTTCCAGCAGACCTTTTTTCTCAATCCCTTTCAGCAGGTCGATGAAATGGCGGGTTTTCAGTTCTGTGACCGGCAGGTGTCCAATTATCGGGAAGATATGGTTGTTCATGCTGGCAAGCAGACGGGTTGCGTGGTTCTCTGACCATGTCCGGTTGCTGTTATGCCACTCCAGTGCCACATGTTTGAAAGTTTTTTCTGGCGAGAAAGTAGCTCTTTCAGCAGAGCGCTGTTGTGCTGGATTGATATTATGCGCCAGCAGTTTACGGATACCATCACGCTGTTGACGAGCATCAGCCAAAGACACGTCAGGGTAGGCGCCTAAGCCAAGGCGAGATTCTTTTCTATTGATACGATATTTGAGATACCAGAGACGTGAACCGCCTGGATTAACCAACAGGTACAGACCATGGGAATCGGAAACTTTGAAGGATTTAGCGGATGGTTTTAAGCTGCGAATTTTTGAGTCGTTAAGAGACATTTGGGGGTCACTCCGTCATCGAACCAACATGACCCCAAATCTGACCACCAAATTCTCCCGATGCGGAGGGAAAACTAAAAATGCATCGGGAAGATTTTTCGCGCTAACTTATTGAATCTAAATCACATAAGGATTCGCAAAGAGGCATGAAAACAAGAATTTGGCTCCTCTGACTGGACTCGAACCAGTGACATACGGATTAACAGTCCGCCGTTCTACCGACTGAACTACAGAGGAATCGTGTGAACGGGGCGCATATTATCGATGTCCCCATGAGTTGTCAAAGGGTGAAAAGCCTTAATCCGTTCGTTTGCTGACAATTTCAGCAATTCATCGATAATGGCTGATTTCCAGGCACGCCTGCACCGCAAAAGTGCAGATTTACCCCTTATGGGGCATATGGCAATCTTCTGGTTAGGCCAAAAAAGGGCTTCAGGTATAGGTTTACGCGGTTTTAACGTGGTTTTTAAAATTGGCAAGCATCTTGCAACTCCTCCGACTACTTAACGCCAGCGTGGCAGTGGATCTCTACCGGAGGCAAAAATGAACTTCAGACGACTGAAGTACTTCGTGAAAATCGTCGATATCGGCAGCCTGACTCAGGCGGCTGAAGTGTTGCATATTGCACAGCCTGCACTCAGCCAGCAGGTCGCGACTCTTGAAGGTGAGCTTGATCAGCAGTTGCTTATCCGCACTAAGCGTGGCGTAACCCCAACCGAAGCCGGTAAGGTGCTGTATACCCATGCGCGCACCATCTTACGTCAGTGCGAGCAGGCTCAGTTGGCGGTCCACAACGTAGGGCAGACGCTCAGCGGCACCGTCTCTATTGGCCTGGCGCCGGGAACGGCGGCATCATCGATAACCATGCCGCTGCTGCAGGCGGTGCGCAATGAGCTGCCGGAAGTGCTGGTGTACCTGCATGAAAATAGTGGAACCGTACTGAACGACAAGCTGCTAAACGGCCAGTTAGACATGGCGGTTCTGTACGATCGTGCGCCGCTGGCGGGCATTGTGAGCCAGCCGCTGCTAAAAGAAGACCTTTATCTGGTGGGAACCCGTGATTGCCCAGGACAGAGCGTTGACCTGACCGCAGTGGCGGAAATGAATCTGTTCTTACCCCGCGACTACAGCGCCGTTCGCGCCCGCGTCGACGAAGCGTTTTCATTGCGCCGGTTAACGGCCAAAATTATCGGTGAGATTGATTCTATCTCTACGCTGACCGCAGCGATTGCCAGCGGCATGGGCGTGACGGTTCTGCCTGAATCGGCAGCGCGTTCGCTGTGTAGCGCGGCAAACGGCTGGATGGCGCGGATCACCACACCATCGATGAGCCTGCCGCTTTCTTTAAATATTTCTGCGCGTGGACAATTAACGCCGCAGGCGCAGGCGGTGAAAGAAATTCTGATGTCGTTGGTGAGCCGTCCTATGCTCGACAACCGGGAATTGCTGCTGGTGAGCTAAGCTTATATTCCATTCAGATATAACTTGCTGGTTTTTATTATTTGTTCACCCGGTCAACAGACTTTAACAATAGTGCAATGTCTGCTTGAACCGGAGGGAAGCGTGAACTTCCAGCAACTGAAAATAATACGTGAAGCGGCGCGACAGGATTACAACCTGACCGAAGTCGCCAATATGCTTTACACATCACAGTCTGGCGTAAGCCGGCATATTCGCGAGCTTGAAGAAGAGCTAGGGATTGAGATCTTTATTCGTCGCGGAAAGCGCTTATTAGGCATGACCGAGCCGGGCAAAGCCCTGCTGGTGATTGCCGAGCGTATTCTCAATGAGGCCAGCAACGTCCGCCGCCTGGCCGATCTCTTTACTAACGATGCCTCCGGTGTGCTAACTATTGCCACTACGCACACCCAGGCACGTTACAGCCTGCCGCCAGTGATTAAGGCATTTCGCGAGATTTTCCCCGACGTGCGTCTGGAACTGATTCAGGGCACGCCGCAGGAAATTGACGTGCTGCTACACAGCGGCGGTGCTGATATTGGTATCGCCAGCGAACGTTTGAGCAATGACGCCACGCTGGTGGCGTTCCCATGGTTCCGCTGGCACCACAGCCTACTGGTTCCCAAAGATCATCCGCTCACCCATACCACGCCGCTGACGCTGGAAGCAATTGCCCGTTGGCCGCTGATTACCTATCGGCAGGGCATTACCGGCCGTTCGCGCATTGATGAAGCGTTTAATCGCAAAGGCCTGACGCCGGATATTGTGCTCAGCGCGCAGGATTCCGACGTTATCAAAACCTACGTTGATCTGGGTTTAGGGATTGGGCTGGTGGCGGAACAGTCGGGAGATTCGCAAGAATCAGACAGTCTAGTACGGCTGGACACCCACCACCTGTTTGACGCCAATACGGTATGGCTTGGCCTAAAGCGCGGGCAGCTGCAACGAAACTATGTTTGGCGCTTTATCGAGCTTTGCAATGCCGGGCTATCGCTTGAAGAAATTAAGTCCCAGGCGATGGCGTTGGAAGAAACTGTGCTGGATTACCAAATATAAGATGTGGCCAAGGACTGGCTGACGTTAAGGCATCACCATCAGGTTTCAATGGCGCTGAATGCTAAAAAGCAAAAAGCCCGCTCGAAAGCAGGCTTTTCTAAATATGGCTCCTCTGACTGGACTCGAACCAGTGACATACGGATTAACAGTCCGCCGTTCTACCGACTGAACTACAGAGGAATCGTGTGAACGAGGCGAATACTACTGGGCCTCGATATTTGTGTCAACACTAAATTTAACTTGCTGATTCAATTGGCTGAAATTAGCTCAGCTTGTTGTTTTAGTGTACTGTCGATGGATTTTCATCCGGTTGGCTATTATCGCGTAACCGCTGCAGCGGATCTTGACGATAGAAGCCGCAGAAACGCTGCCAGAGAGCAGGGAAGCGCGGCGCGAAAAGTTCGGGTGCGCTGAAAAAATACTCAGAGAGCACGGCAAAACATTCCGCCGGGTCAGTGGCGGCATAGGCGTCAATGCTGGCCGCATTTTCTCCTACTAAATCAATCTCATCTTGAATGTTATTCATTGCCGCGTGCAGGTCATGCTCCCAGCCTGCCACGTCGCGTAATGGAATGAACGGGACGCCGCTGGCGCGATCGCCGTTACGAGTATCCAGTTTATGTGCCACTTCATGAACGATCAGATTAAAACCGGAAGCATCGAATGAATCTTGAATATCCAGCCAGTTCAAAACGATAGGGCCTTGTTGCCAGCTTTGACCGGACTGCACGACCCGCTGGCTATGAACCAGACCAATGTCATCTTCCCATTCATCATCAACCACGAAAGGTGCTGGATAGATCAGTATTTCATGGAAACCATCGAGCCATTCGAAACCCAGCTCCAAAACGGGCAGACAAAACAGCAAAGCAATGCGCGCCTCTGTTACTGGTTCAACGGCCAATCCCTGCAAAAACACCAGTCGTTTTTGTTGTAGAAAACGCTCGGCAAGCTGTACCAGCTTTACCTGTTCGTCGTTAGACAGCGGAGCTAACAGCGGTATTGCCAAGGCTTGCGCCCACGGCAAATCTGTTACATCGGCGGTATCGCTTGCTTTCCAGGGCCATTTAATCATCGTTTTGCTCGCAAACTCGTCACTTGAACGCAATTGAAGAGACTGGGTCTGTTAAAATGCCAAATAACTTGGCATGATGGCAACCATCAAAACGGAGAGATGCCGGAGCGGCTGAACGGACTAGTCTCGAAAACTAGAGTAGGGGCAACTCTACCGGGGGTTCAAATCCCCCTCTCTCCGCCAATTTCAACAAGTTACATCCCCTGTTTCCATCGACTATTTCCTTACCAAAACGTTCGTAGAATATTTTCGTAACTGCGGTACGTCACTTCATTCTGTACGCAATTGTGATATTGAACACAGGAATACTCCACGTTTACCGTATTCATGTCATAGAACCCTTGGTTATGTACGTTTTCTCTGCGATGTACGCTGTCATCTGGTTTATTTTTAAACAAAATAACGATGTCGATTCCCTAACTAACATGAGTAAATGCTGAGTTACGAATTTTTCACGGAAATTTTGTCGTGTTTTATAATTGTGCTGATTGCTAATGACCAGGTACCGCTATGCATATCTTACCGCCTATTCGTCCAGAGTTGAGTATTCAGCGTTTGACCGCGCTGCTTGAACCGATTGCCGAGAAGATGAAAGTTGTGCCCCGAAAACGTATAACATGGACGCATAAAAACCGGCAGCAACTGTATCTTTTTCTTGGCGGCGAACTCTCGATTTTACGTGCCTCTGATGGGCTGTTGATTGTTACCGTTTACGAACCGCATCTGTTTGGGATTGCCGAAATGATCCAGCCGGTCCGCGGTCATCTGCTGCGTGCTGAAACGGAATCGACCATACTGCGCGTTGATGCCCAAACGGCGATGGACACTTTTCGCGAGCACGGCGCATGGGAAGATGTGGTCACATTGCTGTCGTATCATACCGCCTATCTTTTCTATCGCGATGCCCTGCTGGTACAACAGAAAACCTATGCGGTTATCCGCAGCCATTTACAAGAAATGAGCCTGCTTTCAGAAGATACGCGCATGCGGGTATCTATTCTTGATTATATCCAAGAACGTACTCATTTATCGCGCAGCAGCGTTCTTAACGTATTGTCAGCACTGAAAAATGGCAATTATATTAATTTTAAACGCGGCGGTTATCTGGTTGAATTAAATCAGTTGCCCGAGCGATTTTAGCAATAAGCGGTTGTCCAAAATTAAACAACAAAATGATTATCAGCGGCGTTTTTATCTCTTATGGTAGATCCACTTTATCTAATTCATTTATTTAATGACGGGTCGAAATAGGATTGTTATGAAGAAGACGCTTATTACGTTAATTATCGTTAATGCTTTTACCGCAACAACGGCATTTGCTGCCGCAGAGGCCGGAACATGGTACGCGGGTTCTAAATTTGGTTGGTCTCATTACAATGACACCAATTCTCACCACGATGCTGATTTCGATGGTGATAATGTTGGCGGCGGTATTTTTACCGGATACCAAATTAACAACTGGCTGGCTGTTGAAGGCGGATATGATTATTTAGGTAATATGGGCGTCAATGGAAACCATGGCGCTCCGGGTACAAAAATGAAAAGCCAGGGGCTTCAGGCTTCATTGAAAGCCAGCTATGGCCTGAACAGCGACTGGGATCTGTATGGTCGTGTCGGGGTGATGGGCTATCGTGCAGAGTCTGATATTAAAGGCCATAACAACTTCGATACCGGCATTCGCCCAGTACTGGCAGTTGGTACCGAGTACGCCTTTAACAACAACTGGGCGGGACGTCTTGAATACCAGTGGGTTAGTAACGTCGGTAACGCCAATCAGATTGGTGTCAGCAGCGATGTTAGTTCTGTGATGGCTGGCATCAGTTACCGCTTTGGCCAATAAAGCACATTGTTGAAAAAAGCTCCCTCATTTATCGTGAGGGGGCTTTTTTTTATCCCCGAAGAAGAGGCTTTAGCGAGGTATTTACCTGCTGTAGTCCAGCGAAATTATGTTCTTTGAAATAAAAGTTATTCACCATCCGAAATTGATCAAGCTTAGACAGGGACATATAAACCTGGTGTGCTTGGCTGTGAGCGTCAAAAATCTCCGCGGGTTTCACATCTAATAAGTATTCAGATTTCAGGCTGAGTGTCAGATTATCAATAATCTGCTTGTTTTCCTGGTGCAATGCGGCCATTTCAGCCGGTTTTACCGATGATTTTACATTGGCAATAACGGGGATAGTGGCTGAATCTATGTGGGTTAATTGGGTTGGGGGCGCGGTGTTACAGGCACTAAGCGTTGCGATAGCGAGCAGCGTAAAAGATAATTTGTACATGGTATTTCCTGATGAAAATTACGCTGTCTATTATCTTTCTTGCCAATGCTTGCGCGAGTGTTGATTGATTTAAATATAAATTTCGAATGGGGGGAATAACTAACGGTTCCTTCCCCATTTGGGAAAGAAACCGTTATGACAACATTAACGCTGAGGGCATCCAGCGCACTGTGAGTTTTGGATCTGCTGGAAGAAGTCGTTGCCTTTATCGTCCACTAGCACGAAGGCCGGGAAGTTTTCGACTTCAATTTTCCAGATGGCTTCCATTCCCAGTTCAGGGTAGGCCACACACTCTAGACTCTTAATGCTGGATTGCGCCAAGACGGCTGCCGGGCCGCCGATGCTGCCGAGGTAGAATCCGCCGTGTTTATGACAGGCGTCGGTGACCTGCTGGCTCCGGTTACCTTTCGCCAGCATGACCATGCTTGCGCCGTGAGACTGGAGCAGATCAACGTAGGAATCCATACGGCCTGCAGTGGTTGGGCCTAATGAACCGGAGGCATAGCCTTCTGGCGTTTTTGCCGGCCCCGCGTAGTAGATCGGGTGATCTTTCACGTATTGCGGCAGTTCTTCACCGTTATCCAGCAGCTCTTTAAGCTTGGCGTGGGCGATATCACGCGCAACGATAATTGTCCCGTTCAGCGACAGGCGGGTTGAAACCGGATGTGCGGAGAGCTGAGCCTGAATCTCGCTCATCGGCTGATTCAAGTTGATGCTGACCGCATTGCCTTCACCTTGCTGACGCAGGGATTCCGGAATGTACTGTGCTGGATTGTGCTCGAGTTTTTCGATCCAAATGCCATCGCGGTTGATTTTTGCTTTGATATTACGGTCTGCGGAGCACGATACGCCCATGCCGATTGGGCAGGATGCGCCGTGACGCGGCAGACGGATAATGCGGATATCGTGAGCAAAATACTTACCGCCAAACTGCGCGCCAAGGCCGAGATTTTGCGCCTCGATCATCAGTTCCTGTTCCAGTTTCACATCGCGGAACGCTTGGCCGTGCTCATTACCTTCGGTTGGCAGACCGTCGTAATAGCGTGTAGAAGCCAGTTTCACCGTTTTCAGCGTCACTTCTGCAGAGGTGCCGCCAATAACAAATGCGATATGGTAAGGAGGGCAGGCCGCGGTACCAAGGGTGCGCATTTTCTCTACCAGATAGTTTTTCAATTTAGCCGGGGTGATCAGCGCTTTGGTTTCCTGGTAGAGATAGGTTTTGTTCGCTGAGCCGCCGCCTTTGGCGATGCACAGGAATTTGTACTCGTCGCCGTCAACGCTGTAGAGGTCAATTTGCGCCGGTAGGTTGGTGCCGGTGTTGACCTCTTTGTACATATCCAGCGCGGCGTTTTGGGAATAGCGCAGGTTGTCGGAGATATAGGTGTTGTACACGCCCTGTGACAGCGCGGCTTCATCGCCGCCGCCGGTCCAAACGCGCTGGCCTTTTTTGCCCATGATGATGGCGGTGCCGGTATCCTGACAGGTTGGCAGCACGCCTTTGGCGGCTATTTCTGAGTTACGCAGGAACTGCAGGGCAACATACTTATCGTTTTCGCTGGCTTCCGGGTCGCTTAAGATTGCCGCCACCTGTTTCTGGTGGGATGGGCGCAGCATGAAAGCGGCATCGTGAAACGCCTGTTGAGCGAGCAGGGTCAGCGCTGCAGGCTCAACTTTTAATACATCTTGGCCGTCAAACTGGGCCACGGAGACGTGCTCACGGCTTAACAGATAATATTCGGTGTCGTCATGGGACAGCGGGAAGGGGTTCTGGTAGAAAAACGGTTTGTTCGACATAGCTCTTCACTCCACAAAAATAAAACCGCCGGAAGTTGCCCTCCGACGGTTATGAATCAGAACATCATGGACATCCACGGATAGCCGATAAGCAGCAGGGCCGCGAGGAAGATGGCCCCAAAGATGGTGCCAAGGCGCCAGTAATCTTTGGTTGGCAGATAGCCGCTGCCGTAGTAGATCGGGCTTGGGCCGGTACCGTACGGGGTGATAATCCCCATGATGCCTAGCGAGGTCACCATCAGCAGCACGAAGACTTCCATGTTAATGCCTGGGATGGTCGAGGCGATGGTCAGCATCGCTGGCAGCAGCGCGGTGGTGTGTGCGGTGGTGCTGGCAAACAGGTAGTGCAGCAGGTAGAACGCCAGCAGCAGAACGATGGTCGCCACGTTTGGCGAGATTCCGCTCATCAGCATGCCGCCTTCTTTACCCAGCCAGGCGATAAAGCCGGTGGAAGAGAGACCATCCGCCAGCGCCACCAGGGTGGCAAACCAGACGAAGGTGTTCCAAGCCGCTTTGTTGCCGGTGATATCGTTCCACTCCAGCACGCCGGTCCACAGCATCAGACTGACGATTAACAGAGCAGCCAGCGCCGGTTCAATCCACGCGGCGGCGAAGATCCACATCATCAGTGCGCAGCAAACAAACACCAGCAGCAGGATCTCGTTGCGTGACAGTTTGCCCAGTTTTTCCAGTTCACGTGCAGCCCACAGCGGCACTTCGTCGTTGATTTTAACTTCCGGCGGGTAGAACCAGTAAGCCAGCAGCGGCATGGTGAGGATCAACAGGATACCCAGCGGCAGGAAGGCGATAAACCAGGTGCCCCAAGAGATGTTGATGCCGACAATGCTTTTCACCAGCGCCAGCGCCAGCAGGTTAGGCGCAAGGGCGGAGAGGAACATCGAGCTGGTAATACAGGCAGCGGTAATCGCGACCCACATCAGATAAGAACCAATTTTGCGTGAGCTTGGATCGTTTGGTTTCGAGCCGTACAGCGGTGGCAGGTTAGCGATAATCGGGTAGATGGTCCCGCCGCTACGTGCGGTGTTGGACGGGGTAAACGGCGCTAACAACAGATCAGCGAAGGTAATCGCATAGCCCAGCGTCAGGCTGCGGCGGCCTAAGTATTTCACCAAGATCAGCGCCAGACGGCGGCCGAAGCGGGTTTTGTCGTAGCCGGCGGCAAACATGAAGGCACCGAAAATCAGCCATACGGTAGAGTTACCGAAGCCGCTCACCGCCCATTTAAAGGAAGCGCCCGCCAGCTTGAATTTCGGATCGGCTAACTGATCTGGGCTAAACAGCACCCACTGGCTGCACAGGGCGATAGCCACCACCCCGGTCAAACCGATAACGGCGCCCGGCAGCGGTTCGAAGATAAGGCCGACAATGACGCCAACGAAAATAGCGAAGTAGTACCAGGCATAAGGAGGAAGCCCGTCAGGAACCGGGACGAAGAGCAGCAGCACGGCCACGATAACGGGCAGTGCCATCATCAGAAGGCGTTTTTTGTTTCCATCCTTCTGTTTACTCACCGGAGTCGGCGAGTGCGATGTCGCAGATTTCTCGTTCATATTACGCTTCTATAAGTAGTTAATAATTCGGTTTGCTAAAACGCCGCTGTGCTTTTTTTAGTTTTTTTACTTTATTTTGGTTTCAAAAGTCAGGGTGGCGTTTTTATATAAAAGTCTTCATCGCTATTTTATTTAGCGCTGATTGCAAAAATTCTTATATTTATATAATGCTCTTTTAGAGGCCAATGCAATTGATCGTGATCAAAAAAAATCAGAAGCGGTGTTATTTTTAAACATCATTAAATAACCCTATTTGATTATGGGTTATTGGCGAGGTGATGTCTATTTCGCGATCTATTTAATGGCTGTTTTCTGTATTGCAATGTATATGTATTTAATTGATTTTGTTGAATTAAATTTATTGACGTGACTGGTTTTACCACTTCATGGCAAGTTGCAAATAGATTGCATTTTATTAAATTATTGTGAATAAAAATGAGCTAATTAATAACGCTATAGGAGTAGCTGTGTTATTAGAGGGATTAAATAGTTTTATAACTAACGTAATGACTTTAGTAACTAAAATTATCGCTATATTAATAGCATGATATCGGCAGAACAAATAACTCAAATACAGTCCGATCCGAATTCTTGAATTTAATTTTAAAGTTTGGAGTTTCCAATTATGAAAAGTGATCATCGCGTATTCAGCTCCGTCACATTACCCAATGGCACCGAGCTTAAAAACCGTTTGTTTATGGCGCCAATGACAACCTGCGCTGGCTACTACGACGGTTCCGTCAGCAGCGAGCTGGTGGAGTACTACCGTGCCCGCGCCGGAAGCATCGGCACCATCATTGTAGAATGTTGTTTTGTTGATGATTTAGGTCTGGCGTTCCCAGGTGCTCTGGGCATCGACAACGACGACAAAATCGCGGGTCTGGCAAAAATCGCCGCCGCAATCAAATCCAAAGGTTCAAAAGCGCTGCTGCAAATTTATCATGGCGGCCGCATGGTTGATCCTAAGCTTATCGGTGGCCGTACACCGGTAGGCCCTAGCGCCGTTGCTGCCCCGCGTGATGGTGCGGCGACACCGGTGGCCCTCACCACCGAAGAAGTCGAAGGCATGGTTGGCAAATTCGGTGATGCGGTACGCCGTGCGATTCAGGCAGGCTTTGATGGCGTGGAGATCCACGGCGCCAACACTTACCTGATCCAACAGTTCTACTCCCCTAACTCCAACCAGCGTGACGACGAATGGGGCGGCAGCCGCGATAACCGCGCTAAATTCCCGCTGGCGGTGCTGGACATCACCCATAAAATGGTGCGCCAGTACGCTGACGACGCGTTCATCATCGGCTACCGTTTCTCTCCGGAAGAGATGGAGGTCCCCGGCATCCGTTTTGACGATACGGTCTATCTGCTGGAAAAACTGGCGGCACGTGGGTTGGATTACCTGCACTTCTCCGTAGGCGCAACCCTGCGTCCGTCCATTGTCGATACCACCGATCCGACTCCGCTGATTGAGAAATACGTGGCAATGCGTTCTGAAACGCTGGCACAGGTGCCGGTGATGGGCGTGGGCGGCGTGGTCAATGAAAGCGACGTGGAGACCGCGATGGCGCACGGCTATGACTTCGTTGCTGTCGGCCGCGCCTGCATTGCGTATCCAGATTGGGCCGACCGTATTGCCGATGCCCAAGCGCTGGAGCTGTTTATCGACAGCACCCAACGTGAAGCGTTGAACATCCCGGAACCGCTGTGGCGCTTCTCGCTGGTAGAAGCGATGATCCGCGATATGAGCATGTCGGTGTCCAAATTTAAACCCGGCGTGTTCGTTGAAACCGTTCAGGACGAAGCCGGCGAGCTGGTGATTAACGTCAGCCTCGAAACTGACCGCATTGCCGATATTGAACTGACCGGCGGCGTCGATCAGGACGTTGAGTTCGTCACCAGTTTTGAAGAGATCCGTTCACGCATTCTTGATGCCAACACCCCGCACGTTGATGCCATTTCTGGCGCAACCAGCCAGAGCGAAGCGGTTAAAAAAGCCGTGTCGAAAGCGATGATGAAATCAGGCAAGGCGCTTTTGGCGGAAGAGGGTGGCGATGTTGCCGCTCCTCAAGCCTACGACGTTGTGGTTGTTGGTAGCGGTGGCGCAGGTCTGGCGGCGGCGATTCAAGCGCACGACGACGGCGCTCGCGTGCTGATTGTTGAGAAAATGCCAACCATCGGCGGTAACACCATTAAAGCCTCTGCGGGGATGAATGCCGCTGAAACGCGCTTCCAGCGGGTAAAAGGCATTGAGGATAGCAAAGAGCTGTTTTATGCCGAGACGCTGAAAGGCGGGCACAATAAAAACAACCCAGCGCTGCTGCGTCGCTTTGTGGAAACCGCACCACAGGCCATCGAATGGCTGGCCGACCGCGGCATTATGCTCAATGACATCACCACTACTGGTGGGATGAGTATTGACCGTACGCACCGTCCAAAAGACGGCTCGGCTGTGGGGGGCTATCTGATTAGTGGTTTGGTGCGTAACGTGACCAAACGTCAGATTGATGTGATGCTGGATACCGCAGTGGTCGATATCGTGATGGAGGGTGGCGAAGTCTCTGCCGTTCGTCTGTTGACCGATGAGAAAGAAACTCTGACCATCCAGACGCGCTGCATTATCGTGGCAACCGGTGGTTTTAGCGCCAACAGTGAGATGGTGGTGAAATATCGCCCGGATCTCGCGGGCTTTGTGACCACTAACCACAAAGGGGCGACCGGTGGTGGCATCGCGCTACTGGAACGTATCGGCGCGGGCACGGTCGATATGGGCGAAATTCAAATTCACCCAACCGTCGAGCAGAAAACCTCTTATCTGGTGTCTGAATCGATTCGCGGTGGCGGGGCCATTTTGGTTAACCAGAACGGTAATCGCTTCTTCAATGAAATGTCGACCCGCGATAAAGTTTCCGCCGCTATCATTGCGCTGCCGGAGCACTATGCTTACATCGTGTTCGACGAGCATGTCCGTTCGAAAAACAAAGCGGCAGATGAATACATTGCCAAAGGCCTCGTGACCAGCGCCAGTACGCCAAGTGCGTTGGCGGCGAAACTGGGACTTGATGAAACCGCCTTCCTAGCGACGCTTGCCCGCTACAATGTGGCCGTCGAAAAACAGGACGACGAAGAGTTCGGTCGTACCACCGCACTGCGCGCGCCGCTGAATGAAGGCCCGTATCACGCGATTCAGATAGCGCCGGGCGTTCACCACACCATGGGTGGTGTGACTATCAATACCGATACCTGTGTCTTGAATGCGCAAAAACAGGCCATTCCGGGTGCATATGCGGCAGGTGAAGTGGTTGGCGGTATTCACGGTGGTAACCGTATTGGCGGGAATGCCGTGGCTGATATTATTATCTTTGGTACGCTTGCTGGTCATCAGGCCGCACAGCGCGCACAACAGATACCTTGGGCCATGCTTGAATCTGCATAATTAAGCCCCGTACCCCGGCTTCAATCATTGAAGCCGGGTTATTACCATCAATTACAGGGGGAATGAATGTCAGACACTACAAGGGTTTACAGTTATTCCGCCGTTCTGATGGGCTCTCCCATTCTGCTTAAGCTTTTTTCCCACGATGAAGCGCTCGCTTCCCGCGTTTTCCGCCTTATCAAACAGTATGAAGACCTGCTAACCGTTAACCGTGCCCAGTCACAGGTGATGGATATCAACCATGCCGCCGGCAAGCATTCGGTCAGCGTAAGTGGCCCGGTTTATGCCTTAATCAAATGTGCGAAAGCGGCAAGTACATTGCCAGATAGCGCGTTTAACTTGGCGATTGGTCCGCTGGTCAAACGTTGGCGCATTGGTTTTCGCGGCGATACCGTTCCCCCCGCGCAGGATATCGCGCGTCTGCTGGCGTTGACAAACCCGAACCAAGTGGTACTCAACGATGCAGAGCAGAGCGTTTATCTGGCGCTGCCGGAAATGGAAATCGATCTTGGTGCGATTGCGAAGGGCTATATCGCCGATCGGGTACGCGATTATCTGCATCAGGAAGGCGTCGCTCAGGGGCTCATTAATCTTGGGGGAAACGTACAGACGCTGGGATCGCCGGAAGGCGGCTGGTCAATTGGCCTGAAAAAACCGTTTTCTACGTCTGGTTCAATGATTGGCTCGCTGGAGATCGCCAATAAATCGGTGGTGACTTCCGGCGTCTATGAGCGCTTTTTTGAGCACAATGGCCAGATTTATCACCATATTCTCGATCCCCGTACCGGGTACCCGTTGAACAACGAACTCGATAGCGTGACGATTATCAGCGAAGATTCTATTGATGGCGATATCTGGACGACGCTGATGTACGGGATGGGTGTCGAAAAAGGCTGCGCTGCACTACGTAAACGCCCTGATATCGAAGCCATTTTTGTGACTAAAGCGAAAGAGGTGGTGTTGTCATCAAGCCACCACTATCGCTTTACTCTGCTGGATAACGATTACCGTCTTACTGGCAGTACTGTTTAAGCAGGGCGTATTGTTCCGGCTGTAGGCGGTAGCGATAAACGGGGCGGCCGGTGGCGCCGTAGTGAATGCTAGTGAACAAGATATTCACCTGGGCCAACCAGATGAGGTATTTGCGGCATGAGACGCGGGATATATTGACCGCCTGCGCCAGATCGTCGGTGGAGAACTCGGTGTCTGGATGCGCATCTATCCACTGGCACAACGTGCGCAAAGTCTGCGGGGTCAAGCCTTTGGGCAGACGCTTGGTGTCCGCCAGCTCCGGTGTTCCGCCGTGCAGCAGTCGGTCAACGTCGGCCTGCTCGTAGTAAGAGTGGCTGCCCATCAGTTGTTTTTTCTCACGCCAGCTTAACAGCGCCTCTTCAAAACGCGGGAACTGGAACGGTTTGATGAGATAGTCCACGACGCCATAGCGCATTGCGGTTTGCACAGTAGCAGCGTCAGAAGCGGAGGAGATCATGATAACGTCGATTGCGCGACCGGAATTGCGGACGATGGGCAGAAGATCCAGACCGCTGTCCTGCTGCATATAAACATCTAATAAGATGAGATCGATAGGCTGGGCGCGATCCATCACGTTGTCTTTAGCCTGCTGCAGCGTCGAGGCGATACCTGTGCAGACGAAACCGTCAACGCGCTCGATGTAACAGCGGTTAAGGTCGGCCACCATGGCATCATCATCGACAATCAAAACATTAATCACGCGGTGTTCCTCTCGAATCCCAGGGAATATTGACAAAAAATTGTGTAAACACGCCAGGCTCTGACTCGACGGAAAGGATGCCGCCAAGATTCTCCGTTTGTTGGCGGGCCAAGAATAGACCCACGCCGCGGTTTTCGCCTTTGGTTGAAAAGCCTTTATTAAAGATAGCGTCTATTTGCTCAGGCTCGATACCCGGGCCATCGTCGCTGACTTCGCCGCTGAGCCAGCCGTTTTGATAGTGTAACAGCAGGCCAATTTCGCCTTCCCCCTGAGGAGCCATGGCATCCAACGCGTTCTCGATCAAATTACCGAGCACGGTAACGAGAACCGCAACTTGGATTTCGTTCGGATTGTCGGGGATAAGGCTCTCTTCGGCCAGCGTCAGGTTGACGCCCAAAGAGCTTGCGCGGTTGATTTTGCCCAACAGGAAACCGGCAATAATCGGCGATTTGATTTTACGCTGCAGCAAACCGATGTCGGTTTGATAGTTCTGCGCGGTTTGCAAAATGTACTCTTCGAGTTTGTCGTAGCGCTTCATATGCAGTAAGCCCAAAATGACGTGCAGCTTATTCATAAACTCGTGGGAGTGGCTACGCAGGGCGTCGATATAATTGACCAGCCCGTCCATCCGCTGCATCAACTGACTGATTTCAGTCTTATCGCGGAAGGTGCTGATTGCGCCAATCACCCGTTTATTATTCATCACCGGAACGGTGTTACACAGCAGCAGGCGACCGTTACAGCCTATTTCTCGGTCGGCAATGGCTTGGCCACTGGCGAGCACTTCTTTGAGATTCACCAGCAGCGGGGCGTGCCGTGGAACGTCCGAACCGTTGTCATGGGTGGATAAGAGAAACTCACGGGCGGCTTGGTTTATCAGCGTAACCCGACCTTTATCGTCAACGGCAATAACCCCTTCGCGTAGCGACTGCAGCATGGCTTGGCGCTGTTCAAACAGGCTGGAGATCTCGTGCGGTTCGAGACCAAACAGAATATTTTTCAAGACGCGTACGAGTCCCCAAATACCCAATGTCCCAACGATGGCGCTAAACAATACGAACCAGATGGCATTCCAGCGCGCGCGGCTCAACTGCTCATCAACCTTTTGCAGCGAGATACCAACAATCACCACGCCAATTTGTTGGCTGCGGTCGTTGTAAATGGGGGTGAAAACGCGTAGAGCTTCGGCCAGAACGCCGTGGTTAATCGATAGATTTTCCTGACCTTTTAACGCAGGTTGCAGATCGACGCCGATAAAGTGTTGTCCGATGAGCTTGGTGTTGGGGTGAGAGTATCGCACGGCATCCATGTTGGTCACGACCGCATAGAGCAGGCCGTTGCGCTTTTGTACTGCGGTGGCGATTGGCTCAATAATATTTTGATCGGGCGGGAAACTTAGCCCTCGCTTGATTTCAGGCGAATCTGCCAAGGTACGCGCAATCGCAAAGGCGGTATCTTCCACGCCGGCACGAGTCGCTTTAGTGATTTGGATAAAGTAGAAGGCGTAGACCACCAGCAGCACGGAAAAAATGACGCTACAAACCATCAGCGTGACCAACGTACTGAGCTTCATTGGGCGCTTTAGGTGTGGCTGAGAGGGTGGCTTGTTGCGCATTAAAACCTTCATTTATCAATGGCGAAAATACATTATCGCCGATGTGACCGAATACATAAATACCCGTCATACTTCAAGTTACCGCTGCGCGGGCTGAACAATTTATTTAGCTTAAAGCGGCTGCGTCCTTACAAAAGCTCACCTCTCTTTGTGACCTTACTCTCAGAGCGACTCATACAAAACACTTTAGTATTACTGAAGAACCCATAATAAGGAGTCCGTTTATGAGCAGTAAGCTTACTGGTTCAGTCATGGAAAGACGTTGTTCGACGACGGCTGAAATTGATCGTTTGTCTACCCGCGATATGCTAAGCGTTATCAATCAAGAAGATAAATGCATAGCTGAATCCATTACCCCTTGTCTTGATGATATTACCCGCCTGGTTGATACCGCGGTGTCGACCCTAAGCCAAGGGGGCCGCGTGGTGCTGGCGGGCGCTGGGGCCTCCGGACGCAACGCCATTATTACCGCGAATGAATATGCGCCAGACGAAAAGCATCCGCTGGTTGGGTTGATTGCCGGTGGCGCGCTGGCAATGCTGCATAGCATGGATGAGGCGGCGCAGGACTACGATCGCGGAATACTCGATCTTCAGGCAATAGGGTTCACGCAAAAAGATATGCTGGTGGCGCTGACAGTAGGTGGTAAAACGCCGTGGCTATGGGGCGCTCTGCGACACGCTTGGTCTGTGGGCGCGCCGCGTGCGGTAATCACCCGCTTTGCACAAAGTGAAGCGACAGAGTTGGCGGACATTGTTATCGCCCCGCAAAGTGGGCCTGAGGCCGTTGCCGGTTATGGCAATCCTAAAGCGATTGCGGCGCAAAAGATGGTGCTGTCGATGTTGACGACCGCGCTGGCTATTCGCAGCGGGCGGGTTTACAGCAATATGCGTGTGGATATCCGTGGGACGAATACGCACATGGTTGAACGGCAGATTGCTATCGTGATGGCAGCAGGTAACTGTACGCGTGCGGCAGCCAAAGCTGCGCTGGAAAGCTGCGATCATCACTGCAAAACGGCGATTTTGATGGTGTTAACCGGCATGGATGCGTGGAAAGCGCATGAACTGCTGGCACAGAACAACGGCTTTGTTCGGGTTGCGCTGCAAGAAGCACCGTAGTTGTTCGCAGACAAAAAAAGCCCGCTATGCGGGCTTTTCTACGCCAGTCGATCAGAACTGATAAACGAGGCCGATAGCGAGGATATCGTCAGTGGCGATGTTGTTATCGCTGTAGAATTCTACGTCATCGTCCAGCATATTGATTTTGTAATCAATGTAGGTGGACATGTTTTTGTTGAAGTAGTAGGTTGCGCCGACATCAATGTAGTTCACCAGCGCTTTGTCGGTGTACTCAATGTTATGACGACCTTGGTAGCCGCCCATGTCTTTGCCTTTAGAATAAACCCACGCTAAAGATGGGCGCAGGCCAAACTCAAACTGATACTGCGCCACGGCTTCGAAGTTCTGCGTCTTGTTGGCAATGCCGGCATCGCCATAGCGGGTCATGTTGTTGGTTTCGGCGTACATCATCGCCAAGTAGATGTCATTGGCATCGTATTTGGTACCGATAGTCCAAGCCTCTGCGGTATCACCACCAGCGTATTTGCTGTAGCGATTATTAACGCCGCCAGCAACCACCTGATCGTTAGTACGATCAGAGTTTGAATACGCTGCACCTACGCTTAAACCAGCTAGTTGATCAGTAAAGTCATACGTGGTGGACATCGCGAAGCCGTCGCCATTGCCTTTCGCCATATTGCCGCCAGCGCCGTTTGCGGTGCCTTCGCCGGAGCCGCCGTCTTCATTTTTGCCCTGGTACTGCAGCGCAAAGCTCAGGCCATCCACCATGCCGAAGAAATCGCTGTTACGGTAGGTAGCGATACCGTTAGCACGACCGGTGAAATAGACGTCGGTCTGGGTGTAGCTGTCGCCGCCGAACTCAGGCAGCATATCTGTCCAAGCTTCGATGTCGTAGATGGCGCCGTAGTTACGGCCATAATCGAATGAACCAGCGTCGCCAAATTTCAGACCGGCGAAGCCAAGACGGGTCCAAGAGTTACCTTTGACACTTTCAGGGGTATCCGCTTGAATATTGTATTCCCAACGGCCATAACCGATCAGTTGGTCATTGATTTGGGTTTCGCCCTTGAAGCCCATACGCGCGTAGGACTGATCGCCGTTATCACCGCTGTGGTCTGAGAAATAGTGCAGGCCAACCACTTTACCGTAGAGATCTAACTTATTGCCGTCTTTGTTATAAACTTCAGCCGCATTCGCAGTTCCAGCCATAAGTAAAGCGGGGATTAACACTGCCAGTGCTTTTGTTTTCATTATATTTTCCTTTGCGTAATAAAGCATATGAATAAAAGTAACGTCATCCGCGTTACGATGGGAATATTATAGTGATGGTTCAAATTATTTTAAGGTATAAATGTAATTAAATCATATTAAATATTTCAAATCATTTCCAATATATGTCAATTAATATAAATAGCTTCTTGTTATTAAAAATCAATATGTTAATCAATAGTAAGTATTTGTTTTTTAAATAATTTATTTAAAATCATTGGAGGGGTTTATTGTCGTAGGTATGGGCGAAAAAAATCCGATTATACTGACATATAATCGGAAAGGTTATAAACATAACAATGATGTATAACAAAAGGCTAATAACGGAGGCTATTGTGGCATGCTTTTTATAATAATGAAATTCTGTGCCGAAAGGCTTTTATTTATGATATCAATTGTATTAATGGAAAAATATTTAAGGCTTTATGAATATTCTGGTCGTAGTCGCTTGAAATAAAAATAGCGCCACTTATCGGTTGGCGTTTAAAGAGCTGGGTGCATCGCGGGTTGCACTGCGCACACCATCGCAGCAAGGGCAGTAAAATTGCCGAAGATCAAGTGAGCGGTACTTCGTTGCGCAAACCCACGCTGTGAGGCTATCCCGGACAAATTTAATTGCTATAATGTGATGCTCGTCACACCATTTTTTTTGTGACGATTTTGTTATTCGTCTTCGCTGTGTGATGAGAGTGTTTTATGGAAGAAAGGATGGAGCGCAGCCCTGGCGGTAAACTGGCGTTATGGGTCTTTTACGCGTTTTGCGGTTATTTCGCTTGGGCGATGGTGCGTTATGTTTGGGTCATCAGCGCGGTGCAAAGCATCCCAGGAGCAACAATTGACGGTGAAATTGGCTCCACCAGCGGCAAATGGTTGGGGGCGTTGCTGGGTTTCCTGTTGCTGAGTATCGTGGGCGCATTGTTGGGCGGGATCGCATGGTACACGCGTCCGCGTACTGCTGAGCAGGAAGAGAGCTTGTAATGTTGCTATGCTGAGGGTCGGTTAACTCACTCAGGCATTGATGGAATGGATCTGACGGCATGGCAGCAGGATATTGAACACTGGTTTGCAAAACACTACACCGGCGGTGATGCTTCGCATGATATTGCTCATTTCCGCCGGGTATGGCATTGCGCACGGCAGATTGCCGACGGTCAGCCGGTCTCTCTGACCGTCATCCTCTTTGCCAGCTACTTTCACGATCTGGTCAGCTTGCCGAAAAATCATCCTGACCGCGCGCGTTCCTCACAATTATCCGCCCAGCAGACGCTCTCTATCTTGTCGCGAGACTTCCCGCGGTTCCCCGCCGAGCATCACGCCGCCGTTGCCCATGCCATCGAAGCGCACAGTTTTAGCGCCCAAATTACACCGCAAACTCTCGAAGCGAAAATTGTCCAAGATGCCGACAGGCTCGAAGCGTTGGGTGCAATTGGCTTGGCCCGCGTTTTTGCTGTATCAGGTGCGATGAATGCCGCGCTGTTTGATGCCAATGACCCTTTTGCTGATCGCCGCGCGCTGGATGATAAAGCCTATGCCCTCGATCATTTCCAGACCAAACTGTTGCGGTTACCGGCAACCATGCAAACCGTTAAAGGGCGAGAGATGGCACAGCGTAATGCCGATTTTCTCGTGCACTTTATGGCCAAACTAAGCGCCGAATTAGCCGGTGATCCGGACTCGCTGGATGTCGATATCATCAGACGATTCGCGGCGCAAGACCTGCCTAAATTATGCTAATCTCAGGCTTATTTTTCTGTATCTGGTCAATTTTATGCAACAGCGAGTCTTATTAAACGAGGCAACGGCAAATGATGAGCCGGATGCTCAGGCGCTGCTCCAGCATATTCTGGAGATTTACGATCTTAAGACAGTTGTCGCCGAACTTGCCGCCGCTGGGGAACAGCACTGGAGTCCGGCCATCGTCAAACGCGTCGTCGCGCTCAAGCGAGCCAATACGCGGTTAAGCGAAAACGAGTGTGCCCATCTGGCGGCGCTGCTGCCGAAACCACCGGTTAATCATCCGCATTATGCCTTCCGTTTTGTCGATCTTTTTGCCGGGATTGGTGGGATCCGTAGCGGTTTTGAGGCCATCGGCGGACAGTGCGTTTTTACCAGTGAGTGGAACAAACACGCGGTGCGTACCTATAAAGCCAACTGGTACTGCGATCCGCACGAGCACCAATTTAACGCCGATATTCGCGACGTAACCAAAAGCCATCATCCGGATATCAGCGACAGCGAGGCGAGGGCGCATATTCTAGCGTCTATTCCCCAGCATGACGTACTGCTGGCAGGCTTTCCCTGCCAGCCGTTTTCGCTAGCAGGGGTGTCTAAGAAGAATGCGATGGGGCGCGCGCACGGTTTTGCCTGTGACACTCAAGGAACGCTGTTTTTTGATGTCGTGCGGATTATTGACGCCACCCGACCGCCGATCTTCGTGCTGGAAAACGTCAAAAATTTAAAGAGCCACGATAACGGTAAAACGTTTCGTATCATCATGCAGACGTTAGATGAGCTGGGCTATGAGGTGTCAGATGCCAAGACGATGGGGGCTGATGACCCTAAAATCATCGACGGGCAAAACTTCCTTCCCCAACACCGTGAACGTATTGTTCTGGTGGGCTTCCGTCGAGATTTAGGGCTGCATGAGGGCTTTACGCTACGCGATATTCCTGCATTGTATCCTGAACGCCGACCGACTTTTGGCGAGCTTTTGGAGCCGATGGTGGATGCCAAATTTATCCTCACGCCGGTACTGTGGAAATATTTGTATCGCTACGCCCGTAAGCATCAGGAAAAAGGAAACGGTTTTGGCTATGGGATGGTTGATCCCACCCGCGCCAATAGTGTCGCGAGAACGCTGTCGGCCCGTTATTACAAAGATGGTGCTGAAATTCTCATTGATCGAGGCTGGAACTTCGCGCTGGGGGAAAAAGATTTTGACGATCCGCAAAATCAGCAGCATCGCCCACGCCGCTTAACACCGCGGGAATGTGCACGCCTGATGGGATTCGAGTCGCCGCAGGGTTATCGCTGGCGTATTCCGGTATCGGATACCCAAGCTTATCGCCAGTTTGGCAATTCCGTTATCGTGCCGGTGTTTGCTGCAGTAGCACGCCTGTTGGAATCGCGCATTTTGCAGGCCGTTGCGCTGCGTGATGTGGTAAAAGCCGATGGCCGACATGCACGATAAGGCCACCGGCAGTAAAAATCTGCGCGCACGGCGCGCAGACAGGTTATCAAGGCTGAATGTTACTTCTGCGATGGGCAAGCAACCGCAGAGCTTTTCGCCGGGAATAGGTATTTACCAAGCGTCACCAGTACCACCGCGGCAATAATAATCGCCAGCGCCAGCCATTCAACGGCAGAGAGGCTTTCACCGTTGAAGCTGGTGCCCAACAGTACGGCAACCACCGGGTTCACGTAGGCATAACTGGTGGCAACTGCTGGCGTGACGTTGCGGATAAGATACATGTAAGCATTAATAGCGATAATAGAGCCAAATACCGCCAGGTAACCGACGGCCAGAAAACCTTTTAAGTCTGGCATGGTGGTCATACGCTCGCCGCTAAATAGCGACGCTATCATCAGCACGATTCCAGCCGCCAGCATTTCAATGGCTCCGGCCATCATCCCTGTCGGCAACGTTATCCGCGAACCGTACACCGAACCAAACGCCCAGCTCAGGGAACCGATTAAAATCATCAATGCGCCCCATGGATTACCGCTTAAATTGCCCCCGCTGTTGAGCAGGACAATACCGGCAAGACCAATCGCAATACCTAGCCACTCTAACTTACGGGTCGCAATGCCAAAAAAACGGCTAAAGCACAGCGTAAACAGCGGCACGGTGGCAACCATCACGGCGGCAATGCCGGAAGGCACGTGCTGATGCTCAGCGACCGTGACCATGCCATTACCAATAGCCAATAGCAGAACACCAATCAGCGCGGCATTTAACAGTGGTTTAGGAGCCGGTAGACGGTGCCCCGTCGCCAGCAGAAAAATGAACAGCACCATACCCGCTGAAAGAAATCGCACGCCCGCCATCATCAGCGGCGGCCAACTGGCTACCCCAATGCTGATGGCAAAGTAGGTCGAACCCCAGATGATATACAGCGCAAAGAGCGCACCTACCAGCGGTAACAGTTGTTTAAAACGCATACTTCCTCGCGGGAAAAAAATAGCAAGCAGGCAGATAGTAAACGCCAAAACTACCGTGCTGGCGAGTGCTTTAATTAAGGGCTTGATGTTGTGTTTATGTTATAAATATGTATCCCTTACGCCCGGCTCTTTTTTGCTTCATACTTTGTTATCAATACAAAAATGAAGGATGTCACTTGTGGCGGGAAGTAGCTTATTAACCTTGTTAGATGATATTGCCACCTTGCTGGACGATATCTCCATGATGGGCAAACTGGCGGCGAAGAAAACCGCTGGTGTACTGGGCGATGATTTATCGCTGAATGCTCAGCAGGTCTCGGGTGTACGGGCGAACCGCGAACTGCCGGTGGTCTGGAGCGTGGCGAAAGGTTCGATGCTGAATAAGGTCATCCTTGTCCCGCTGGCGCTGCTGATTAGCGCCTTTATCCCTTGGGCGGTGACGCCACTGCTGATGATTGGCGGCGCCTATCTGTGCTTTGAAGGCGTGGAGAAGGTAGTACATACGCTGCACGAGCGTAAGCACAAAGTCAGCGACGAAGCCCGGCAGCAGCGTCTGGACGCGATTGCGCAGCAGGATCCTAGTGTCTATGAAAAAGATAAAATAAAAGGGGCTATCCGCACGGATTTCATTCTATCGGCAGAAATTGTTGCGATCACGCTGGGGATTGTTGCTGATGCACCGCTGTTAAATCAGGTGCTGATTTTATCCGGCATCGCGGTACTGGTGACGGTGGGCGTGTATGGCCTCGTGGGTGTTATCGTGAAGCTTGATGACATGGGCTACTGGCTGGTAGAAAAGCGCAGTGCGCTCGCTCGTGGCTTAGGGAAAGCGCTGTTGGTTGTTGCGCCGTGGTTGATGAAAATACTCTCAGTGGTCGGCACGCTGGCGATGTTCTTGGTTGGCGGTGGCATCGTGGTTCACGGCGTTGGTCCTGTGCATCACGCGATAGAAGCCTTTGCGGCCGAGCAGGCTTCATGGGTGGCGCTGCTGTTGCCAACGCTTGCTAATTTAGTACTAGGTTTCGCTATCGGCGCCGTGGTGCTGGGGGTAGTGAAAGGGGTATCGCATCTGCGGTCTGATAAGGTATAAAAAGTGCTGCCTTGGTACGCAAAGCGCTCAGGAATCGGCTATGGTGAAACAGTTTCACCCTGATACCGGAGGCAGTAATGGTCTTTTTGGTCAGTGATGAAGTCCGGCCCAAAAATGGTGGGCCGAGAATGGTCGTAACGGGATATGCCAGCGGGATGATCGAATGCCGCTGGTATGATGGTTTTGGCGTCAAGCGAGAGGCTTTTCGCGAAGATGAGTTGATCCCCGGTGACATTCATAAACAAGAAAAGGCGTAATGACCGCGTCTACGCCCGGCATATGCCGGGCGCTTTATATGCGTCTACTTATTGAACGGAATCTTTCAGGTTTTTAGTCGTAGCGTGAAGTCGTGGAGCATCATGAATTATCAGCAAGCAGAGAATGTGGGTAACGATAGCGTTGTAGCGAGAAGTAACCGATACGGGGGGCAAAAGTGCATCCCTTAACGGTAAAGACCAACGCCTCCCCTCCGGGCATGTGGGCGAGGCTGACGAAACGCATACGGCCAGAACGGGTGGTGAATATCTGCTTTCTGGTGGTGATGTTTTTTTCGACACTTCTTACTTGGCGTGAAATTATCGTACTGGAAGATGCCTACATCTCCAGCCAGCGCAACAATCTGAAAAACGTTGCCAACGATATGGATGCGCAGCTTCAGTTCAACACCGATAGGCTACTGTTTTTCCGCAACGGAATGCAGTCGGCACTGCAAATCCCGCTGGCTTTTGAGATTCTGCGCAACGCTGAACAGCAGTTCGAGCGTCAGCGTACCTTGCCGGATTGGAGCATTTCCCTCAACAACAACCGAACTCTGCCGTTGCACGGCGTGTCGGATGAATTTGTCGCACACACTAATCTGCTCTCGCGTGATAACGCGCTGCTGAGCAATGAGTTTATGGCGAGCATTGAGCTTGGGTATCTGTTGCGGCTCTCGTCGCTGACTCGCCAGCATCTTGCCCGTTTTGAAACGCATATGATTTACGTCTCCCGAGCGGGCTTCTATCTCAGTACCGAAGACGAGCAGCGTGGCAGTACTACAGAATACTTTTACAAGCTGGCGACCAGCCCATGGTTTACGGCGCAGTCACAGCGCAACAATCCCGATCGCGGCGTCAAATGGATGACCACCTTCAACGAGGATAAACCGCCCGTTGCACAAATGGTCATTGCCGCGGTGCCGTTAGACCTCCAGCAGTACTGGTATGGTGTGTTGGCTATCCAACTGTCGGTCAACGAAATGACTCAGTTCCTCATCCAGTCCGTTGAAGGCGAAGACGACGGGGAATACCAACTCTACGATCGTCGCATGAATCTGATTGCGTCCTCCGAGCAGTTGCTATCGCGGCGTGTTCAGCTGTCGCAGGAGGTCCAAGCACAGCTTGCGCACGCGTATGAAGGTGACAATGAAGGCAGTGTGCGGCAGGTTTCGCAGTTTATTAGCTGGGAAAAGCTGCGTAATTTTGACGGCGTACTGCTGCGTATTCATAGCCTCAATGATGGCATCCGTGGCGATTTTGGCAGCATCAGTATTGCCCTCACGCTCCTGTGGGTGCTGTTTACTTCGATGCTGTTACTCTCATGGGGGGTCATTCGGCGCATGGTACGTAACATGTCATCACTGCAAGAGTCACTGCAGTGGCGAGCTTGGCATGACATGTTGACGCGTCTTTATAACCGCGCGGCCTTGTTTGAGCGCGCGGCTAAAGCCCTAGATGCCTGCCAACAAAAGGGTCAACCCTTGGCGGTGATACAGCTCGATCTCGACCACTTTAAAGGTATTAACGATAAGTACGGGCATCAGGCGGGGGACAGGGTGCTGGTGTATATCGGACGGGTGATTATGAATAAAATCCGCAAGGAGGATATTGCCGGGCGCGTGGGCGGTGAAGAGTTCTGTATTGTGCTGCCGTCAACCTCGTTGGAGGAAGGCCGTCAGATCGCCGAACGTATTCGTGAGAGCATCAATAGCCGGGAAATTTTGGTCGGTAAAAAGCAGACCATCCGCGTCAGCGCGTCGTTAGGCGTGTGCTGTAGCGAAGAACTTTATCGCTATGACTTCGAGCACCTGCAATCTATCGCGGATAGCCGTTTGTATCAGGCGAAGAACAATGGCCGAAATCGTGTTTGTTCCGAAGATTAAGGCAAAAAGCCAGCGTCACGTGACATAGCACATAAATTTTACTTATGGTTAAAATGATTCCTAAGATAAATCTTAAAGAAATTGGGTCGAATAATCGTGTGTAAAAACATCAACTCACTGATTTTAAAAGCAGTTGTTGATAGAGGGATAAAAGAAGGATGTTTGGTCATACTTATTTATTAGGTGAATAATTCTTGTCATTGGAAATAAACGAAGATAATGTTTCATCCACGTCAGGTTTCCTGATGTAACGAATATTTCAATGCTTCTTGCTCTGGCAAGGTTGATCCCGACGCGTAGGCGCCGGGATTTTTTTATTCCTCTAGCGCGTTACTTCCGTGATGCTGAAATCGTGAATATCAAGCTCAAAGGCCTCGGCAAGCTCGTGCCAAGTATGGTATTCCCGACCATCGACGCTCACATGATGCGGGTCATCCGTCGCGCGGTGAATTTCGCTTTCGCTGATCTCATTGATGGCCGCCAGTAGCGCATCAACATTTACCCCCCGGGGGTTAGTGTTCATCTTCATCATCGATACCTTTTTTACGCTCCCTGTATAAGTATACATCTATCGAACAATGCTGCTCATTTTTTAACCAAAAAGGTGACGGTGAGCGTTGCCTGGATAAGCGCAGGCGTTATCCGTCACAGGAGGCAATGGCCGATGGTGTTTGCGCTTATCCAGCCTATGAACACAAATCTGCATTAGATATAGATAGTTACGCAGTATTCCGCTGCCAGGGTTTGGTTTTTGTTCTACACTGGGCTAAACAAATCAGGAGATGATGTTTATGCAAGTTAACGATCGCGTGACGGTCAAGACCGATGGGGGGCCGCGTCGCTCCGGTGTTGTTCTGGCTATTGAGCAGTTCAGTGAAGGAACGATGTATCTGGTGGCGCTAGAAGATTACCCGCTGGGGATCTGGTTCTTCAATGAATCGGGTCATCCTGATGGGATTTTCGTGGAAGGGGCTGAATAGTATTGTGACACCTGGCGGTAGACGTACCGCCAGTTTCCCTGTCCTGTAGGTCCTAACGCATATTGACATAAATACCTGAAGTCACGTTCTCTGCCAAACGCACGACGTGGTAGATAACCTGTTTGTTATGCGTTTTGATTTTTCTTTTAATATTACCCTTATGTGATGATACCGTTTTGGCTTTAATATTCATTTGATCGGAAATTTGAATCGTTCCTTGCCCTGACATCCACATTTTAAGCATGCTAGATTCCGTACGACTTAATGACAATGTGGAGACGTTAGTTTGCTTTGCATCCGCTGTTTCTTTTTTCAGATAATCCCTAAGAATAGTATCTAGTGTCTCGGGTTTTATCGATTTAGAGCTAATTAGCAGATTACTCCGCACCATCAAATATTCATCAAAATGTATATTGGCAATAGCCATAAAAACAATGAACAAAGTCCTGGGATGTTGATTAATGATCTGCTTGATATGCAGACTGCTTTGCACATCATGAATGAAGCAGTCCTCATTAATGAACACGACAGAGGGTTGTCGGGCGGTACAGATCTCTGCTAGCCCATCCACGTCGTCTACATTGTCAATGTCTCGCTTCTTTACCCCACGACTGGCTAGATATCCGGTTAACCCTAGCCGCGTGTAACTGCATATATCCATAATAATCGTTGACATGGCATACCCTCACTCAATGCGTAACGATAATTAACCCATTACCCTCAAACTTCATCGTCGTGACGAACTTAGTAAAATAAAAAAGAAAATGAAGCCTGTCAGGCGGCATCAACTATCCCGTAAAGTTACGTATAATTTGCCAGGAATCTTCTCAAAGTAAAGTAAATGTTATGTTCTGTGAATAACCTAAAAACAAATAACCCGCGCCAGCGATATGCTGGTTGATGTTTTATCGTTTCTATTTTAGGAATTTCCTCATAATAACTCGGGTGGCATTATGGAGAATTTATGCGTGGTAACTCACTGATAATATCTGCTAATAGATCGAAGATTTCACTAAATAAGTGTTCGCAGAAGGGGGCGATCAAAGGCATTAATGCGGCCATCAGCAAAATGCCGACGGTCAGCGTGATGGGAAAGCCGATCACGAATATCGACAGTTGCGGGGTCATACGGTTGAGCATACCCAGCGCCAGGTTAACCGTAAGCAGCAGGGTGATAATCGGCAGCGCAAGCATCAATCCGTTGAGGAAAATCATGCCGCCTGCGCGGGTGAGCGCTAAAAATGCATTGCTGTTTATCGGCTCGCCGCCGATGGGCAGGGTGTGAAAAGTGTCGACTAGCAGCGAAATCAGCCATAAATGGCCGTTAAAAACCAAAAATAGCAGCAGCGCCAGCATATCCATAATACGCGCCAGCACCGGCATGTTGAGGTTGCTGCCCGGATCGACAAACGTGGCGAATGACAGGCCCATTTGCAGGCCGATAATCTCACCGCTGGTCCTTACCGCCGCAAAAGCAAACTGCATGGTGAAGCCCAGTGCAATCCCGATAAGAATTTGCTGCAGCGCGAGCCACAATGCGCCGGCGGAGAATAACGGCACTTCAACCACCGGCAGCGAGGGCGCAATGACAATCGTGATGAGAAAGCCTAAACCCAGCTTAACCCGTTTGGGTACCGACTTTTCGCTGAGAATGGGCGCGGTAGAGATAAGCGCCAGCACCCGCAAAAGCGGCCAGAAGTAGAGGCTGAGCCAGGAGATCCACTGGTCGCTGGTCACGTGCATCATGGGGCTTAACCGATGATGTAGGGAAGGTTACTGAATAACGTGCGCACATAGTCTAACAGCAGGTTGAGCATCCATGGACCTGCGACAATGATGGCAATAAAAACGGCAATAATTTTAGGAATGAACGACAGGGTCATTTCGTTTATCTGCGTGGCGGCCTGCAGAATACTGATGATCAAACCGGTCACCAGCGACACCAGCAACAGCGGGGCGGCCAGCGCCAGCGCGACTTTCATCGCTTCGGTGCCCATCATCATGACGGATTCAGGGGTCATGGTTACTCCTTAACTGTAAAAACTTTGCGCCAGCGACCCAACCAGCAGCTGCCAACCATCGACCAAGACAAACAGCATCAACTTGAACGGTAGCGCGATGGTCGCGGGCGGCACCATCATCATCCCGAGCGCCATCAGCACACTGGCTATCACAAGGTCGATAATCAGGAATGGGATAAAAATCGTAAAACCTATCTGGAATGCGGTTTTCAGCTCGCTGGTCACATAGGCTGGTAGCAGAATGCGCATGGGTACCGCTTCAGGTCCCTGGATTGGCGCGCTGTTGGCGAGTCTGGCGAACAGCGCGAGGTCGGCTTCACGCGTTTGACGCAGCATAAATTCGCGCAGCGGCTCGGCACCTTTTTCCATCGCTTCCTGCATGGAGATTTTGTCTTCGCTAAAGGGCTGATAGGCGTCGGTGTAAATTTTATCGATAACCGGCGACATGATGAAAAAGGTCAAAAACAGCGCCAGGCCAAGCAGAACCTGGTTTGGTGGGGCGGAAGGCGTGCCCAGCGCGCTGCGCAACAGGCCAAAAACGATGATGATGCGGGTAAAGCTGGTCATCATCAGCAAAATAGCCGGAATAAACGTCAGCGAGGTGATAAACACCAGCGTCTGGACAGGTAACGACCAGCTTTGGCCGCCGCCCGCCAGCGGTTGGCTGATTAAGCCGGGTAGCTCGGCAAAGGCGGAAGGGGAGAGCAATAACAGTCCACCCAGCGCAAGGGAACATAAACGACGCATCAGGATCTCCCAGGGCGCTTAAGCATAGTTTTCATCAGTGAAGCAAATTCTGGCACTGCCGCCGGTGGCTGATCGTTGACCGGAGCCGGGGGCAAGGTGTGCAGTAAGGTGACCTGTTGGGCCGTTACGCCAAGCACCAGCCGCGCATCTTCCACATTAACAATGACCACCCGTTCCCGATTGCCCAGTGAAGCGCTCGCGCTTACCGACAGACCGTTGACGGTGCGCCCTTTGATGGCGCCGGGCATTACGCGTTTGACGACCCACGCGGCGGCGAGGATCAGTACAATAATGCCCAGCAGTGCGCCGCTAACCTGAATAAGAGGCGAAGTCATAGGTTCATTGGCATGTGCCACGGTGACCGACTCACTGGTGTGAGCCGTCGAGGCGCTGGCTGCCGGGTGTACGGTGCTGGGCTGGGCTTTCATATCAACGGCTCAGGCGACGCATGCGTTCTGATGGCGTAATGATATCGGTAATGCGTACGCCGTATTTATCGGCCACCACCACGACTTCACCTTGGGCAATCAGATAACCGTTGATCAGAATATCCAGCGGTTCGCCCGCCAGACCGTCCAGCGCCACGACAGAACCCTGAGTGAGACGCAGCAGTTCTTTGATGGTCATCCGGGTGCGGCCCAGTTCCACGGTCAGTTTGACCGGGATATCCATGATCAGGTCGATATCCTGCAATGTGCCGCTAACATCGCCGCCCCCAAGCTGCTGGAACACCGCGTCGGCGGCGCTTTTACCGGGGATGGATTGTTGCTCGTTTAGCGCTTCAGCCCACAGGTCGTCCACGGATCCGCTGTTGTCATCGGGTGGAGTATTCATATCACTCATTTGGGCTGTTCCTCGTTCAGCGAATTCAAAATCGGGTTGATCAAATGTTCTACGCGCAGGGCATACTGACCGTTGACGGTACCGTACTGACTCGTCAGAACCGGGACGCCATCGACGTGGGCAATAATGCGGTCTGGCTTGTCAATCGGCAGAACGTCACCGGGCTTAAGTTTGAGAATTTGTGACAGTCTCAGCGAGATATCGGCGAAGTTGGCTACCAGTTCCAGTTCTGAGTGCTGCACCTGGCGCACCAGGTTTTCCCGCCAGTTCTGATCCTCATTGCGAGAGTTTTCCAGCGGTGGATTCACCAACAGCTCACGCAGCGGTTCAATCATGCTGAACGGCAGGCAGATATTGAACTCGCCGGTCAAGTTGCCGATTTCCACGTGGAACGGCGTATTGACCACGATGTCGTTCGGCGAGGTGGTGATATTGGTAAATTTCACCTGCATCTCGGAACGCACGTACTCCACCTCTAGTGGGTTAATCGCTTTCCATGCATCGCTATAGCCCTCAAGAGCCAACTTCAGCATGCGGTTGATGACGCGCTGCTCGGTATGGGTAAACTCGCGCCCCTCAACCTTGGTTGGGAAGCGGCCATCGCCACCGAACAAGTTATCGACCGCGATAAACACAAGGCTCGGTGAAAACACCACCAGGCCCGTGCCGCGCAGTGGCTTCAGATGGATCAGGTTGAGGTTGGTTGGCACCGGCAGGTTACGGGCAAACTCATGGTAGGGCTGAATACGAATCGCCCCCACGGTAATGTCCGGACTACGGCGCAGCAGGTTGAACAACCCCATACGGAAATGGCGAGCAAAACGCTCATTAATGATCTCCAGCGCCTGCAGACGTTCGCGAACCACGCGGCGCTGGGTATTGGGATCGTAGGGGCGAATATCATCTTCGCCCGCTGCACGTGCCAGCGGCTCGCTGGCGTTTTCGCTGTCGCCGTTGAGCAGCGCATCAATTTCGGCCTGAGAAAGAATACTGTCGCCCATAGCGCTATCGCAGGATAAAGGCGGTGTACAGAACATCGGTGATGTCCTGCTTAGGCTGACCGGCAATCAGCGGAGCGCTGAGTGTCGCTTTGATATCGGCGGCAAGCTGTTTTTTGCCATCGTCAGTCGCAAGCTTGGTGGCATCTTGACGTGACAGCAGCAGCAGCATCCGGCTGCGCACTTCTGGCAGATAATCATTTAAACGCGACCGATCGGCTTCACCTTTCATACGCAGCGTGACGCCCACATACAGCACGCGATCGGCATCACCGAGGTTAACCGTAAAGGTATCCAACGGGAAAAAGACCGGTGCGGCCGGTGGCGGCGCTTCTTTAGGCGCAGCGGCGGCGGTCTTGTTTTCAAAACGCCAGTAGCTGTAGCCCGCTGTTGCACAGGCGGCAAGCGTTACCAGCACCAGTAGCGGGATCCATATTGAGCGTTTACTTTTTTTAGTGATTGCGGTGTCAGTCATCTGAAACGGTCTTCCTTTTAGCGCCTATCCCTTCAGGCTCTTAGTACTTCTATCAAATGATTATCCCGCCTCCCGCCCTGGTCAAAGCGTGGAAAAGACGGGAATAATCATGTTACCTCGGGCGTTTAAGCAAAGATGTCTACTGCGTTGTCGCCGCGGGCCGATGATTGCAGGGCGGCAGGGACGCTTAGCACATCGCCATCGTCTTGGCCATCAGCCCCATTGCCGTCCGCTCGTGAGGCGAAAGATTGTTGGGAGGATGCCTGCTGTTGCTGCCCGGCAAAACCATCGCTGCTAATACTGCTTTGCCCCAGTTGAATGCCGTTGTCCTCAAGCTGGCTGCGCAGCATGGGTAAGGCGGCTTCCAGTGCGGCTCGTACGTGGCTGTGCGGCGAGGCCATCTGGATTTGCGCGAGGTTGTCTTCCACCTTGAGCGTGATGTGTACCTGGCCGAGTGATTCCGGATGCAGACGCAGCTCGGCGGTTTGCTGACCCTGGCGGGTAAACAGCGTGACGTGCTGGCTGACATTTTGCTGCCAGTCCGGGGTGCCGAGTTGACCGTGGATGTTTGCCGTGGCGGCAGCGGCAGAAGTGGCCGCTGGCGTCACGATTTGGGCGGTAGCCGGAGCAATCGCAGAGGTTGGTGCGGCTGGGCTTGGCGCACTTTCCGCTTCGGCTTTTTGTGCAGGGATCACAAAAGCCGAATCCGCGGAGAGGGCGCGGGCGTCGGTCTGCGGCTGCGATGCTGGCGCATCTTTTACATCGACAAAAGCTTGCATCGATGCGCCACTGCGGTTTTGCGAAGTGCTCAATGTGCTGAGGGTATCGGGCGCTTGCGTGGCAACGGACGTGCTGGCAACCGGCTGAACTTGCGGTGTCGTCGGCAGCATCGCCATGAGCGCGCTGAGGCTTTTCAGTTCATCATCACTGAGCTTATCCTTCACCGTTTTATCATCGCCGTCAGCCGTTTGCGTGCCGGTTTTGCCCGCTTTCAGCTCGCCCTGCAGGTGGGCGGCTAATGAACTCAGCAACGTTTGGGCATCGCTTGAGGTTGTCAGGTCGGCTTCGGTGCTGGCAGCGTCTTGTTGCATTAGCCATTGGGTAAGAGATTGCCCTTGGGTTTTCAGCGATTTCGGCGTGTCGGCATCACCGTTTGCCAGTAATGTCGACTTCTCCGCGCTGGTGCCAGGAAGTTGAGTTAAAGCACCCGCCAGCAGCGCCAGAAAATCCTCAGGGCTACCCACGGTTTTTGCAGCAGCGTCAGTGCCGGTTAGGTTTACATCACTGACGGCGAGGTTAGGCAGAGCGATCATTCAGGTTTCCTCAAGGTAGCGCGTTGGGCAAACTCATCCATCTTCTTCTGGTCCAAGCGGTTATCCGCCAACAACTGTGCGGAGGCCTGCCGGTCTTGCAGCGTTTGCCATGCCTGCAATCGCTGTTTTTTCTCTCGCCAGAAGTTCAGCGCCTGTTCCACCTTGTTATTCCACTGGATTAACTGCTGGCGGTGTTGGTCAATGGCCTTCTCAAGCGTTTGGATAAACTGCTGATAGTTTTGCCAGCGTAGACTGGCTATCCCCTGACTCATGTCGTTGTTCAGGTTGTTTTGGTATTCAAGCTGATAATCCATCAACATTTTCAGTTGTTCTTCCGCCTGCTGGCAGCCTCGTCGCATCTCGCCTAGCACGAGGGCGGCGTTATCGACATCGGTTTCTGCCAGTTCTTTAAGCGTTGCTAATGCACCATGCTGCGCCATATTTGTGATCCTCTTGCTTCACTATGACGTGGGGAAGATCAATTCCAGATTAAGGATTGACGATTCCCAGTCTGCTTTTTCAAGAATGCCTTGCTGTAAAAACGCTTCTAGCTGCGGCCAGAGCGTAATGGCCCTATCCAGCATCGGATCGCTGCCTTTGGCATAGGCGCCGACGCTTATCAGGTCACGGTTACGCTGGAAACTGGAGAGCAGCTGTTTAAATTGTCGAACCCGTGCGTAGTGCTCTTCGCTGATGAGCGCGGTCATCGCACGACTTATTGAGGCCTCGATATCAATTGCCGGATAGTGGCCGGCTTCAGCCAGCCGCCGCGAGAGTACGATATGACCATCTAGAATGGCGCGAGCGGAGTCGGCAATCGGGTCTTGCTGGTCATCGCCTTCGGTCAGCACCGTATAGAACGCGGTGATAGAGCCACCGCCGCTGATACCATTACCCGCGCGTTCCACCAGCGCCGGAAGTTTGGCGAACACCGACGGCGGATAGCCTTTGGTGGCCGGTGGCTCGCCGATGGCCAGCGCAATCTCACGTTGCGCCATCGCGTAACGCGTCAGGGAGTCCATAATCAGCAGCACATGCTGACCCCGGTCACGAAAATCTTCCGCCACGCGGGTGGCATAAGCGGCACCTTGCATACGCAGCAGCGGAGAAACATCGGCGGGCGCGGCGATAACAACCGACCGCGCGCGGCCTTCGACGCCAAGAATGTTCTCGATAAAATCTTTGACTTCACGACCACGTTCGCCGATAAGCCCGACGACGATGACATCGGCACGGGTGTAACGTGCCATCATGCCCAGCAGCACGCTTTTACCCACGCCGGAACCGGCAAACAGGCCCATACGCTGACCGCGTCCAACGGTGAGCAGGGCGTTGATTGGGCGCACGCCGGTATCTAGGACATGTTCGATAGCGGTTCGCTGCAGTGGGTTAAACGGCTGGGTTATCAGCGCGCCGGTTTCGGTAGTATCCGGTGCAGGTAAGCCATCAAGGGGTTTACCGCTGCCGTCCAACACGCGACCTAATAGCGCTGGGCCAAGCGGCAGCTGTTTACCGCTTTGTAGACCTTCCCCGGCGATGTTGCGGGCGTACACGCGCGCGCCGGGCAAAATGCCTTCCACTTCTTCCAGCGGCATCAAAAACAGACGCTGACCATTGAAGCCGACCACTTCGCTTTCCACTTCCTGCATTTCCGCGCCTTGCTGGCGTTCGATGATGCAGGTTGCCCCCAGCGGCAGCTGCAGACCAGTGGCCTCCAGAACCAAGCCGGTAGCGCGGACCAGACGCCCGTAACGACGGACCGTCGGAAGCTGCGCGATGCGCGCTTCAAAGTTATCGAGCGTGTTCAACCAGCGGGTCAGGCGAACGGTCATCAGCAGGCTCCCGGAGCCGCCAGGCGGCACAGTTCCTGCCAGCGGGTCGCTACGCTGGCGTCGAGATCGCCTTCGTCGGCGGAAACTTTGCAGCCACCTGGATGCAGGGTAGGGTCGCCGCGAAGCCGCCAGCCGTGCAGATCCAGCGTTGCACCGAGCATTTCCTCAACGCGCGGCAGATCTTCCGGGCTGACGCGGAGCTGCGGTTTGCCGGTGAACAGCGGTTCTTGTTGCAGCAGTGACTGGATCTGTTTAATCAGCGCGCTGTTGTCCGTCACCGGCACATGGCCGACGATTTGCCGCGCCGCTTCCAGCGCCATTTGTACTAAACGTGAAGCGATAACGCTGTCGAGCGTGTCCAGCGTGTGCTGAAACTCGCTGGCCAACTGCTGCATACGCGCATGAATGGGTGCCTGTTCTTGCTTTGCCTGCGCCAGACCTTGTTCAAGGCCCTGCGCCAACCCTTCTTGATAGCCCTGTTGTTGGCCCGCGGCATGGCCTTCACGCAGCCCGGCCTGGTAACCCTGCTCATGGGCCTGAATTTGCAGCTGCGCCAGCTGTTGTTGCTGTAGCTGTTCGGCGGAGATCTCTGCTTGCATCTCGTCCGGTTCATCGACGGTGAGCGGCGTAAACTCGGACACCGTCGGTGGGGCGAGATCGTCAGGCTGCCAGACTTTCCACGGCGTGGTATCAGACATAGGTATCGTCTCCGCTGCCAATCACCATCTCGCCGGTTTCGGCAAGTCGACGTACGATAAGCAGAATCGCTTTCTGTTCGTTTTCCACCTGAGACAGACGAACCGGGCCACGGTTGGCCAGATCGTCGCGCAGAATATCGGCTGCACGCTGGGACATATTGCGCAGGAATTTCTCGCGCAACGGCGGCTCGGAGCCTTTGAGGGCGATGAGCAGCGATTCGGAGTCCACTTCCTGCAGCAGGCGTTGGATGCTGCGATCGTCCACTTCGACCAGGTTTTCGAACAAGAACATCTCGTCGATAATTTTTTGCGCCAAATCGCCGTCGAATTCGCGTACGGCGGAGATAACCGCTTCTTCCTGCTGCGTTTTCATCAGGTTGATAATTTCTGCCGCCGTTCTCACGCCGCCCATTTTGCTGCGCTTGAGATTTTGGCCGTCGAGCAGGTTGTTCAACACTTCGGTCAACTCTGCCAGTGCGGCAGGCTGCACGCCGCCGAAGGTCGCGATACGCAGCATCACGTCGTGACGCAGACGCTCGTCGAACAGTGCCAGGATATCAGCGGCCTGACCGCGTTTAAGGTGCACAAGAATGGTGGCGATAATCTGCGGATGTTCGTCGCGGATAATATCGGCGGCGCTCTGCGGCTCCATAAAGTTGAGCGTCTCGATACCGCTGGTGGTTTCGCGGGTTTCGAGAATATCCTCCAGCAGACTGGAGGCGCGCTCTTCACCCAGCGCTTTGACCAGCACCGAACGCAGGTATTCATTGGCGTTGACGCTAAGGGCGGCGAACTGCTCGGCTTCCTGCTCAAACTCGGCCAACACATCGGTCAGCTGTTTGTTGGAGATCTGCTTCACGCCCGCCATCGCGGTGCTGAGCTGCTGAACTTCGCGAGTGCTGAGGTGCTTAAACACCTCAGCCGCACGATCTTCGCCAATCGTCATCAGCAAAATGACGCTTTTGTCGATTCCGGAAAGATTACTCATGATCGTTATTCATCCATTGGCGAATGACCAGCGCCACGACGCGCGGATCGTTATCAGACATCTCACGGATACGCTGGCTCATGACTTCAGCGCCAAGACGCTGGTTGGCACGGCGTTGCTGTGTCTGTTCATCTTTACTCAGGCGTACCTCAACGGCTTCCTGAATTTCCTGCTGTGCTTTGTTCTGCTCGACTGCCGCCTGAGCAATTTGCTCACGGCGCGCCAACTGCGGCTTGATAGCTTTACGCCACAGCAGCCACGCCACGATAAGGATCAGTAACCAACGGCCTGCGGACATCAACTGGTCGATAAACGCCTGTTGTTTCCAGAACGGCAGCTCGCCGCCGATATCATCGCTTTCGTTGAATGGCGAGTTGACCACGTTCAAGGTATCGCCACGAGTTGTGGAGAAGCCCATCGCTTCGCGGGTCAAATCTTCAATCTGCTTCATCTGGTCGTTGGTCAACGGCAGCGGTTTACCGTCCGGCAGATTGCGATAGTTGACCACCACGGCGACCGAAAGACGCTGGACATCGCCGACGTTCTTTTTGGTGTGCATGATGGTGCGATCAACTTCGTAGTTGCTGGTTTCGCTGCGCTGGCTGTTGCGTGGACCTGTAGTCGTCGTGGTTCGCGCGGTGTTGTTCTGACCGTTTGCTGCTTGATTCGCCGGTGGCGTGGCAATCGGTGCCGACGGTGCCGGTGCCGGGGTGTTTGATAATGCGCCAGGTACGCCGCCCGGATATGGGCTGCCGCTCTGGTCGCTCTCGCTGACCTGACGCGAACGAATTGCTGCCTGGGTGGCATCGCCGTTCGGACGGTACTGCTCGTCGGTCTGTTCTTTATTATCAAAGTTGACCTGCGCGGTGACCTGCGCATGAACGTTAGCATTGCCGACAATCGGCCCCAGAATGGCTTCAATACGGCGCTGAACGCGGGCTTCAACGTCGGCGGTGTATTTTAGCTGCGCATCGTTGAGGTCGCGGGCGTTGGTATTGGACTGGGTCAGCAGATGTCCGCCCTGATCGACCAAGGTGACGTTACCCGGCGGCAGACCCGCGACGGCGCTGGAGACCAGATGCACCACGGCGGAAATTTGCCCTTCATCGAGCGCGCGACCTGGTTCAAGGTTGACGGTAATAGAGGCCGACGGCGATTTTTGCTCGCGAACAAACAGCGACGGTTTTGGCATCGCTAAGTGCACGCGTGCACTTTTGACCGGACCGAGGGTTTCAATGGTGCGCGACAGTTCACCTTCCAACGCACGCTGATAGTTCACCTGCTCGCTGAACTGGCTGATGCCAAATTTTTCCTGATCTAACAGTTCAAAGCCCACGGTGCCGCCTTTCGGCAGACCCAGTTGAGCCAAGCGCAGGCGCAGTTCGTGAACTTTATCCGCAGGGACTTCCAGCGCGCCGCCGTTATCGGCGAAACGGTAGGGAATGTTCATCTGAGTTAGTTGCGTGACAATCGCGCCGCCGTCTTGGTCGGAGAGATTGCTAAACAACGTGCGATAGTCCGGGGATTTAGCCCACAGAACCATCGCCACGAGGATGGCTACCGCGGCGGCGCTCGCCACCATGAGCGGAATTTTTGGATTGGCGCGCAGGCGATTGACCCATTCAAGGGTTTTATTTTGTGTGGCCGTAGCACTGGCGCTCATTGCGCACCTCGTTGATTCTGATCGATGGCGTTAAACATGAACGAAAACAAAGCAGACTCCCAGGTCAGAACACATAAAGACAGCCATGCCATTATTTGACGCTTTGTAATTTTTGATGGGCCAAATAACCCATTTTTATAGCGCTATTTAGCGCCTTTATCTTATTGACAAACTGCTAAGCTCGTTCGCAGGTTAAATCAATCTGGGAGTCAAGATGGCGATTCAGGGTATTGAGGGCGTCTTGTCGCAACTGCAAGCGACGGCATCAATGGCGCGTAATCAGAGCGTGGATACGCAGCCGACGATAAGCTTTGCCGGGCAACTGCATGCGGCATTGGATCGCGTGAGTGAGATACAAACCAGCGCCAGAACGCAGGCGGAGAAGTTTTCGCTGGGGGAACCGGGCATTGCGTTAAACGATGTGATGACCGACCTGCAAAAAGGATCGGTGTCGCTGCAGATGGGTATCCAGGTGCGCAACAAGCTGGTGAGTGCCTATCAAGAAGTCATGGGGATGCAGGTCTAACCCGTTTTACGCGAGCCGTTACAGATTCTGTCCAGTCGAACGGCATGGCTAGTGGAAAACTTGGGTCCGCTACATCATACTGATTTCACTTGCTTGGTGGAGGAGGGTGTGTGAACCAGGATTTCCAAGACATAAAGAATGAGTTCGATAAATATGGGCCGACGGCGGGCGAAGAGGTCGCTTTGGCAATGTATGCATCCCTCGCTAAAAGGCTGACGCCTTATTTTTTTAACCAGGAAGGGATTAATAAGCGAAGGTTAATCACCAAGCTTGAAGAGGGGGAAAAGGAAGTCGGAACCCTCACAAAGTACGATTGGCTTGATGCATTCAATCGAAACAAACAAGAAGGTCGCTAAGGCGGCCTTTTTTATTGCCTGTCATTTACTGTGAAACGGTAAGATATTTAACGCTATAATGTTTCTGTTTTTTTCTCCCGAAACAGGATGAATAATGAAGAAATTAGCCATTGTGGTGGCGTTGCTGACGCTGGCAGGTTGTGCGCGGATTGATGACTACTCAACCGTGGTGAAGGCACCGGCCCCAGAAGGGCTGACCGGTTACTGGCAGACGATGGGACCGCAGCGTGCGCTGGTGAGTCCAGAGGTGATTGGCAGCCTGATTGTCACGCGTGCGGGCGATACCCTCGATTGTCGACAGTGGCAGCGGGTGATTGCACTACCTGGTAAGCTGACTCTGCGCGATAAAGACGTGTATAACGTGACCCAAAATCTGGACGTTTACGCCGTCGAGCGCGATGGCGCTACGCTGAAGTATGATGGAATGACGCTGCATCGTGTTGAGCGTCCAACGGTTGAATGCGCGGCGGCGCTGGCGAAAACGCCGTTAGCCTCGGTACTGCCATAATCGTGATGTCGCTCCGGCGCGCAGTTGGCCGGAGCGTACCACTTTAATGGTTATGGTCGACATTATCCTGCGGTACCAGTACAAATCCACCTTGATTGGCATAGGTGTTCATCACCGATTTTTGAATCGAGGATTGGCTGACCAGTTTAGCCAGTTCGTCCATTCGCGCTTGCAGCAGACGCTTGACGGTATTTTCATTATCCAGCACGGTACGCAGCAGCGGACGAAGCTGTTCCTGAATCGGGTCGTTGGGCTGACTGTCTTGGGTTAATTGAGCAATCTTCTGCACCGCATTAACGTAGTCCATCTCACTGGCAATCAGTTCATCCCACAATCCCTCCGTGGCGAGTCGCAGCATCATATTGCTTTTTTCAACCAGCTGTTGGTACGACAGGTAAAGATGCGGTGCGTGGCTCATTAGACGGCGTCCTGAATCAAATTAGGCGAAAGTAAGGATTCCTTCCAGGCATCGGCGATATTGCGCATAAGGCCTTCGACCTCTTCAACCGCGCTACTATCATTGCGTAAATTGGCCTGCAGCAGACGCCTGACCATATAGGCGTAGAGCGCCAACATGTTTTGTGTCAGCTCATCCTTGCTGTCTTCATCAAGGCCAACCTTCAAACCGTTCTCGATGATATTAATGGCTTTCGACAGAGAAAGACCTTTCCCCTGCAGATTGCCGTCTTGCATAAACAGGCGGGCACGAATCAACGCGCTGAGCGCGCCATCAAACAGCATGGTGACAAGCTGTTGCTGGCTGGCGCTCATTACCGCGCTTTCTACTCCAATCTGTGCGTAGGCCTGTGAACCTTTTGCCCCGTACATACTGTCTCTCCCGATAGTGATGATTACTTAGAACTGTTGGTGGATTCGAACTGCTGGGTTAAGTAGCTGCTGGTGTTGTTCAGCGAAGACATCAGAACGTCCAACTGGGTAAACTGTGCTTTATAGCGCGCCACTTTGGCATCGATAATATCGCTGGCAGCGTTGTAGTCTTTGGTCAGTTTATTCAGCGTTTTGCTGACGCCATCTTTAGCTGCTTGAATAATCCCAGTACTCGAGAGCCAGCTGGTCAGGTTGCTGCCGATGGTGGTGGTGATCCCGGTTTTTTTACCGTCGCCGACGATAAGAGTACCGACGCCAGCAGAGTCTTTTTTCAACGCAGCGGCCAGTTTGTCGTCATCGATTTCGAGCTGACCGGTACTCGGGTCACTGGTAACCCCAATTTGTGCCAGCGTTTTATAAGACGATGAACTAAGCGTATTGCTCAGCATACTTTTCAACTGAGTCTGGATAGTACGCAGCGTGGAGTCACCAATCAGCGCGCCGTTATTAGAACTTTGCGCGTCGGCGCCTGGATCAACGGCGGTGTATTTGGTTAGGCTGCTGAAGGTGTCCTGCAGCGCGTTATAGGCTGTTACCCAAGCCTTAACCGCGTCCTTTGCTTTCGTGTTGTCTTGGGTAATGGTCAGCGTTTGGTTACCACTAGTGACATCGTTCAGGTTCAGCGTGATATCTTCCAGCGCATCGCTGATGGTGTTGCTGCTGTTTTCAATTGCCACGTTGTTGACGGTCAGTTCAGCATTTTGTGCCTTGACGCTCTCTTTCATACCGCTGCTGGTACCGTCGTAGCCCATAAAGCTCTGTAGGGCGCTGTCACCGCTGACGCTCAGCGTCATCGCGTTATCTTTACCGGTGTCATTAGAGGTAATGGACAGACGGTACTCGCCGTTGCCAACGTTAATGATGCTGGCACTGACGCCCGCTTTGGCGTTGTTGATGGCGTCGCGAATACCGGCTAATGAAGAATTTGCCGCGCTGATATCGATGGTCACCGGCTTTTTATCGCCGCCTTGCTGAATGGTCAGGACGCTGTCGCTGGTGGCGATGGCGGCTTTACTGTCAGAACGAGTGGTGTTCGATGTCAGAGTCTGCGCCTGTGCCAACTGGGTAATAGCAATAGTGTATTTCCCCGCAATCGCGCTGCCGGTGGTGGTGGCGCTAAATGCGGTGCTGCTGCTGGTAGTGGTGGTGGCTGTAAACAGATCGGCTTTGCCCAGCGCGGTATTGGCGGTCTGGAACGCTTCCAGAGCACTTTTCATGGTGCCGTAGCCGCTGAGCTTGGCGGTGTAAGACGTCTGCTGCTTTGTAATAGGTGTCAGCGTGGCTTTTTCTGCTGCGGTAAGACTGTCAAGAATGTCGCCAAGCTTCAGGCCCGATCCGATCCCCAATGAAGAAATGCTTGCCATTTTTATTCCTTAATATGTCGACACGTAAAACGAATATCTGGGTTATCGGCCTGAATTAGACAAAGTTTACCCTTAATCGCTTTTTTTTAATGGCAGGAATAAGGGGCACAGGAAAGAGTAATTCGGCGGCTAAAAAAATTCGGGAATACTAAAAAAAATTCTAAAGGTTGTTTTGCGGCAGACGATAACAAGTTTGACGGCGATTGAGCCGACGGGTGAAAACCCAATACGTAATCAACGACTTGAAATATAGGATAACGAATCATGGCACAAGTCATTAATACCAACAGCCTCTCGCTGATCACTCAGAACAACATCAACAAGAACCAGTCTGCTCTGTCCAGTTCTATCGAGCGTCTGTCTTCTGGCTTGCGTATCAACAGCGCGAAGGATGACGCAGCGGGTCAGGCGATTGCCAACCGTTTTACCTCCAACATCAAAGGTCTGACTCAGGCGGCTCGTAACGCTAACGACGGTATCTCTCTGGCGCAGACCACTGAAGGTGCACTGTCTGAAATCAACAACAACTTACAGCGTGTTCGTGAACTGACCGTTCAGGCAACGACCGGTACTAACTCCGATTCTGATCTGTCTTCTATCCAGGACGAAATCAAATCCCGCCTGTCTGAAATTGACCGTGTATCCGGTCAGACTCAGTTCAACGGCGTGAACGTACTGGCAAAAGACGGCACCATGAAAATTCAGGTTGGTGCAAACGATGGGCAGACTATCTCTATTGACCTGAAGAAAATTGACTCTGATACATTGGGTCTAAACGGTTTTAATGTGAATGGTACAGGTACTATTGCCAATAAAGCTGCAACAATTAGTGATTTAACTGCCGCTAAGATGGATGCTGCGACTAATACCATCACTACGACAAACAATGCGTTAACAGCATCTCAAGCGCTTAGCCAGCTTAAGGATGGCGATACCGTCACTATCGCTGCCGATGCCGCACAAACTAAAACTACTTATACATATAATGCAGCAGCAGGTAACTTCTCGTTCACTAACGCTTCAAACAACACTTCTGCGCTTGCTGGCACAGTCGCAAGCACGCTGCTTCCGCCGGCGGGTCAAACGTCGAATGGTGTTTATAAAGCGGCAAGCGGTGAAGTTAACTTTGATGTTGATGCAAATGGTAAAATCACTATCGGAGGCCAGGATGCATTCCTGACTACTGATGGTAACCTGACAACGAACGATGCTGGCGGCGCAACTGCAGCAACTCTTGATGGTTTGTTCAAAAAAGCAGGGGATGGTCAGTCCATTGGCTTTGATAAAACCGCATCCGTTACTATGGGGGGCACAACTTATAACTTCAAAACAGGTGCTGACGCGGCTGCTGCGACTGCTAATGCCGGCGTATCTTTCACTGATACGGCTAGCAAAGAAACTGTTCTGAATAAAGTCGCAACGGCTAAGCAAGCAGCTGCCACTGCAGTTGATGGCGATACCGCAGCTACTATTACATACAAATCAGGTGTTCAGTCTTATCAGGCAGTGTTTGCTGCAGGTGATGGTACTGCAAGTGCAAAAACTTCAGGTGGCGCGGCACTTGGCGCCGCAACGGCAACATACACCGATTCTGATGGTGAAATGACTACTGTTGGTTCATACACCACAAAATACTCTATTGATGCGAATAATGGTAAGGTGACCGTTGATTCTGGAACAGGTACCGGTAAATACGCACCAAAAGTTGGTGCTGAAGTTTACGTTAGTGCTAATGGTACGTTGACTACAGAGTCAACAAGCGAAGGGACCGTAACTAAAGATCCGCTGGCGGCACTTGATGCAGCTATCAGCTCCATCGATAAATTCCGTTCTTCTCTGGGTGCTATCCAGAACCGTCTGGATTCTGCGGTAACCAACCTGAACAACACCACCACCAACCTGTCTGAAGCGCAGTCCCGTATTCAGGACGCTGACTATGCGACCGAAGTGTCGAACATGTCTAAAGCGCAGATCATTCAGCAGGCTGGTAACTCCGTGCTGGCAAAAGCTAACCAGGTTCCACAGCAGGTTCTGTCTCTGCTGCAGGGCTAATCTCCCTAAACCTGACCAAACCCCGCCTCGGCGGGGTTTTTTGTTAAGCAAATTTCACTTACTCCGCAAATAACCCCCTCTTTGTCCCACTGTTCCATCGATTAAAATGTCTGTAGAAACGGATAATCGTGCCGATAACTCATATTAATGCAGGGCTGTTTATCGTGAATTCAATGTATACCGCTGAAGGTGTAATGGATAAACACTCGCTATGGCAACGCTATGTGCCGCTGGTGCGTCACGAAGCGCTGCGCCTTCAGGTGCGTTTGCCGGCGAGCGTGGAACTGGACGATCTGCTCCAGGCGGGCGGTATCGGCTTATTGAATGCTGTTGAACGCTATGACGCTCTGCAAGGAACGGCATTTACCACTTACGCAGTGCAACGCATCCGTGGGGCGATGCTGGACGAACTACGCAGCCGCGATTGGGTGCCGCGTAGCGTTCGGCGGAACGCGCGTGAAGTTGCGCAAACACTGGGTCAACTTGAGCAAGAGCTGGGACGAAACGCGACAGAAACTGAAGTCGCGCAGCGATTGGGGATCGCGATTGAGGAATACCGTCAGGTGCTGCTGGATACCAATAACAGCCAGCTTTTCTCCTACGATGAGTGGCGAGAAGAGTACGGCGACAGTATCGAGCTGGTGACGGAAGAGAATCAACACGAAAACCCGCTGCATCAACTGCTGGAAGGTTCGCTACGCGAACGCGTGATGGAGGCCATTGAAGCCTTACCGGAGCGCGAAAAGTTGGTGCTCACCCTTTATTACCAAGAAGAGCTGAATCTCAAAGAGATTGGCGCGGTATTGGAAGTGGGGGAGTCGCGCGTCAGTCAGCTCCACAGCCAAGCTATCAAGCGCCTGCGCATCAAACTGGGTAAGTTGTAGGTTGGAATAACGTCAACGTTGGACCAAAAATGCCGCATTATGAAATGAAAACCCGGAGTTATCATGATGATGCAGGTAAAAAGACGGCCATTAAGCCGCTATCTGAAAGACTTCAAACACAGCCAAACGCACTGCGCACATTGTCATAAACTGCTGGATCGCATCACGCTGGTTCGTGAGGGAGAGATAGTGAATAAAATCGCTATTTCTCGCTTGGACACGCTGATGGATGAAACCTCGTGGCAGCAGGAACGTAGCGCATGGTCAGCCCTGTGCCGTTTTTGCGGCGACCTGCACTGCAAAGAGCAAAGTGCCTTCTTCAATATTATCGGCTTTAAAAAATACCTCCTTGAACAAACGGATATGAGCGCCGGCACGGTGCGCGAATATGTGGTGCGTCTGCGACGTTTGGGCAATCACCTCAATGAGCATCAGGTTGCGCGCTCGCTGCTGGGTGAACGTCACGCCGACGAACAGCTGGAACAGTGGCTGCCGACGGTAAGCACCAACAATTATCGTATCGCGTTACGTAAATATCTCCGCTTTCATCGCCAAATAGCGCATAGCGACGAGCAAAACTTCGCGGACTGTGAAACCTCTGATATATATTAAATTGGAATAAGATGTATCTCATGGGTGTTTGTCATCGCTGACGAACGGTTTACACTAGCAAAAAAGTGAAGCTTTTCGGGGGTATAATGAAGCTGAAGTTTCTGGGTCGTCAGGCGCTGATGGGCGTAATGGCCGTTGCGTTGGTTGCAGGTGCAAGCGCGCAGGCGTTTGCCGCTGAGAATTTGTTAAGCCAAGTCAAAGAGCGCGGTACGCTGCGCGTTGGGCTGGAAGGCACCTATCCTCCGTTCAGTTTCCAGGGCGAAGATGGCAAGTTGACCGGTTTTGAAGTGGAGTTCGCCAATGAACTGGCTGAACACCTCGGTGTGAAGGCCGACCTGAAACCGACCAAATGGGACGGGATGCTCGCCTCGCTGGATTCCAAACGTATCGACGTGGTGATTAACCAGGTGACTATTTCGCCGGAACGCCAGAAAAAGTATGACTTCTCCACACCGTATACCATTTCCGGTATTCAGGCGCTGGTGAAAAAGGGCAGTGAAGACACCATCAAGACCGCCGCTGACCTGAAAGGCAAGAAGGTTGGCGTGGGTCTGGGGACCAACTACGAAGAGTGGTTGCGTCAGAACGTGCAGGGTGTGGATATCCGCACCTACGATGATGACCCAACCAAATACCAGGATCTGCGTGTAGGTCGTATCAACGCCATTTTGGTTGACCGTCTGGCCGCGCTGGATCTGGTGAAGAAAACCAACAATACGTTGGCGGTTGCCGGTGACGCGTTCTCTCGTCAGGAATCTGGCGTTGCGCTGCGTAAAGGCAACGAAGACCTGCTGAAAGCGGTTGATAGCGCTATTGACGCCATGCATAAAGACGGTAGCCTGAAGGCGCTGTCGGAAAAATGGTTTGGTGCTGACGTTACGCAATAACGGTAGTCATTGAAAAAAGGCGCTGATGCAGCGCCTTTTTTCATTTCCGGCGCATAATAAAAACGAGACTAAGGAGATATTATGTCACTGCAAAATTTAACCCGTTTTCCCCGTCTGGAATTTATTGGCACGCCAACGCCGCTGGAATACCTGCCGCGTTTTTCCGACTATATCGGTCGCGATATCTTTATCAAGCGCGATGACGTTACGCCGCTGGCAATGGGCGGCAACAAGCTGCGTAAGCTGGAGTTTTTAGCCGCCGATGCGCTGCGAGAAGGGGCCGACACGCTGGTAACCGCTGGGGCTATCCAGTCCAACCACGTGCGCCAGACGGCGGCAGTCGCCGCGAAGCTTGGGCTGAACTGCGTGGCGCTGCTGGAAAATCCGATGGGTACCAAGGCGGAAAACTATCTCAGTAACGGTAACCGCCTGTTGCTTGATTTGTTCAACGTGCAGGTCGAAATGTGTGATGCGCTGACTGACCCTAACGCGCAGCTGGCTGAGTTGGCAACGCGCATCGAAGCTCAGGGTTTTCGTCCCTACGTTATCCCGGTGGGTGGTTCGAATGCGCTCGGCGCGCTGGGTTATGTCGAAAGCGCGCTGGAAATTGCTCAGCAATGTGAAGGCGCGGTATCCATTTCATCGGTAGTTGTCGCCTCTGGCAGCGCAGGCACCCACGCGGGTCTGGCGGTTGGGCTTGAGCATCTGATGCCAGAAGCCGAGCTTATCGGTGTGACGGTTTCGCGAAGCATCGCGGATCAGTTGCCGAAAGTGGTGATGCTACAGCAGGAAATCGCCCAGCGCCTTGAACTCACGGCTAAGGCAGACATTACGCTGTGGGACGATTATTTTGCGCCGGGTTACGGCATTCCTAACGACGAAGGCATGGAAGCGGTGAAGCTGCTGGCGCGTCTGGAGGGGATTCTGCTCGATCCGGTGTACACCGGCAAAGCGATGGCCGGACTTATCGACGGCATCAGCCAGAAACGTTTCAAGGATGAAGGGCCAATTTTGTTTATCCATACCGGCGGCGCACCTGCGTTGTTCGCTTATCATCCTCACATTTAAGTAGAACGCGCCCATGCAAGAAAGTATTCAACTTATTATCGACTCCGCGCCATATTTGCTTAAAGGCGCCGTCTTTACGCTCCAACTGAGTATTGGCGGGATGTTCTTTGGCTTAGTGCTGGGGTTTATCCTCGCGCTGATGCGCATGTCGTCCATTGCGCCGGTGCGCTGGCTGGCACGCTGCTATATCTCGATTTTCCGCGGTACGCCGCTGATTGCGCAGCTGTTCATGATCTACTACGGCCTGCCGCAGTTTGGTATAGAACTGGATCCTATCCCGTCGGCAATGATTGGCTTGTCTTTGAACACCGCAGCCTATGCGGCGGAAACGCTGCGTGCGGCGATTTCGTCGATCGATAAAGGGCAGTGGGAAGCCGCCGCCAGTATCGGGATGACGCCATGGCAAACGCTGCGTCGCGCCATTTTACCGCAGGCCGCTCGCGTGGCACTGCCGCCGCTTTCGAACAGTTTTATTAGCCTCGTGAAGGACACGTCACTGGCCGCGACCATTCAGGTGCCTGAGTTGTTCCGTCAAGCCCAGCTGATTACCTCGCGGACGTTGGAAGTGTTCACCATGTATCTGGCTGCCTCGCTGATTTACTGGGTGATGGCAACGGTGCTGTCGGCGCTGCAGAACTATTTCGAAAACCAGCTTAACCGCCAGGAGCGAGACCCGAAATGAGTGCAATTGAAGTCAAAAACCTGGTGAAAAAATTCCATGGGCAAACGGTGCTTCACGGCATCAACCTGGAAGTAGAAGAAGGCGAGGTGGTGGCGATTATTGGGCCGAGTGGCTCGGGGAAAACGACGCTGCTTCGCAGTATCAATCTGCTGGAACAGCCAGAGAGCGGCACGATTCGGGTTGGCGATATCACCATTGATACGGCAAAACCCATTAGCCAACAAAAGGGGCTTATCCGCCGTTTACGCCAGCATGTCGGCTTTGTTTTCCAAAGCTTTAATCTTTTCCCGCACCGCACGGTGATGGAGAATATTATTGAAGGGCCGGTTATCGTCAAAGGCGAAGACAAGCCGGAAGTCATTGCCCGCGCTCGGGAATTGCTGGCCAAAGTCGGGCTGGTGGGGAAAGAAGATAGCTATCCGCGTCGTCTGTCGGGTGGGCAGCAGCAGCGCGTGGCGATAGCGCGCGCGCTGGCAATGCGTCCGGATGTTATCTTGTTCGATGAGCCGACGTCAGCGCTCGATCCTGAGTTGGTTGGTGAGGTGCTTAACGCCATCCGCGCGCTGGCGGTTGAAAAACGCACGTTGGTGATTGTGACCCACGAGATGAGCTTTGCCCGCGATGTAGCCGACCGGGCCATCTTTATGGATCAAGGGCGCATCGTCGAGCAGGGCGAAGCCAAAGCGCTGTTTGCCAATCCACAGCAAGCGCGCACCCGGCAGTTCCTCGAGAAATTCCTTATGCAGTAGCGTGACGCCGCGTCCCGTGTCATTACGCGGGGCGCGAATAAATCACTTAATTTCCATCGCAAATGATGCCCGAGAGATGTCATCCCTTTTTTCATTAGTAATTTTACTTAAGTCGGCCTAATCAATAGGCGGATATTCTGTTGCCGGTAAATCGACAAAAGCCTCTCTTTGCGGGATTATCGCGTGATGAGTGACGAAAATAGGGGGAATAGGGTTTATTTTTCCGATGCGTGATATTTTATACATATAAATAAGATTTATGTGTTAGTTTTCTGTATTCATAAAAATAATTGTTAATCAGGGGATTTCTCGGTTGTGATGAGAGACGATGATTTTTTCAGTTGGCGGCGGGAAATGCTGCATCTTTTCCAGGCGGCCTCGGCAAGCGACCAAATTTACCAACTGCTCCAGCAGCAAACAGAACGTCTGGAGTACGATTTCTTCGCTCTGTGCGTTCGTCATCCGGTGCCTTTCACCCGGCCTAAAGTTTCGGCATATAGCACCTACCCAGACGCGTGGATGTCGCAATATAAGGCGGCAAACTATATGGCTATCGACCCGGTGTTGAAGCCTGATAATTTCTCGTTGGGCTATTTACGCTGGGATGATGAGCTGTTCCGTGATGCTCCAGAACTGTGGGATGCTGCGCGTGGCCACGGCCTGCAAACGGGGGCCACTCAGTGCCTGATGCTGGCAAATCATGCCCACGGCTTCTTGTCGATTTCGCGTACCCGTACGACGCGTAACCCGCATGCTGAGGATGTTATTGCGCTGCGTTTACAGGTAATGCTGGAATTTAGTCTTCTGGCGTTATTACGGCTGGAAGATGAGATGGTCATGCCGCGGGAAATGAAATTCAGCAAGCGTGAATTAGAAATTCTGAAATGGACGGCAGAGGGAAAAACCTCGGCTGAGATCTCAATGATTCTGTCTATTTCGGAAAATACGGTGAATTTTCACCAGAAGAATATGCAGAAGAAATTCAATGCGCCAAATAAAACACAGATTGCCTGTTATGCAGCGGCGATTGGTGTGATCTGAGCGACACTGAGGTTCTGCGTGTCAGACCGCAAACCGGCTGTGAGCAGTGATGCTGACAGCCGGTTTATTATTATTGGCGGTAAGCTTGTTTAATTTGCTTAACGGTGCTGGAAAATACGGCAGCCTGAGCGTCATCTTCTAACTGCGCAATTTGCTTTTCCATCTTAATAATCACGCGGCCCGCATCAGCTTGGCCCATGGCCTGCAGCATAAGGGTCAGCAAAGATTTCAGGCAGGAAACTTCCTGCGCCAGATTTTGATTATTCTCAGCGGTGGAAAAATCAGGTGTGCTCATTTATTGCCTCGTACGATTTCTGCGCAATTTGCGCGATGCGGATTATGAAAGCGGCGCAGTATACCACAAGCCGGTGGAAAAAAAGGAGTGCTTGTTTTTTGCCCGTAATCCAGCCAGATATTGATTATTATTTAACGTTGTAGACACAGTTAGTTAGCAGGGCAATGTTTAATTATGGTTTTGTCACCGTTAATTATTGTTACATATTATGAGGCCTATTTAGCAGATATACGATTAAGTACGTGTTTATCCCGATTAAGTCCGTATGCGCATTAATTTTACCGTTATGTATCTTGTTGTTTTTGAGCGATTTACGGTTGTTGTATATGATTATTTCCAAAAACGAGACCGAAATCGAGACTCTGGCATTTTTAGACTTTCACAGTTGATATAAAACCCGGTACTATGGGGGAATTAAGCAGTAGTAGCGTTATCCCTATTCTGGAGATTATTCCTTTGATCAACGTTCTTCTTGTTGATGACCACGAACTGGTGCGCGCAGGGATACGACGCATTCTCGAAGATATTAAAGGTATTAGAGTGACCGGCGAAGCCAACTGTGGAGAAGACGCGGTGAAGTGGTGCCGTGCTAATCCCGTTGATGTCGTGCTTATGGATATGAACATGCCGGGAATCGGCGGCCTCGAGGCCACGCGCAAGATTGCGCGTTCCGCGGTCGATACCAAAGTCATTATGTTAACCGTACACACGGAAAACCCACTGCCAGCAAAAGTGATGCAGGCGGGCGCTGCGGGGTATCTCAGTAAAGGCGCCGCGCCGCAAGAGGTGGTCAATGCGATTCGCTCTGTGTTCTCCGGGCAGCGTTATATTGCCTCGGACATCGCTCAGCAAATGGCATTGAGTCAGATTGAACCTGAAAAGACGGAGTCTCCGTTTGCCAGTTTGTCTGAACGTGAATTGCAGATTATGCTGATGATCACTAAAGGTCAGAAAGTGAATGAGATCTCAGAGCAGTTGAGTCTGAGTCCCAAAACGGTCAATAGCTATCGTTATCGCATGTTCAGTAAGCTGAATATCCACGGTGATGTTGAGCTGACCCACTTGGCAATTCGCCATGGCCTGTGCAATGCGGAGTCGTTAGCAAGTCAGTGACTGATGTTTTTGATTCAAAAGCCTTTCTGAAAACCGTAACCAGCCAGCCCGGCGTTTATCGTATGTATGACGCCGGCGGCACGGTTATTTATGTTGGTAAAGCCAAAGATCTTAAAAAGCGCCTTGCCAGCTATTTTCGAACCAACGTGTCCTCTCGGAAAACGGAAGCGCTGGTCGCGCAAATTGCCCAAATTGATGTCACCGTTACCCACACGGAAACGGAAGCGCTGCTGCTTGAACACAACTACATCAAGCTGTACCAGCCGCGCTATAACGTATTGTTACGCGATGACAAGTCCTATCCCTTTATATTCCTGAGTTCCGACGCCCATCCGCGGCTGGCGACGCATCGCGGCGCTAAGCATGCGAAAGGGGAGTATTTTGGACCGTTCCCGAATGGCTACGCGGTGCGCGAAACCTTGGCGCTGCTCCAAAAAGTCTTCCCAATTCGCCAGTGTGAAAATAGCGTTTATCGTAACCGTTCACGTCCGTGCCTGCAGTACCAAATCGGTCGCTGCCTTGGCCCTTGTGTCGCGGGGCTGGTGAGTGAAGAAGAGTACGCGCAGCAGGTTGAGTACGTGCGGTTGTTCCTTTCCGGGAAAGACGATCAGGTATTGACGCAGCTTATTGCGCGGATGGAAAAAGCCAGCCAGGCGTTAGCGTTTGAAGAGGCCGCGCGTATCCGCGATCAAATTCAGGCCGTTCGCCGGGTCACGGAAAAACAGTTTGTCTCAAACAACGGCGACGATCTTGACGTTATCGGCGTGGCATTTGAAGCTGGCATGGCCTGCGTACACGTGCTGTTTATTCGTCAGGGCAAAGTGTTGGGTAGCCGCAGCTACTTTCCAAAAGTCCCCAGCGATACCGAACTGGGCGAAGTGGTTGAAACTTTTGTTGGCCAGTTTTATTTCCAGGGGAGCCAGATGCGTACCCTGCCGGGCGAAATTCTCCTCGACTTTGCGCTTACCGATAAAACCCTGCTTGCCGACTCCTTGTCCGAAATGGCCGGGCGACGTATTCAGGTGCAGACTAAACCGCGCGGTGACCGCGCGCGCTACCTGAAACTGGCGCGCACCAATGCGGTCACGGCGCTGTCGACAAAATTATCCCAGCGGTCCACGGTACATCAACGTCTTCAGGCGCTGGCCGCGGAGTTGAAACTTCCGGCGATAAAACGCATGGAATGCTTCGACATCAGTCATACCATGGGCGAACAGACCGTCGCCTCTTGCGTGGTCTTTGATGCCAATGGTCCGCTACGCGCCGAGTATCGTCGCTATAATATTACCGGCATCACGCCGGGCGATGACTACGCGGCAATGAATCAAGTTTTACGCCGCCGTTACGGCAAGGCGATTGAAGAAAGCAAAATACCCGATGTTATCCTGATTGATGGTGGGAAAGGGCAGTTAGGACAGGCAAAGACCGTCTTTGCCGAACTCAACGTTCCCTGGGATAAACATCACCCGTTGCTGCTTGGCGTCGCCAAAGGCAGCGACCGTAAAGCGGGGCTGGAAACGCTGTTCTTTGAGCCAGAAGGCGAAGGTTTCAATTTGCCGCCTGACTCACCGGCACTGCATGTGATTCAACACATTCGCGACGAATCGCACGATCACGCCATTTCTGGGCATCGTAAAAAGCGCGCGAAGGTGAAAAGCACCAGTACCCTTGAGACTATTGAAGGGGTAGGGCCAAAGCGGCGTCAGATGTTGCTCAAATATATGGGCGGCCTGCAGGGTTTGCAGCAGGCGACCATCGATGATATCGCTAAAGTACCCGGAATATCGCTTGGGTTAGCAGAAAAGATCTTCTACTCGTTGAAACATTAGGGGCTCTGTAGCAACATAGGGCTAATATTTACTAACAACAGATAGTTACCACGCCATGCAATATAATATCCCTACATTGCTTACGTTGTTCCGCGTCATCCTGATTCCGTTTTTCGTGCTGGCGTTCTACCTTCCCGTGCCATGGGCGCCGTTTGCCTGTGCGCTGATCTTCTTCGTGGCTGCCGTCACCGACTGGTTTGACGGCTATCTGGCGCGTCGCTGGAATCAGAGTACGCGCTTTGGGGCGTTCCTTGATCCGGTGGCCGATAAAGTGATGGTGGCGATTGCGATGGTGCTGGTGGCCGAGCACTACCACACTTGGTGGGTGACGTTGCCTGCCGCAACCATGATTGCCCGTGAAATTATCATCTCTGCACTGCGCGAATGGATGGCCGAGTTGGGCAAACGCAGCAGCGTTGCTGTTTCGTGGATCGGCAAAGTGAAAACGACCGCTCAGATGACCGCGCTGGTGTGGATGCTGTGGCGTCCAAACATGTGGGTAGAGTGGGCAGGAATTGCATTGTTCCTCGTCGCAGCGGTACTAACACTGTGGTCGATGCTGCAATATCTGAACGCGGCGCGCGGTGATTTGCTTCAAGAGTGATCGTTTCGCCGTTATTTTCAGCAAACAACACCAAGTTGCGAAAAATACCGTTGACTCATCGCGTCAGATAAGTAGAATGCAACGCATCGAACGGCAGCACTGATTGCCAGACGATAGCAAAATCAAGTGGTTAGTAAACAAACTTGATAATGCGGGAATAGCTCAGTTGGTAGAGCACGACCTTGCCAAGGTCGGGGTCGCGAGTTCGAGTCTCGTTTCCCGCTCCAAATTAAAACATCGGCAGTTGCGGGTGTTAAAGCTTCAAAGGCGCGTTAGCAAAGCGGTTATGTAGCGGATTGCAAATCCGTCTAGTCCGGTTCGACTCCGGAACGCGCCTCCACTTTTCCCTAGCCCGGATGGTGAAATCGGTAGACACAAGGGATTTAAAATCCCTCGGCGTTCGCGCTGTGTGGGTTCAAGTCCCACTCCGGGCACCATGGGAATAAAGCAGAATAATCAAAGCAATAAGCAGTGTCGTGAAACCACCTACGGGTGGTTTTTTTGTTTTTGTCTCATGACTTCGCCATTGTTTCGCCATTCGGCATCGCCATTGAAAGAGGGCATTACTGCCCCCCGACTACTGGAACTACAGAAATTTTCCGGTTGTATCTGGCGGTCTGTGACGCATTTTTATGACCGGCAATTTCCTGCTTCTCGTTCAATGAACCGCTAAGGTCTGAGATACCCTTGGCCTTGAGATCGTGAAAGGTGAAATTGAAATCCATCTCTGGATATTTCTCACAGGCAATTTTTTTGGCCTTCATCCAGTGAGCATTAAAGGCATCTCTTGTGAATCTAGAACCTGATAGCTGGTGGAGAACAAAAATGCTACTGATGCCAGAACGCAGAGGTAGCGCCTCAGCCAACGAGATAATTGAATGAAGACGCTCGGTCCAGGCTTTGATCTGCGGAACAGATGTCTTGCTCTGTACAATGAGTATTCCCTCTTCAAGAATTTGCGCCTTCTTCAAGTCTAAAATGTCCCCCTGCCTAGCGCAGCATAGATACGCTAACTCCATTCCTATTTTCACCAAGTCGGGTGCCACATTCAGTAGGGCTTTATACTCGGTATCAGTGACATATCGCGTACGTGCCTTCTCTTTGAACTGCTTCACTCCTTGGCAGGGGTTCATCTTCACCTTGCCGCGTTCGTAAGCCCATCTGAAAACTCTAGATATAAACGCTTTCTCGCGATTAGCCTGAACTCGACTCTTTACACCACGTTTATCCATGTACTTTCTGATGTGTTCAGGCTTAATGTTATCTGGTTTCATTTTCCCAAAAACAACATTCACCTTCGCCCCATACTTTCGATAATCTTTGCGTGTTTCCATTGCCAGTTCATGGAAATCACCAGAATTAAAGAACTCTTCAGTTAGTGCCAGAAAACTAGTACCAACCTTGAGATCGTTGATGAAGTTTTCGTAAGCAGACCAAACCTGCGATTTGGTTAGATCCGCATTGCATAGCCTTATTGTTCGTCCATCTGGCGAGCGAAATTCATATGCTGATTTACCCCGGCGTACTCGTGGAGGCATCCAGTTATCTTCTGCATTTTTGCGGACTCTAGGCATCACATATCCTTGAAGTTAGGTTCTTCTTCCTCTGAGTTAATCATCACCAGTTTTAATCCGACAGGGTTCGAAACGTGATCCCATGTAGTTCCTGGCCTTCCGTCTTTTCGTGGGATGAAAAACACGCCGCTATCCTTCAACGCTTTGCATTGGAGTGAAGGGCGGCGGTAACCAGTTAACTGATAGAGGTCCTCAGGGGTTAGAAAACGTTGGCTATGTACGCTCATTGAAAGTTCTCCACTTGAACCGGCTGCACCCGGTGTTTAATTCTGCTTTTTTTTTTCTGCTTTGCGCCGCTCCCGCAGCTCTCTCATCAACGACAGCAGCTTGGGCGTCATGCCGCCGTCACGCTCTAACTTCCAAATCATCTGGTCGAGTTCTTCGTCTGGTACCAGTGCAGGGTCTGTTAAGTTGGTTGTCATGCTGCACGCTCCTGTTGAATTCCCATGCGCTGGCAGGCGGTCTGGTAAATTGGTTTCTCTTTTTCGATGCCGATGAATGAGCGACCAGCTTCCTGACATGCCAATCCTGCGGTACCGCTGCCCATAGTGAAATCCAGCACCGTATCACCCGGATTGCTGTAGGTTTCGATGATGTATTTCACCAGCGCCAGCGGCTTCTGGGTCGGGTGATAATTCCCTTTCTGCTTATCGCTCGAGAAGAATTGAACATCCCGTGGGTACCGTTGAGTTGAGTCGTATTCTGAAAGGTTCTGCGCCTTACCATAGCATTCAGAATTAACCGTTTTGCGCTTGCTGGTCTTGCGAACGTGGCCATCAGTCATTTTCGGGTTATACGTTGGCTGGTGGCGGTAAAACACCTGGATATTTTCGTGAGCGCGAAGGGGTTGTTTCTTTGCGTTCAGGAAACCGGTAGCGTTGCCCTTTTCCCATATCCACTCGCTGCGCCAGTCGACCAGATTGCTGCTAACCAGAATGGATGTGAAGGGCTGCGCCGAAAACAGCACGATGGCGGCGTTTGGCTTTGCGATGCGGTAAAGCTCGGACCACATGGTTTCAAGGTCCAGAACGGAGTCCCACCTGCACTGTGTTGTGCCGTATGGAATGTCAGCACATACCAAATCGACGGTACCGCTGGCTATTGCCGGAAACACGTCAAAGCAGTCTGCGTTATGCAGGATGATGCTCATTGTCCTTCTCCTTCGATAACTTGGATGCCAGCGGAGCGGAGCGCTTTCTTCACGAGGCGCTTATCCAACACTGGAACCTCTCGCGCCAAATCGTCGTGCTCATACCAGAATGTTGGTGGCAGCTTCACGGTGACGGTGCGGGACTCCAGCGCAGGGGGCACGGTGTAGAGACTTTCTATCACCACGCCATTCTCTGGCGAAAAACCAGCAGCAACAAAGTCAGGCATTTTGCTGGCTGGGGCATACGTCCATTGCGCATCATTGTCATTCCAGCGCCAACGCAACGCTACCGGCTCGGAGGTCGCTTTCTCCAGTGCCTCTACCAGCTCAGTGTTGCGCTGCTTTGCCTCTTCAAGTTGCTTGAATAACTCCTCCCAACTCACTGAGTTATCAAGGACCAGTTTTGTGACACGTTCCTCGCGTGACTTGTAGTGTTCCAGTGCCCCAAATAGGCGATCGGTATATTGCTCAACCTCAACCGCCATTTGCCGCAGCTCGTCACTAGGTGCGTAAGCAATGAGTCTTGATAGGCGATGCAGATTTGCGTTTTTTTGTACGCTAACCAGTGCGGTGATATCGTTCATTGGGCGCGCTCCTGTTTCAAATTAATGCCGCCAAACTCATTCATGAGTACCGCCCGCACTCGCTCCACGATTTCATCGTAATTGGTGATATTGGCGGGTTTATCCGTAAGCCCTTCCGAACCCATCAGCTCAAGGCAACGCTCAAAGGCTGGCTTATTCAGGCTGTCAGGAAGCCAGAAATAGAACGCCCCGCCAGGCATCTTCTCTCGTTCAATTCGCCGCTCTTCAGCAAGACGCTTGATGCGGTTCATAGACTGGCTATCGCTTAGTGGCAGCCCTAATGAACGCTGACGGCCAGTCGTACAAATCTGGGTGCTGCTGCGCAACCAGAGCCAGTCGTTTTTGCATAGGCTCACTACTTTTCCATCACCGAAATAGTTGTGGGTAACGCGAACCGGAAGTTGTTTCAGGACCGCATGCCAGATAGCGCGGAGAATAAATCCATTCGATAGCTTACTCATGCTCGGCTCCTTGGCGTAACTTGGCGGCGATTGCTTCAGCACGTTCGGCTGTCAGGTTGTAGCTGCACTGCATATTCACGGAGCAACCATCTTTATCGGCAAGTAATCGGCAGGTAGCCGCCACTTCGTCAGCGCCCTGAGCCCGCACTTCAGCCAGGAAGGCGTCGGTGACTGGGGTTTCCATTGCAGACCTCAGCACATCGGCATACCAATCGACATAGCGGTAATCCAGCATTCCGTCAGTTTGTTCAATCCACATGTCATCAGCGGTAGCGAACTCAGCCGCTTTTTTCAGCGCCACATTCTCAGCGACAACCTTCTCCACCTTCAACTCCAGATTGTGAATAGTCGCGTTTGCTGCTGTGAACTCGCGACGGGATTCAGTAAGTGCTACGTGGCTTACATTTAACTGAGTTGCCAGATCGCTAATCAGTTGCGCCATAGCGCGCACATCAACAGATCCGCATGAAGCTTTCAGATCTAAAGTGGCATCATGACCGCGCTTGACCAACTCACTGATATGATTGTTCATCTTTACCCCCGCTTACCCGCATAAGTAATTGATTAGTTTGATAACTAAAAGGATCGTCGATTTGACCTATCTCTTAGCCATCACTGATTCATAAAACATTTGCCATTCATGCCGACCGAAATTAGCCTTCGAGTTACAACTGGAACAAAGGCAAATCAGGTTCTCCTGCCGGCAGTCTTGCTTGTCGTAATTGATGTGATGAGTAGTGAGCCTTTCGTCAGTTCCGTCACACCCTGGGTTTTGGCAAATAAACCCGTCACGTTCGATCACCTTTTTGCTCGTTTCCCGGAAGTCCCACGGATATGGCAAGCGCGATAAGCCACCAGACCAGTTAGGGTTTCCGTCGCCCCTCATGAGAGATGACCGCATTTCGTTGGAGCACAACTTAGAGCAACACTTCATGCGCTTCGCATGGCTTCTGAAAACAGAGAACGGAGATCCGCAAACGCAGCATGATTTCGTTTCACGATTTTGCTCTCGGTTAACCGTCTTTCCTCTCTGTGAGATGCCAACGCACTGAAGAGAGCAAAATCGCGAGGAAGAATTGACCCGCTTAACCTGGTATTGCTTGCCACATACGGCGCAAACCTTTTCGATTTTCCCACCCTTCCAGTTCGGGTTTTTATCACCGGAAACAATCAATCCAGCAGCATTGGTCTTCTCGCTCATAGCTCCTCAATCTCCCACCCACCGCCGAGCTTTTTAGGTTTTGGATAAGCAACCTGAAAGACGAACGGATAGCTGTCTGCTGCAACCTTCATCTTGACTCTCGCATCGTCGGTAAAGACCGCCTTACTCCCCTTAACGTCCACCATCAACAGTTGGCCATCAGCCAACATCACGGCAAAATCGACGGTCAGGAAACAGTTATCAGCCAGACGCAGCTTGATACCCTCAAACCGGTACCAGGCGACTTCCCCGCCGCGCTTACGTATCTCAAGCAGTTGGCAGTATTCGGCTTCGGTCTTGTTCATTTGCCCTGTTTTCAACCGGCCAAGAGCCTGTATTGCCTTACGCATAACTTACCTCTCAGGTAATTAAAATACACATTCGAATTAATTTCAATAGATTTGAGATTATTTTATTACCCATTCGGTAACAGTAAAGACCTAAAAAAAGGCGCTTTCGCGCTGCTAGTGCTTATGGCCTATCCCCTGAATCCTGGCGGGATCGTATTCTCAGGCTCAGACAAGGCGTTCACGTCACGCTGTTGCGGCTTGATAGGTTTAGCCCTTGATGCCTGAACGCTCCGTGCTAGCTTCTGCTCCCACTGCTCATGATGAAAAGCTTTGCCTTCTGCCTTCCAGTACGTGATGAACTCCGCCAGCTCGAACGGCGTCACATCCGTCTTGAGGTTGATTCCCCATAGAGCGGCTTTTCTGGTGAGGTCGGCATCAGGCTTCCAATCTTCTACCATCGGAAATTTGCCAAATGCTCCGATTCCACCTGGCGGGGCATAGCCGTCAATCACGATATTGTTTGCAGAAGGATCAGCATCGTCCCCCTTCAGGTTATCCACAGGATGATTTTGCTCGTCGCCTATGTGTGGGGTTTTATCTTTTATATCTTCTCTTCTCTTCTCTTCTCTGGTCCGCTTTTTGTCCGCTTCTGATGCGGACTTTTTGACGACATTTCGCTTTTCACGCTTACGGTCAGCGTCCTGTGCCCGACGCTTTGCAGACTGCCCGTTATGGGCTTCAAAGCGCGGCATTACTAGGCTTTCATCGTCTTCTTCAAGCCATCCAACGGCCATCATTGCACGAGCAAACCCGGGAAAGCCGATCAGGTCATCGAGAGTTTCCGCACTGTATCCGTCAAGAAAACCGTCAACAGAGTGGACATCGAAAAGACACCAAGCGGAATGTAGTCCGCCAACAATCCGCAATCTGTCCGCTTTCAATGCGGACGCCATGCGGACAACTTTTGGATGCGTATGCAAATCGGCACGCATCTTGATCCAGTCACCGGCCATAAGCCCCCCCATCTAATTTATAGAGAGTAAGGTTTCCAGTAAAAACAGCACCGGTATCTAGATAAAGCTGATTGCCGTATAGGATTGGAGACCGAACGGGGGTATGACCAAAAACAAATAGATCGGCACCATGAATATGGTTTGTTTCCCCATCCATGGATAAGCTAAAACGTTCACGATTCCAGATAACCAGCTCCTGGCCTACTTCCTTGCCGTATTCATATTCATCGCTCGGGTAGTCAGCATGGCAGATGACAAACTTCTTCCCCCCCTTCGAAATCTCGATGATGAGCGGTAACTCGGCCGCTTTCGGAACAAGTGACTTTGCCAGTACCTCTTTGTCTGGGTCTAGGTAGAAGAACCAGCCCCCACCGTTCGCCATCCAGTGGCTCAAGCTCCCATATTCCGCCAGGCCATCGACCATCATTTGCTCGTGGTTGCCTCGCACAGCTAGGAACCAGGGCTGGTTAATCAGATCTAGGCATTCGACGTTCTCCACACCGCGGTCGATGAGATCGCCGACAGAGACAAGCAGATCTTGCGCGGGGTCGAAACCAACCTCCTCCAGGCGGTTCATTAGGTTGGTGTAGCAGCCGTGCAGGTCACCAACAGCCCAAACATGCCGCCAGTTATCCCCATTTATTTTTTGATAATGCTTCATGCAGCCTCCCGAGCTCTTTTTGCAGCCTTCAATTTTTCAGACCGCAACTGTGCCTGGCGCCGCGCGCGTTCGTTGTTGCACTGGACGCACTCACCGCTAATGGTGTAGCGCTCGCTATCATGACCGTGTACGCATTTCTTCCCGGTATAGAAGCGCGTTAATCCAAGATCGATAGCCTCGCGCTGTGTAATTCGCTTCATCGGCCCACCTCTTTGTTATTTGTCTTTGGTAATTTTGCATCAAGACACAAAAAGATCAACCACAAATGAATAATTGTTACCTTTGAGGTGTGAATAGAAATGCAGATGCCGCCATGAGGCGGCAGAGGGGTAATTCAGAGGGGTTCAGGAGTAGAAAAATACGGCGAGTTCGGTTTTGTTTTTAATCCAATTCCGAGCTTTGCAGGCATTAAAAAGGCCATTCATCAATCGCTTACCAGGCATCTTGCGCTTACCTGTCAGGTGAGTTTGTATGTAGTGGCTTGTCGTTCCGGCGTCTTGCGCGAACTCATCACGCTCATCAGGAGTCAGATCAAGCCAGTTCCGTTTAAAGTCGAATTTAGTTTCTTCGCTCATAGCTATTGCCTGATATTCATTTCAGATAACCAATATTCACCTAAAAGGTAACAAAAAGCAAGTTTTGTTACCCTAGAGGTTCATTTACCTGTGAGGTAAAATTGCTTTAAATTTAATAACTAAATGATTCACCAAGAGAGATATTTTTACCCGATATGAAAAGCATCCAGGATATTCGCTGCGAAAACCTGAAAGACTTAATTAACACCGAATTCGGTGGCACCCAGTCTCGCCTGGCGGAAAGGATGGAAACTCAGTCCAACTTAGTTAATCGCTGGGTAAATGGTAAAAAGGCAATTGGTGATTCATCTGCGCGCAAAATTGAGAAAGCTGCTCGCAAGCCTACAAACTGGCTGGACGTTGACCATAGACTGGTTAACCTTGAGGAAGTCGCAAGTATTGATTACGGCGATGCCCGCCAGATAGTGGCCAGCAACCTGAAGCAGTGGATGCTGAACAACGAAGAGCTATCTTCTCAGCAACGCCTGGCGGATGCATGCGGCGTTAGTCAGCCAACCATCGCGCGCATCCTGCGCAATGATGTATCGGCGAACGTGGCTCACCTCGAAGTGATTGCCGCGGCATTTGGTAGAAAACCATACGAGCTAATGATCCCCCAGTTGGGCAAAGCAACTATCAACTATGACCATGAACGCTTCGCATTGTTACCCCAGGGTGAGAAAGAGAAGATCGAAAGTTTCATTGATTTTGTGATAGCCCAGCACGAAAAGGACGACCAATAAAGTCATTATAATTCAGTAATTAAGCCGCCATTGCGCGGCTTTTTTATTGCCATCACCTTTACCTCTCGGGTAATTTTTTAAAGTCATATCTATTGACAACAAATCACATGTGAATAATTATTACCTCATCGGTAACACATTGAGGTAACGATTATGCAATGGCAGTTCATCAATGGTTGGTACTGCGTTACAGCATGCGGGGTTATGAGCTGGAAGTTTCGTGACCTGCAGGAAGGCATTGAGTGGGCATTCGTGACGAAAGAAGCGAATGAAGTCGCTGACGAAATTTGGGGGAAGTGAAAGTGAGTGAATCGAAAGAATTAGTTTTGGTGACACTGCCAGCCGCGGCAGACCTTGAGGCGGCATTCATTAGTGATGATTACATCACAAACCTAATTGCTGACATTCGCCAGAAAGCTTCATCTGTCGTTGGCGACGTAAACACGGTTAAAGGTCGTGGCGTTTATATCAGCATGGCCTCAACCGTTCGCCGCACAAAAACAGTAATTGATGATGCGGGTAAGGCGTTGGTTGCTGAAATGAAAAAACGGCCGGCACTCGTAGATGCAAGTCGCAAAAAGGTGCGCGATGAATTGGATGCACTGGCCGTGGAAATCCGTCGCCCCGCCACTGAGTGGGAAGCAGAGCAAGAACGAATCAAGGCTGAAGAACTGGCACGGATAAAAGCTGAAGAAGAACGAGTGAAATTCGAAGCTGACTACGAAGTTGGCTTGCTGATGAACGAAGCATTCGACCGTGACCAGGCAGATAAAAAAGCTGAAGCGGAGCGCCAGCGTATTGCTCACGAAGAAGAATTGAAGCGTCAGGCAGCTGAGCAGGCCAGGCGTGAAGCAGAAGAAAACGCCGCGCGTGAACGCGTAGAAGCTGCGCGCCGAGAAGCGGAATTAAAGCTAAAGGCAGAGAACGCTGAACGCGATCGCATTGCCGCTGTGCAAAAAGCAGAGGACGAGAAGAAAGCTGCTGCTGAGCTCGCCGAACGTGAAAAGCAGGAAGCTATCGCAGCGGAGAAACGCAAAGCACAGGAAGCAGCAGAAAAGGCGCGTCGTGAAGAAGAGGAAAAAGAAGCAGCACGACTGGCGGAAGAAAAACGCATCGCTGAGGAAACTGCAGCCCGTGCAGCCGACGTCGAACATCGTCGCACGATTAACGCGTCAGCAGTACAGGCGCTGATTGATCAGGGAATACCTGAAGACTGGGCAAAGGCATGTGTTATCGCCATTGCTCGCGGAAAAGTGCCAGCTACAACAATCAAATACTGAGGTGTTTTATGAATATCAAACAATTCAACAACCTGAAAAACATCATCGCGTTATTTGGTTCTGATTATCAGCTGTCTTCAGAGTTGTACGAGCGTCATGTTGAGCTTATCGACGCAGTTTGCGGGTCTGACCTTGATGACACCTTTGAGCGCTCACTACTCCGCGCCGGTGTTCGACCAGAAATACTTGAAGCCGCACGTGAAAGCTGCGAGTTCGATGAGGTCATGTCTTCATTCAAACGTGAGCTTACCGGCATTATCGCGCGCCTTGACCTGGCTGACAAAATCGACAGTGCGAGGGACGCGGCATGAAACCGGGGATTTATTTCGATATCAGCAACGAGGATTACCACGCCGGTGACGGCGTGAGTAAGTCGCAGCTGGATATGGTTGCTCTAAGTCCGTCACTTCTGCAGTGGCAAAAATCGGCGCCAGTAGATACCGAAAAGCTGAAGGCTCTGGATATGGGTACCGCCCTGCACTGCCTGCTGCTGGAGCCGGAAGAATTCGATAAGCGCTTCATTGTGTCTCCACAGTTCAACCGCCGTACTACCGCCGGAAAAGAGGAAGAAGCCGCTTTCCTCCGCGACGTTGATGGAATGGGAATGACGGTTATGGATGCTGAGCAGGGCCGTAAGTTGCAGCTGATGCGCGATAGCACAATGGCACACCCCGCTGCGCGCTGGTTGCTGGAAGCGGAAGGTTTCTGCGAAGCATCGCACTATTGGACGGATCCGGAGACTGGCGAGCTGTGCCGCATTAGACCGGACAAGCGGCTGAAGAATCACCCGGTAATTCTTGATGTGAAAAAAGTGGCCGACATGGAGCGATTCTCGCGCCACATAGATGAGTTCCGTTACCACGTCCAGGACGCTATGTACCGCGAAGGTGCACAGCATACAACCGGGGAGCCACACGGATTCTTCTTCCTGGCGGTGAGCGAAACCATCGACTGCGGTCGTTACCCGGTGCGCGTGTTCGAGCTTGATGCGCCTGACGTTGACGCCGGACACGCACTGTTCCGCCGGGATATTAATACCTATCACCAGTGTCGCCAGTCCGATGAATGGGGCGGCATTGAAACAATTAAACGCCCTGAGTGGGCACGCAAACAGGATATGTACGTATGAGCAACGAAATTACAACCATGAATGCACCAGTAGATACATCTATCGCTGGAACCGCTGCCACCATTTTTAGCCCTGAAGGGTTAAACCAGTTGATGAAGTTTGCCGAGGTCATGGCTCAAAGCCGCGTTACCGTACCGGCTCACCTCGCCGGAAAACCAGCAGATTGTATGGCCGTTGCAATGCAGGCTGCTCAGTGGGGTATGAACCCATTCGCCGTCGCGCAGAAAACTCATGTCGTCAGCGGCACTCTCGGTTATGAGGCCCAGTTGGTAAATGCTGTTATCACCACGATGTCGCCAACGAAAGACCGCATCAACTATGAGTGGTTCGGACCGTGGGAAAATGTGATCGGCAAGTTTGTAGAGAAAACATCTCAGAAGGGAAATACCTACATTGCACCAGCATGGACACTGAAGGATGAAGCGGGATGCGGCGTACGTGTATGGGCGACGATGAAGGGTGAAGGTGAACCACGCATTCTGGAATTGCTCCTGTCTCAAGCCCAAGTACGCAACTCAACTCTTTGGGCGAGCGATCCTAAACAACAGCTTGCTTACCTGGCAACCAAGCGCTGGTCACGCCTGCACTGTCCTGACGTAATCATGGGCGTCTATACCCCTGACGAATTGCAGGAGATGGAGCCACGCGTAGAGCGTGACATCACACCTCAAAGCAGCACCGCAGCTGGGATGAATAACCTGATTAATGCAAAGCCAGAGCAGACGCAGGCGGAAAGACATCAGAAGGTTGATGACCGTGACCCTGAAGAAATTCTGACGGCATTCTCTGGCGCAGCGATGAACTACAACACCGTCGCTGATCTGGATAACGCATACAAATACGTGGCCAAAAAGCTATCAGCTGATGATGACCGTCTTTCTCGCGCCACCGACGTATACACCATCCGCCGCGAAGAACTGAACGAAGTACCCATGTAAACAACACCATCGCGGCGTTACGGCGCCGCACCACTAAGAGAGGTAACTATGAAAGGTGCATTAGGAAGGAAAAAGCTTTTAGCGGTGGTGCCGTTATCAATGAGCACTATCGATCGCATGGAGAAAAATGGGGATTTCCCCAAACGTTGGTACATCACTGATAAACGCTGTGTATGGACTCAGGAAGAAGTTGAAAAGTGGCTTGATGAACGCAGGGCTGCCAGCCCTGACGAGTTCGGCGGAAAAAAGCCACCGGTTGATCAACGCCAGTACCGACCAATGAACACAGCAGCATGACAGCGCTGAAACGATACTGGGAACAGTGGTCAGGATGGGTAGTTTACCTGGCCGCCATATCCGCCTGGCTAATGCTGCTGGCGATTATATTTCGGGAGGGTTGGATACGATGAACCGACTTTCAAAACTGCAGAAGTATCACGAAGACTATGTACCCCAGCGCAGGATTTCAAAAGTTGTTGCCGTTACGCCCGCGGCTCTGGAAATCGAGAAGCAAGCCATTAACCGCGAATTGAAAGGCCAATATAGACTCGCTACCCATCTCTGGCTTCAGTGTATGGATGTCGCGAAAGGTGAAATCGAACGCGCTCGCATAGCTGTTCGCCGTGGGCAATGCATTGATCGTAGCAAAGGGCTACGGTCTGGTGACTACGCTGGTATCTGCTGCCGTGGGGTGGTTTATGACTAACCCACACAGCGACATAACAGTTGGGTTAATCACACTTCGGTATTCAGAGAAACACGGTGGTTGGTTAACACCGGCCAAATTGATTATCAAAAATCCGATTGCCGCACAGAGAGTCGCTGAAAAGCTGAATGATAAAGGGAGTAAATAATGGCCGAGAAGTACACACTTATTTATGCAGACCCCCCTTGGTCATATAGGGATAAGGCAGCTGATGGTGATCGCGGAGCTGGATTTAAGTACCCAGTAATGAGCGTTCTTGATATCTGTCGCCTCCCTGTTTGGGAGCTAGCTGCAGAGGATTGCTTGCTGGCCATGTGGTGGGTGCCTACTCAGCCAGTTGAAGCCCTTAAAGTTGTCGAAGCGTGGGGTTTCCGGCTAATGACCATGAAGGGATTCACCTGGCACAAGACCAACAAGCACAAAGGAAACAGTGCGATTGGCATGGGCCACATGACCAGAGCGAACAGCGAAGACTGCCTGTTTGCGGTGCGCGGAAAACTGCCGGCACGAATGGACGCCTCGATCTGCCAGCATGTCACTGCATCGCGCCTAGAGAACTCACGCAAACCTGACGTAATCCGGGAAAAGCTAGTGCAGTTACTTGGAGACATACCGCGCATCGAGTTATTCGCCCGCCAGTCATCGCATGGCTTCGACGTCTGGGGTAACCAGTGCGAAGGGCCGGCGGTTCAGTTGCTTCCTGGCTTCGTAGTCCCGGCGGTAAGAACGGAGGCTGCGTGAAGCGCGAAGATGCAGAGCAGTACGAAAGAGAGAGCATTGTGCGTGCTGGCACATACCCATCACTAATAGAAATGCTATCTGCAACGATGCGAAACGCACCGCTTGCACCAACTGACAATCAGGGTAAGAAAAAGAATGAGCCTGAAACACAAACTGCCTGAACTACAGAAACGAATTGGTGACGCAGAGCTGGCTGTGTCTGCCGACGAGTATGCTGATCTGCTGATTACACTTTGCCTCTGCATGAAAATGGCTGGCCCGACTCGCTCTAATATACGGGCCTGCTCATTAGCATTGAAGCAACGCCTTGTGACATGTCACAGCCAGAACGCTTTGGATTCAATCCTTAGTAGTTGGGATCCGGTTGGGCAATTTCTTAGCCTTCGCCGGGAGGCTAACCAGGCCGCTGCCGCCCACGGCGATCCGGCTGACGTATTCATTTAACCACAAAGAAACGACATCAACCTTTTTGCATCCATATTTCAAACTTCGACGGGGAGAACGGCACCAGGTCTGTATGCTCCCCGTTAATCCAGGCATCAACCATATCAGCCCACTGCTGCAACATGTATTCACGCTGACGGGCGTACTCAGCTTTGTTATATACCGCACGAACCCCCTTCTGTTCGTGAGCAATAGCCTTCTCTATCCAGTCAGACGGATAACCCGCTTCATGCAGGAGCGTGCTGCCAGTGCGGCGCATGTCATGTACAGTGAAAGGCTGTATTTTTTCTCCGTCCTTGTTGATCGCTTCGACAGTCCTATCGATGAGAGAGTTAAGTGCGGCGTTTGATAATGGTTTTCTGAAGTTATATCGACCAGGTACAAGATATTCACTACCACCTGCACACATCTGCAAGCCAACTAAAAGATCCTGCGCCTGCTTAGACAGGTAAATAACATGCGCACGGCCAGCCTTCATTCTGTCGGCCGGTATAGTCCAGGTCAATTTTTTGAAATCCACCTCATCCCATGTCGCATTGGTGAATTCGCCTTTTCGTACCAGGGTAAGCATAACCAGCTTGAGCGCCATTTTCATAGTGCCCATGGCCCCGACATCATCCAGCGAACGGAAGAACAAGCTGATCTCTTCTGCTCCCAGTGTCCGTTCTCTTGGCTTGAATGTGGCGATCGACGATGGCTTGATGTCAGCAGCCGGATTAAACAGCCCGTGGCCACGGTCATTTGCATACCGGTATACACTGCTAATTATTTCGCGAGCCTGCACCGCAGTAGCGCGCCCACCACGATCAACTATTCTGTCGCACAGGTCACGAACCATCCCCGTGGTTATCTCAGCCATCATCTTGTTGCCAAGTACCGGCATGATGTCGCGTTCAATAACAGCCTGTTTCATTGACCTGGTGCTTTCAGCAAGAACGACGTGTTTCATATAACTGTCGGTATGTACCGCAAATGTCTCAGCGCCACGGATCTTTTTGATACCGTCACGTTTTGCTGCAGCTGGCGACTGGCATGACTTGAGCAGCTTTTTAGCTGCATTGAGTTCTTCACGTGCTTCTGCCAGAGTGATACCGTCACGCCCATACTGACCAATAACCAGGGTCTCGCGGCGTCCGTTGATACGGTAGTCATAGCGGAATGAAACAGATCCTGACGTGAGGACAGCAACGTATAGCCCGTCACGGTCAGAAACCTTATAGAGTTTTTCCTGCGGCTTGAGATTTTTTAGTTTTGTATCGGTAAGCACTTTTCACCCGTATGACATCCATGGTTCGACGGTATGAGAGTATACCTTACAGGTAATACCGTCACATATACCGGCGTAAAAAGTGAGATAGAGTGAATAGATTTGATGTGATATAAAGAAAAACCCTCTGTATTTACAGAGGGTTATGTACTAAATTGAGTAGATATGATGAGCTATGAGGTAGCTGTATATCATTCCCACTCAATCGTCGCCGGTGGCTTACCGCTGATGTCATACACCACGCGGGAAATACCGTTCACTTCGTTGATGATACGGTTGGAGACACGGCCTAAGAAATCATACGGCAGGTGTGCCCAGTGCGCGGTCATAAAGTCGATGGTTTCTACAGCACGCAGGGAAACAACCCAGTCGTACTTGCGGCCATCGCCCATTACGCCCACGGAACGAACCGGCAGGAACACGGTGAATGCCTGGCTTACTTTGTTGTACAGGTCAGCTTTGTGCAGCTCTTCGATGAAGATAGCGTCCGCACGACGCAGCAGGTCGCAGTACTCTTTCTTCACTTCACCCAGCACACGCACGCCCAGACCTGGACCTGGGAACGGGTGACGATAGAGCATGTCGTACGGCAGACCCAGTTCCAGACCGATTTTACGCACTTCGTCTTTGAACAGTTCGCGCAGCGGTTCAACCAGACCCATCTTCATCTCTTTCGGCAGGCCGCCCACGTTGTGGTGAGATTTGATGACGTGTGCTTTACCGGTTGCAGAAGCCGCAGATTCGATAACGTCAGGGTAGATGGTACCCTGCGCCAGCCATTTCACATCTTCCAGCTTCAGCGCTTCTTCGTCGAATACTTCAACGAACACGCGACCGATGATTTTACGTTTCGCTTCCGGATCGTTCTCGCCTTTCAGCGCATCAAGGAAACGCTTCTCGCCTTCGACGTGAACGATGTTCAGGCCAAAGTGGTCACCGAACATGTCCATCACCTGCTCTGCCTCATTCAGGCGCAGCAGGCCGTTGTCGACAAAGACGCAGGTCAGGTTTTTACCAATCGCGCGGTGCAGCAGCATCGCGGTGACGGAAGAGTCAACGCCGCCGGACAGACCAAGGATAACTTTGTCATCGCCAACCTGTTCGCGGATACGCACGATAGCGTCTTCGATGATTTTATCCGCAGTCCACAGCGCTTCGCACTGGCAGATATCGCGGACAAAACGTTCCAGCATACGCAGACCCTGACGAGTGTGGGTCACTTCCGGGTGGAACTGCACGCCGTAGAAGCGTTTTTCTTCGTTCGCCATAATCGCAAACGGGCAGGTTTCAGTGCTGGCAACGGTCACGAAGTCAGACGGGATCGCCGTGACTTTATCGCCGTGGCTCATCCACACGTCCAGCAGCGGTTTGCCGTCGGCGGTCAGAGAATCTTCAATACCGCGGATCAGAGCACTATCGGTTTTCACTTCAACCTGAGCGTAACCAAACTCGCGCTCGCTGGAGCTTTCAACGTGGCCACCCAGCTGCATCGCCATGGTCTGCATGCCATAACAAACGCCGAATACCGGTACGCCTGCTTCAAACACGTATTGCGGTGCGCGCGGGCTGTTGGCTTCGGTGGTGCTTTCCGGGCCGCCGGAGAGAATGATGCCGCTCGGATTGAACTCACGGATTTGTGCTTCAGTAACATCCCAAGCCCACAGCTCACAGTAGACGCCCAGTTCACGTACGCGACGTGCCACCAGCTGCGTGTACTGCGATCCGAAATCAAGGATGAGAATGCGATGTTTATGAATATTATCAGTCATTTGACGTTAATTCCGAGGCAAGTGAAACAATAACAAAACGCCCGGTGAAAACCGGGCGCGGAAACTTATCAGGAGCCCATGCGGTAGTTCGGGGACTCTTTGGTGATGGTCACATCGTGGACGTGGCTTTCCTGGATACCCGCACCGCTGATGCGTACAAATTCAGCCTTCGTACGCAGCTCGTCAATAGTACCACAGCCGGTCAGACCCATACAGGAGCGCAGGCCGCCCATCTGCTGGTGAATGATCTCTTTCAGACGACCTTTGTAAGCCACGCGACCTTCGATACCTTCCGGTACCAGTTTGTCAGCGGCGTTATCGCTCTGGAAGTAACGGTCAGAAGAACCTTTGGACATCGCGCCCAGAGAACCCATCCCACGGTAGGATTTGTAAGAACGGCCCTGGAACAGTTCGATTTCGCCCGGAGATTCTTCGGTACCTGCCAGCATGGAGCCAACCATAACAACAGCGGCGCCCGCGGCGATAGCCTTAGCGATGTCGCCGGAGAAGCGGATACCGCCATCGGCGATAACCGGAATACCGGTACCTTCCAGCGCTTCAACCGCATCGGAGACGGCAGTAATCTGCGGTACACCTACGCCGGTGACGATACGGGTAGTACAGATGGAGCCAGGGCCGATACCGACTTTGACCGCGCTGCAACCTGCTTCAGCCAGTGCGCGAGCACCTGCACCGGTCGCCACGTTGCCACCGATGATTTGCAGATCAGGATATTTAGCGCGGGTTTCGCGAATACGCTGCAGAACGCCTTCAGAGTGACCGTGAGAGGAGTCAATCAGCAGCACGTCAACGCCTGCGGCAACCAGCGCATCAACACGCTCTTCGTTACCAGCGCCCGCGCCAACCGCTGCACCAACGCGCAGACGCCCCTGCTCATCTTTACAAGCGTTAGGTTTACGCTCGGCTTTTTTGAAGTCTTTAACGGTGATCATGCCCAGCAGGTGGAAACTTGGATCAACCACCAGCGCTTTTTCCACGCGGCGTTCGTGCATCTTCGCAAAGACCACGTCACGCGCTTCACCTTCGCGTACGGTTACCAGGCGATCTTTCGGGGTCATGTAAACGCTAACCGGTTGGTTCAGGTCGGTCACGAAACGAACGTCACGACCGGTAATGATACCGACCAGTTCGTTATCTTCGGTCACTACCGGATAACCCGCGAAGCCGTTACGCTCGGTCAGCGCTTTGACTTCGTGCAGTGTAGTGGTTGGCAGAACGGTCTGCGGGTCGGTCACGACGCCGGATTCGTGTTTCTTCACGCGGCGAACTTCTTCCGCCTGGCGCTCAATGGACATGTTTTTGTGGATAAAACCGATGCCGCCTTCCTGTGCCAGTGCAATTGCAAGGCGCGCTTCAGTCACGGTATCCATTGCCGCAGAGAGCATAGGAATGTTCAGGCGAATCGTTTTGGTCAGCTGAGTGCCAAGATCGGCTGTGTTCGGCAGAACGGTAGAATGAGCGGGAACGAGGAGGACGTCGTCAAACGTCAGGGCTTCTTTTGCGATACGTAGCATGGGCAATATCTCACCTGGGAGGTTAATAAATATTGCCGCGGCATTATACAGAGCGTAAGCGATTGCATCTACACTTTTTTGCAAAAAATGCTTGCGATCGTATGCGGGCAGGTTACTATCGACTGAATAACCTGCTGATTTAGAATTTGATCTCGCTCACATGTTACCCTCAAAAAGCCCCTCAATTTTTACCGTTAGCCGCCTGAATCAGACGGTACGTCTGCTGCTCGAGCAAGAGATGGGGCAAGTGTGGATAAGCGGCGAGATTTCCAACTTTACCCAGCCCTCCTCCGGCCATTGGTATTTCACCTTAAAAGACGATAACGCCCAGGTGCGCTGCGCGATGTTCCGCAACAGCAACCGCCGCGTCACGTTCCGGCCGCAGCATGGGCAGCAAGTGCTGGTACGCGCCAACATTACGCTGTATGAGCCGCGCGGCGACTACCAGATTATTGTCGAGAGCATGCAGCCGGCGGGCGAAGGCCTGCTACAGCAAAAATATGAACTGCTAAAAGCTAAGCTGCAGGCTGAAGGGCTTTTCGATCAACAGTTTAAACAACCGCTTCCTTCCCCAGCCCACTGCATTGGGATCATCACCTCGAAAACCGGGGCCGCGCTGCACGATATTCTCCACGTACTCAAACGCCGCGATCCTTCTTTGCCGGTAGTGATTTACCCTACCGCTGTTCAGGGCGATGATGCGCCGGGCCAGATCGTTCGCGCCATTGAATTGGCAAACGCCCGCAATGAATGTGATGTGCTGATAGTCGGGCGCGGCGGCGGTTCACTAGAAGATCTTTGGAGCTTCAACGACGAACGCGTGGCGCGAGCCATTTTTGCCAGCCGCATTCCCGTCGTCAGCGCCGTCGGTCATGAAACCGACGTGACTATTGCTGATTTTGTTGGCGACCTACGCGCACCGACGCCGTCTGCCGCCGCAGAAATTGTCAGCCGTAACCAGCAAGAACTGTTGCGCCAGATCCAATCCGTACAGCAACGCTTGGGTATGGCGATGGATTACTATCTCGCCAACCGCAGCCGCCGTTTCACGCAAATGTTCCACCGTCTCCAACAACAGCATCCTCAGCTACGTCTGGCGCGCCAGCAAACGACGCTAGAGCGCTTACGTCAACGCATGAGCTTTGCGCTGGAAAACCAAATCAAGCAGGCCAACCAGCGCCAGCAGCGTGTGCTACAGCGGCTGAATCAACAAAATCCACAGCCGCGTATTCATCGTGGGCAGTCGCGCATTCAGCAGTTGGAATATCGTCTGACGGAAAATATCCGCACCCGCCTTAGTGAACAGCGCGAACGTTTCGGTATGGCCGTTACGCATCTGGAGGCCGTCAGTCCATTGGCGACATTGGCGCGCGGCTACAGCGTCACCACCGCCAGCGATGGCAAAGTGCTGAAACAGACGAAACAGGTGAAAGCGGGTGAGCTATTAACAACCCGCCTAGCGGATGGCTGGGTGGAGAGTGAAATCAAAACCATAACGGCTGAAAAGAAAACCCGCGCGCGGAAAAAAACGGCCTAATTTTGCAATAAAAAACCAAGCCGTTACTTCCGGTCGTGATTATTCACCGACCGGCACCCATTCCACCCGTTTTTTCGACACCAGCCCGTGTCCGTTTTGGCACAGATAATCTACCGCGCCACAGGCCTTTAATACTTCCAGCGGTTTGTGGCACTCCGGACAGCGCGCTTCAAGAGTGAATTCTTTCTCGCAGCTCTCACAACGAGCGTGATTTCCCTGCACTTCCAGCGACGCCTGACAAGTTGGGCAGATGAATTCCATAGCGACTCCTTACCTTCAGTTTTGGTGCCGATATTTTACCACGCCTCACACCTCAGTGTGCGCCGCGCAGCTGTTGTTGAAGCTGTAATAGCAGCTCAACTTCTGCCATTCGCCGCTGGGTCAGTTTCGCCACCTCGTCCGGCGCACGGGCAAAAAGGCTCTGCGCACCAAAGATATGTTCACCGAGACAATGGGCGTAAATCGCGCCCTCTCGCGTCCAACTGACGGTGCTATCACCGGTGAGCAACTCAACCCGTTCGCCGCCGGAGAAGCGACTCTGGCTTATGATCCGTCCATCACGCAGAAAGATGCGTATCCCCTTGCGCTCGACGCCCGGCCCGGCATATTTATTGAGCCACAGATTAACCGGCAGCCCAGCAAGCGTTCCCTGTAGGTGCGCCTCACCTTCTGCCGTTTGCACATCGCCGGTGACGATAGACCTTCCCAAGCGATCTTTTGCCTGCCGCACGCAAAGGCTAAGCTCATCGCTACCGCCAAGATAACGCACCGTTTCACGCATCATCGCCAATACATGGGTGCCGACATCAAGGATCACGCCGTCCGGATGACGTAGCTGCCGGGTATCGGGTTCACCGGTAGCAAAATTGAGGGCCATCGGTTCACCCGCGGCGTTAAATCCGCTCGGTTCTAACAAGAAGCCATCAATGCCGACAATATCGTCAAAACTCGCGACCGGCGGTGTAGCCAGTTGCACCTGATTTTCTGCCCGCCAGCGAGCATCCATGTTGCCCTGTGCAAGGCATCGTGCGCCATCTCGCGCCATCCAGTGGTCCAGCGCCAGCACGCGTCGCGCATTTTCAGGCAGCGAGAGAAGTTCACGCAGGCGGCTAATTTGGGCTGTTGTGGCAACGATAGGTTTTTCCACGACGATACGCGGTATTGAGGAAGCCAGCACAGCTTCCAACACCGACAAATGCTGAAGAGATGCCGTGGTAATACATAGCGTATCGATGGGCTGCGCCAGCAGCGCGGCGAGTGATTCACAGCGGGTCACCCCGGGCAGCATACGATCCCGATTCAGGTCATAGCCCCATAGGCCGGATACCGGTAAGGACAGCCGCTGTAGCGCGGGAAGCCAAGCCGTTTCAACCACGGCGCCCAGCCCAACAAAACCAATATTCATAATCTCTGACTCACAATTAAAAAGTGGTATCACAGATTATTATGCGTTACGCGCCATCGCGCCGTCTTGCGCACGATGGCCTATTGCATCACAACAGCGAACGCAGTCGGTCAAATCCCTGAGCCAGGTCAGCTTTCAGATCATCTAAATCTTCCAGACCGATTTGCACACGCAGCGTTAGTCCACCAGGCTGCCAGTTCGTTGCCGTGCGGTAGTCGGCGCAGTTAAACGGGATAATCAGGCTTTCGAAGCCGCCCCATGAATACCCCATGCCAAAGATGCCCATATTATCAAGCATCTTCGCGACCCCCGCTTTGGTGAACTCCGGCTTAAGCACAAACGAGAACAGCCCAGAAGAACCGCTAAAATCACGCTTCCAAATCTCATGCCCTGGACACTCCGGCAGCGCGGGATGCAGAACTTTCAGCACCTCCGGGCGCGACTTCAGCCAGTGAGCTATTTCTAGACCGCGTTTTTCTGCCTCTTTGAGTCTGATATGCAGGGTTCGCAGACCGCGCAGCGCGAGAAAGCAGTCTTCAGCCCCCGGTAGCATCGCCATGAGATCATAGGTTTTTCGTAGCGCGGGCCACCACGCTTCATTGGCCGATACCAGCCCCATGAGCAGATCAGAATGACCGCCAAGATATTTAGTGCCAGCTTCAAGCGAAAGATCGCAGCCGTGTTCATGGGCGCGGAAGAAAATAGGGGTCGCCCAAGTGTTATCAATAATCGTGGTCACCGCATGTGCTTTAGCCACCCGGGTCATCGCTGGGACATCCTGAATCTCAAAGCTTTGCGAACCCGGAGACTCAAGAAACAGCGTGGTGGTATTGGGCCGGAATAGTGACTCAATTCCCGCGCCAATACGCGGATCGTAGTAGGTGGTCTCAATCCCCATTTTCGCCAGCATACCAGCACAAAAATTACGCGTTGGCCGGTAGACGCTATCCGGCATCAGCAGGTGATCGCCGGATTTAAGCGTCGTCAGCAGCGAAAGTGCTATCGCCCCGAGCCCGGATGGTGAAAGCACCGTTCCTGCGGCCCCTGCTAAGGCGCTCCAAGCATTTTCTAGGCTGGCAATGGTCGGCGTGCCCATGGTGCCGTAATTAAATTCGGCGCGATTGTGCTCGAGATCGTCAACCGTTGGGAAAATGACCGTCGAACCACGATAAACCGGGGCGTTCACAAACCCCGACTGCTTTGATACATCCCGGCCTAGCTGGGTGATTTGCGTGCTGATGTTAAAATCGGAGGTGGAGCGGTGACCCATAAATTACCTCTTAAATTTCAGCGAGATTTTATAGTCGTCCCCGTCATCTGGGGCACTTCGCGGCAAAAGGATAACTATCCTGCGTTAGGTGTAGCGAAGTCAACGTGCGTTTGCATTGGCGATGGTGCTATCGGGATAACGCGGCTGTGGTAGGCAGATAAGAAGCCCGGCGACGTACAAAAGGCCGCAGGGGCTTTTGGGTAAAAACGCGAGGGATAACGTTATTCGTTGCCCCATTGATTTAGGAAGTTCGCAATCTCATCGATACGCTGTTCTTCGATGCCCGCTTCACGGGCCATCTCTTGCTGCGCTTCTTCACTGATTTCTTCGTTGTTCATTAAACGGGTCAGCAGCAGTTCGAAATAGTGCGCTAACGCATCGCGTTCTGAATCGTTCACCGGTTTCGCGCATTCCGTCGCGTACTCGTCGGCGATATCATAATATTTGATAGGTGCTACATGACTCATAAATTTCTCCCCTGATTCATATCTACGTCAATTGCCGACAACGGTGCCACCATCAACAAAAGAGCCGGCACCGGATCGGTCCGAATGATTTCAGACCTTCAGCATTTTTATCGTGGCATCAATATCGATTTCATCTTCCGTGAAGATTAACGTTGCGCCTTGGAAGGTGGTAATCGCCAACTTTTTCAGCGAGCGCATTTCGCCCGGCTTTGCCGCCGATTTTGGTCGGATGCTGCTCATCAGCGCCCCAACGGACAGCACTGCGTTTTCTTTATCGATTCGGGTATCCGCAGGGACTTCTTCGCTGTAAACCAGATACGATTTAATCGCCGTGAGTTTAAGACGCTCGCCCGCGATATAGATATATTTGCTTTCCGGTATCACTTTCACCGCATATGCCGACAGACCTTTATTGTTGGTCGTCGGTTCGAAAGTGACCAGTGCATCTTTTTTAATCAATTCAGGGTTGGCAACCTTAATCACATGAAAATAGCGGTTATCACCGTTTTCATCTTTGATAAATCCAAAACCTTTATCTTCAAACCAGGTTGTGATCGTTCCGTTCATCGCCGTTACCGCCTACTTAATCGTTAATCTACTCAGTTTTTGCAGCGCGCAGTGTAAAGCACAATGCCCGTACAGACCATGTCTTTGGTATAAGTCTGGACGATAAATTTCAGCTATGCGAGAGGCCGCGTTATGCAGCGTGGAAAAATGCCTGACCACGTTACGCATTCTGATAGAGATCCCAGCGGTTACCGTAGAGATCCTCAAAAACGACAACGGTGCCATATTCCTCCTCACGCGGTTCTTCGCAGAAATGGACGCCTTTTGATTTCATCTCGCCGTAATCGCGCCAGAAGTCATCGGTTTGCAGGAATAAAAACACCCTACCGCCGCACTGGTTACCAATAAAATCCGTTTGTCGGTCATTTGACGCGCGGGCCAGCAAAAGACGGCAGTCGCTATCCGGATTTGGCGTTACCACCACCCAGCGCTTCCCCGGCTGCGGCGTATCTTCCACGAGGGTAAAGCCTAGTTTGTCGGTGTAATACGCAATGGCGCGGTCGTAATCATCAACCACAATGGCGATATGCCCCAAGCATCGTTTCTGCGTTCTCATGTTCTGCTCCGTTAGGATTTAGATTGCTGATTATGCCCCATTTGCCAATAAAAAAGCCCGCATAGCGGGCTTCTTGTTCAGCGCTAGACCTACGGCCTATTACTTGCTCTTCTTGATGTGTTTCATCAAGCGCTGGCGCTTACGCATCTGAGTTGGCGTCAACGTATTGCGTTTGTTCGCATACGGGTTCTCCCCTTCCTTGAACTGGATACGGATAGGCGTGCCCATGACGTCCAGAGACTTACGGAAGTAGTTCATCAGATAGCGCTTGTAGGAATCCGGCAGGTCTTTCACCTGGTTGCCATGGATAACCACAATTGGTGGATTATAACCACCGGCGTGGGCATATTTCAGTTTCACGCGACGACCACGAACCAGAGGCGGCTGGTGATCTTCTGACGCCATCGTCATGATACGAGTCAGCATCGCCGTGCCTACGCGACGGGTCGAGCTGTCATATGCTTCACGAATAGATTCGAACAGGTTACCTACGCCGCTACCGTGCAGAGCAGAGATAAAGTGCACGCGCGCAAAGTCGATAAAGCCCAGACGGTAATCCAGGGTCTCTTTCACCTGCTCTTTCACTTCCATGCTCAGGCCGTCCCACTTGTTGACGACAATAACAAGTGAGCGCCCACTATTGAGGATAAAGCCCAACAGTGACAGGTCTTGGTCGGAGATACCTTCACGGGCATCAATAACCAGCAGGCAGACGTTAGCATCTTCAATGGCTTGCAGCGTTTTGATAACCGAGAATTTTTCGACTGTTTCCGTAATTTTGCCGCGTTTACGTACACCCGCGGTGTCGATAAGAACGTATTCACGCTCATCGCGTTCCATCGGGATGTAGATACTGTCACGGGTCGTACCCGGCATATCGTAAACCACCACACGGTCTTCGCCGAGGATACGGTTAGTCAGCGTTGACTTACCGACATTAGGGCGACCTACGATAGCGATTTTGATCGGCAGATCCTGCGGGTTGAAGTCATCTTCTGGCTCTTCAACTTCACCGCCGTTCTGCTCGGCTTCAAATTTCGCCCAGTACTCGGCGTCTTCGTCCACTTCTTCCGGTGGGTTGACATCGTCAACGAACGGCAGCAGAACGGTCTCCAGCAGCGTGGTCACGCCGCGCCCGTGAGAGGCCGCAATGGCGTGGATCTCACCGAGGCCCAGTGACCAGAAGTCAGCCACTGCCTGATCAGGGTCAATCCCGTCCGTTTTGTTCGCCACCAGGAAGGTTGGCTTTTCACGCGAACGCAGATGCTTGGCGATACCTTCGTCCGCCGGCATCAGCCCCGCACGTGCATCAACCATAAACAGTACGACGTCAGCTTCTTCAATCGCCAGCAGCGACTGTTCCGCCATGCGCGTTTCCACGCCTTCTTCCGTACCATCGATACCGCCGGTATCGATACAGATAAACTCACGCCCTTCAACTTCAGCACGACCGTATTTACGGTCACGAGTCAGACCCGGGAAATCCGCAACCAGCGCGTCACGAGTGCGCGTCAGGCGGTTAAAGAGCGTGGATTTTCCGACATTAGGGCGCCCGACAAGCGCGACCACAGGAACCATGTTAAAGCCTCATATACTCAAAATTTGTGACAATTTGCTTTGCCGGGTGGCACTTCATTTATCCCAGCCTACAGAGATATTGTAGGTCCGATAAACGCCGCCAGCGGGCAAAAAATTGGTGCTAATACAAATAGCAAACGGCCCCTGACTAAACAGGAGCCGTCCATCGCTGAAAAACTACAGACGTTAACGCGTAATCGCGTAAACCGTACCGTCTTTCGCCTGAATCAGCAGTTTACCATCAGCAACAACCGGTTCCGTCAGGAAGCCAGAGCTGTCAACTTTCTGCTGAGCAACAAAGCGCCCATCTTCTGGATTGATCCAGTGCATGTAGCCTTCGCTATCGCCCACCACAAGGCTACCGTTATACAGCGCCGGGGCCGTCAGCAGACGGTGCAGCAGATCGCTTTGCGTCCACAGCGTTACGCCACCGTCGGTGGTCAACGCCAGAATGCGGTCGTTCTGATCAGCAATGTAGATACGGTTGCCGTCAACGATGAAATCATTCACCGAACCCAGCTCGCGTTTCCACAGAATCTGACCGCTGCGTAGATCCAACGCGGTCAGGTTACCATTGTAGGCTAATGCGTAAACAACGCCATTCACGATAACCGGCGTGGTATCAACATCACTCAGACGGTCAATTTCGGTGGTGCCGGTCGCCTGGGAAATACGCTGCTGCCAGATAAGCTGGCCCTGCTGCATCAATACCGCGCTAACACGACCGTTATCGCCGCCCACAATGGCTGCGCCAAAGGCAACGGCAGGTGCAGATTCACCGCGCAAGGAAAGCGCAGGCATATCCAAGTTCACCGTCCATTTCACGACGCCGCTGTTTTCATCCAATGCCTGCAGCTGGCCGTTGCTGGTATGTACCAGAACCAGACCATCGCTTGCGGTTGGACGAGACAGCACTTCGCCAGCAGCAGTTGTCTGCCAGACGATAGAACCGTCACCGGCATCCAGCGCATAAACCTGTGCTTTTTCACTGCCGACATAAACGTGACCGCCCGCGACGGTCAGGCCGCCTGACAGCAGTGCCGGTTTACGGCTGAACCAACCGTCTTTTTCCGCCAGGTTCACGGACCATACTTCTTTGCCATCGTCAGCGTTGACCGCTTTCACGGTGCCTTTACGATCGGCTGCATAGACGACGCTGTCGGCATAAGCAGGATGCAGGTTCGAGTAGAAGTCACCGATACCGCCACCGACGGAAACATTCCACGCGGTAGAAGGCGTGAACTGATTTTCTACGGTTGGCAGAGGAGACATTTTAACCACATCTTCTTCGCCACTGAATAACGAACAACCACTCAACAGAGTGACAGAAAGCAGTCCTGGCAAAAGTAATTTACGCAATTGCATCGGGTCCCTCTCAAACGGACAAATTATTAATTTTCATGCGCATCATTTCGCTCAGCGCTGGCGAAACATCGCTCTTAGCGCCAGCTTCCCACGCCGTACGAGCACCCTGTTTGTCACCTTTACTAAGCAGGATTTCTCCGCGTAAATCAGCAACAATCGCCGTCCAACCTTCACCTTTTACGCCTTCCAGCGTTTTCAGCGCCACGTCAGCCTGCTTCATCTGCAGTTGAACACGTGCCAGGCGTAGATTAATGACGGACTTCAGGTTCTCATCAGATGCAGCGGCTAGCCCCTGCTGCAGCTGTTTTTCCGCCTGAGCCAGATCGTTTTTATCAACAAAAGCCTGCGCCAGTTCCAGAGAAGCAAATGCACCGTAGGTGTTTTTAGTCTCAGCGGCAAACTTCTGCGCGGAGGCCAATGCTTCTGGTTTCCCTGAGGCCAGAGAAGAAACGGCATTTTCATAAGCCATGGATGATTCCCTGGCCGAGTCTACCTGATGAGAATTCCAGTAGCGCCAGCCAACCAGCGCCCCGATCCCCAAAATCACCCCAACGACCAGCGCTTTGCCATTTTCAGCAAAGAAGCGTTTGATCGCATCAACCTGGTCATTTTCGTTATTGTAAATTTCCACGCAGCCCTTCTCCTGATAATGATGTTCTGGAGATCAACCCAGAATAGTGCGCAAATGCGCGGCAACGCCTTCCTGCGTTACGGTTGTCTGCTCACCGGAGCGCAAATCTTTCACGACCACGGTGGCTTGCTCAACCTCAGATTCACCCAACACCAGAGCGACGCGAGCGCCCCATTTATCAGCACGTGCAAACTGTTTCTTAAAGTTGCCGCCGCCGTGGTTGGTCATCAGCTTCACGTCTGGTAACGCATCACGAACCTGCTCGGCCAGACGCATTGCAGCTGACTGAGTATCGGTGCCTGAAGCGACCAGGTATATATCGACAACAGGTGCGGCAATAAATTCCGGATTAACTGCCTGAACTAACAAAACAAGACGTTCCAGCCCCATGGCAAAGCCGACCGCCGGAGTCGCACGACCGCCGAGCTGTTCAACCAAACCATCATAACGACCGCCCGCACAAACGGTACCCTGCGAGCCGAGGCTGTTAGTCACCCATTCGAAAACGGTACGGTTGTAGTAATCGAGGCCGCGAACCAGACGCTGGTTAACGGTATAGGCGATGCCTGCGGCATCCAGCTGCGCGCACAGGCCAGCAAAGTGCTCGCGGGACTCTTCGTCCAAGTATTCACCCAGTTTAGGTGCGTCGTTCAACAACGCCTGAACGTCTTGGTTTTTGGAATCCAGTACGCGCAATGGGTTGCTATACATGCGACGCTTGCAGTCTTCGTCCAGCACTTCAACGTGCTGTTCGAGGAACGCCACCAGCGCATCGCGGTAGTTAGCACGGGCTTCCAGAGAACCGATGGAGTTCAACTCCAGACTTACGTGTTCAGAAATACCCAGCGCACGCCACCAACGGGCGGACAACATAATCAGCTCGGCGTCGATATCCGGCCCCTGCAGGCCAAACACTTCGCAACCCAACTGATGGAACTGGCGGTAGCGTCCTTTCTGCGGACGTTCGTGGCGGAACATCGGCCCGATGTACCACAGACGCTGCTCCTGATTGTACAGAAGACCATGCTCGATGCCGGCGCGTACACAGCCCGCAGTACCTTCCGGACGCAGCGTCAGGCTATCGCCGTTGCGGTCTTCAAAGGTATACATCTCTTTTTCAACCACGTCGGTGACTTCACCGATAGCGCGTTTGAATAACGGGGTCTGCTCTACAATCGGCAAACGGATTTCGCTATAACCGTAGCTGCCGAGCACCTGCTTGAGTGTGCCTTCAATGCGCTGCCAGATGGCGGTGTCGCCAGGCAGATAATCGTTCATGCCGCGAATGGCTTGAATGTTTTTTGCCACGTTAATTCTCTTTATATATAAAAATGAACCCTCGACACCACGGTGCCAGCGGGTTCAATCATACACGGGAAGCAGGCCGCTTCCCATCTCGTTATTTTTCAATCTGCTGAACATCAATACGATTAGCTTCATCCAGAATGGTCGCTTTCGCACGAATGCGCGCTTCAAGCTGGCTAATCATATCGTTATTGTCCAAGCGGTCTTTACGCACGCCGTCTTCATACAGGCCGCTTTTCTTATTGCCGCCGGTGACACCGAGCGTCGATACCAGCGCTTCGCCAGGACCGTTCACCACGCAGCCGATGATGGAAACATCCATCGGGGTGATAATGTCTTCCAGACGCTGCTCCAGCGCATTGACCGTACCGATGACATCAAATTCCTGACGCGAACAGGTTGGGCAAGCGATGAAGTTGATGCCACGTGAGCGAATGCGTAGCGATTTCAGAATGTCGAAACCGACTTTAATTTCTTCAACCGGATCGGCCGCCAGCGAAATACGCAGCGTGTCACCAATCCCTTCGGAAAGCAGCAATCCAAGACCGATGGCTGATTTTACCGAACCAGCACGTGCGCCGCCCGCCTCGGTGATCCCGAGATGCAGTGGTTGATCGATTTGGCGCGCCAAAAGACGATACGATTCTACCGCGAGGAAAACATCGGACGCCTTAACGCTGACTTTAAACTGATCGAAGTTCAGACGCTCGAGGTGATCCACGTGACGCATTGCTGATTCCAGCAGCGCCTGCGGTGTAGGTTCACCGTACTTTTCCTGAAGATCTTTTTCCAGCGACCCGGCATTAACGCCGATACGGATAGGAATGTTTTTGTCGCGCGCGCAGTCAACCACCATGCGAATACGCTCTTCGCTACCGATGTTGCCTGGGTTGATACGCAGACAATCGACACCGTACTCCGCCACTTTCAGCGCGATACGATAGTCAAAATGGATATCTGCGACCAGCGGGACATTCACCTGCTGTTTGATAAGTTTGAACGCTTCTGCAGCATCCATTGTTGGAACGGATACACGTACGATATCCGCACCAACGCGCTCTAACGCTTTGATCTGATTGACCGTCGCTTCGACATCCGTCGTACGCGTATTGGTCATCGACTGGACGGCGATAGGAGCCCCATCGCCGATCGGCACGTTACCAACGTAAATGCGTGTGGATTTTCTACGTTGAATAGGAGCCTGATTGTGCATGAAAAATCTCCCGCATTACGCGTCTGTTATTGTGCCGGTGATTGTTCAGCATTCACCGTCAGGCGCGCAACCTGGTTAGTTCTGATAAAACGACTCAGATCGACAGGTTTACCCTGGAATTCGATCTGTACTGCAGCCGGTGCACCAATTTTCAATTTATATGGCGCTTGGCCTGCGAGATTCAGATTACCACCTTTACGCTGCAGGCCGCTGAACAGTTTTTTACCGGTCGCATCGGTCACTTCCAGCCAGCAGTCGGCGGAGAAGTTCATCACCAACGCGTTAGCGTCGGCGACGGGAGCCGCGGCCTGTGCAGGGTCGGTAGGCAGCGCTGTTGCCGGTGCAGTGGTCGCTGGTGCGGCCGTTGCGTCAACGTTCGCCTGAGACGGCGCCACTATGGCATTATTCTGCGCGGTGTCCGTTGGTGCAGCGGTAGCCACCGGTGCGGTTTCCACCGGCGTTGTCGCGTTGGAGTCGGTGGTTGCAGTCGTATCAGTCATCGCCGGAGTAGAGGCAGCGTCTGTATTCAGCGGAATATTCTGTGAGTCGCTGCCGCTGGCCTTCAGCTCAACGGAGGATTGATCGGCCATGGTGGTGATCTCTTCCTGCTGGGCTTTATGGTTTTGCCACCACCAGGCAACGGTTAAACCGATAACCACGAACAGCACGAGCCAAGTAAAGCTCATCAGCCAGCCATCGCGTTTTTTACGGCGTTTGCCTAAAGAGAAGGTCTGCATCGGCGCGACTTTCGCCGCCCTGATCGGTGCCTGCTTTTCCATCATCGGCAGCAGTTCTTCTTCAGGAATATGCACGAGGCGAGCATAGGAACGGATATAACCACGCAAGAATGTTGAAGCAAGTTCAGCCGGTGCCTTATCTTCTTCAATATCACGAACGGTGGAAACCTTCAGGCACAAGCGTTCTGCAACGGCTTGCTGACTGAGTCCGAGTTGTTCACGGGCATTACGCAAACGGACACCCGTAGTTTGTGCTTCTGTTTGATCGTGGTTGGTTTCAGTATTCATTCGCTACAGCTGCTGATTCGTGAATTTAAGATTCTGGTGCAAACTGCGTTCACACCGCGAGATAACCGGTCGTATCATGATAAGGCAGACAGACCGTCAGCGCTTACCCGATGGCAAAACAGCGTCAAAGGCCCTATTTCCGCTGTGAATGCAAGGCTACATACTGCCTCAATACTTGAGGAAACGCACCGTAATTATTAACCAGATCAGTACGTTTCGCCTAATCCTTAAGCACTTAGCTTTGTGTGCGCCAATCCTGACGCACACGATACCGCATTACAGCTCTTTGACCGAGATAGATTCGCCCTGCATACGCTTACGCATTGTACGCTTGGTGCGGTCAATCACATCCCCAGCCAACTGGCCGCAGGCGGCATCAATATCGTCACCGCGCGTTTTACGAACGATGGTGGTGAAACCATAGCCCATCAACACTTTGCTGAAGCGATCGATACGACTGTTGGAACTACGGCCATACGGCGCGCCCGGGAACGGGTTCCATGGGATCAGGTTGATCTTGCACGGCGTATCTTTCAGCAGTTCGGCCAATTCATGCGCATGCTCGGTGCCGTCGTTGACGTGATCCAGCATGACGTATTCGATAGTGACGCGACCTTGGTTGGCATTAGACTTCGAAATGTAGCCACGCACCGACTCTAGGAAGGTCTCGATATTGTATTTCTTGTTAATCGGTACGATTTCGTCACGAATGGTGTCGTTTGGCGCGTGCAGAGAGATTGCCAGCGCAACGTCAATCATATCGCCCAGCTTATCCAGTGCAGGAACCACGCCGGAAGTCGACAGGGTTACACGACGTTTGGACAGGCCAAAACCAAAGTCATCCAGCATGATTTCCATCGCTGGAACCACATTGGTGAGGTTCAGCAAAGGTTCACCCATGCCCATCATCACCACGTTGGTGATAGGACGTACGCCCGTCGCTTTCACTGCGCCGACAATTTTTGCCGCACGCCATACCTGACCGATGATTTCAGAAACGCGCAGGTTACGGTTAAAGCCCTGCTGTGCCGTAGAACAGAATTTACACTCTAACGCACAACCGACCTGTGAAGAGACGCACAGGGTGGCGCGATCGTCTTCCGGAATATAAACGGTTTCAACGCGCTGATCGCCTACGGCAATCGCCCATTTGATGGTGCCATCGGAGGAACGCTGCTCTTCCACTACTTCTGGAGCGCGGATTTCGGCAACTTGTTTAAGCTTATTGCGCAGCACTTTGTTGATGTCAGTCATGTCATCAAAGTCGTTGCTGCAATAGTGGTACATCCATTTCATAACCTGGTCGGCACGAAACGGTTTCTCACCCATATCTTTGAAGAACTCGCGCATTTGCTGACGGTTCAGATCCAGCAGGTTGATTTTTCCATTTTTATTTGGAACCGCAGGAATGACGACTTCGGAGGTATTCACTAATTCAGACATAATTTTTTCCGGCCTCGTTGTTACACGTTATGGCCCGTGGAGGGTTGAAAAGAAACGCCCCGGAAAGCGGTCCGCTCATCCGGGGCGTTGCATTGTACAAAGTCTGGCGCAGGGATGCCACGTTTGCACGTGGCATTTACGAAATTATTAGCGCGTACGGGCGCACACTTCGCCTTCAGCGAAGAAGAACGCGATTTCACGGGCAGCAGACTCAACGGAGTCAGAACCGTGGGTACCGTTCTCGGTGAAGCTGTCGGCGTAATCAGCGCGCAGGGTGCCTGCCAGCGCGTTGTCTGGGTTAGTTGCACCCAGCAGATCGCGATGACGCTGAACGGCGTTTTCGCCTTCCAGTACGGAAACCACGATTGGGCCAGAGGTCATGAACTCAACCAAACCGTCGAAGAATGGACGGCCGTCGTGCTCTGCGTAGAAACCGCGAGCCTGTTCAACGGTCAGGTGCAGCATTTTGGTGCCGACGATTTTGAACCCTGCTGCTTCAAAGCGAGCAAAGATGCTACCAATAACGTTTTTTGCCACCGCGTTTGGCTTGATGATGGAAAAAGTACGTTCAATTGCCATGATTACCTCTAATAATAAAATTTGTTCTGTTGTCGTGCATACAGGTAGAACGGATGTATGACCTGGCGCGGATTATAATGACCCGTTGCGCTGTTGCCTATGGATGAAGGTAACATTTTTTTAAAATAAAATACTTTTAAGCAACACATGTGCTAACAAATTCGATTCAGCTATGGCGCCCGCATTTTTGCCGGGTACCGCTTAGCTTGCCCGGCCTACGGGTCGCGTTACGTGTAGGCCCGATAAGCGCAGCGCCATCGGGCGGCACGGGGCTACTGCAGCGTAAAGTTTACCACCGCGTTCTGCCCCATATCATCCATCACCACCAGCTGATACGCTCCGCTGTTATGCAACATTAGCGTCAAACTATCCCCCGCGCCGTCCTGCGGCTCACCGTTCAAGAACCACCAGCGATGCCCTTCACCGCCGCTGGCCTGTAGGACCATCTTCACGCCAGCCTCGCCTGGCAAGCGCCGCACCACCGCCCCTTCGCGCACGCCGATGAGCATCAGCGGTGCCGCGTTATGCATAAGGCGAGGCGGGCAAACCGCCGAAGCCACCGGTAGCCGCGCGCTTCGGCGCTCACTGGCCGGAAGCCACGGCTCCAGTGGCAATGGCCAGACGTTAATTGTTGCTTCCCGAGCATTCGGGCAATCTGCCGCAACCCGTTTTCCGCTTTCATCAAGCCAAATTGGAAAACGGATTCCCCGTATTCCCTCCTGTTCCGGGAGAAGTAGCGTGGGCGGCAGAGTATCATCCAGCACCCAGGTCGACAGGCGACGGCGACAGTTGCTGTCGCCGTCGGCTAAAGGCTGGCCGCCGGGCCAGCAAATCTCTGCCCGGCTGACCGACGCGGGGCGAGGATCGGTCTCCTCCTGGCGCCGAGAGGCCCCAGAAAGCAGCACGTTATTGACCTGATTGAGCAGCGGTATCGCGCTGGCAAAACCAAACTGACCGGCCACCGGCGTACCGTCTGGCCGCCCGGTCCAAATGCCGATGCTAAAACGGGCGTTAACGCCAATTGCCCACGCATCGCGATAGCCGTAACTGGTGCCGGTTTTCCATGCTAGCGGCACCACCAGAGGTAAAGAATCATCCGGCAGCGGCTGTGCCTCACCGGCCAAAATTCGGCGGATGATCCAAGCGGAACCGGGAGAAAGTAGCGGACGTTCAACCAACGGATCGCTTGCTAGCATCCTGAGTTTGCCCACTTTACCGTGGCGGGCAAGCGCGCTATATGCGGCGGTAATATCCGCCAGACGTGCGCCTGAACCGCCAAGAATCAACGATAAATTCGGCTCCGCCCCAGCGGGCAAAATCAGCGGCAGCCCAGCGTTACGCAGACGAGCGGCAAACTGTTTTGGCCCGTAGGCATCTAAAACCTGCACCGCCGGAAGATTGAGCGATCGCACCAGTGCTTCGCTCATGCTCACCGGACCGTGGAATCCGCTATCAAAGTTGCCAGGGCGATAATCACCGACCCGACGCGGCACATCCTGCAGCAGTGATGCTGGGTGTATCAGCGCGCTATCGAGCGCCATGCCATATAAAAATGGTTTCAACACCGAACCGGGCGAACGGACTGCGGTGACCATGTCCACATGACCAAATCGGCTATCGTCAGTGATATCTGCCGAGCCCACCCAGCCGCGAACACTCATATCACGATTATCAACCACCACGATGGCCAACGAACTGCGCGGTGGCAGGCGCGATTTCCAATTCATCGCCAGCTCTTCCAACTGACGCTGAAGTCCAGCATTGAGCGTGGTAGTGACTTTTTCATCCCCGCTGCGTGCCAGCATCTGTCGAGAAAACAACGGTGCCAGCTGCGGCATCTGACGGGGGAACAGCCACACCGCCTCTTCTTTCGCTTCTCTAACCACGTTTGCCGGCCACACCTGCTGAGTCAGCATACGGTCGAGCACCTTGTTGCGCGCTACCTGCGCGCGTTGCGGCCAGCGATCCGGACGCAGTCGGCTTGGCGCCTGTGGCAGCACCGCTAATAGCGCAGCGTCGGCGTAACTCAGCTGAGCCGGCGGTTTACCCAGATAGGCCCAGCTTGCTGCGCCAATGCCCTGCAGGGTGCCGCCAAACGGCGCACGGTTGAGATAGAGGGTGAGAATATCGCGTTTAGAGAGATGCCATTCCAACTGAGAAGCGCGCCAAAGCTGGCGCACTTTGCCGCCGAAAGTGCGGGGATGGGGATCAAGAAGCCGCGCCACCTGCATGGTCAGTGTACTGCCGCCCGACACCACGCGCCCCGCGGTCAAATCCTGCCAGCCGGCGCGGACGATAGAAAACGGATTCACGCCGGGATGATCCCAAAACCAGCGATCTTCATACTGGATCAAGGCTTCAAGATAGCGCGGAGAGACCTCTTCAATAGTGACCGGATAACGCCAAACGCCCTCGGCATCCGCAAAGCGCCATAAAGGCGTGCCATCTTGCGCCACCACCACCCGGGCAGGCGTGACATCTTTTAGCGGCAACGGCCAAAGCCTATCCGCTAGCACAATACCGGCGCAAACAATGACTATCGCGGCAGCCAGCCAGCGCCAGCCGCGATAGTTGATCCCACTAAAACGCATCCTATGGTACGACGATCAACATATCATCAGCCGCACCCGTTGCACGCCAGCTAGGGACATACATCGACTCAACCTGCGACGGCGGCACATGATAAGTGCCTGGCGTTACCGCGCGCGCCAGATATACCAGCGTCACCGGCTGGTTGGCATTCACCGCCACCGCAGCGACGAAACGGTCATCGCGGAATTCCATATGCTGAATATCTGCCTGCTGCATTTGGTTAAGCCATTCCTGTACCGCAGTGCCGTTTTCCTGCAAATTGGCGCTGCTATTAGCGAGGTTTTGATTCTCCAGCTCCAGACCGGCTGGCAGCATATCGACCACCAGCGCGTCCGGCACATTCTGACTGGCTTTTACATCCAACTTCACCAGCACCAGATCGCCGCTATGCAGGAAAGCCAGTGATTTGCTTTGCCCATCGGTGCCAAAGAACTGACGTTCAATCTGCAGGACTTGGCTTGTTGCCGCCGGCGCACTGTTCGGATAACCGGTGCTGTCGAGACGCAGCCATAGCGACTGTTCACCGGTATTGGTCACCTGCAGCGTTGAAAGTTGCTCACCGTCAAGATTGCGCGTCAGCGCTTTGTCGCCCTGCAACGGCTGGCCTTCAAGCGTCGTCTGCGCCTGCCAATTGCCCGGCAGGCTCGCCAACCCTTTAGCCGCGAGGAACAGTGCATTATTTTCCTGCGTTGACAGCCAGCGTTCGCCAAACGCCTCTTCAGACAGCGTTTGCAGCAGCGTGTTTTGCGCATCCGGCAGCAGTGAGTTTTCCTCCAGCAGGGAGAGCATCAGCGCATTATCACGCAGGTTACTACCGTAGTCTGCCAGCCAGCGTGACGAATCGATGCGTTTGGCGGCCAGCGCCAGCTGTATCGCCTGCTGACTGCGCGGCGCATCCCCCATCGCTTTAAAGGCAATCCCCAATTGCATCAGTGGCAGGCCAGAACGCGCCTGCTCGCGACGTTCCCACAGCTCGCGCAGCGCGCCAAGCGGCGCCTTTTGCTGACGTGCTAATACAAGGCCTGCGTATGACTGAATCGCAAAACGGCTGGCCGCGGTGTCATCGGTGTAGCGCACACTCATCAGCCCCGGCTCCTGCAAATAGCGCAGCATCCGGTTGTTGCCGTTATTGATCGCCGCAGCCGGAACGCTGTAGCCCTGCTCGCTCGCCCGTACCAGGAAGTCCATGACGTAGGCGGTCAACCAGTATTCTTCCGGGCCGTCTTTATCCCATAGGCCAAAACCGCCGTTATCTTTCTGCATTTGCAGCAAACGCGAAATGCCGACATCAATCGCTGCCCGGCGTTTGTCATCGGTATCACCGGCAATGCCCAGCGTTTTAAGCTGTGCGGCATTGGTATAAAGCTGTGGGAAGAGTCCACTGGCGGTCTGTTCCAGACAGCCGTAGGGATAGGCCTTCAGCTCGCGGATATAGCGCGCCAAATTCAGCGGTGGCTTGCCGCTCAGAAGCAGTTGCCCCTGCAGCGTCGCCGGCGAGAAGGCGGCATTCTGATTTGGCGGAACGCTCCAGCTCTCACCCGGTTTCAGCACCGCGCCGTTATTCACCGTTTGCGCAGGGAACGCAGGACGCACGCCAATTTTCCACTGCTTGTGCAAATCAGCCAGCGTTTCACCCGGCAGGTTCACGCCGGAAACGGTGACGTTAATCTCGCCATCGCCAAAGCCTTCACCCGCGCTCACCGGCACAAATAGCGTGCTGCGCATGCCGGGTTCCAGTTTTAGTGGTTCCGGCTGCGCGCTTTTCAGCTGCAGCAGGCCGCTGGATGCAATCTGCACGTTCAGGGTTTGCGGCTGATCGGTGAGGTTTGTAACATCCAGCGTCAGACGGGCGCTGTCGCCACCGGCCATAAAGCGTGGCATGTTCAGTTCCGCCACCACCGGCGCGGCGACCACCACTTTGTCTTCACTGCTGCCGAAATCTTCCGTCGTCCACGCCTGCGCCATTACCCGCAGTTCACCGTTGAAATCGCCGATAGGCATTGTGATTGTCCCTTCGCCGTTATCATCCAACTGCACCGGCTGTGCCTGCTGGGCGATAATGGTGACGTGATTGACCGGCGGCTTGCCGCCGCGATTAAGCTCATCGCCATCACCGCCAAAACGTAGGCTGGCAAGACGTCCCTGCCCTTCAATCACTTGGCCATAAATATCGTAAATATCGGCACCGTAGCGTTTCTGGCCGAAGAAGGCTTCCCATGGATCTGGCGTCGTATAATCGGTGATATTGAGCACCCCGCTATCCACCGCCGACAGCAGAACGTTAACCTGTTTTGGTGCCGCCCCTTCTTTGCGATTGACCTTCACTTTGACGGTCAGGGGCTGATTCGGACGCATTTTTTGCGGCGCATCCAGCGCGACGTTCAGTCGGCGCTGTTCATCGCCCAGCGGCAGATGGAGCACCCCCACCGCCCGTTTTGGTGTAGCCGAGCGCGATTTATCGCCCGGGCGAACCACCAGCGTACTCAGGTAGAGATCGTGTCGATTCCAGCTTTTATCCACCGGGATAGAGAGATCCAGCCCCTGCGCCGGAACATCAATTTCCTGCCACCACAGCGGCCCGTCACTTGACTCAACCATCGCATAGCCTTTGCCCGCCGCCGGTGCGGCAACGTGCAACTTAATGGTGTCGCCAGGCTGATAGTTCGGTTTATCCAGCTTCAGGGTGACGCGGTCCGGCCGTGCGGCACCGCTACCATCGCTATTATCCTGCCAACTGTAACCGGCCCAGAAACGTACGCTGCTGACCGCATCGTTCGGCGCTTTGACCTCCAGACGGTACGCGCCCCATTCCACCGGGAAGCTCACTTTGCCGGTTTCATCCACCTTGAGATCCAGCGACTCTTCGCCTTCCACCAGATCTTTTTGATCAAATCGGGACTGCCAGCCATCGCTTTCCGACCAGTTCCAGTAGTAGTCGCGACGTTCGCGAATCAATCGGACCTGTAGGCCGGAAACCGCTTTTTTGTCACCCAGAACGTTGCTGTAAACAATGTCGAACGCAGCCTGAGAATTTTCCTCAACGATCGGCTGGTTAACGGTGGTGTCGGTGCGATAGTCGTACACCGCCTTGCTGGCGAACTGCGGACGGATCCCCGGCAGCTCAGCAGCAGGCCAAATAGCCTGGGTGGCGCGGCGGGTAACCGGACGACCGCCTGATTCGAGCAGGCTGGCCTGAAGAATGACCTGTAACGGCGAATGTGTTTCCTGCCATTGGCTGGCAGTCGTCACCTCTCCACGTCCTTTATCATCGAGCGTCAGGTTCATTTCATCGAGACTGCGGGCGGTATTTTCCTCGGCGATATCACCAAACTGGAAGCCCGGCAGCGAGGCGACGGCGTCGCGCAACGGGCGTAAGAACAGCTTGCCCTGCAGACTGTTTCCGTTAGCCGGTGCGCCGTAGAGATAGTAGCCGGTAACGCCAAATTTCACGTCATCAGCCGGCGCCAGCGGCGTCGTCTGCGGCGTCAGATTCAGCGCCATGCGCTCTGGCATAAAATCTTCAACATGGAAATCCCATTCCTGGGACTGGTTATCGCCGGTGTTGGCGCGAACGTGCCACATGCCTGTCTCGGCACCGCTATCCAGCGCCCAGGTCAGTTGATACAGACCGTTTACGGCCTGGCTGACCACGCTTCGGATGACCGTGCCATCCGGTTTCACAATCTCAAGTTTAACCGGCTGGTCTGGCAGCGGTTTACCATCGCCGTCGCGCAGCAGGCCGTTTAGGATAACCGTTTCGCCGGGACGATAGAGATCGCGCGGGCCAAACATAAAGAACTGTTTGCGGTAACCCGGCGCGCCTGCGATATCGAATTCCGCCAAATCCAACGCCGGCTGTTTCAGATCGAGAAGCGTAGTTTGCCCCTCTTTACGCGCTAACAACAGCGCCGCTTCTTTGTCGGTTTTCAGGCTGGCATGACCCTTCGCATCGGTGGTCGCCTGCACCAGGGTTTGTCCTTTATCGTTCAATAGGGTTAGCTCAACCGCCGACTGGGCCGCGCCGTTTTCTAGGCTCTGGGTGAACACATCCATCTGGTCGTGATAACGATGAAGCGAGACGCCAACATCGCTGAGGGTAAACAGCGTAGCCGCATTGCTATAGCTGTACTGCCCCGCCGGGTTCATCACCGCAATATAAACGCCAGACTGTTGCAAAGGCGCAATATCCTTAAGCGGCAGCAGCAGTTTTTCTCGGGTATTGCGGGCTGGGTTGAGATCGAAGCGTCCGGTATAAACCAGGTCCGCCATTTTTAGCAATTCATCAGATTCCCAGTTGCTCAGCGAACTGCGGTATTCCCACTGGCTGACCAACGCCGCCAGTGCTTCAGGTTTGACGCGGAAAAAGTTCACGTCGACATGCGGCACGTTCAGTGCCATCACCGGGAGCCCTTCGATCACTTTGCCCGGCAGCAGCGAGCCCCGACTAGCAAAACCTACGCTCGGCGCAATATCGCGAGTGGTCAGCGTTTTTTCAACGCTGGTGCCAAAGGTGGCTTTATTCAGCGCAGCAAGCTGCGGATCGACCGTCACAATAAGGTCACGCTTTGGTTCAAGATGACGCAGACGCAGCTCTTTCAGATTTGGCGACAACTCCCAGGCACCATCAACCTTGCCGCTCTTTTTATCCACCACATGCACACTTTTGCTGAAATCCTGTTCGGGATTAAGCGGAATAGAGAAAGTCAGCACCAGCGTCGCGGCACCGTCCAACTGGACTTCAGAAGCATCGAGCAATGAGAGTGTTTTACCGAGACTTTGCTGGGCGAGCTTTTCTAACTCGGCGGCATCGCGCTGCGGCGTGGAGCCGTCTTTTTGGGTCGATGTTGCAGATACAGCGGGCTTATCGTCACTGCTATTGTCGCATCCCGCCAACGTAAACGTCATTGTCAGCGCGAGGGCTAGCGTGGCCAAACGAAAGGGTTTCATCCTGTAACCTCTGACTGGTGAAGTCTGATTGTGTCGTCAACACAGTATTATGCCCAAGATTGCAAATCGCCAGTAGCGTACGGACTCTCAAAAAAGCTTTTATCCTCAGCCCCACTCTACATGTTACGGCGATCACAACGCGCAACGTCACATGTAACGTTATGCGTACTTTGTTTTTAAAACAACAAGATAGCTAGATTACTTCACCATACTGCTGTTACCTTCTGCGGGTCGTTTTACCTTATCTACGCGGTTCAAAAATTGGAGATCAGAATGAAAAGAGCCGTCAACGCCCTACAAAATTTTGGTAAATCCCTCTATGGCCCGGTGCTGATTCTGCCCATCGTGGGTTTGTTTATCGCTTTCGGTAACGTGCTGGGTAACGGCAGCCTAGCCGAATACATTCATATATTGGGCTATCCCGCAGTACAAAACCTGGGCCAGCTAATTGCTAAATCGGCGGTATCGCTGCTGGTCAACCTCGCGATGATTTTCGCCGTCGGTATTCCCATCGGCCTTGCCGCGCGCGACAAAGGCTATGCCGCACTTCTGGGGCTGGTGACCTTTATCGTGTTTATCAACGCCATGAACGTCACTCTCCAGTTGCAGGGCGAACTGGCTCCAGCCGACCAAATGCGCACCGCAGGGCAAAGTATGGTGCTGGGGGTACAGGTGCTGGAGATGGGCGTTTTCGCGGGGATCTTAACCGGCGCGCTCACCGGCTATCTGTACAACCGCTATTCCGGGGTGCAGTTTTCGGGGGCAATGGCGATTTACTCCGGTCACTGTTTTGTCACCATTATCATTCTGCCGGTAGCCATTACGCTCGGCGTGGTGATGAGTGAACTGTGGCCGTGGGCACAGCGCGGTATCAGTACATTGGCGCTAGTGATTAAAGACTCAGGCTCGTTTGGCGTCGCCATTTACGGTTTTCTGGAACGCATTCTCGTGCCAACTGGGCTGCATCATTTGGTCTATACCCCGTTCTTATACACCGAACTTGGCGGTTCGCAGGAAGTGTGCGGCACGCTGTATCAAGGCGCCCGCAATATCTATTTCGCCGAAATGGCCTGCCACAATGTCACGCAGCTAAGCAGCACCGTGGTATGGGACGCGCGCGGTATCAGCAAAATGTTCGGCCTTCCGGCTGCCGCACTGGCCATGTACATGACGGCGAAACCGGAGCGTAAAGCCGCAGCGAAAGCCATTTTGATTCCAGCGGCGCTGACGTCCATGCTGGTTGGCGTCACCGAACCTATCGAGTTCTCATTCCTGTTTGTCGCTCCACTGCTATTTGTCGTGCACGCGGTGCTGACCGGCATCGGCATGATGCTGTTTTCTATATTCGACGTCCACGCCATCGGCGCGAACGGCATCATCGACTTCATTCTCTACAACCTGCCGTTGGGCACCGCCAAATCCAACTGGCCGATGTACATCGTGGTCGGACTCATCATGTTCGCGCTGTACTTCGTTATCTTCCGCTTCTTGATCCTGCGCTTTGACATGAAAACGCCGGGGCGTGAAGACGATGATCAGCAGACCAAGCTCTTTAGCAAGCAGGAGTATCAAGCAAAGGGCAATAACGATGGGCTGGGAGCCAGCATTATTGAAGGGCTGGGCGGACGCAGCAACATTGAGGTGGTGGACAACTGCTACACCCGTCTGCGCGTCACCGTGAAGGACGTGGCGCAGATTAACGAACCACAGCTTAAAGCGACCGGTGCCAAAGGCATCATCAAGCAGGGTAATAACGTTCAGGTGGTCTACGGGCTGCATGTCAAAAAAATGCGAGAAGCCGTGGAAGCGGTTCTCTAAAAGGAGATGATAACATGTTGAAATCCCCATTCATTCTGGCTATCGCTGGCGGCGGAAGCACCTATACGCCGGGTATCGTCAAGAGCCTGATGGTGCGCCTTGCCGACTTCCCGCTGGCGGAAATTCGCCTCTATGACATTGATGAAGCGCGGCAAAATACCATTGCGCCAGTGGTGGAAAAGGTGATTCGCGACCATAGCCAGAGCATCAAATTTACCGTCACCACCTGCCCGGAGACCGCGTTTAGCGGCGCACACTTCGTATTTGCCCAAATGCGCGTCGGCCAGTACAAAATGCGCGAGCAGGATGAAAAGATCCCGCTGCGCCACGGTGTTGTCGGCCAGGAAACCTGCGGCCCCGGCGGTCTGGCCTATGGCCTGCGCACCATTTTACCTATGGCTGAACTTATCGATTTTGTCGAACGTTATGCCGATCCGAAAGCGTGGATCGTCAACTACTCAAATCCGGCAGCTATCGTCGCCGAAGGGATCCGCCGTCTGCGCCCAAACGCACGAGTGCTGAATATCTGCGATATGCCGGTGGCGGCGATGCGCAATATGGGTGCCATCCTCGGTGTGGATAGGCACAAGCTGGACGTTGACTACTTTGGCCTCAATCACTTTGGCTGGTTTACCCAAGTGCGCGTTGACGGCGAAGACAAAATGCCTGAGCTGCGTCGCCACGTGGCGAAGTTTGGGCTGCTGACCGAAGATGCTGCGCAAACCGACCCACAGCACGCCGATCCTTCATGGGTGAAAACCTGGCGTAATATTCAGCCGATGATGGACTGCTTCCCGGAATATCTGCCTAATCCCTATTTGCAGTACTACCTGATGCCAAACCAGATAGTTGAGCATCAAAATCCGAACTATACCCGCGCCAATGAAGTCATGGACGGACGCGAGAAAAAACTCTTTGCGGCGGCAGTTGAATACCAGAACACCGGTATTCTGCCCGATGCGTTTCACGTCGGCGTTCACGGAGCCTTTATTGTCGACGTCGCCTGCTCACTGGCCTTTGATTTACGCCAGCGCCATCTGGTGATAGTGGAAAATCAAGGCGCCATCGCCAACCTACCGGATGATGCGATGGTCGAGGTTCCTGCTTATATCACTGCTAACGGCCCGGAGCCGGTGCGCATGGGCAAGGTGCCGCTGTTTTACCAAACTCTGCTGATGCAGCAATTGGCTTCAGAGCAGTTATTGGTTGAAGCCACGTTGGAAGGCAGCTATGAAAAAGCGTTGCAGGCTTTCACGCTTAATCGCACGGTACCGACGATGGCGCATGCCAAAGCCATCCTTGATGAGATGATTGCCGCCAATCAGGAATACTGGCCGCATTTGCAGCGCGCTTGGCAAAATGGTGAAGCAATGCGCTAATAAACCGTTGGTCGCTTGTCGGTGTGACGAAAAACACCGACAATCCCTTTATGATTGATTGATGGAGGGTAATATGACCACTTCGTTTTTTGTTGCCGCCGACTGGCTAGCTGAGCACGTTGATGACCCGGAAGTACAAATCATCGACGCCCGTATGGCGCCACCGGGGCAAGAACACCGCGACCTGAATGCTGAATACCGCGCCGGACATCTGCCGGGCGCGGTATTTTTTGATATTGAAGCCCTTTCTGACCATACCTCTCCCTTGCCGCATATGATGCCGCGCCCGGAGGCCTTTGCCGTCGCCATGCGCGAGCTCGGCGTGAGCCGCGATAAGCATCTGGTTATCTACGACGAAGGTAATCTGTTCTCCGCACCGCGTGCATGGTGGATGTTGCGCACCTTTGGCGCGCTACGCGTGTCGATTCTGGCAGGTGGGTTAGCCGGCTGGCAGCGTGACGATCTGCTACTTGAACAGGGTGAATCCCAAGCAAGTGACGGAGAGTTTGATGCGACATTCGCCCCCGAAGCCGTTAAGCGTCTGACCGAAGTCCTGTTGGCAAGCCATGAAGGCACGGCGCAAATCGTCGATGCCCGTCCTGCCCCGCGTTTTAACGCACTCGTTGATGAACCTCGTCCGGGTTTGCGCCGCGGTCATATCCCAGGTGCGCGAAACGTGCCTTGGGGAGATCTGGTCATCGACGGTGAACTACGAACCACCGATGAACTGGCGGCGATTTTTGCAAAACAGGACGTTGATTTGTCTCAGCCGATTATCGTCAGCTGTGGTTCAGGTGTGACGGCGGCGGTAGTTGCGCTGGCGCTGGCTACCCTTGAAGCCCCTGACGTCACCCTGTATGACGGTTCCTGGAGTGAATGGGGCGCGCGTGCCGACCTGCCGATTGAGCCCACTGCGTAATGGACAATCGCCTGACGCCGCTGCTTGCGCGAGGAGAAACATTAACCCGCGCGGAGTACCGGGTATTAGCCCATCTGACGGAGCATCCGTTACTGGTGGGCAATATCACCGTTCGCCGGTTGGCTCAGGCAACCTTTGTCTCTACCGCAACTATCATGCGACTTTGCCAGAAGCTGGGCTTTAGCGGCTACAGTGAGTTTATCTGGCACTGCAAAAATCTGCTGGCAGAAACCCCACACATTGCCGTGCAGTACAGTGGCGAAAGTGGCGAAAACTCAGTCTTATTTAACCACTTCCTGGCCAATTACCAGCGCAGCTTCCAATGGGCAACGGAGGAGAAACGCAAGCAATTCACCGACCTGCTGCGCGAACAGGAGCGTTTTTTTCTCTATGGCGCCGGTTTTTCTTATCTGTTCGCCGAGTATCTGACCAAAAAGCTGCAGGTGCTGGGGAAGACCGCGTTCATTTCCGGTCCGGGCGATAGCCGTAATATTTTTCTCAGCAATGCCGCACGTTATCAGGTGTTTATTGCGGTATCCCGCAGCGGTGAGACCGAACAGGTACTCGACAAAGCGCGCATCGCCCGCAACGTCGGCATGACGGTCGTCGCCTTCACCCGAGCATCCGCGAATACACTAGCGGGTCTAGCCGACCTGCATTTTGCACTCTATGACGAAGCCGTGCACTTTGCCGCCGAAGCCGCGGGGGTGACGTCGTTCGAGTCTAATCTGGTGCTATTAATGGATTTATTGCTGCTGGAAGCGACGGGATAAAACGGGCTGCCGTTAAACACACTCTGATTTTCATGCCTGCGCCCTGCGGGTTATTAGGCGAATTGGCAATGTTGATTCCTTAGTTTTTGCCCACAAAAAAACCGCCTATCACAGCGGTTTTTTTGTGCTGGTCCGGTTCGCGGCCTTTCCAGCTAACTTCGTTGCCAAAGCAACGCAAGCGTGTCTCAACGGACCAATACTCCTTTTTGCGGGAGTTAAAGTCAAGTTAATAACTAAAGAAACTATTCAATCTTTATCGTATTATTGTTAACGGCCCTTTCCGCCGTCTCGCAAACGGGCGCTGGTTTCGGGAAAGGATGTCCCATGGCCGTAAATGCAAGCGTGTCTCAGCACTTGCTATCGCGGCATTATCGCCAGCGGTGCTGTCGTGATGCGGTCTTCGCATGGACCGCGCAATGAAGAGACGATACTTCTGTATCGTGCTAATTGTTTCTGCTGCATGGGTGCTTCACGCAGACAGCGACCGGAATGACGCCGGTAACGCCGTTATCGTGACACTTAACGCTCAGGGCAAGTAAGCCTGGATGCCGCCCTTCGGGGCGGCTTTCCTTTTATCAGATAATCCGGTTCTGTTTGAAATCACGCAGGAAGCTGCCCCAGCGTTTTTCATAGAATGGCGTGATATGGGCCAGCATAAAATGGCTGATCCCCTTCTCACCTTCTACAACCTGGCAAATATCAATCGGTTCGTCACCCGGCAGCGTGTCAGTAGCCACACTGCCAGCGGCGTGAATTATCTCTTCGATATCCCCTTCCGCTTCGATACCAATTAATAGATTTGGCTGCTCATCCGCATGCTCTTTGATAGAGCACAAGAACGCACGCCTCACCGTTTTCAGAGTTTTAAACAGCGTAGTCAGCGATTCCACCATTTGTGCCGGTGGTTCAGCCACTTCGGAAAGCAGCAGCGCGCTGCCGCCTTCCAACACTTCCTGAGTGCTCAGCGGGTTGCCCTCTTCACCAACCAAATGGCTGATTTCACGAGGCGTAAACTCTTTACCGGTCGGCAGTTTGGCGTTGAGGAACAGTGTCTCGCCCAGCGTCATTTCAAACAGCGTACGCACCGGCATGACCACAAACGCCTGCTCGGTGCTTACCGCCTGTTGCAGCGCTTCAAGCGAGGTGAAGAACGGGACAACTGAGGTGCCGTCGTCTTTTTCCCAGTGCTGCAAATCCAATGCGCTATCATCAACAACCTGCTTATCATCCGCAGCGGTACCGGGAACCCAGACGGTGGATTCTAGTAAAGTGCGGAAAAATGCCGGACGATGAGCAGGCTCGATAGCGGCTTGTTCCAGCAGGGTTTCTAGTTCGTTTTTGGTTTCAGACATAAGACCACAAATTCAACGGTTACTGTAGGGCGGGCAAGCGAAGCGCCCCCGCCAGTATTTTGCCGGATGGCGCTACGCTTATCCGGCCTACGCGGTCAACAGATTAGCGATTGTCCGCACGCCCAGCCCGGTTGCGCCCGCGGCCCACTGCTCAACGCCAGATTTACGGTAGGTTGCCGAACAGTCGATATGCAGCCAGCCCTGATGATAATTTTTCACAAAGTGGGACAGGAAGCCCGCCGCCGTGCTTGCGCCTGCCGGATAGGCAGCGCTGCCGGTGTTGTTCAGTTCGGCAAAGTTAGACGGCAATTGATGACGGTGGAATTCAGCCAGCGGCAGACGCCAGAAGGCTTCATTTTCCGCTTGTGCACTTGCCAGCAAACGATTCGCCAACTGGTCATCAAAGCTGAACAACGCGTGATAATCGTTGCCCAGCGCCGTTTTCGCAGCCCCGGTCAGCGTCGCCGCGTCAATAATCAGCTCAGGATTCTGCGCGCTAGCATCAATCAGGCCATCGGCCAGCACCAAACGCCCTTCCGCATCGGTGTTCATCACTTCCACGTTTTTACCATTACGGTAGTGGATGATGTCGCCCAGCTTGAAGGCGTTACCACTGATCAGGTTGTCCGCGCAGCACAGATACAGCTTCACGCGTTTGTTCAGACCACGGGTAATCGCCAGTGCCAGTGCGCCTGTCACGGTAGCCGCGCCGCCCATATCAGACTTCATCGAGTCCATGAACGCGCTCTGTTTAATGCTGTAGCCACCGGAATCGAAAGTGATTCCTTTACCAACCAAACAGGCGTAAACCGGCGCGCTTTTGTCACCGGTAGGATTATAGTCCAGCGCCAACAATACCGGTGGACGCTCAGAACCGCGGCCCACAGTGTGCAGCCCCATGTAATTCTGCTCACGCAGATCTTCGCCCTTGGTGATGCGATAAGAGACGTTGTCGCACGCCACCCCGCACAGCAGATCAACGGCGCGCTGCGCCAGCTGTTCAGGGCCCAACTCTTCCGCCGGGGCGTTGATGGTGTCGCGAACCCAATCGATATAGGTCAGACGATTGTCCAGCTCTTGGCGATTTGCATCGTCCAGTTCAGGCCATTCAACCTGACGGGTGCCTTTCGGCCCTTTATAACCGGCCCAGAAAGCCCAAGCGCGTTCTACATCCCAGCCTTCGCCGCTTAATGCAACATGCTTAATGCCCATGCCGTCAATTTTACGCGCCGCGCGCTGAATCAGCGCCAGGTCATCGCGATCGGTCAGATGCAGGACAATGCCTTCATCATTCATACTGTGAGTGGCTTTATCACCCCAACGCGCATCGGCTGGCTGGGTTGAAAGGGTAATGTTCATGGCTTGTGTCATTTTTTTATCCTTATTAGCAAACGGGCCGCCGATTGGCAGCCCGTTATGTGACTTACTCTGCTTCATCCAACCAGACTAGCAGAATTGCCTCAAGGATTTTTTCATTTGATGCCTGAGGGTCATCATCAAAATCTTCAAGGTCGCAAATCCATTGGTGCAGATCGGTGAAGCGTACGGTCTTCGGATCGGTATCCGGGAAGGTGTCGTACAGCGCTTCGCCGATTTCACGGCTATCAGTCCACTTCAGTCCCATACTATCCCCTGTTAGTGCTCGCGCGCGTGGTTAATAGTGTAACGCGGAATTTCGACCACTAGGTCTTCATCCGCCACGCGAGCCTGACAGCTCAGGCGACTATCCGGCTCCAGACCCCATGCTTTATCCAGCATGTCGTCTTCGTCTTCAGTGCTTTCCGCGAGCGAGTCAAAACCCTCGCGTACGATGCAGTGGCAGGTGGTGCATGCACAGGATTTTTCACAGGCATGTTCAATCTCGATGCCGCTACGCAGAGCAACGTCGAGAATAGTTTCACCGCTTTTTGCTTCCAGAACCGCGCCATCCGGACACAGGTCCTGATGAGGCAAAATTACAATCTTTGGCATATTAAACCTCGTCCACGGATTGGCCTTTCAGCGCCTGACGGACAGATTGGTCCATACGGCGAGCGGCAAATTCCTGGGTTTGTTTGTCAACGTTTTTAATGGCTTGTTCTATGGCGTCAGCATCATCGCCCACAGCTGCTGCGCTCAATTGCGCGGCGGCGGCGTCGATGTCCTGACGCTCTGCGGCGCTTAACAGCGCGGCATCTGCGGCAAGCGCGCCGTGCAGGCTTTCCAGCACGCGCGCCGCTTCCACTTTCTGCTCTGCCAGCATACGTGCTTTCACGTCTTGCTCGGCGTAGCTCATGGAATCTTTAATCATGGTGGCGATTTCGCCATCGGTCAGCCCGTAGGACGGTTTCACCTGAATTGAGGATTCAACGCCAGTGGATTTTTCCATCGCCGTAACGCTCAGCAGACCATCAGCATCCACCTGGAAAGTGACGCGAATATGCGCGCCGCCCGCCGGTAATGCCGGAATACCGCGCAGCGCAAAGCGCGCCAGCGAGCGACAGTCCTGAACCAGCTCGCGTTCACCCTGCATGACGTGGATAGACATTGCCGTTTGGCCGTCTTTAAAGGTGGTGAACTCCTGTGCACGCGCCACTGGAATGGTGGTATTACGCGGGATCACCTTCTCCACGAGGCCGCCCATGGTTTCAAGCCCCAGGGACAGCGGGATAACGTCAAGCAGCAGCATTTCGCTATCCGGTTTATTACCGACCAGAATATCGGCCTGCACCGCCGCGCCAATGGCGACAACTTTATCCGGATCGATGGAGGTCAGTGGCGTACGACCAAAGAACTCGCCCACGCGCTCACGCACCAGCGGCACACGGGTTGAACCGCCGACCATCACCACTTCCAGCACCTCTTCGGCTTCTACACCCGCGTCTTTCAACGCGCGGCGGCAGGCCAGCAGAGTCCGCTTCACCAGCGCGGAGATGAGATCGTTAAACTGTTCGCGGGTCACTTCGCCTTTCCAGCCAGCAACCTCAACGGTGACGCTGTCAGCATTGCTCAGGGCGATTTTGGCGGCGATGGCGGCGTCCAGCAGTTCGCGCTGTACACGGTTATCACTGCGATCGGCAATGCCCGCTTGTTCGCGGATATGGTCTGCCAACAGGTGGTCAAAGTCGTCACCGCCCAGCGCAGAATCGCCGCCGGTAGCCAGCACTTCAAACACGCCGCGACTCAGACGCAAAATGGAGATATCAAAGGTGCCGCCGCCCAGATCGTAAACGGCAATCACGCCTTCCTGACCAGAGTCGAGGCCGTAGGCAATTGCCGCCGCGGTCGGTTCATTGAGCAGACGCAGCACGTGCAGACCCGCAAGACGCGCGGCGTCTTTGGTGCCCTGGCGCTGAGCGTCGTCAAAATAGGCCGGAACGGTGATAACAACGCCGTCGAGTTCACCCGCAAGGGATTGCGTTGCCCGCACGGCAAGCGCTTTGAGGATATCGGCGGAGACACGAATAGGGTTCAACACACCCGCCTCAGTGACCAGCATTGGCAGGCCATTTTCGCTCGCCTGGAACTGGTAAGGCAGGTGCGGATAACGCGTTTGAATGTCCGCCAGCGAGCGGCCCACCATGCGCTTCACCGAACTGATGGTGTTGGCAGGATCCTGCGCGGCGTTGGCTCGCGCGTCGTAGCCGACGGTGTGACCCTGTGCTTGATAATGAACGACGGACGGCAGCAGGTGACGGCCCTGATCATCGGGCAGCGTCTCAGCTTGGCCGCTTCGCACGGTCGCAACCAGAGAGTTGGTGGTACCTAAGTCAATGCCCACCGCCAGACGGCGCTGGTGCGGTGCAGCACTCAGCCCCGGCTCACTAATTTGTAATAAGGCCATGTTAAGCTTCCAAAATCAGAAATCGAGCAGCTTTTCTTCGAGTAATTCAGCGCTGCTTTGGAGTTTATCGAGAAAACGCAGTTTGCGTACGGTATCCGCCGCCACGTCCCACGTCTTAGCGTCTAATTCCGCCACCATCTGTTGTTGGCGTTGGGTGTACATTGTTTTAATGCGTTTGAGCAGGTTTTCAAGACGGTCGGTGTCTTTCGCCTGTTCAATCTCGTCCAGCTCTTCGCGAAGCTCCAGTTGTTCCATCAGGAACGCGGTATCACGGACGGTGTGCTGTTCGCTGGAAAGATCAAAACCGTGCAGAGAGAGCAGGTATTCCGCGCGAGTCAGCGGATGACGCAGGGTTTGCCACGCCTGATTGATGTTTGCTGAGCGCTGAACTGCAACAAGCTGTTCGGCGTCGCTGGCGTTGGCAAATTTGTCGGGGTGATTTTGACGCTGCAGATCCTGAAAACGTGCCGCGAGGGCCTGAGTGTCTACGTGATAACCGACTGGTAATCCAAAGAGAGTGAAGTAATCCATGACGATCTCAGGGTTAACTATTTAAAACAAACCCCACGCACAGCTGTCGCTGCGGTGGGGTTAGTAGGACTAAAAACTAAACGTGGAAACTTTCGCCGCAGCCACACTCATCTTTCACGTTAGGGTTGGTAAACTTAAACCCTTCGTTCAGACCTTCTTTTACGAAGTCCAACTGCGTACCATCAAGAAATTGCAGGCTCTTACCGTCGATGACAACCTTCACGCCTTTGTCTTCGAATACGGTGTCTTCTGCCGCCGGCTCGTCAACAAATTCCAGTACATAAGCCATACCCGAACAACCAGACGTTCTGACGCCCAGACGCAGGCCAAACCCTTTACCACGGTTTGACAAGAAGGTATTGACTCGCTCTGCTGCACTGTCGCTTAAAGAAATCGACATAATGACCTCAACTCTTTATTTATTTTGCTTCACGTTTGCTTTTGTAATCCGCAATCGCGGCTTTAATCGCGTCTTCTGCCAGAATAGAACAGTGAATTTTCACCGGTGGCAGTTCAAGTTCATCGGCGATATCGGTGTTTTTAATCGCCTGTGCTTCGTCCAGAGATTTCCCTTTCACCCATTCGGTGACCAGAGAGCTGGAGGCGATGGCGGAACCGCAGCCGTAGGTCTTGAAACGCGCGTCTTCAATGATACCTTCATTGTTGACTTTAATCTGCAACTTCATCACGTCGCCGCAGGCCGGTGCACCGACCATGCCGCTGCCGACGCTCTCGTCGCTGTTGTCGAAAGAACCGACGTTACGTGGGTTCTCGTAGTGATCAATTACTTTTTCGCTGTAAGCCATGATGAATTCTCCTTATCTACCGATTAATGATGTGACCATTCAATGCTGTTCAGATCCACGCCCTGCTTGAACATTTCCCACAGTGGAGAAAGGTCGCGCAGACGGCCAATGGAGTTGCGAACCAGATTGATGGCGTAGTCAATCTCTTCTTCGGTAGTAAAGCGACCTAAAGAGAAACGAATAGAGCTATGCGCCAGCTCGTCGGTCATGCCCAGTGCACGAAGCACGTAGGATGGCTCAAGGCTTGCGGACGTACAGGCAGAACCGGAGGAAACCGCCAGGTCTTTCAGCGCCATAATCAACGACTCACCTTCAACAAAGTTGAAGCTGACGTTTAAGATGTTTGGTGCGCCCTGCTCGAGGTCACCATTGAGGTATACCTCTTCCATATCTTTCACGCCGTTCCACAGACGGTTACGCAGACCGCGCAGACGCGCCATCTCGGTTTCCATCTCTTCTTTCGCGATACGGTAAGCTTCACCCATACCGACGATCTGGTGGACAGGCAGAGTGCCAGAACGCATGCCGCGCTCGTGACCGCCACCGTGCATTTGCGCTTCGATACGGATACGTGGTTTACGACGAACATACAGCGCGCCGATACCTTTTGGACCGTAGATTTTGTGACCGGAGAAGGACATCAGGTCAACTTTCAGCTGGCTCAGGTCGATAGGCAATTTGCCCACGCTCTGCGTCGCATCAACGTGATAGATGATGCCGCGCGCACGGCACAGTTCGCCGATAGTCGCGATATCCTGAACCACGCCGATTTCATTGTTCACGTGCATGATAGAAACGAGGATGGTGTCATCACGCATCGCCGCTTCAAGTTCTTTCAGGTCGATAATACCGTTGCGCTGAGGCGCCAGATAGGTGATTTCAAAACCTTCACGCTCGAGCTGACGACAGGTATCCAGCACAGCTTTGTGTTCGGTTTTGCTGGTGATGATGTGCTTGCCTTTTTTCTGATAAAAGTTAGCAGCACCTTTAATCGCCAGGTTGTCGGATTCAGTCGCACCGGAAGTAAATACGATTTCGCGCGGGTCAGCACCCACCAGCTCGGCAATTTGGTTACGGGCGATATCAACCGCCTCTTCAGCATGCCAGCCGAAACGGTGTGAACGGGAAGCGGGGTTACCAAAGTTTCCGTCCAGGGTCAGACACTGCATCATTTTCTCGGCAACACGCGGGTCCACCGGCGTGGTTGCGGAGTAGTCGAGATAGATCGGTAATTTCATTGCTCTTTAACTCCGTACATCACTCAATGCAAGGAATCAGGCAACCGGCTGGATGTACGACCGTGTTGACGGGACCTAAGTCCCGGCCTGACTCTGAAATCTTTTTTTTATAACCTGTCCTGCCTGATGTACCTAAACGGCACACCGCAGGACCGGTGGATTATGCACGTAACTTAACGTCGATTGCGTCTTGTACGCGATTATTGCGGGAGGTGTCATGCGTATGCTGGCGGTCAGACACGTCCAGAACTTCCTGGTTGTTTACCAGTTCACCTAAGGTGATGTTGTTCAGGAAACCGGTCAGACGGTCGCTCAGGTCGCGCCACAGTGCGTGGGTTAAACATTTATCGCCGCCCTGGCAGCCACCTTTCCCTTGACAGCGGGTTGCGTCAACGGATTCGTCGACTGCGCTGATCACTTCACCCACAGCGATGTGGATGGCTTCTTTCCCCAGCAAATAACCGCCGCCTGGTCCGCGTACGCTGGACACTAAACCATTTTTACGCAGACGGGAAAACAGCTGCTCCAGATAGGAGAGTGAAATTCCCTGACGTTCAGAAATATCGGCCAACGGTACCGGGCCCGATTCGGAGTTGAGTGCAACGTCCAGCATCGCGGTCACGGCGTAACGCCCTTTAGATGTCAGTCTCATGTCTTACTTAACCTCAAACTCGCCCCTGCCCGGGCTTTTTAATATAATAATGTGGGTATTGCATAGCAGGGCCAAGTCTGACATTCCCGACTAAAACAGTCAACTATTTACTTGAGTAATTTAGTCAGGTATTTGGCGTTCCGTGCTGTCTTGGTTTGCCGGATGGCGCTTCGCTTATCCGGCCTACAGGCCACGCGATGTGTAGGCCGGATAAACCGGCATCAACGCGACGACTTACCTTTATTCTGCTGCTCAATAGAAGCAAGGATCCCACGCAGAATGTTCAGCTCCTGGCTTTCCGGACGAGCGCGAGTGAACATGCGGCGCAGCTTGCTCATCACCTGCCCTGGATGGTTTTCACGAATAAAGCCGGTAGACAACAGGGTCTGTTCCAGGTGTCCGTAAAAACGTTCTAGGTCATCAACCAGCGGATACGGTGTTTCATCTGCTTCAACAACCGGCGCATCGCTTTCTTGCGTCGCTAGCCAAGCCATACGCACTTCGTACGCAATAACCTGTACTGCCATCGCCAGATTCAGCGAGCTGTACTCTGGGTTCGCGGCAATCGCGACGTGATAATGACATTTCTGCAGTTCGTCGTTGGTCAGGCCAACACGCTCACGGCCAAACACCAGCGCCACTGGCGCATGTGTGCCTTCAGCAACACTTTTCAGTCCGCATTCACGCGGGTCTAGCATTGGCCACGGCAGCGTACGGGAGCGCGCGCTGGTGCCAACAACCAGACTACATCCTGCAAGCGCTTCGTCGAGGGTGTCGACGATCTGGGCATTACCGATAACGTCACTGGCGCCTGCCGCAAGGGCGATAGCCTGCGAGTCCGGTTTGACCAGCGGATTAACCAGCCACAGATTCGTTAAACCCATGGTTTTCATAGCGCGGGCCACGGAGCCCATGTTGCCGGTGTGAGAAGTTTCAACCAGCACGATTCGGATATTTTGCAGCATTGTCATTCTTCGTCTAAAGATTATTCGGCCATATTATCATAAAACGAAGACATGTTCTGTTCTCGCTGCTATACTCTGCGCCGTTTTCCCGTTCTTTAACATCCAGTGAGAGAGACCGATGCATCCGATGCTGACCATCGCCGTGCGCGCAGCGCGCAAGGCGGGTAATGTAATTGCCAAACACTATGAAACGCCTGACTCTGTTGAAACGAGCCAGAAAGGCAGTAACGATTTCGTGACTAACGTCGATAAAGCCGCAGAAGCGATTATTATCGAAACAATCCGCAAATCTTACCCGCAACACACCATTATCACCGAAGAAAGCGGTGAACATGTTGGCGAAGATCAGGATGTTCAATGGGTTATCGATCCACTGGATGGCACCACCAACTTTATCAAACGTCTGCCGCACTTCGCGGTATCTATCGCAGTACGCATCAAAGGCCGTACTGAAGTCGCCGTAGTTTACGATCCAATGCGTAACGAACTGTTCACCGCGACTCGCGGTCAGGGCGCACAGCTTAACGGCTACCGTCTGCGCGGCAGCATTGCTCGCGATCTCGATGGCACCATTATCGCTACCGGCTTCCCATTCAAAGCTAAGCAACACGCTCCAGCTTATATGAAGATCCTCGGCAAAATGTTTACCGAATGTGCAGACTTCCGTCGCTCCGGTTCCGCTGCGCTGGATCTGGCCTACGTTGCCGCAGCACGCGTTGACGGCTACTTTGAGATTGGCCTGAAGCCGTGGGATTTCGCTGCAGGTGAGCTGATTGCTCGTGAAGCAGGCGCACTGGTATGCGACTTCACCGGCGGTCACAACTACATGATGACCGGCAACATCGTTGCAGGTAATCCACGCGTCGTGAAATCCATGTTGGCTAACATGCGTGACGAACTGAGCGAAGCGCTGAAGCGCTAAGTCCAGACGTTGCGTCAATTAAGAAGCCCCTTAGCGGGCTTCTTTTTTTTACCCCCACCCTGCCCGCAGAATTATCTCTCTTCCCGTTACCGTCAAATCCGTCGTCTATACTTAGCCTTTTGGTAGCCAAAAGGAGAACGAGAATGACAATTCACAAGCACGGTTCGGCCCACTGGTCTGGCGACATTAAACGCGGGAAAGGCACGGTTTCTACCGAAAGCGGTGTGCTTAACCAGCAACCTTACGGCTTTAATACCCGTTTTGAAGGCGCAAAAGGCACCAATCCGGAAGAACTGATTGCCGCCGCTCACGCCGCGTGTTTTTCGATGGCGTTATCATTAATGCTTGGCGAAGCAGGTTATACCGCAGATTCAATTGATACCTCGGCGGACGTGTCGCTTGATAAAACCGATGGTGGCTTTGCCATTACCCGAATTGCGCTGCAAAGTAAGGTGGTGGTGCCCGGTATCGAACAACAGCAGTTTGATGGCATCATCCAGAAAGCTAAGGCTGGCTGTCCGGTATCACAGCTAGTGAAGGCAGAAATCACGCTAGATTATACGTTGAACTAACGCTAAAGCTGACGCCTCGGCTAAGGGGCGTCGATAAGCCCCACCATCTTCGGACTTGGCAAAGCTAGAACGGCCTTAGCCCTCGGCCTACCGGCACCGCGCTCACCCACATGACCACCGCCGCCGCCAACAGAATCACACCTCCGGCTAACGCCAGCGTCGTCCAGCCCACCTGTCGCCACAGCACCGGAGTTTTATTACCGCTCAGCTTTACCGCCAGCGTCCGGAAACCATGCACCAACAGCGCGAGCGAAGAGATGGTTAATGACGTTCCCGCCGCCATCGCCAGCGCCGACGCCACGCCCCAGGCAAACACGCCTATCACTTTACTAAACAGCAGCACCATAATGGCACCGGAGCAGGGACGCATTCCCATTGAGAGAATAATCATCAGTCGGGCGCGCCAGTCGTCGCCCTGGGAAAGTTGATCGGGATTGGGCAAATGTTGATGCCCGCAGCCGCAGCCCTCATGGTGAACATGATGCGGCGTAAACGCGGTGAAGGTTGGTTTGCGCAGTAGCGCACGCAGTTTTTTCAACGCCCGCCAGCACAGCAGGAGCCCAAGCACGCCCACCAGCGCGTAGCTAGCTTTTTCCAGCCAGAAGCTGCTCAGATGAAGTTGCCGCGCGGGTAACTGCAAAATCGTCAGCACAATTACCACGAGGCCGATGGCCACCAGCCCCTGTAATAAAGAAGCAGCCAGCGTCAGGCCAATGCTCGATTTCAGTTTTGATGGATGGGTCGCAAGCCAGGTCGTAATTACGATTTTGCCGTGCCCCGGCCCTAGCGCATGCAGCACACCATAAACAAAACTAAACAGCAGCAACGTCATTCCTGCCTGCCCCGGATTGGCGGCAACCGCTTTTAGCAAACCGCTCATTTGCTGGTTAACATCACGCTGCCAGATAACGCTTTTTAGCATCACCTGCGGCCAGAACTGCCATAACCACAGCAGTCCAACAACAGCTACAACCGCAAATAGCAACAGCGGCCACAGCTGTAACCAGCGGCTTGAAGGCTGACGGCGCGTGGAAATCACTGACATTTGATGGTGACCTTCTGCGCAAACTGTTTACCTAGCTCCATGTCTTCCGCCGGTGCGTCTTCTTTGTCGAGAGACTGAGCGTACATGAGCATATCTTCATTGGGTTTTGGCGTGTGCACATTCACTTTGCATGCGCCTTTAAAGTCGGGAGCAAAAGCGACATCGGCCTCGTGTTCGTAGCTCATATCGACATAGTAAGTTGGGTCAAAGGTTGAAAAGGTATAGGTTTGCCCCGCCAAAGGCTGCGGCTTCGCCAGCGGCAAAGTAAATGTCAGTATCGCCTGATGCCCTTCACGTGCCAGGCCATAGGCCGTAGGAAGATTTTCAAACTTCACTTTCTTGCCGCCATGCCAGAATTCGGTGAAATAATGTTGCCCCAGCACATTTGCCATCACTTCTGCGGCCAGTTTTTTCCATACTTCATCACCCGGTTTGGCGTTACCGGCGTCATATAACAGATCGGCGGAAGTCAGCTCATCCATCGTCCAGCGCATTTTCATCCCCGTCAGTTGGCCGTCACTGACCACCAATTGATTGGTGATGGTGATAAAACTGTGCGGGTGCGCGCGGGCGGATAACGATAAAACCGCAAGAAACACCAGAACCACGCATTGTTTCACTCTCTTCATCCGTTCCTCAGTGAAAAATTCTGTGACCGCCGCCAGCATTCCTTAGCGAAAGCCCGTTAACTACCGTTATCTTTTGTCTACGCTTATTCCTACTACCTGCAGCTGGATGCCAACAGATGATGACCGTACCCGAACCGCCATCTGTGCTTTCCAGTCCGCAGCGCCGCTGCCAGGCGCTGCTGATGCTCTATCTCCCAGGACACGTCATTACGCCAGAAGACATTGGCAAAGTGAATAATGTCGATGTTTCAACAAGCCGGCAAGATATCGTTGAGGCTGGACTGGAGATCGCGCGTTACCATCGTCTGGCTATCGCCACTCTGGCGGATGGCAGCTATCGGATTGAAGGCACAAATCTCGACCAGCGCCTGTGCTTACTGCACTGGCTGCGCCGCGCATTGCGCCTATGTCCGCATTTTGTTATTCACCATTTTACACCGGCGCTCAAAACGCGGCTTAAACAGCTAAAGATCGCCCGTAATCTCTATGATGAAACGAATCTGCAGGCGCTCGTCAACCGCTGTGGACGCAGCCTGCAACGGCAGTTTGAGTCCCGCGACGGGCATTTTTTGCGCCTCTATTTGCAGTACTGTTTATTACAGCATCATCAAGGCGAAAGCCCGCAGTTTAGCCCGCTGCAAAATACGTGGACCCGAGCAACCGTCGAATTCCAGACCGCGGCGGAGATCGTGCGTCATTGGCAGCGCCGCGTACAGCGAACGCCTAACCACAACGAACAGCAGTTTCTGGCGCTGTTATTTATGCTGCTCAAAGTCCCTGACCCGCAAAATGACGCATGTGAGCAAGACCAGCAGCTGCAGCTTGCCGTGACGCAATTGGTTGATCATTTTCAACGCATCGCCAACTGCCGATTCACCGACGAGGGCGGCGTCATCAATCACCTTTATATCCATCTGGCGCAGGCGCTCAACCGCTGCGTCTTTGACATCGGTATCGACAATCATTTATCCGAAGAGATTAATCGCCTCTACCCGCGACTCATCCGCACAACGCGGACGGCGCTGCTAGAGTTTGAAGCGCGGTACGCCCTGTGCTTCAGTGATGATGAAGCGGCACTGATTGCGGTCATCTTTGGCGCAGGATTAATGCAGGAAAGCGAATTGCACGAGAAACAAGTTGTGTTGTTAACGGGCGATAATCCTTCGCTTGAACAGGAGATTGAGCAGCAGCTGCGGGAATTAACCTTACTGCCGCTCAATGTGAAATATCTGGCGGTGCCAATCTTCCAGAAAGAAGGGGCACCGAAAGACAGCACGCTGGTGATTTCGCCCTACGCCATCGTCCTGCCGCTGTTCTCACCGCCGCTGATTCACGCAGAACAACCTCTCAGCGAGCATCAGCAGCAGCACATCTGCAAAATGCTCGAGACCTAGGGCGTTACCGCTTTAGGTCGTAGCACCAGTGCCGGTAGCACTACCAGCGCCATCACCCAGAACAACCCCTGGTGCAAATGCTGATAAAGGAAGCCAGCAAACATGGTCATTACGGCGATGCTGCCGCCCATGGCAACAGCGGAATAAACCGCTTGTAGACGAATAACCTCACCGCCCTGCCGCGCCGCAATGTAGCGCATCGCCGCCAAATGGCAGACCGTGAAGGTGCCGCAGTGCAGGATCTGAATCAAAATCAACCATGGCAGGCTGGTCGTCCAGCCCATCAGCCCCCAACGGATGACGCCGCAAATGGCTGAAAGCAGCAGCAGATCGCGCGCGCTAAAGCGACGGAACAGTTTTTTACTCAGCGCGAAGATCACCACTTCAGCGACCACGCCCAACGACCATAAATAGCCAATCGCCGAGGCCGAATAACCGGCGCCCTCCCAGTAGATCGCACTGAAGCCATAGTAAGCGGCATGTGCCCCTTGTAGCATGCTGACGCAGGCTAGGAAGCGCCAGTTTTGCACGACCAGTGCACGCCAAGTCGACCAGCCGACATGTTCCTGATGGCGTGACTCCCCAAGCGGCATAACCGAAGGTTTCAGCAGCATCCCGAGCAGCATAGAAGCGGCCCCAAGACTGAGCATCAATAAGATCACCTGGTAGCCATACAGACTCACCAGCTTGCCGGTCAGTGCAGAACCAATAACAAACGCAATAGACCCCCACAGGCGTACTCGCCCATAGTCCATGGTTATTTGTTTTTGCCAAGTATTCGCCAGCGCGTCGGTTAACGGCACCAGCGGCGAGAAGAACAGGTTAAAGCCAACCATCACCACCATCAGCCAGGCGACGTGGGTTCCCGCCCAGAACATCAGCACAAACAGCAGCGTTATCAAGCTCAGAATGCGCATGACGCGGATCAATCGCGACGGATCGTTAACACGTGGAGCGATCAGCAAGCTTCCCAAAAAACGAGCGACTAGGCCCGCGCCCAGCAAGAGACCGATAGTTTCAGGCGACAGCCCGGCCCCTTTGAGCCAGACGCTCCAGAAAGGAAGAAAAATACCGTAACTAAAAAAGTAGGTGAAATAACTGAGCGCTAACCAGCGTGTGGAGTGCAAGACCATGGTTCCTCCCGTTTGGAGGCGATAGTCTAATGACTTACCACACAAACAAGAGAGTACTAACGCTCATGCTTACGAGATAATTGTGACAAAGATCACCTTCTGTTTTTTTCCTTTTTGCTGTCTGTACAATTAATTATGACCCGCATGAAAAACGCCGCCTTAGCGTTCCACCATCATCAGCGGCCGCTGTGCCAGCTCAATAAAATCCCTTAAGGCAGGCTTTTGCTCGCCCTTTTTCCACGCCATAAGCAGAGCCAGCGTTGGCGCTTCGCCATCAATTGGCCGAAAAACCACCTGGCCGGTATTAAAATTATTCATATAACCGGGTATCAAAGTCACGCCCAGCCCCATGCCGACCAGGTTCATGGTCACCAGAATATTGGTTGCCACCTGCACAATATTTGGCTGACTGCGCTCTTTCTCAAACCACGCTTTCACCACCGCTGAAAGCTCGCCGGAATAGTCGGGATCGGTGGTGACAAAGTTCACGCCGTGCAGTTGCTGCGCGGAGATACGCGCTTCCTTTGCCAGCGGATGATTCACCGGCAGCACGACCACCAGCGGCTCATGAAACAGTTCGATGGCCTCAATATCCTGACCATGAATGGGGTAGCGCATCAGGCCGACATCCAGCTCGCCGCTGCGCAGCTTCTCCTCTTGCTGCGTGGTGATTAGGCTCGCCAGCTCAATGTGCGTGTCCGGCTGACGCATGCGGAGCATAGGTAGCACTTTTGGCAGCAGGTTCACCTCAGCGGAAGGAACAAAACCGATGGCCAGATGATCGTTATTTAACGCAGCCTTTCGGGCGCGCAGTTTAGCCTGTTCTGCATTGTCCAGAATGGCCTGCGCATCCTGAAAAAAACACACGCCCGCCGCCGTTAGCGTGACCTTACGTTTATCGCGCTCCAGCAAAGGCGTGCCCACGCACTGCTCCAGATCGCGAATTTGACTACTCAGGGACGGCTGTGAGGTATGCAGTTTCTCCGCGGCGCGCGTGAAGTTCAACTCCCGCGCCACCGCGACAAAATAGCGTAAGTGCCTCAATTCCATTCCCTTCTCCTTGTTATCGATAAAACGTATCAAGTAGTAGAAATTATCTATTTCACATACCGATAACCCACAAGCAACATAAGGATGACACAAAAAAGAAAAGGTCAATACCTCTTACCCCGCAGGATTAAAAAAATATGACCACAAAAGCGAAAACTGACATCTACCATCTGGTGGATACCCAAAACGGTCGGGTTACTCCGCGAATTTACACCGACCCCGATATCTATCAGCTCGAGCTGGAGCGGATCTTTGGTCGCTGCTGGCTATTTCTGGCCCATGAAAGCCAGATCCCGAAAGCGGGCGACTTCTTTAACACCTACATGGGCGAAGATGCCGTGGTTGTAGTGCGCCAGAAAGATGGCAGCATTAAGGCATTTTTAAACCAGTGTCGTCACCGCGCCATGCGCGTGAGCTACGCTGATTGCGGAAACACCCGCGCCTTTACCTGCCCATATCACGGCTGGTCTTACGGCATCAACGGCGAGCTGATTGATGTGCCGCTGGAGCCGCGTGCCTATCCGCAAGGGCTGTGTAAATCACACTGGGGTCTTAACGAAGTGCCGTGCGTGGAAAGCTACAAGGGGCTGATTTTCGGCAACTGGGACACCAGCGCCCCTAATCTTCTCGATTACCTCGGCGATATGGCTTGGTATCTCGACGGTGTGCTGGACAGACGCGAAGGCGGCACCGAGATCGTCGGCGGCGTCCAGAAATGGGTTATCGACTGTAACTGGAAATTCCCCGCCGAGCAGTTCGCCAGCGACCAGTATCACGCGCTGTTCAGCCACGCTTCCGCCGTGCAGGTGCTGGGCGCGAAAGATGACGACAGTTCCAAACGCCTCGGCGATGGTCAGACTGCGCGCCCGGTCTGGGAAACGGCGAAAGACGCATTACAGTTTGGTCAGGATGGACACGGCAGCGGCTTCTTCTTCACCGAAAAACCCGATGCTAACGTCTGGGTTGATGGTGCAGTTTCCAGCTACTACCGCGAAACCTATGAGGAAGCCGAGCAGCGGTTGGGCAAAGTACGTGCTCTGCGTCTGGCCGGTCACAACAACATATTTCCGACCCTTTCGTGGCTCAACGGCACCGCCACATTGCGTATCTGGCACCCGCGCGGACCGGATCAGGTGGAGGTTTGGGCGTTCTGCATTACCGACAAAGCCGCCTCTGACGAAGTGAAAGCGGCGTTTGAAAACAGCGCCACCCGCGCCTTCGGCCCTGCCGGTTTCCTCGAGCAGGACGATTCAGAAAACTGGTGTGAGATTCAAAAGCTGCTGAAAGGACACCGGGCGCGGAACACCAATCTGTGTCTGGAAATGGGCTTAGGCCAGGAAAAACGTCGTGACGACGGCATTCCGGGGATCACCAACTACATCTTCTCGGAAACCGCCGCCCGCGGCATGTACCAGCGCTGGGCCGACCTGCTCAGCAGCGAAAGCTGGCAGGAAGTGCAGGAAAAAACCGCCGCTTACCAGCAGGAGGTGATGAAATGAGCGCATTAGTCTCTCTGGAACTGCATCACCGCATCGGCCAGTTTCTTTATGAGGAGGCACGGTTGCTCGACGACTGGCAGTTCCGCGACTGGCTGGCGCAGTTGGACGAAGAGATTCGTTACACCATGCGAACCACCGTCAACGCCCAGACCCGCGACCGTCGTAAAGGTATACAGCCGCCAACCACCTGGATTTTCAACGACAACAAAGACCAGCTTGAACGCCGCATCGCGCGGCTGGAAACCGGCATGGCGTGGGCGGAAGAGCCGCCTTCGCGCACCCGCCATATGATAAGCAACCTGCAGGTAAGTGAAACCGACCAGCCGGACGTCTTCGCCGTCCGCCTCAACTACCTGCTGTACCGTGCCCAAAAGGAACGTGACGAAACGTTTTATGTGGGCACCCGCGTGGATAAAGTCCGTCGGCTGTCCGACGGTACGTGGCGTCTGCTGGCACGTGAGATCGTGCTCGATCAGGCGGTGATCACCTCCCACAACCTGAGTATCCTTTTCTGATGAATCGCGTATTTGCCTGCGCCACCGAGGCGCTGCCGGAGGGAGAAGCCCTCCGCTTGGAAACCTCACCCGTTATCGCCCTGTTCCACGTCGGCGGTGAATTTTTTGCCATTAACGATCGCTGTAGCCACGGTAACGCGTCGATGTCCGAAGGCTATCTGGAAGACGATGCCACCGTCGAATGCCCGCTACACGCCGCCAGCTTCTGCCTGAAAACCGGCAAGGCGCTGTGCCTACCCGCAACCGACCCGCTCACCACCTACGCCGTTCATGTGGAAGGTGGCGAGGTATTTATCGATATTCCTGAGGAGGCCTGATGAGCGATTTACACGACAACGTGGTGTTTATCACCGGCGGCGGCTCCGGGCTCGGGCTGGCGCTGGTCGAACGCTTTATCGAAGAAGGCGCGAAGGTCGCCACCCTAGAACTGTCGGCGGCGAAGGTCGCCAGCCTGCGTCAGCGTTTTGGCGAACACGTGCTGGCCGTCGAAGGCAATGTGACCTGCTACGCCGACTACCAGCGCGCGGTCGATCAGATCCTCACCGTCTTCGGCAAGCTGGACTGCTTTATCGGCAATGCTGGCATCTGGGATCACAACGCTTCACTGGTGAATACTCCGGCGGATGCGTTGGAAAGCGGTTTTCATGAGCTGTTCAACGTTAACGTGCTGGGCTACCTACTGGGCGCAAAAGCCTGCGCTCCGGCGCTGATTGCCAGCGAAGGCAGCATCATTTTCACCCTTTCTAATGCGGCTTGGTATCCAGGTGGTGGCGGCCCGCTGTACACCGCCAGCAAACACGCAGCTACCGGGCTGATTCGTCAGTTGGCCTACGAGCTGGCGCCGAAAGTCCGCGTTAACGGCGTCGGCCCCTGCGGCATGGCGACCGACCTGCGCGGCCCGCAGGCGCTGGGGCAAAATAACACCTCAATCATGCAGTCGCTGACGCCGGAGAAAATTGCCGCCATTCTGCCCCTGCAATTCTTCCCCGATCCGGCTGACTTTACCGGGCCGTACGTGATGCTGGCCTCGCGCCGCAACAACCGCACGCTGAGCGGCGTGATGATCAACGCCGATGCCGGCCTGGGGATCCGTGGGATCCGCCACGTCGCGGCGGGTCTGGATCTTTAAGGAGCGCTATGAACGAACAGATTATTGCTATTATTGGCGGCGGCCAGGCGGGGGCAATGGCCGCCGCCGCCCTTCGCCAGCAAGGGTTTAGCGGGCAACTGCATCTTTTTTCTGACGAAACGCATCCCCCTTACGAGCGCCCGCCGCTGTCAAAGGCGATGTTGCTGGACGACAACCCGCAATTGCAGCCGGTGCTCCCCGCCAAGTGGTGGCAGGAAAACAATGTCCAGCTCCATCTGGGCGTGACGATTCGCCAGCTTGACCGGTCGTCGCATACCCTGACGCTGGCAGACGGCCAAACCTACCGCTGGACGCAGCTTCTGTTGGCGACCGGCGCGGCAGCACGTCCGCTACCGCTGATTGACGCTCTTGGCTCGCGGAGCTTCACCCTGCGCCACGCCGGTGACGCCGCGCGGCTGCGCGACATCCTGCAGCCGGGAAAATCGGTGGTGATTGTTGGCGCAGGCACCATCGGGCTTGAGCTCGCGGCCAGCGCAACCCAGCGCGGCTGCCGGGTCACGGTCGTGGAACAGGCGTCGACGGTGATGGGCCGCAACGCCCCACAGCCGGTGCGCGACTACCTGCTGGCGCGTCATCAGTTGGCGGGCGTGCGCATGCTGCTCAACAGCGCCATTGAACACGTGGAAAACGGCGAGTTTGTGACCCTGACGCTGCAAAACGGCGACACGTTAACAGCCGACGCGGTGGTGTACGGTATCGGCATTATCGCTAACGACGCCCTGGCTCGCGACGCCGGGCTTGAAACGGCCAATGGGATAATCGTTGATGCCACCTGCGTCACCGCCGATCCGGCCATTTTTGCCGCCGGAGACGTCACGTTAACGCGCCATCCCGACGGTTCGCTGTCGCGGATAGAGAGCTGGGAAAACGCCAACGTGCAGGCGCAAACCGCCGCCGCCGCGATGCTGAATCAGCCACTGCCAGCCACGGCACCGGGCTGGTTCTGGACCGATCAGTACAGCGATAACCTGCAGTTTGTCGGTGAAATGCGGGGCGAAAGCTGGCTGTGCCGTGGAGACCCGAAGAGCGGCAAGGCTATCTGGCTGAAGCTGCGAGGCGGTGCTTTGCTGGGGGCGGTAACGCTGAATAACGGGCGAGAAGTGCGGGTACTGCGTAAACTGATACAGTCAGGGCGCGTGGTCAGTGAGACACAGCTGTGCGATGAAAGTGTGCCGCTGAAGTCGCTTTAAATGTCCTTCCCTGCCTTCGCGCGAGCATAGCGACGGCAGGGAACGCGCTAGCCAAAATACTGATTTTACTCCCCTGTGTGGCAGGTCACAGAATTGTGTATTACGTTTAAATCATACGTACTGACACAAGGAACGGCCATGAACTCGCTTCGCTATCTCGATTTTGGCGCATCGCGCGATCTGCTACTGCTGATTGCTCGTATCGCCGTGGTACTGCTGTTTATTCTCTTCGGCTATCCCAAAATGCTCCACTTCGACGGCACGGTACAATATATGGCGTCATCCGGCGCACCGATGCCTTCGCTGGCCGCCATTATCGCGATTGTGATGGAAGTACCGGCGGCGATTCTAATTATCCTCGGCTTCTTTACCCGTCCACTGGCGGTGCTCTTTATTTTCTATACGCTGGGTACAGCGGTAATTGGTCACCACTACTGGGATATGACCGGCGATGCGGTGATGCCGAATATGATTAACTTCTATAAGAACATCAGTATTGCGGGAGCATTCCTGCTGCTGGCGATTGTCGGGCCGGGGAAAATTTCGTTAGATAGGCGTTGATGGTTTGCCTGATGGCGGCTTCGCCTTATCAGGCCTACGAAAGCGTTGTAGGCCCGATAAGCGTAGCGCCATCGGGCATTAAAAAAGGCCGCATGCGCGGCCTTTTTTTGCATCTTACGATTAGCGCTTACGCGTAAACCGGGAAGCGTGCACAGATTTCCAAGACTTTACCTTTGATGCGCTCGATAACGGCTTCATCATTGATGTTGTCCAGAACGTCACACATCCAGCCAGCCAGCTCTTTCACTTCGGCTTCTTTGAAGCCACGGCGAGTAACAGCCGGAGAACCGATGCGGATACCGGAGGTCACAAACGGGCTCTTCGGATCGTTTGGTACGCTGTTTTTGTTCACGGTGATGTTCGCACGGCCCAGTGCTGCATCCGCTTCTTTACCGGTCAGGTTTTTATCAACCAGATCCAGCAGGAACAGGTGGTTTTCAGTCCCGCCGGAAACCACTTTGTAACCACGGTTCAGGAATACTTCCACCATCGCTTTGGCGTTTTTCGCAACTTGCTGCTGATAAACTTTGAACTCAGGTTCCATCGCTTCTTTCAGCGCAACCGCTTTACCTGCGATAACGTGCATCAGAGGGCCACCCTGCGCGCTTGGGAACACGGCGGAGTTCAGTTTCTTGTACAGATCTTCGTCGCCGCCCTTCGCAAGGATCAGGCCACCGCGTGGACCCGCCAGAGTTTTATGGGTGGTCGTGGTAACAACGTGCGCGTGTGGAACCGGGTTCGGGTAAACGCCAGCTGCAATCAGACCCGCAACGTGCGCCATATCAACGAACAGGTATGCGCCAATGCTGTCAGCGATTTCACGCATTTTTGCCCAGTCAACGATACCGGAGTAAGCAGAGAAACCACCGATGATCATTTTCGGTTTGTGTTCCTGCGCCTGCTTCGCCATGTCTTCGTAGTCAATTTTACCGGACTCATCAATACCGTAAGGGATGATGTTGTACAGTTTACCGGAGAAGTTTACCGGGGAACCGTGAGTCAGGTGACCACCTTGAGCCAAGTTCATGCCTAGTACGGTGTCGCCTGGCTGCAGCAGCGCGGTGTAGACCGCGAAGTTAGCCTGAGAACCGGAGTGCGGTTGCACGTTAGCGTAGTCGGCGCCGAACAGCTCTTTTGCACGGTCGATAGCCAGTTGCTCAACGATATCAACGTATTCACAGCCACCGTAGTAACGCTTGCCCGGATAACCTTCAGCATATTTGTTGGTCAGCTGAGATCCCTGTGCCTGCATGACGCGCGGGCTGGTATAGTTTTCGGAGGCGATCAGTTCAATGTGCTCTTCCTGACGTACTTTTTCTTGCTCCATAGCCTGCCACAGTTCGGCATCATAATCGGCAATGTTCATTTCACGCTTTAACATCCGCATCTCCTGACTCAGCTAACAATAGAATTTTGCCCTGAAAAAGGCAGTCCTGTTGGACAACGGGCAACAGTATAACTGAATCGTTCTGTGATAACAGGTCTTGACAAACGAAATTACGCAAACGTTTACCTTCAGGCTACACAAGGGGTTGAGGAATAAAGGCCTTACGTTAGAAAGTGGATTTCTTTTCAGGTTTGTGATGCGAATAATTCATCTTGTAACCGAGATTATGCAATCTCACAAAGAACCATTTACAAAGCAGGGGTATTTTTATAAGATGCATTTAATATGCAACATTAAGTGATAATCATAGGAAAACCTGCCATGCTTGATGCACAAACCATCGCCACCGTTAAAGCCACTATCCCTCTGCTGGTTGAAACCGGCCCTAAGCTCACGGCCCATTTTTACGACCGGATGTTTGCCCATAACCCGGAACTGAAAGAGATTTTCAATATGAGCAATCAGCGTAACGGCGACCAGCGTGAAGCGCTGTTCAACGCAATTGCCGCCTACGCCAGCAATATTGAAAACCTGGCAGCGCTGCTGCCTGCGGTTGAGAAAATTGCCCAGAAGCACACCAGCTTTCAGATTAAACCAGAGCAGTATGACATCGTAGGCGGCCATCTTCTGGCGACGCTGGATGAAATGTTCAGCCCAGGTCAAGAAGTACTGGATGCTTGGGGCAAAGCCTACGGTGTGCTAGCTGGAGTGTTTATTAACCGAGAAGCCGAGATCTACCAAGAGAGCGCCAGTAAAAACGGCGGCTGGGAAGGCACTCGTCCGTTCCGTCTCGTCGGCAAAACGCCGCGCAGCGCACTCATTACCAGCTTTGAATTTGCCCCGGTCGATGGCGGAACCGTCGCGGATTACCTGCCGGGCCAGTATCTGGCCGTGTGGTTGAAACCGGAAGATTTCGAATTTCAGGAAATCCGCCAGTACTCCCTGACGCGTAAAGCAGACGGTAAAGGCTACCGTATTGCGGTGAAACGTGAAGACGGCGGGCAGGTTTCAAGCTGGTTGCACAACCATGCAAGCGTCGGTGACGTCGTGCATCTGGCAGCACCTGCCGGTGATTTCTTTATGTCGGTGGAAAAGACAACGCCCGTCACCCTGCTTTCCGCAGGCGTCGGTCAAACGCCGATGCTGGCAATGCTCGACACGCTGGCCAAATCTCAGCATAACGCCCAGGTTAACTGGTTCCATGCGGCAGAAAACGGCGAAGTGCACGCGTTTGCCGATGAAGTGAAAGCACTGGGTGCCAGCTTGCCACACTTTAGCGCACACACTTGGTACCGCCAGCCGACGGATAGCGACCGCAGCGCCGTGCGCTTTGACAGCGAAGGCGCGATGGATTTAAGCCCGATGGCAGACGCGATCGGCTCTCCGGCGATGCAGTTCTATCTGTGTGGCCCGGTAGGATTTATGCAGTTCGCGGCGAAACAGTTGGTTGAGCTGGGCGTATCACAAGAAAACATTCACTACGAATGTTTTGGCCCGCATAAGGTCTTGTAAAACAGTTGGCGCGTAGGCCGGATAAGGCGACAGCCGCCATCCGGCATTTATGCCTGATGGCGCTATGCTTATCAGGCCTACGAAGATAAGAGTGGGATTAGATTGCGGCGTCGTCTTCTTCGCCAGTACGAATACGCACCACGCGCGCGACGTCAAAGACGAAAATTTTACCGTCGCCGATTTTACCGGTCTGGGCGGTACGAATAATGGTATCCACGCAGGTATCGACGATATCGTCGGTGACAACGATTTCAATTTTAACCTTCGGCAGAAAGTCCACCATGTACTCCGCGCCACGATACAGCTCGGTGTGGCCCTTCTGACGACCAAAGCCTTTCACTTCTGTAACCGTCATCCCGGTGATGCCCACTTCCGCCAGCGCTTCACGTACGTCATCGAGTTTGAAGGGTTTAATAATCGCATCAATTTTTTTCATGGTGTTCCTGTCGTTTTTATCGCGTAACCGGTTGCTCACCGTATCATAAATCAGACGTATGTCCGGTGCTACTCTTTAAAATCGTTGGCATCGAGTTCATGACGGGAGAGCAATTTATAGAATTCGGTGCGGTTTCGCCCTGCCATTCTGGCGGCATGGGTGACGTTACCTTTGGTGATTTGCAGCAGCTTACGCAGGTAGTTCAGTTCAAACTGATTACGCGCCTCAACGAAGGTTGGCAGCGCGGTATTTTCCCCTTCCAGCGCCTGCTCCACCAGCGCATCGCTTATCACCGGCGAAGAAGTTAATGCCACACACTGTTCGATAACGTTGACCAATTGGCGCACATTGCCCGGCCAGTTTGCCGCCATCAGCCGCTTCATCGCATCGGTCGAAAAGGCACGTACAAAGGGTTTATGGCGATCGGCGGCCTGGCGCAGCAGGTAGTTCGCAAGCAGCGGAATATCCTCGGTACGCTCGGCTAGCATAGGGATCTTCAGATTGACGACGTTCAGGCGGTAGAAAAGATCCTCACGGAACTCGCCGCGCGCCATCGCTTTGGGCAGATCCCGGTGAGTTGCCGAGACAATACGGACGTTGATATCCAGATCGCGGTTGCTGCCCAGCGGACGGACTTTACGCTCCTGCAGCACGCGCAGTAACTTGACCTGCAACGGTGCTGGCATATCGCCAATTTCATCCAGAAACAACGTACCGCCTTCTGCGGCCTGAAATAGCCCTTCCCGATTGCTCACCGCACCGGTAAACGCGCCGCGCGCATGACCAAACAGCTCGGACTCGAGCAACTGTTCCGGCAGCGCGCCGCAGTTGATCGCCACAAAAGGCTTCGCGTGACGCGGGCTGGCGTTGTGGATAGCCTGCGCCAAAATCTCTTTGCCGGTACCGCTTTGACCGTTTATCAGCACGCTGACATCAGACTGCGCCACCATTTGCGCCTGCTCTAATAGCCGGAGCATCAGCGGGCTGCGGGTGACAATCGCTTCCCGCCACCGTTCATCCATGGCAGGCGACGAGCGTTCCAACGCTTCATCAATCGCCTTGTACAGCGCGTCTTTATCGACCGGCTTGGTCAAGAAGCTAAAGACCCCCTTCTGGGTGGCGGCGACCGCATCAGGGATAGAGCCGTGCGCGGTGAGGATGATCACCGGCATACTCGGCTGCACTTTCTGAATTTCGCTAAACAACTGTAAGCCGTCCATCTCGTCCATTCGCAAGTCGCTAATGACCAGATCGATGCGTTCCTTAGCCAGCACCCGTAGCCCCTGTTGGCCGCTTTCAGCGGTCACGACACGATACCCTTCGCTGGTCAAACGCATTCCCAGCAGTTTTAGCAGGCCGGGGTCGTCATCCACCAGTAGCAGGTGTGCGGGTTTACGGTTACTCATGTTTATCCTCATCAGATGCGCCGTGGGTCATATCGGCCCCCGGCTTGCGGCTGGAGAGCTGGCGTTCAATATCCGTCAGGTTTTGCAGCTTACGGGTGGTTAAATCCAGCTCCGCCTGCAGCTGCTGTTGTTGCAAACGCAGCGCATCCAGCTGAGCATCGCTGGTTTCCTGCAGTTTGCCATAGCGCTGGCGTTCTTCGGCAAGCGTTAGCTGCAACGACTGGTTTTCTCGCCAGACCTGATAAAGCGGGCGAATGCGTGAGGGAATAGCCGAGCTAAGGGCATCAATATCGGCAACCACCTGCCGACGCTCAGCTGGCGTGATTTTAGCATTCGCGAGCAAGATTCCCCGCTTGAAAGCGCCCTGCCAGTTGCCTACCGGCTGCGCATTGGCATCGGCTCGCGCACGTGCCGCCGCAAGCCGGTCGGCGCAGTCCATGCCGCGCAGCCAATAAAGAGGGTTGTTTTCCGCGGCATCGCCGCCGAGCGTCCAGATATCATCACAGTCGGTCGACAGGTAATCGGCGACCTGCTGGCGTGGCTCATTAGCATCGGTGCTGGAGTCGCCATTATGCGGCGTCAGCGAAGTATTACACCCGGACAACGCCAAGCAAGCGAGGCCAAATAACCCGCCACGCCACGACGGCTGTCGCCGAATCATACGCGTTAAAAATTGGGGCATAGTCACTCGATATCGATTCATGTGATTGTTTTTTCGAGCCCAGGGAGTGGAAGTTCAATCCGAAAACAGACGTTGCCGTCTTCGGTATCTACAAGATGTAGCTCGCCGTGCATTTTGCGCACTGAGTCACGCGCCAGACTTAAGCCAAGACCACTGCCTTTCACCGCGCCTTTGCGTTGGTGGCTGCCCTGATAAAAAGGCTCAAAAATCATAATTTTTTCAGCATCCGGGATAGGCGTTCCTGCGTTGATGACATCAATGATGACTCTGGTTCCTTCCCGACGGCTTTGCAGATAAATGTTACCGGATTCAGTGCCATAGTGCACCGCATTCGAGTAGAGATTATCCAGCGCATTCATCAGTAGCGTCGGTTCTGCCAAACAGGACGGTGTCTGTAGGTCAATCTGCGTGTGCATCATTTTAGCCCGTGCTGGCAAGCTGTGCGCGGCAATCACCATATCGACCAACGGCGCCAGAACTACCGGCTCCATGCGGATTGCGGTTTCGTTAAGCTTGCGATTATAGTCCAGCAACTGCTCTATCAGCGTTTGCAGGTTACGGCTGCTGCTGTCGAGAATAGCGACCACCTCTTTTTGCTCCGCGTTAAGCGGCCCAACAACCTGATCGGCCAGCAATTCGGTGCCCTCGCGCATGCTGGCGAGCGGTGTTTTTAATTCGTGGGAGAGATGGCGCAAAAACTGATGGCGCTGGGACTCCAGCCAAGATAAGCGTTCGCTCAACCAAACAATGCGCTGCCCGACGGAACGCAGTTCACGCGGCCCACGGAACATCACTTCGCCATCCAGCGACTGCCCTTCCCCCAGTTGGTTGATCATACTTTCAATCCCCTTCACCGGGCCGATGATCATACGGGTAAACAGCAGCACCATCGCTAGGCTGACCAAAAATAGCACCAGAGCCTGCCAGCCGAAGAACTGACCTCGTTCGGCAATCGCCTGCTGTAGCTGCTGCCCTCGTGAGAAAACCACAGTACGCGTCGCCTGTACCAATTCACCGTTGGCGCTGGAAAACGCCGCAAGATGATCTGCTGCTTGCTTTTGCGGCCCGCTGTTGGTGCATTGTAGCTGCGCCAAATCTTGCAGGTTCTGGCGCAGTTGCTGGTAAAGGGCGATATCAGGCAGCACGCCGGCATGTGCCTCCAGCATCTCGCCATAGCGCTTACGCTGATTTTGGTACACCTTTGCAAGCGTTGGGTCATCCAATACGCAGTACTGACGGTAGCTACGCTCCATATCCAGCGCGATATTGGCCATCGCTTCACTGCGTCGCGAATCGATAAGCGTGGTGCGGTTGGTCTGTTCGGCCTGTGCACTAAGCATATTCAGACTCTGCCAAGCCTGCCAAGCCAGCACTAACAGCGGCAGAAGGATCAGCAAGAAGGACAGCGTCACCAATTGACGCAGCGAGCGTGGAGAAAGAGAGAGGCGTTTCAAAAGCGGTGTCTCAATAAAGCAACATACAGGAATGCTAACTGAGGTTACCGGAGAGGGAAAGGCCAGAAACAACAAAGCCGGGCATAAGCCCGGCTTTGTTTTGGAATAAGGCGGTGCCTAACTCAACGTTTCGCCCGATGTTTGATAAAGCAGCGCTATTATCAGTTGCTGGACGGCAGGCACCTTGTTGTGCGTCATTCGAAGTTTATGTAGCACGTCCCGAAGGGGCTGACATAAGAAGGTGAATGAGCCACTGGTTAATATTATGCACGATACGTGCCACATTTCAAAACAATTAATTAACATGATGATAGTTATAGAGAATATAGCTTAACGAGGCGTGTGTGGGCTTGACCGTTTTTTGCTCACAGTGTCGCCGATTGACGACAACGCTATCATTAAAACTGAAAGGCCATACAAATCAATTAATTAAGTGTCACCTTTTGGCGACATTGCGATGCCGCTAATGTCGGGCTTTGCCGACATCTGAGACGCCTCGGCGACCTTCGCTAATGCCGTTGGCCTGATAAGCGCAGCGCCATCAGGCATTGAAGCTCGGTGTCATGCCGGATGGCGACGCTGACGCGCTTTATCCGGCCTACGGTTGGTGCAGATATGTAGGCCTGATAAGCGTAGCGCCATCAGGCACCGAGGCTCGGAGTCACGCCGGATGGCGACGCTGACGCGCCTTATCCAGCCTACGGTTGGTGCGGATAGGTAGGCCTGATAAGCGCAGCGCCATCAGGCATTGAAGCTCAGTGTCATGCCGGATGGCGACGCTGACGCGCTTTATCCGGCCTACGGGAGTACGTTGCCATAAAAAAGCCCCTCACGAAGAGGGGCTTGATGTGTTATGCGGCAGTCTTAACCGAGTTGCTTACGCGCATTGCGGAAAATTCGCATCCACGGGCTGTCCTCGCCCCAGTTCTCCGGGTGCCAAGAGTTGGCGACCGTACGGAACACACGCTCAGGGTGCGGCATCATGATAGTGACTCGCCCGCTTTCGCTGGTGACCGCGGTGATCCCGTTCGGTGAACCATTTGGGTTAGCCGGATAGGTTTCCGTTACTTTGCCAAAGTTGTCGACAAAGCGCAGCGCCACCAACCCTTTGCTTTCCAGCGCAGCCAGATGCGCGCCGTCACGAACTTCTACATGACCTTCACCGTGAGAAACCGCGATTGGCATGCGTGAACCTTCCATACCCGCTAACAGCAACGAAGGGCTGCTGGCAACTTCCACCAAGCTGAAGCGTGCTTCAAAGCGGTCGGAGTGGTTACGCACAAAACGTGGCCACAGGTCGCTGCCTGGGATCAGCTCGCGCAGGTTAGACATCATCTGGCAACCGTTGCACACGCCCAGCGCCAGCGTTTGCGGACGATGGAAGAAGGTCGCAAATTCATCGCGAACGCGGTTGTTGAACAGGATGGATTTCGCCCAACCCTCGCCCGCGCCTAATACGTCACCGTAAGAGAAGCCGCCGCAGGCGACCAGTGCATCAAAGGCGTCAAGGCCAAGACGACCTGCCAGCAAATCGCTCATGTGCACGTCGATAGCATCAAAGCCCGCACGGTGGAAGGCGGCAGCCATCTCAACGTGGGAGTTCACGCCCTGCTCACGCAGCACAGCGACTTTCGGGCGCGCGCCGGTGGCAATGTACGGTGCAGCCACATCGGCGTTGATATCGAAGGAGAGCTTCACGTTGAGGCCCGGATCGTTATCGTTGGCTTTCGCGTTATGTTCCTGGTCAGCGCTTTCTGGGTTATCGCGCAGACGCTGCATCTGCCAAGTGGTCTCAGCCCACCACATACGCAGCGTAGTACGGCTTTCGCTAAATACCGGCTGACCGTTGGCGGTCAGGGTGAAACGGTCACCCGCTACAGCTTGGCCGAGATAATGTACGCAGTCTGCAAGACCGTGAGCGGCCAGAATCGCCTCTACCGCTTCACGGTCAGCGGCGCGTACCTGAATCACCACACCGAGTTCTTCGGTAAACAGCGCAGCCAGACGATCGTCACCCAGCGTAGCAATATCCGCTTCCACGCCGCAGTGACCGGCAAATGCCATTTCTGCCAGCGTAACCAACAGACCACCGTCAGAACGGTCGTGATAGGCCAGCAGCTTACGCTGAGCCACCAGCGCCTGAATGGCATCGTAGAAGCCTTTGAGCTGCGCGACATCACGCACGTCCGCAGGTTTATCACCAAGTTGGCGGTAGACCTGTGCCAACGCGGTGGCGCCCAGCGTATTGTGGCCTTTACCCAGGTCAATCAGCAGCAGGGCGTTATCTTCCGTAACCAGCTGCGGAGTGATGGTATGACGCACATCTTCCACACGGGCAAAGGCGGTGATAACCAGCGACAGCGGTGAAGTCATCTCGCGCTGCTCGTTGCCTTCCTGCCAGCGGGTTTTCATCGACATGGAGTCTTTGCCCACCGGAATAGTCAGACCCAGCTCAGGACACAGTTCTTCACCGATGGCTTTAACCGCCTCATAAAGACCGGCATCTTCGCCCGGGTGACCGGCGGCAGACATCCAGTTCGCCGAGAGTTTGATTTGTTTGATGTCGCCAATGTGCGTGGCGGCAATATTGGTCAGCGCTTCACCCACCGCCAAACGCGCGGAGGCAGCAAAGTCCAACAGCGCCACTGGCGCACGTTCGCCAATCGCCATGGCTTCACCGTAGTAGCTGTCGAGGCTAGCGGTGGTTACAGCGCAGTTGGCAACCGGGATCTGCCACGGCCCTACCATCTGGTCACGTGCTACCATACCGGTCACCGTACGGTCACCGATGGTAACAAGGAAGGTTTTCTCCGCCACGGTTGGCAGGTGCAGTACGCGATTCACCGCATCGGCCAAGGAAATGCTTTCACGCGCCAACTGCTCGCCTTTGGCTTTCAGCGTTTGGACGTCACGGGTCATTTTCGGTGTTTTACCGAGCAGCACGTCTAACGGCAGGTCGATGGGTTGATTGTCGAAATGACGGTCATTCATCGAAAGATGCAGCTCTTCGGTCGCTTCACCAATCACCGCGTAAGGCGCACGTTCGCGTTTGCACAGCTCTTCAAACAGCGGCAGTTGGTCTGCGGAAACCGCCAGCACGTAGCGCTCTTGGGATTCGTTACACCAAATTTCCAGCGGGCTCATGCCGGGTTCATCACTGAGAATGTCGCGCAACTCGAATTTACCGCCGCGCCCACCGTCGCTTACCAGCTCCGGCATGGCGTTAGATAAGCCACCTGCGCCAACGTCGTGAATAAACAGAATCGGGTTCGCATCGCCCAGTTGCCAGCAGCGGTCAATGACTTCCTGGCAACGACGTTCCATTTCTGGGTTATCGCGCTGCACGGAGGCAAAGTCGAGGTCAGCATCAGACTGGCCGGACGCCATTGACGATGCCGCGCCGCCGCCCAGACCGATATTCATAGCCGGACCACCGAGCACGATCAATTTCGCGCCTACGTTGATCTCGCCTTTCTGCACGTGATCGGCGCGAATGTTGCCGATCCCGCCTGCCAGCATGACCGGCTTGTGATAACCGCGCAGCTCTTCGCCGTTGTGGCTATTCACTTTTTCTTCATAGGTACGGAAGTAACCAGTCAGCGCCGGGCGACCAAATTCGTTGTTAAACGCCGCGCCGCCCAACGGGCCGTCGGTCATGATGTCGAGAGCGGTAACAATACGATCCGGTTTGCCAAAATCTTCTTCCCACGGCTGTTCAAAACCAGGGATACGCAGGTTAGAGACGGAGAAGCCCACCAGCCCAGCTTTTGGCTTCGCGCCACGTCCGGTTGCGCCTTCATCACGGATTTCGCCGCCAGAACCGGTTGCTGCGCCCGGCCACGGGGAGATGGCGGTTGGGTGGTTATGAGTTTCCACTTTCATCAGGATATGTGCAGGTTCCTGATGGAAATCGTAGCGGCCGGTTGCGTAGTCGGCAAAGTAGCGCCCCACTTCAGAACCTTCCATCACTGCGGCGTTATCTTTGTAAGCCGACAGCACATGTTCCGGCGTGGTTTCGAAGGTGTTTTTTATCATTTTGAACAGCGACTTAGGCTGTTTTTGACCATCGATAATCCAGTCGGCGTTGAAGATTTTGTGGCGGCAATGTTCGGAGTTTGCCTGCGCGAACATGTACAGCTCGATGTCGTTCGGGTTACGTCCCAGCTTTTTAAATGCATCCTGCAGGTAGTCGATTTCATCCTCGGCCAGCGCAAGGCCAAGACGGATGTTAGCGTCAATCAGCGCCTGACGCCCCTGCCCCAGCAGATCGACACTCGCAACGGGTGCCGGCTGGTGATGAGCAAACAGTTTTTCCGCGTCCTGCAGCGAGGCAAATACGCTCTCCATCATGCGGTCGTGCAGTTCAGCGGCGACGGCATCAACCTGTTCAGCGGTCAGACTAGCGGCATCAATATAGTACGCCACACCACGTTCCAGACGCAGTACCTGCTGCAGGCCGCAGTTGTGGGCGATGTCGGTAGCTTTCGAAGACCAAGGGGAGATAGTGCCAGGGCGAGGAGTGACGAGCAGCAGCTTACCAGTCGGTGTATGGCTATTGAGGCTTGGGCCATACTGTAACAGTCGTTCAAGTCGGGCCCGCTCTTCGTCAGTCAGCGGCGCGTCCAAATTGGCAAAATGGACATACTCGGCGTATAGATTGCTTACCGGGATGTTGGCTGCCTGAAAACGCGTCAGCAGTTTGTTAATACGAAATGCAGACAGTGCAGGCGAACCACGCAGAATTTCCATTATAAGTCTCTCGTCTTTGAAGCGTTAAGTGTGCGCAATGGGGGAGAACGGGCGCTATTATAGTGAATCCTGCGCGCTGACGAAACCGTTTGCGTCGAAATAAAATCATTGCCGCACTTTACCAATAGATGTGACACACCTCGCGAATCAGTTGCCAACTGGCGCAATCTTAAGCAAAATGCCGCTCAATCTGTAGCTAACTAGAATATCGTCAGGGATTTCAACTTACATCTCAGCGAATTAACTATTTGAAAAAACTAAAGATTAATTATCTGCTCATCGGCGTTGTAACGCTGTTGCTGGCAGCGGCCCTGTGGCCATCTATTCCCTGGTTTGGCAAACCAGAAAACCGAATCGCCGCGATCAAAGAGCGGGGGGAGCTGCGCGTCAGTACCGTGCTCTCGCCGCTGACCTATAGCAACTTTAATAATAAAGAGATTGGGCTCGACTCCGAGCTCGCCCAGCAGTTTGCGGATTACCTCGGGGTGAAGTTGAAAATTACCGTTCGGCAGAACATCAGCCAGCTTTTCGACGATCTCGACCACGGCAACGCCGATATGCTGGCTGCCGGGCTGGTCTATAACAGCGAACGCAGTAAAAACTATCAGCCCGGCCCGACCTACTACTCCGTTTCGCAGCAGATGGTCTATCGCGTGGGCAATACGCGCCCGCGCAATCTGAGCAACATCACCGCCGATAAGCTCACCGTTGCACCGGGGCAAGTGGTGATTAGCGATCTGCAAAGCTTAAAAGAGACCAAGTACCCTAACCTTTCGTGGACCGTTGATGAAAAACGCGGCTCGGTCGATCTCATGCAGGCGGTTATCGACGGCAAACTGGACTACACCATTGCCGACTCGGTCGCCATTGGTCTGTTCCAACGCGTTCACCCGGAACTTGCCGTGGCACTGGATATTACCGACGAGCAGCCGGTGACCTGGTTTAGCCTGCAGGATGACGACAACACGCTGTCTGCGGCAATGCTCGACTTCTTCAATAATATTAATGAAGACGGCACCCTCGCGCGTTTGGAAGAAAAATACCTCGGCCATGGTGATGACTTCGACTACGTCGATACCCGAGCTTTCCTGCGTGCGGTGGATAGCGTGCTGCCCGATCTGCAGCCACTGTTTGAAAAATACGCCAGCGAAATAGACTGGAAGCTGCTGGCCGCCATTTCTTATCAGGAGTCCCATTGGGACCCGCTGGCCACTTCCCCCACCGGGGTACGTGGTTTGATGATGCTGACCAGAAATACCGCCCAGAGTCTGGGGCTGACCGACCGTACCGATGCCGAGCAAAGCATTAGCGGCGGCATGCGTTATATCGAAGATATGATGACGAAAGTGCCGGAAAGCGTGCCACAGGAAGAGCGGATTTGGTTTGCGCTGGCAGCCTATAACATGGGCTACGCCCATATGCTCGATGCTCGGGCACTCACCGCCAAGCAAAAAGGCAATCCGGATAGTTGGGCCGACGTCAAACAGCGCCTGCCGCTTCTGAGTCAAAAGCCGTGGTACAGCAAGCTGACCTACGGCTATGCGCGTGGGCATGAAGCCTATGCCTATGTTGAAAACATCCGTAAGTATCAGATTAGCTTGGTTGGCTATTTGCAGGAAAAACAGAAGAAGGCAACGGATGAGATGGCGATAGCGCAAGCTTATCCGGCGGTATCATCGGATGAGCTGAATCAGAATCACTATGGCCTATTCTCATTTATGCCGTCGCCGAATCAAAACGATGCAGTTTCGTTTTTGATGTCACGGCGTAAATAAGCTACTTGTTGGCCGCGGGAGGCGTTGCTTTTGCGGCTAACTTCAGCGTCTTTTGCTGCTGACGACGATGGCGGAAGAAATCGCTCAGCATGCCGGAGCATTCATCCGCCAAAACCCCTTCGGTAAACTCGACCCGGTGGTTCATGCCCGGATGATGCAGCACATCGATTAACGATCCCGCCGCGCCGGTTTTGGCATCGCGCGCACCAAACACCAGATGACCAATGCGACTATGCACCATCGCGCCAGCACACATTACGCAGGGTTCTAGGGTGACATAAAGAGTGGTGTCAATCAGGCGGTAGTTTTGCAGTACCAGACCACCCTGCCGCAGAGCCATGATTTCCGCATGCGCCGTGGGATCGTGGCGACCAATAGGACGGTTCCAGCCTTCACCAATCACTTGGTTGTTATGCACCAATACCGCACCGACGGGCACTTCGCCCTCATCCCAAGCGCGTTTCGCAAGCATTAGCGCATGGCGCATCCAGTATTCATGGTTCAGTTCAGTATCGGACAACGTGAAAACTCCAGATGAGAAAACGCCGCGCATTATACACAAAATCTGTTAAAGCGCAGCGCCCGCTTATTCCAGTTGCTCAAGCTCGCCGCGCGGCGTAACCCGCCAGCGATGCTCACAGAAAAAGAGTAGCGGATTATCCTGCTTGCTGTCGCTATAGCCGCTGTATAAACGTAAAGGCGCGCCAAGACGTTGTTCGAGTTGCACTACTTTCTCATGCCCCAAACAGCGTACTGATAACACGCGACCACCAAAGCCACGGTGCATTTGGCTGCCGATCAAATTCACCTGCGACATCCACGGCGCATCGGCGTAAGCACGCGCCACCAGCGTCTGCGGCGAACCAGTAATCAACCAGACATCGGCATCTTGGCGACTAAGATAACTATCCAAACGCTCCTGCACCACGGGAAACGGTGTCACCGTGGCGCGGAACCAGACGATGAAACTCACCTCCAGCGCATTTAATGTGGCTTCTCGGCGGCCAAAGGTGCAGCCCCAAAGCAGCACACTCATCGGCCAGCGCGCCGCGCGTCCTTTTATCAACATGACCGCGCCGATAATGGGCAACAGCGGCAGAACCAGCAGCGTGTTAAGCGGAAGTTGGCGTAGTAGATAGCGAATGAATGCACCAAACAAATCCTGCTGATGCAGCGTGCCATCGAGATCAAAAAACACCACGCGACGGGAATAGCTGGTCAAATGAAACTCCTGTAATCCGATATCAGGTCAATCAATAGATTAACAGATAGTGTGCCGGCTTTGGTCGAACGAACCCTCAACAAAGCACCGCGTGAAAAGAGTTGTTTTTTGCCGACGTATGGAATATTTAATTCGACAGATCTGGTTATAATAGAATACATAATTCTTTAAAACGAGCAGAATGGTATCCGGTACATTGTGGTCATTGTGCCCGTGAGGTTCTTATGAATTGTTTAATCAGTATTCGTCAGCGTTATCTTCAACTGGCCCAAAGTGATAGAAAGCTGGCGGATTTTATCCTCGCGCAGCCGGATCAGGCACGCCATCTGAGCTCCCAAGAACTGGCAAGCCAGGCCGGTGTGAGCCAGTCTAGCGTGGTAAAATTTGCTCAAAAGCTCGGATTTAAAGGTTTTCCCGCCTTGAAACTGGCGCTCAGTGAAGCCTTGGCCAGCAGCGTTAATCCGCATTCGGTGCCGGTGCATAATCAGATTTGTGGTGATGATCCGCTGCGTCTGGTCGGTGAAAAGCTGATTAAGGATAATGTCGCGGCCATGCACGCATCTCTCGACGTGAACAGCGAAGATAAGCTGCTGGAAACGGTGGCGCTGCTGCGTAACGCGCGGCGTATCATTCTGACGGGGATCGGCGCATCGGGGTTGGTGGCACGTAACTTTAGCTGGAAGCTGATGAAGATCGGCGTCAACGCCGTTTCAGAACTGGATATGCACGCCCTGTTGGCGACAGTACAGGCCATGACCAAAGATGATTTGTTGCTGGCTATCTCCTATTCTGGCGCGCGTCGGGAAATAAACCTAGCCGCAGATGAAACCCTGCGCGTCGGCGGTAAAGTTCTCGCTATCACGGGGTTCTCACCCAATGCGCTCCAACAGCGCGCGTCGCACTGCCTTTATACCATTGCCGAAGAACAGGCCACGCGCAGCGCGGCGATTTCATCGACCAGCGCACAGATGATGCTGACGGATTTACTGTTTATGGGGCTGGTGCAGCAGGATTTGGAGAACGCGCCGGAGCGTATTCGCCACAGCGAAGCGCTGGTGAAAAAACTGGTTTGATCGACGGTGCTATTACCACAGAAAAGGTATGGCCTGTGCGGGAAATGAGCGTATAATGCGCGCCCTGTTTATTGAGTTTTCCGAGAATTTCCTGATGGCGCTGTTAATCACCAAAAAATGTATCAATTGCGATATGTGCGAGCCGGAATGTCCAAACGAGGCCATTTCGATGGGTGATAGCATCTATGAGATCAATAGCGATCGCTGTACCGAATGCATCGGCCATTACGAAACGCCGACCTGTCAGAAAGTGTGCCCGATCCCGAATACGATTTTAAAGGACCCGGCACATTTAGAAAACGAAGAACAGCTGTGGGACAAGTTTGTTCAAATGCACCACGCCGACAAAATCTAACTTTCGATAATCACCGTCGCGCAGGCGTAGTGGCGCTCATCAGCGAGCGTCACGTGCATGTGGTTCACGCCCATTCGCTCCGCCAGCAGTTTCGCCTCACCCCATAACCGCAGCTTGGGCTTGCCCATCTCGTCGTTGTAAACCTCAAACTGATTGAACGCCAGACCGTTGCGAATGCCGGTGCCTAAAGCCTTTGATGCTGCCTCTTTGACCGCAAAACGCTTCGCCAGAAAACGCACCGGCTGCTGATGCGTTTCCCAAATAGCCCATTCGTTATCACTGAGAACGCGACGGGCAAGGCGATCGCCACTACGGGCGATCACCCCTTCAATACGGGCGATTTCGACGATGTCGGTACCTAACCCTAAAATCGCCATTAGCCACGCGCTTCCAGCATCAGGCGCTTCATCTCGGCGACCGCGTCTTTCAGACCCGTCATTACCGCACGACCAATAATAGCGTGGCCGATATTCAGCTCATGCATTTCTGGCAGCGCAGCAATGGCTTTGACGTTGTGGTAGGTCAGACCATGCCCGGCATTGACCTTCAGGCCGAGACTCGCCGCATAGGTGGCGGCTTTCGCAATGCGTTCTAGCTCTTTGGCTTGCTCAGCGTCCGTGGAGGCATCCGCGTAGCAGCCGGTGTGAATTTCGATATACGGCGCACCAACGTCAGCGGCTGCTTTGATCTGCGCGTTATCGGCGTCGATAAACAGCGATACCAAGATGCCCGCATCTGCCAAGCGTTTGCATGCGTCACGCATTTTATCAAGCTGGCCCGCAACATCGAGACCGCCTTCGGTGGTGACTTCCTGACGCTTTTCCGGCACCAAGCAGCAGAAATGCGGACGCGTTTCACAGGCGATAGCCAGCATCTCTTCGGTCACCGCCATTTCCAGATTCATGCGGGTATCTAGCGTCTGACGCAGAATACGCACGTCACGATCGGTGATGTGGCGACGATCTTCACGTAAGTGCACGGTGATGCCATCGGCACCGGCCTGTTCGGCAATAAACGCCGCCTGCACCGGGTCCGGGTATGCGGTGCCGCGTGCGTTACGCAGGGTGGCAATGTGGTCAATATTGACGCCTAACAGTAATTCAGCCATGACAATCCTCGTGATTTTATTTTTAACTTTCTTTCATCTCGCCCAGGCTTTCTCCCGAGCAGGCAGGAAGAAAAATGGGGTGAGCAAAATGTTGTTTATCGTTTTGGAACAAACTGGCGAAACAATTCGCGGCTCTTCAACGGTTTGCCACCAAGATACGGCTTTAAGGCCATACGGGTAAAGCGTTTCGCAGCGCGCAGTACGTCGGCATCGGGAAATTCCCGGCTAGCTAATGCTCGCAGATGACGGCCGGTAAAGGTGTAGTTATCAATCACCACGCTGGCGATGAAACCCTTCTCCTCGCGATAGCGATAGGTCATCGTATCGTCGACCTCATCGCCGCTGCCAGCGCAGTGCAGGAAATCAACGCCGTACCCCAAATGCCCCAACAGCGCCAGTTCAAAACGGCGCAGCGCCGGTTCCGGCGTACCAGTGGCACCAGCCAGCGCTTGGATACAGTACAAATAATCGAAGAAGAGTTCGGAGAAGCGGGTTTCATGCTCAAGCACGCGGGAGATAAGTTCGTTGACGTACAGGCCGCTGTAGAGCGTGATGCCGCTTAACGGTAATGCCAATGAGACAGCTTCCGCGCTGCGCAGCGTTTTGACTTCACCACGCCCGCCAAAGCGAACTAAAAGAGGAGTAAAGGGCTGAAGAGCACCTTTAAGGTTGGAACGTTTGGAACGTGCGCCTTTAGCCACAAGGCGCACGCGACCCGATTCTTCCGTGAAGACGTCCAGCATGAGGCTGGTTTCGCTCCAGGGACGACTATGCAGGACAAAAGCGCGCTGCCAGCCCTCCATCGGGGTTATTCTCAGAGATCGTCAGTGTAACCGAGACTGCGCAGCGCGCGTTCGTCATCGGCCCAGCCTGATTTCACTTTCACCCACAGTTCAAGGTGAACAGGCGCTTCGAACATATCCTGCATATCTTTACGCGCTTCGATACCGATGGTTTTGATTTTGGAACCCTTGTTCCCAATAACCATCTTCTTCTGCCCTTCTCGCTCAACCAAGATCAGGCCGTTGACGTCATAACCGCCGCGTTCGTTTGTCACGAAGCGTTCGATTTCAACGGTTACCGAATACGGCAGCTCTGCGCCAAGGAAACGCATCAGTTTTTCACGGATGATTTCAGAGGCCATAAAGCGCTGTGAACGGTCGGTGATGTAGTCTTCCGGGAAGTGGTGGATAGCTTCCGGCAGATGCTTACGCACAATCCCGGCAACGGTATCCACGTTGAACCCGCTCTCAGCAGAGATAGGGACGATATCGAGGAAATCCATTTGGCTGCCGAGGAACTGCAGGTGCGGCAACAGATCCGCTTTTTCCTGAACGTTATCGACTTTATTCACCGCCAGAATCACCGGCGCTTTACCGCCGCGCAGCTTATTCAGCACCATTTCATCGTCAGGCGTCCAGCGAGTGCCTTCGACCACGAAAATGATCAGCTCAACATCACCGATAGAGCTGCTTGCCGCCTTATTCATCAGGCGGTTGATGGCGCGTTTTTCTTCCATATGCAGACCCGGGGTATCGACATAAATCGCCTGATAAGCCCCTTCGGTATGGATACCGACGATACGGTGACGCGTGGTCTGCGCTTTACGGGAAGTAATCGAAATTTTCTGCCCGAGCAGGTTGTTCAATAGGGTTGATTTGCCAACGTTCGGTCGACCGACGATGGCAATAAATCCGCAGTACGTTTTTTCTTCGCTCATTCCAGCTCCAGCTTTTTCAGCGCCTCTTCGGCGGCAGCCTGTTCCGCCTTGCGACGGCTAGAACCTGTGCCGACCACCGGTTCACTCAGGCCGCTAACCTGGCAGTGGATAGTAAATTCTTGATCGTGTGCTTCACCACGCACCTGCACGACGATATACGACGGCAGCGGCAGATGGCGGCCTTGCAGATATTCCTGCAGGCGTGTTTTTGGATCTTTTTGTTTATCGCCCGGACTGATTTCGTCCAGACGCGTCTGATACCAAGAGAGGATCAGTCGCTCAACGTTTTGAATATCGCTGTCGAGGAACACCCCGCCGATCAGGGCTTCAACGGTGTCCGCCAGAATTGATTCACGACGGAAACCGCCGCTTTTCAATTCTCCTGGCCCTAAGCGTAGGCATTCGCCCAGCTCGAATTCACGGGCAATTTCCGCCAACGTGTTTCCGCGAACCAGCGTCGCACGCATCCGGCTCATATCGCCTTCATCCACGCGAGGGAAGCGGTGATAGAGCGCGTTGGCGATCACGTAGCTTAAAATTGAATCACCCAGAAACTCTAAACGCTCGTTGTGTTTGCTGCTAGCGCTACGATGCGTTAACGCTTGTTGCAACAGCTCCTGATGAATAAAAGTGTAGCCCAGCTTCCGTTGAAGCCGATTAATTACGATGGGGTTCATGCGATACCAAATAAATGAATGCGTCAACAATGCAGCACACGAAACAGACCTGAAAAAGACCAATGCGGTTTCGTGTGCCGTGTCTCCCGGTCAGAGACATTCGAAACTTCGGGGGGATATTCTATACGCAACGACAATCGATGTCGTTAGTTTGAATAGATTTAAATATTAAATAATTCACGCGGCCGCAATTTAGCAGCCGCGTGAAGTCAAACGGAGAATTAATGGATCCCACCGATACGGCTTAAACGCACGCCGGTTGGCCATTGACCCTCTTGTTTTTCGAAGCTCATCCAGATGGCGGTGGCTTTGCCCACTAGGTTTGCTTCCGGTACAAAGCCCCAGTAACGGCTATCCGCGCTGTTGTCGCGATTATCGCCCATCATGAAGTAATGTCCCGGCGGCACAATCCAAGTCGCCAGAGGCAGCCCAGACTGGTGGTAATACATGCCGGCCTGATCCTGTGCAATTGGCACGGTCAGAATACGGTGGTTGACTTCACCCAGCGTCTCCTGACGCTGTGCCAGACGCACGCCGTTCTCTTTGCTTTCGCCCTGAGGCACTTCAAAGAAGCCGCTGGTCGCCTCGCCGCCGTTACTGCGGGAGAAGGTCTGCACGAAATCGCTCGGCTCAACGTTGGAATAGGTAACCGGCAACGCGTTGCCACACGCCTGACCGGAACTGCATCCTGGCTGAATCGTGACCTGTTTGCTGATTGGATCGTAGGTCACTTTGTCACCCGGCAGACCCACAGTACGCTTGATGTAATCAAGACGTGGGTCTTCGGGATATTTGAATACCACGATATCGCCACGCTTAGGATGACCCGTTTCAATAATCGTTTTCTGATAGATAGGATCTTTAATCCCGTAGGCGAATTTCTCCACCAGGATAAAGTCACCAATCAGCAGAGTTGGCATCATCGAACCAGATGGGATCTGGAACGGCTCATAAATAAATGAGCGCACGATTAGCACGATAGCCAGCACCGGGAAAACCGATGCCCCTGTTTCCAGCCAGCCCGGTTTCGGGCCAACATTTTTCAATGTTTTTTTATCCAGCGAGCCATCGGTTGCCGCTTGCGCAGCAGCCTGACGTTCCCGTCGTTTTGGCGCGAAGATAAACTTATCGACGCACCACAACAAGCCCGTGACCAGTGTGGCAATCACCAGAATCAGGGCAAACATGTTCGCCATGCCAACTCCTTAAGATTATTTGCTGTCTTTACCAACATGCAGAATGGCGAGGAAAGCTTCCTGCGGCAGTTCGACGTTACCGATCTGCTTCATACGCTTCTTACCATCTTTCTGTTTTTGCAGCAGCTTTTTCTTACGGCTGATATCACCACCGTAGCATTTTGCCAGAACGTTTTTACGCAACTGTTTCACCGTTGAACGCGCAATGATGTGCGTACCAATGGCTGCCTGAATCGCGATATCAAACTGCTGACGTGGGATGAGTTCTTTCATCTTCTCAACCAAATCGCGACCACGGCTCTGTGAGTTGTCACGGTGGGTGATCAGCGCCAGCGCATCGACGCGGTCGTTGTTGATAAGCACATCAACACGAACCATGTCAGACGTCTGGAAGCGTTTGAAGTTGTAGTCCAGCGACGCGTAGCCACGAGAAGTCGACTTCAGGCGGTCGAAGAAGTCGAGCACCACTTCTGCCATCGGGATTTCATAGGTCAGCGCAACCTGGTTACCGTGGTAAACCATGTTGGTCTGCACGCCACGTTTCTCGATACACAGCGTGATGACGTTGCCCAGATACGCCTGCGGCAGCAGCATGTGACACTCAGCAATCGGCTCGCGCAGTTCGTAGATATTATTCAGCGGCGGCAGCTTAGATGGGCTATCCACGTAGATAGTCTCTTTGCTGGTTGTTTCCACTTCATACACTACGGTTGGCGCGGTGGTGATCAGATCCAGATCGTATTCACGTTCCAGACGTTCCTGAATGATCTCCATATGCAGCAGACCGAGGAAGCCACAGCGGAAACCGAAGCCCAGCGCGGTGGAGCTTTCTGGCTCATAGAACAGCGAGGCATCGTTCAGGCTCAGTTTACCCAGCGCATCACGGAAACCTTCGTAGTCATCAGAGCTTACCGGGAACAAACCCGCGTAAACCTGTGGTTTCACTTTCTTAAAGCCAGGCAGCGCTTTATCTGCCGGGTTACGTGCCTGCGTCAGCGTATCGCCAACCGGCGCGCCCAGGATGTCTTTAATGGCACAAACCAGCCAGCCTACTTCGCCGCAATTCAGCTCGGTACGGTCAACCTGTTTTGGCGTGAAGATACCCAGACGGTCTGCGTTGTAGACCTGACCGGTACTCATCACTTTAATTTTGTCGCCCTTGCGCATGGTGCCGTTTTTAATACGCACCAAGGAAACCACGCCAAGATAGTTATCGAACCAAGAGTCGATAATCAGCGCCTGCAGAGGGCCTTCCGGATCGCCTTCCGGCGGCGGAATATCGCGCACGAGGCGTTCCAGTACATCGGTCACGCCGACGCCGGTTTTCGCCGAGCAGCGCACCGCATCGGTGGCATCGATGCCAACGATATCTTCAATTTCTTCCGCCACGCGCTCAGGATCGGCGGCCGGCAGGTCGATTTTGTTCAGAACCGGCACCACTTCCAGATCCATTTCCAGTGCGGTATAGCAGTTCGCCAGCGTCTGCGCTTCTACGCCCTGCCCGGCGTCTACAACCAGCAGTGCGCCTTCACAGGCAGCCAGAGAACGCGATACTTCGTAGGAGAAGTCAACGTGGCCTGGGGTGTCGATAAAGTTCAGCTGATAGGTTTCCCCATCGGACGCTTTAAAGTCCAGCGTCACGCTTTGTGCTTTGATGGTGATGCCACGTTCACGTTCCAGATCCATTGAATCCAGAACCTGCGCTTCCATTTCACGATCGGAAAGGCCACCGCAAATCTGAATAATACGGTCAGACAGCGTTGATTTACCGTGGTCGATATGTGCAATGATTGAAAAGTTACGTATGTTCTTCATAAATAAGGATTTTTTAACCCTGTTGCGTCTCGTTTTTTATTTAATGGACACATCGGTGGACACATTGGAAAACCTACCTGTCCGTGCATTGGCGTGCATCTTACACTGTAGCGCGTCAATCGTCAGCATGCGATCCGATGATTAACAGATGCCGTTACACCTATTACCTTCGTTTACATTGGAGGGGATTTTAAAGCGGATATTCTCAGGCTGTTTGCTGAAATGGATATTTACCCTATACACTCTTTCCAGTGCCATGGCATGAACACCTGGCCCGCAGCAACCTGCGCTTGCATACCACAGGTTGCTGCAACTTACCCCCGAGCACATTTGCTGGTCACTACCACATCCGTTACGCCTTTTGCTGCTACTTTCAACGCCCGGTTGAACGCAATAACGGTTACAGGCTTACCCTGAAACTTGACCCTGTTAGAGTGGCTCTAAAAAATATAAATATCATCGGGATATTTTTCTCTGCGTCTCTGTATGAGCTCGCAAATCAGAGGGGGAGCCTCTACCTGAACACTCTTAAATCTCGCCCCCTTTTCGAGATTCAGATATTTTCCGTCAAAGTTTCTATGCTTGAGATTGATAACCTGGCCAACACTAAGTGGCACCAGGCAAAGAAAAACCCATAAATCTGACCATGTATCACTGATATCTTTTAGCTTATGGGATATTAGCGCTATTTCTTTGATGGTGAATTGGCTCATTTTCCAGGCTGCTACTTTTTTGTTCTAAATCCGCAATGACTTATAACATATATTACATCGATTAGTTACATTTCACCCCTATGTCAAATGGTGGGTCGCTTTCAGATATACGTTCCACCATTGCCTCAAAAATTACTTTTCGACTATGACCGATTCAGCATATTGGCGTTTATCAACTCGCGGTGGATATCACCTGGTTTCCCTCAGTGCGAAAGCATGGGTAAAGCCATTATGATGGCGGTTCGGCAGAGTAAAGCGCTGTGGCGTTAATTTTCCGGACGCGGCGGCCACTCAATTTCCGGTGCCGCGTCCAGAACAAGGGCATCCAGCGCTTTCACATACAACCGCCAGGCAATTAGCTTTTGTTTGTCCTCATCGCTAATCAAACCAAGCGTCAGATCCAGAACCCAGCCAGACATGATGCTGTTCGCTTCCTGGATAAGCTGGTCACGTTTAATCGTGGCATCATGAACGTCGTCAGCATGGGTGCGCACATAAACCGGATCGGGAACCCACTCCCCGGTAAGGCAGTTGTAAGTCATCGCGCCCCCCATAAATTCCTTTGGAACAACGACGGGATATGTCTCTCCATCGAACGCATCCGGGGATGTACTCCAACTGCGATTATCTTTCTGGCTTACATAAATGGTTTTCATGCTATCACCTTGGTGATTAGAACTCTTACTGGACATGCAGAGGTAACAGAAGCAATAACCGTCGTTGGATCGGGTAGTAGCCCTGCGACCTGGTTTGTATCGAAAATTCGCTGCTGCCCTGCGCGGATTATGATCCCCTCACCCTCTGAGTAAAATGCTCTACCACCATAAATATTTGTGGTTGAGACCGACATCCACTCTACGGATATCCATTTCAGCAATACCGGATGATATGCCTGGAACTCACACGATACAGGGGTGCTATTACCGAATGGATTATCCAATAATTTCCCTGTATTTATTGCCATTGTTCCAGCGTCAAGCATTGCAAAATCAATACGAGCATTGGTCGCAATAATCTTAGTCAGTAATTCTGCATCACCAGCGGCGATAGCCGACGCCAATGCCAGCGCATCAATACTTCCACCGTTAGTGGCCTTAGCTGCAAAACGAACGGTCCAGCAACCCTGCATGCGGTTTACGCGAACTTCGGTAACGCCGTCTTTGTAAATGTCGTTATATCGAGATGCGTCTATATCCACCAAATCCATAACTACAGTGCCAGAGCCAACGGATGTTGGACTAATACCTGGAAGGCTAGATCCTCTGTTTGTTACCTCAACGCCAAGACCATCACCAGCATAAACGGTACCATTACCTCCTGCTGTAGAGAGAGTTCGCGTATTCATCTGAAATTTAAGGTTAGGCAAAGCCGACGCACCCATCCTGCCGTTAACCGAAGAATCGCCACCGTCGCCTACATGCACCGGAATTTTTAGCGAGCCAAGCTGCACGCCGTTGTCGTCCGGCAGGCGCATTTTCCCCGGTGAGGACTCCAGCACATAACAGCCGCGGTTTAGTGGGTCGGCCTGCCATTCTGCTTCGGTACAGGTTGGCAGCTTACCGGCCAGCGCTTTCGCGTACAGGTCGGCAAAGATGCCTGTCTGGTCGACTTCCTGCCCGTCGCGTGGCGCCGTTCCTGGCTCCAGCGCGGTACGCATTTCCTGCCAGTCAATCTGGCCCAGAAAACCCGGCAGCATGTCGGCAATTTCTTCCTTCGAGAACACGTCCAGATTATGACGCGCTGCCGGCTTGTTGGTCAGGTCGTCGAGGTTGTTGGCGTTCTGCAGCAGGTTTTCAGGTTGTACCGTGGCGGCGGCCTGTTCTGCTGCGGCTTTCGCCGTCTGCGCATCTTCGGCGGCGTTCCTGGACTCGGTCGCTTTATCGGTCGCAGTACCGGCGGCTGTTTCAGCATCCGCCTTGGCCGTCTGCGCGCTGCTGTTAGCCGACTCTGCTGCGCTGCGGTCGGTGCTGGCAGATTCAGCTGCGGATTGTGCCGCCTGCTTATCGGTTTCCACCTGCAGCGCATCTGCGCGTACCTGATTCGCCAGCTGCTGAACGGCATCAATATCGATGTTGTTCAGAATGTCGATAAGGCTCTTCCAGCTCGGACCGGTAAACGTCGAGCCATCCGGCAGCATAACCGTGATATCACCACTGGCACTGAATACCGCCTGCCAGTTCTGTTTGTCGTAGTTGAGCCCACGTAAAGCTGAGGTTGTCTGCGTGACCAGCTCTGCGGTGACCATATTCTGGGACTCGCGTGGAATAGCTCGCCATGCAGCTCCTGCCTGCGTCGGCCCCGAATATTTACTGATTAAGGTAACCTGTGTGTCACTGCCGACACTTTTCACCGGCAGCGTGTAGGTGATGCCCCCGACAGAGACAACGATAAAATCACCGGCAACCAGTTCAGACGTGAACGTCGTGCCAGCACCTGTTACAGCATCGGAATTATTCGTCAGGGTTAATGTGCCTGCTGACATAGTGGCTCCTGAATTTTGACAATAAAAAACCCCGCCGAAGCGAGGTTTGTGATTTGAGTGGGCAACAAATTTATGTGCAGGTGGTTCGGATAAAATTATTCTTACCAACCCATTGCCAGTTAAACGGATATCCCGCTTTATACTGTGTCTGACCTGCAACCTTTCGGACATTATAAATATTTACAGCAGACTCCTGCCCACCAATAAGAGCGTTCCCTGTGCATACTGGCTGCTCTTTTTTGAATGAACCTGAACAAGCTGAAATTAAAATAATAGAAAGAAGCAATGCCACATATTTCATATTAATCACCTGTGATGGTTAATTAACGTAAAAATAGCAATGAACAATGCAAATAGATAATTGATTTAATAGATCGTTTTAACGTAATTGATCGTTTAAAACGATCGTTTAATCGTACATATCGACTTGAGTTACCACTACATTACCATGACCATTGGTAAAGCTTACGTTAGACACGCCTGTAGAAGACCCCGCATCACTGTACGCTATAATGCGGGTGCCAGTCCCTTCCCTGCGAGCAATGACACGAATGTTGGATTGCCATGGCCGGGGATACGGGTCATTGATGACGCCGACTGCAATCCCAAGGTATTCCGGTATGCAGCCCCATTTACCGGCTTTAAGAGTGTTTGTATTAATACCATTATCAGAAGCGGTGCCACTTCCCCCCACTTTGACTAAATCCGCTAATGTTTTAGTCTCGTTGGTTAAAATGCATACCTCGTTAGCATCCCAGATAGCCAGGCCATATTCTGGTAATGGCTGAGGAAATATTGAGAAGAAATAGACATCCATCCGTGTGCCAGCGACTGCATGAGTTAAAGAAACAGTGCATACCCCATTCGAGATATTCGCCCACAGCGCCCCTTCGGCAGTTGTGTAAACAAAGGGGATTATTGGCTGGTTAACATCATAACTTTGTGTCACTGAGGTAACGGCTGATGGGTTAGAAATAGTGACGCTCTTTTTCGCAAGCAGAGCTAAAGGAATACTTTCCGGACTAACCCAGACCTCACCTGATGAAGTCGCTAATAATATCCCGTAAGACATATCACCCCTTTTCGATGGTTATCACCAGGAAAGCACGAGCAGCCTGATATGTATTCGCGGCATACTCAGTGTCTCCTGCCGAACTCACCGTTATTGTGTTACCTGATACCGTCACTCGTCGCCGACCAGAACCAAGACCACCGGAGCTTGTCTCGGAAGCGTTCGCGACATGGTAATAATTCAGCTTCAACCCTTCTGGTACAGGAATTGTCCATGAGCCCGATTTCTGACCATTAGCTAATAGTTGTGTACCATATACGGAAACTGGCTTTATTCCGTAGTTATTCGGGTTTCCATTTTCGTCCCACGTCTGCACCCCCCATGTCATCAGAAAATCCCCGTTATTTTTCCAATCTGCACGCGAAGAATACCGTTTTCATCTTTCACGCTTTGAGTGGCATTGGTTATTTTCATCGCTCCTTCACCTTCTGCCCCACCGTTAATTTCGAACGTGCCATCGGCCTTCATGATTGTGCCAGTTTTACCCTCAACATAATTTGACGAACGAAGCTCGCCAATTTTAGCCAGTGTAATTTCTCCGTACTGAATAAACCCTTCACTGACAAACATTTGCCCATTAATTACGGCAAATGGAGAATGCTGTTGATCGTCTTCACCGCTCAACAGAACAAGCTGGTTCGCGGTGAACCCTATACGCGTCACCACCGGCTGCCCAGCGTCTGCAACCACCGCAATAGACATCCCTGCGCCGTAGTACACGCCGTTGATCCGAACGCCTGCCTTCAGGGTATGAATCGCCGAAGCTCCATCAGCGTCAACCACGGCCGTCAGCTTGTCTTCCAGCGAGGCAGTAATATCGCCAACTTCAGCCTGTACCTGTGTTTTCAGCTCGGCCATTGCCTTATTGACTTCAACGACCGTTGATTTAACGATCATGATATTGGCGCGAACTTCACCGTATTGCGCCCACTGATGCTCAACAGTCGCATTCTGCGCCAGCGCCAGTTGCATCTGTCCTTCCAGGTTCTGGTCAATCTGGCCGGTCAACGCATCACCGTCTTTCGAGGTCATGAAATCGCCGGTAATGTCGCCCAGATAATCATCGGCGTTATCGTTCGCCATTCCCCTGATCCAACTCGTCCAGTCGCTTTGATTGCCAATGCGGTCAACTAATCGCGCCCGGAACCAGAATTCTTGTCCTGCTTTCAGCCCTAACTGGGTATATGTGTGTTGAGGGTAAGGAACACCTGCAAGCAGCAGCGGGTTATCGCCATTGCTATTCACTGAATACTGCAGTTCAGTTTGAAGAGTATCGCCACTATCTGCGGGGAAAGACCAGTCAAGCTGAATGCCCCAATTGATAGCGGTGGTACGCAGCCCAACAGGGATCGGTACATCACCAGTTCGCCCATTAAGGTGCGTTAATGCTGAAGTTGCCCATAGGCTGGATGCACCCCCTGAGTTAATGGCCCGAACACGTACGAGATAATCACCTTCAAAAACATCTGGCACTTCAATATTTCTAAGGCCAGTATCGGGAAGGTTAATCCACTCATTATCTCCGCGACGCCACTGCACACGATATGAAACAACATCAGGCTGAGGTTTACCGTTTTCATCAAGGGGGGCATCCCATGTCGCAACCAGAGTAGCGGCGCGCTGCCCTTGACGCACTGAATCGTAACTCGACACACCAACATTACCTGGTTGACCAACAACACCAGTCGGTATCAGGCTGATAGGCGGCGTGTCCAGACGCGCATTGTTATCGACGGCATCATATTTCGAAGAGTTGTACTCTGCGCCGGTGATGCTGAAGGTGTTTTCCTCGTCGTTGAACGCCAGATTGGTCACACGGAAATACTGCAAACGCAACTGCCCCGCATCGATAACGAACACGGCGTTAGGCTGGGGTTGTGCAGTGAATGGCATACTCACTACAAGTTGTGCGCCGTTGACTGTCTGGATAACTCGGCTTTCAACGATGCCACCCAGAGTGCGGATCATTAGCGTATCCCCAGCCACCGCACTGGTACCGCGGTCAGTCGTTACCGACCTCAGCGCAGCATCGTAGGCAACAACGCGTCCACCGTAAACTCTGCCAGACAGGCGCTCATCAGCAAAGGCAAACACAGTGCCAGGTACGTATATGTACCCGTCCAGGCCGGTCTGAAGCGTGATTATTCTGTCTAGAGAGTTCGAATATACCGCCCATCCACCACGCCGCTGAGCTTCGCTCTCTCGAGTGCAGCCGATAGCTGTCAACTGCGTCTGTTTAAACTTGAACTGCTTCACCAGTTCAGGGAACATGACCGCCGTTGTTCGATCCTGGTAGTGGTTATCCGGGTCGCTGAAATTAATCAGTGCGCTTGAATAGCGGTTTTTCTCGCTGCCGCTGGAATACGTAGGTTTCCCAACAACAGAGGCGCGAGTAAGGATTTGCAACTTTGACGTATCTGCTGGCATATCTGATATGACGTTGAACATGTTGCTGCCCCAAAACGTCATACCATTAAATCCTGCCGCTATATCCTTGATCACCTGCCAGGCGTCAGCCTGGGCCTGGATATAAACGTCGAACATAAAGCGAGGCTCTGTACCATCGCCGCCTTTGCCGTCCGGTATTTTCTGATCGCAGCGCTGGGCGATACGGTAAAGCTCCCATTTATCCAGCATATCAATGGTTACACGACGCCCCAGCCCAAACCGCGGCTCAGTGAGAACATCAAACCAAATCCATGCAGGATTATTCGTCCATCCCCATTTGAATGTGCCATCCCAGGTCCCGGCATATGTGCGCGCGACCGGATCGTAGTTCTGCGGTATTCGAATGATTCGCCCTTTGGGCTTGCACGAAATTTTGGGGATATTGCTGAATGATTTGGCGTTAAACGACACATACAGCAGCGCAGTATGCGGATAACGCAGGCGGGCATCGATGACCTCGGTGATAGCCTGCACCTGGGTTTTGTTCTGCAGCATCGCGCTAGTGCTGTCGGCTGTGTCGCGAACAACGCGAATCTGCCAGCCGGTTGTGGCTTTAGGTAAATTGATACGGTGCGTTAGCTCATAAAGCGAACTCAGCTTCTCCGTGACCGTTTTGGTCATTACGGTGCTGTACGCACCACCATCAACGGCTAGGTCGATATGGTACCTGACTGTCGTCCCAACAATATCGCCGTCATTCTCCTGCTGCTGCAGCCCGGTAATACCGACACGCACCAGTACTGCATCAATCTGCGTGTTGCTGATTGCTCGCGTCCATGGTGCAGCATTCGTCAACGGAACCCCAATGCTGGTTTCATTTTCGACAGCTGGAAAGCCAGGGATTGGCTCCTGGACCTGAGTACCAGGGCGGAAATCCCATGACACACTCTCAAAATTCATAGAACCATCAGCATTGCCCAATGGTGTGCCGTCCAGGAAGATGCGAGTGGCATCCAGTCCGCCAGCAAACTCCCCCTCACCCAGCGCCAGAAGCATGCGACAGCGCGCCATAGACTGCGCTGAGTCTGGCTGTTCTACGGGCGTGTGTTGCTTCTGGCTGCCGCCCTTTGCACCAGTAATCGTTGCCATATTGCATCCATAAAAAAAGCACCCGAATGGGTGCTAAGTGATGAGTGGGAAACTGTTAAATATCCTCTGCCACGATCCCTGCGCTGATAATGGCGCCGCCGATTTCTCTTTCTCCGTAAAGAATGGCGACGGGGTTGCCCATTGCCAGGGTATTTACCGAACCGCCAAACGCATAAGAGGGTTTGTTATCAGGATCATCGCGGCCCTGAAGGCCCTTGGGTTGCGGGGAAAGCATCTGGTATATGCCACCCGCCATCATTGATCCACCAGCGACCATCAGACTGGCCGCCAATGGAGAAGCCGTTCCACCAGATATAACAGTCATTACCACCCCAGCAACCAGCATCACAGCACCAAGGATTGTCTGGAATATTCCTGCCTTTTTTGCACCTTCCATAATTGGTGCAATACGGATATCACTATTACCGGCAAGCTCTTTAAAATCATCCACGCCAATGTTGCGCTTACCGCGGAACACTGCAAACGTCATGCCGTTCTTTTTGGCGTTCATCAGATAGCTTTCAAGCCCATCCAGGTTGATGCAGAGCGCCTTCACGGCCTCCGCTGAGGTCTGCACCGCCAGCTTATGCACACGTCCAAAACGTGCACCCAGTGCGCCGTAAAGGCGAATAGTGGTTAGACGCGCCATGGCTGAATCTCCTGTGGTAAATCTTTATGGCGAACGCAGATCATCGTCCGGTCTGTGAAGTAGCCGCGCGCATACGGCGTAACGCAGGATGGCTGGCCGTAAAGGTGGTGGAGCAGTTCGCCTTCTTCGGTGATGACTCCAGCGTGATTCCACTTACCTGATTCGACCTGCATGATGACCATGCAGCCTGGCGCGGGGTCACATTCGATAAACCCTTCCCGCTCCCAGTTATCGAAATAGAGGTTGTCCGGGTACTGGCTTTCCCACCACGGGTAATCGACCCGGAAATCAGTCAGCGTTACACCCTGGGTGGCATGCCAGTCCATGACCAGCCCCCAGCAGTCGTGAGAGCCCAGAATGAACGGGCGCCCGATAAGCGGGATGGCATCCGGCGTGATTTCGGCATACTCATCGCCATCGGGCGCGTAGATACCCCATACCACTCCTGACTGGTTGCATTGCTGGCGATCGAGGTCTGATGGAATAGCCCTAGCGCCATCACCAGGATGAGAGTGAATGACTCGAATAATGGTTCCTGCATCCTCAGCATTCGCCCAATGCTCACCATCAATACGGAAATGCTCAGTCGGGTTTTCGTGGCTGTTTGGCATCGGCATATAACGCTGACGTCGCCCTGACTGAATGACGAAGCCGCAGCACTCATGCGGTGACTCCTCCAGCGCATGCGCCCGGATGGCAGCCATTATTGTTTTATTCATATTGATGTCCGGTTATCGGGAAAAAAGCACGGTTGCGGGGAAGCCGCCAAAATCGAGAACGGCGGTATTCGGCTCCGCCAGGCCAGCGCCAAATCGCTTACGACAGTCGCTAAGGCAACCACCGCATACGTCCAGTGCAGGGTCTGCGACTGCATTACCTTTCGCATCGAAATACGCCGTGCCGTTGTAGGTGCAGCCATCGCCGCTGCGATATTGCCCGCGCAATGCCCACTCACAGAGTGATGTGATCTGCCGGGTCGGAATAACCAGGTTTTGCAAATCCGCCGGGCTGCTGAGCGACCACGTAACCACCTCATCATCCTCTGAGGTTTTGGTGTCCAGCCAGAAGGTCTGGAGGGTGAACATCGTCGAATCTGCTGTCGGGTTCGCGCCGCCCGGGAAGTTCACCGCGTCCAGATAAATGGCGTAGGTGTCGATGATGCTTACCTTCGCGTTAACCATATCTTTAAACTGTAAGCACAGCGCCGTGATATGTCCGTCAAGGTTAGATACGCTCAACTTTGGTTCTGCGGCCTGGTCGGTAGATAATGCGAGGTCTGAAATCTGGAACGGCCAGAAGTCGAAGGTTTTACTATCCCAGATAATGGGTTTTGGGCCGAGTTTACCCTCATCGCCGGCGGACGCATCAATCTCCGCTGGAGTATGGGGGAAAGGCGAATAGTGGAAGCGATGAACGCCACCGCTAAACTCAGAGGCATCAACCTCGACCAGGCGGACCCTGCCGCCAGGAGCCAGCATTGCAGCTGTATCAATCAGTGCTGTCATGCTCCACCTCAGGCATAGACGCCATAGGCGCGCTTAATCGTGAATGTCAGCTCAGAGAATTTGCTGCTGAGTTGGTTTTTACGCACAGAGTCTGGCACCACCCGATACAGCCCAATCTCCTCGCCAGGCGGCGTGATGATGAATGCCTTAACGGTATGCGCCAACAGGAAGTCGCGGACCGCGTTAACTTCAGCCTCCGTTCCTGTGTGCTTCATCGGGACCTGAATGGCGGTAGAGTTAATGCCATTCTCAGCAACTTGCTCGTAGCCGTCGCCAAACTGCGCCGCCCGCACCGTCTGGCTATACTCGACAGCCCCCGCTCCGAGCTGCGAGTGCCAGTTGTAGGTTTCTACTGCCATATTTACTCCATAAAAAAGCCCCGCATTCGCGAGGCTTCGTGTTTGGTTAGGGCTAAGTGTGATTTAGGGAGTTGGTATCAGTTTCTTCACATATTTTTGTAATAGCCGACTTTGGAATTAAAGTCCTGCTTTGCGAGAGGTGTTTGACTTGTCACATATGCCTCCCAAGAACTGAATGCCTCGACGAGCGCTCTTTTTTCATCTGCATTATTGGTGCTTTCCTTCATGATATCGAAAGCGCCTGATGCTATTTCCTTCCGCTTATCCTTTCTATTTGCCCCACACGATGCAATTGCGTCAGCGACAGAAGAATTCCACCCAACAAGCTGAAGGATATCCAGCCTTTTTTGAGTTACGAACTGATCAGCTGAGGCATTGCGAGCCTGCACAGAGAGAAACTCTGCGAAGTCTTTTTTGTTTGTCGGCAAATGAGAAGGTCCTTCGATAGCAACATCGCATTTTGAAAGCTCATCATACTTTGCTTGCTTTTGAGTGTTGCTGCTTGATCCACTCCCATTACACGCAGAAAGCGCCAAGGCTAGCACAGCAGTTATAAAGACCTTTTTCACTATCATCCCCTTGATTATCGTGGTTTTGAACATGATAACCAGGGGGGGATAGAGATGTAACCAAAATTGTAAGGCACTACTTCTTAGCAAACCGTTGCCCAATAGCACCATCATCCTTGATAGCCATTCTGATTCCATCGGAAACATAAAACTTAATGCGATCGGCCAGCGCCCTAGCAGCCGTGTCACCATCTCCGCTTGTATTTGTGGTGGCATTGCCTTTGTTATCGACATAAATATCAACGTTAATTTGATGCCCAGAACCACCACCGCCCTGAGCCCTGACCCCAAGTCGTCCGGCAGAATCACGCGTCAGCGGCATGATCGCCTCTTCGCCTGCCTCGGCAAACACACCGCCCTTGGCAAACTTCGACGCGCCCTGGAAGGTGAAATACTGGGGAGAATCGTAGACGCCATTTACATACTTACTAAGACCCGGAGAATCATAGACGCCGCCTTTAGCATTAGGGGTGTAAGACGGAACAGCAAATGATTGCCCTCCTCCGGAGGATGGTGATGCACCACCATTTATCCAGCCCATAGCTGCTTGCACTGCATATGCAACCATCAACTGGTTTACGACCTGCGCGATCATCTTCAGCATCGACATCCCAAACGACTTAATCGATGCTTTACCAGTGGTCATAAGATCGGTAAGCATGTCGGATAGTCCGGTAAGAGCAGAACTAGCAACACCCTTCACTGCGCTGTAGGTATCGGTCGCAGCCTCCAGATATTCATTCCATCCGCTCAATGCACCTGCTTTCCAGTCTCCCCGCAGCTTATCCTCTTCGGCGTAGTAGTTACGAAGGGCAGCTAGCTCTTTCTCATAGCCTGTATCTTCGAGCTTACCGCCTCCGTTTAGCCACCCCTGACGGAGTTGCGCTTCTTCCATCATGCGCTGCGTTTGGCGACCACTGAGACCTGCACTGTCACGCAAAGCATCGGTCTTTTCCGACATCTGCGTGACGTACTTATTAGCCTGCTGCGCCAGGCCGTTAATCTTCTGCTGTGCCTCTACTTCCTTGTTCTTTTGGTCAACAATCTTGGCAGCGTTAAGAATGGCTTCACGGCTCGACAGGAGTGATTTTTCCTGCGTGGTTAGGGCTCGGGTTTTGGCTGCCTCGTCCAGTTCCGCAAAGCGTGACTGCTGTTTGCTGAGTTCGGTATTTCTGACCTGAGTATCACCAGTTTGACGTAGCGTTTCGAGGGTCTGAGTCAGTGTCCTCGATTGAGCCTGGTAGTTCTCGATGGTGCGATCACCAGCATCAACCTTTACGGTGGGTGATTTGGGGTTATTCTTTTTGTCACGCTGCTTTATTGCATCCTCGACCTCACGCTGGCGCAACGCAATGAGTTGCTGAGCGTTTGCAATTGCCTCTTTATCTCCAGAGAAAGCAATTTTCCTTGACTGCTCTCGAGCCTCTTTAAGCCTTGCCTCTGCTCCTGCAACGCGATCGGTTGATTCCCACGTTTTATTGATCCAGTCAACTGAGTCTGCGACTGCTTTATTGCCATCGATTGTCAGCTGGTTCATCGTTTTTTGCAGGTCAATTCCCTGCTCAATGAATTTCAGCCCATAATCAATACCACCGCCAAGCGCGACGTTCTGCTTGCCGAGATTTGAACCAGTATACTTGTTCTTCTCCTTTATAGCGGCTTCTGACCACGCGTCACCGATCTTAAGAATCTCTCGTCGATGAGCGTCAATGTCAGCATTCAGTGCAGTGAAATTGCCCGTGCTTTTGTATTTTTCAACCTCTTTCCTCGCTTCATCATAGCTATAGCCGACATCAATCAGTTTTTTAATTGATTCGCTGGCTCCATCATTGGTGGTAATGAACATCTTGCTAACTTCATCAATCGCCTTACCTGTTTTGTCAGATATGGCGACCATGTTAAGCGCGAGCCGTTCAGCAGCATCACCACTAGCACCAAGAGAAGATGTCGTTATTTTTGATGCTTCATCAATCTGCTGCCGCGCCTTGTACACAGCAACAGCCAACACGCCAAATGCTAGCGCTGACAAACTAAGTGCAGCATTTATTGGATTCAGGAAGGACAAAAACACTTTGAGGGTATTACCAACACCACCAAATGAATCTTTAATCTGCCCACCCTGCTGCAGCAGGATCAGGAATGGAGACTGCCCACCAGCTAACTGCGTTGCAATATCAGTGAACTGCGCAGGAAGCATCCGCAGCGCCTGGTTATATTGCCCAACAGATAAGCCAGCGCGGCGTGCTGCGGCTTCCTGCCGCGATAACGCCTCAGGCAGAACATCAGCCACGCCGGTGAGTCGCTCACGTGTCTGGTTCAGGATGGTGTTGAAGTGCTCGAATTGAGCGCTATTGATGCGCCCTGACTCAAAGTGCGCCACCAGCTGAGCATGCTGCTCATCCAGCGAGTTAAATGCCCGAATCGTCGGGTCGATTGAGCCCAGCAGGTTTTTCAGTGCTGTGGACTGCTTCTCTGCCGCTTGGGTGGCGGCTAATTCAGCCTGAGCACGCGCTGCTGCCTCGCCGGTGTCGGTCAGCTTGAGGCGGGTGTCGTCCAGAATTTTGCTATACGCCTGGAACGAATCAGTATCAAGAAACCCCTTCGCCTGGAAGTTGCGCAGTGCCGCCTGCTGCTCATCAAGGCGGTTAAGCGCCTTGTTTACCGGGTCAATATTCTCCAGCAGCCCCCTGAGCGCGTTCTGCTGTTCCTTAATTCCTTCACTGCCCTGTTTCGCAGATTCAGCGCCAGCACGGAATACACTATTCAGGTCATCGGCTTTTTCTACTGCTCCGGCAGCTGCCTGACCTAATTTATCCAATTCATTGCTGGCTGTTTTCAGGTCGGCAACATCAGCCCTCAAAGTAATCGAGGCGATTTGGTCTGACATTATTTCGTCTCCTTATGCATTACCTTAAGTGCCTCGCTTTCCATGATTTGAAGGTCAGCCATACAGGCCGCCGCATCCTCAACCCCGTGTAACTCAAACATCCAGGGGAGTACGTTGTAATCAAGGCCGGTCGCCCCGCTAGCGCCAACGCGCCATTGGGTCGCCAGCGTGGAGAAAATGGTGAAAGCTTTCCATACCGACGGCAGGATCCCCACCTCCTCTTCCACGTCCTCAGGCGTTAAACCAAAAGCGCTCAACTCCGCAAGAGTCGGCCCCGGCGTATACATCGCTGCGGCGACCTGCCTTAGTTTTTTTCGCGGATGCCCATGAGTTCCTTGGTGTAAGCCAGGCCGATGCTGTCGAACGCGCGAGGGTAGTTCTTCAGCAGGACGATCACGTTATCGCGGGTGAATTTATCCGGCAGTGCCCAGCCATCGACGATTTCCATCAGGTAATCGGCCTGCGGCTCAATAGCAGCTTTCTTGCTTGCTGCATCCTTTTGCAGTTTCTCGTCCATCGCGCGCAGCTCTTCCAGCGTCTTATGGCGGAAGGTGAATGTAAGCTTGCCGTCTTCGGTACCGGCGCGCGGGATGCTGGCAGTTGCGGAGAAGGTTGGGTTTGGGATCAGGGAGAATTGGGTCATTTCGGTTCCTTAGAAAAAAAGAAACCCGCCGGAGCGGGTATTAGTTAATGCCGGGCAGATACATCTGGACTTCGTCAGCAGCACGCTCCCGGACTGAATGCAGGAGTTGTTTGCGCCCACCAATACCCCACTTAGCCATCTGACTGGCACACTGGCTAATTGCTTTGGTTTCAGTGTTGATGATGTGGTCGATTTTGTTCAGGCGGGACATCGCATCAAAGCCTTTGCGAATCACCATCTGAAACGTTTGGTAGACTTTGATTTCAAACTCTACGTTAAGCCATGCGGCATAGCGAATGGCCACCAACTCAAGCCCCCAAATACCAGGTTGAGTACCGCCCTTAATGACTTTGACCGAAGCTATTTTCGTAGCTTTGGTCAGTTCGCTCACGAATCGCTTAATCTGGACACTTTTGAGAAAGTTACTGGGACGCTGAGATTCAGTGGCTTTTCCTTCAGCCACCGCTGCGGCATGGAGATCATTAAGGTTGTACCGGCCTTCATCATCAACACGGACGGAGACCCCATTCACTGAAACGGTTGGGTGATTCATGGTGTGTACCTTTTAAAAAGCGAACCTGTTCACACAGAAAAGCCGCCCCAAGAGGCCCACCGGCACTAACGGCAGTTCTCAGGAACGCTTTCTGAAAGGTTCTTGGTTAGAGAGCGCGTGTGAAGGCGCAGTTTGAAAAGATGGGCAATGCGAATACAGAAAATTCGCCAGCGGTACTCATTGCGAAATAAAGCCCGGCGAACCGGGCCTGATTGGTTAGCTGACAGCGACGGCGCATGCCGCCGAGGTAAGGGTCTTGCCTGCGGCATCGGTAACTTCGCAGGTATAGGAACCTGCGTCGCCGGATGCGACTGAAGCAATGTTGAAAGTTGAGGCCGTTTTGCCCGGGATTGCTGTGCTGCCTTTCTTCCACACGTAAGTGTAAGGCGCAGATCCGCCCTGCATAACAACGGCCAGATCCAGTGCATCGCCAGTCGCAAGTGTTTTCGTCGTTGGCAGGTCAGTCAGGAATGCCAGCGGCACAGCGGAGGAATCAGCGATCGGGTAAATCTGCATATCCGATTCAAAGTTCATACGCGCTTCGTTGCTTTCTACGGCGTTGATTTCGGTCTTTGGTACCTTCTGGAATGAGACTTTCGCAGAATAGTAGCGGTCTGCCTTGCCGCGTTGGTTGTGGAACCAGATTGCGGTGGTATCACTGGACTCATCCAGTTCAATCAGTCGCTTGTAGATGGCCAGCAGCGGGTCGTGGGCGAACGTATAGACCTGTACCACGGCGTTTTTAAACGTCGGGATAGTGCGGGCCTTATCATCCTCCAGGAACTGGATACTGATGGTCTGCTGGTCGCCACCTTCGGTAGATAACGTCATGACCTGTGGCATGGTAATCCACGAGTCAATTTTGCGTAGCGTCCCCGCGCCAGTGCCAGCCGGGAATTTGTTGGTATCGGTGGTATCGAACGCTTCCAGTACGATTTTGGTACCGGTGACCGACTTCACGCGAAGCACCATGTTATCGAGCTTCAGCCAGCCAGAGTTAACCTGGACAACATCACCCGCCAGAATGCCGGCAGCCGAGGCAACGGTCAGTTCGCATTCCGTCGCATTGGATGCCGCAGTAAAAGTAATTGCGGCCAGATAGGCCTTGGCCACGTTTACACGCGACCCGTTAGGGATTGCGAATGCCATTGCATTCTCCTGAATTTAGGTAATAAAAAACCCGCCGAGCGGCGGGTCAGTAATCAGCGCGGTATTGCATGCTGACGGGAGTTGTGTAAGTGATGGAGCCACTACTGCCATTTGGTGCGGATGTCGGACGATCCTGTATCGGCTGGCGCACCTGAGGAGGCCCGTTGATAAATACAGCCAGGTCGCCATCCACCAGCGCAAGCCCTTCAGGAAACGCATCAGCGACAGATTTAGCCAGCCCTCTGGCCTGCGTCACGCCGCTGCCTGCTGGCGCAATGATGTTGAGCTGCAGGATGCCCTGATAGGTTCGCAATTGACCTTCCAGGTCTTGCCCCACCGTCTGTGCCGGCAGAACATAAACACGCCCGTATGGTGAGCTATCCGGGGGAGTAAACGGTATGTTCGGCCAGGCTACGGGCAGCCCAAGCGATGAGCAGATAACCGCGACCCGACTCTCCAGCAACCCAGCAATCCGCATTGACTGATCAGCGGCCATTGCGCACCTCGCTCATTGCCTCACGGAACAGCTGCGCGGCATCCAGCGCAGTGATGCCCACCATGCCGCCTGGCGCCTGGCCGGAATGCCCGCTCTCCAGTGCTGCCGCATATGGCAGGTTATTGGTGAAGAAAATCGAGCTGACCTGGCCTACCCTGAATACCTCGAGCACTGCCAGGCCGCGGGAGTTGGAACCCTGACCGGAAGCGTCCGGTGTATCGTTCGATTCGGTTGGCTGACTATCAAAGCCGACATACCAGTTGTTCTTGAAACGCCCACCGACATACCCCTCAGGCTTTTTGATGTCCATCGAATCGTTAACCGCTCTACCACGCTTCAGATATCCTGCCTTTGTGACGTTGGCCGGGTCATTGCGAAGCGCAGCATTGTGGTCACGCACCGCCGCGTTATAGGCCACTGCGGTCTGGTTTACCTCCCATTTTTCCGGCTGCCCAATTGGAGACATCTCCACCAACTGAGCGAGGATTTTAATGCCCGTCCGGCGCACCACCTCGTCCATCTCCTGTTTAGAGCTATCAACGAACAACTGAATGGCTGCCAGGAATGGCTGGTTTTCAGAGCTAGCCATAGTTATGCCCTCAACTGGACGTTGTAGGAGATAAGCACATCAGCAGGCTTAACCGGATTCGGCTGCACTACCCGCCACTTTTTGCCGTCAATCTCGATGCGGTCATCGATACACACTTCCGTTTCGAACGTGGCCGCCAGTTTCTTATCGCCGGTGGCGATCAGGGAACCATCAATTTCGCGGGAGGAGTATTCGGTGATAACGCCAGTGACGGTTGCGGTAATTGCCGGGGTGGTGACCTCTTTGCCGAACTGATCGCGTATGGTGCCGCCGCCGCGAGTCAACTGGTATGTTTTCCCGTTCTCGGTCAGCAGCCGTGTCGCGGTCGCGCGCATGCGGCGGTAGTCGATTGCCATATCATCCCCTTTCTATGCGGATTTGATTGCCGCCCACCACCAGCCCGCGCAGCGAGGAATAAAACCAGGGGAACGACGGTGCAGCCTTGTTCGTGCCAGGTTCGTACTGGACGGTAACAGCACCCTCAACGCTCTCCATTGTCACGGCGCCACCACCAGCTACCGACGGCGTGAGGTCAATCTCCTGCGATTCGATAGCCAGCCGGCATTGAGCATCAACCAGGCGCTGCGGGATAGCGTCATCCGACAGGTCAACACCGTCGAAGCGCACGCCAGAGCGAGGCCAGGATAGTGGCTGTGAAACAACGCTGCGCTGCCCGCGCCATGACTTACCTTCCAGATAATCCATTGCCTGCATCAGCATCTGGCCGCACTCACCGTCATCGGCAGGCACGGTATATCCGCGCCCCGCCGCGAACGCGCGCAGGTCAATGACGCTGGCGTAGCTGTTAAAGTCTGGCGAATGAGGATCGGCCACCAGCATGGTTATTCCTCCAGACGCCAGTCCAGCGCCAGCCAGTTATCGACTTCGTCAGGATGAACATCAGCGCTCAACGGGCCGCCGGAGAACTCCGGGGTATCACGCACCATGACCACCAGCTCAATACCAGGCTGTTCCTGCTGCTGTTCCTGCTGCTGTTCCTGCTGCTGTTCCTGCTGCTGTTCCTGCTGCTGTTCCTGCTGCTGTTCCTGCTGCTGTTCCTGCTGGGCAGGATTTTTATCAGCGGCCTGCTGAGCTGCAAGCTTTTCCGCTTCACGCTGAGAGCGCTGCTCTTTGGTTAATCCGGCCATTGGGCCTCCTGAAAAACAAAGGGGCCGAAGCCCCCTGGGTTAACCCATGATGATGGCGGAATGACGTGGCGCCACAGCAGCCACACCCCATGCCAGCCCCACTTCATAACGCACCTGACGATACTGACGGTACAGAGCGACCTGGAAGGTGATGCCGGATGCCGGGTCGGTCACGTTCATAACGTCGTCTGCGGTATCGCCACCTTCAGGCATCGCAGGGGTGCGGCTGGCCAGCAGGAATGCCCCGCGGTCAAACGCCATGTTCGGCGTAAACTCGCTAAGTACCGTGACGTCCGCCTGGTCAGCCAGATCCTGACGGAGGCCCGGTGCGCTGATGGTAATACTGGAAGACGTTGCCGCCACAACCAGGTACTGGTTGTCATCACCATCAAACTTCACCGCAGTGCCCGCAGCAATACCGCCGGTGCCCGCCGAGATAGCAACGATGATATCGCCCTCTTTTTTCGCACCGTTAACCTTGTAACCAGCCGCAGTGCTTTTCGCGGTGCGCTTGATGCTGAAAGACTCATGGAGGTTGAAGCCCATGATGCGACCGATAACGCCTTCACGCAGCAGCTGGTCGGTCCCCGCCTCGTTCGCTTTAAACAGTACAGACTGCTTACCGCGAATGGAGGCCATCGCCTCGCCGCCAAGCACCATGCGCAGGTCGGTGGTTGGCGTGCCGTTATCGGTCAGAATTTGTCGCGCCAGCGCCGCATCTGACAGATCGTCCTTGATGCTAAACGGCGTATCTTTAGGTGCACCAACCGCGCGTGAGGAGTTGAGGTACAGTGCAGCAAGGTCGGCATCAACTTCGTTCGACAGGGCGCGGAACGCCTGTTTGAACTGGTCCGCCAGAATGATGTTGTAGGTACCGGCCGGGCCAAGTGCCAACTGCTCTTCACCGTTCCATTTGACCGGTGCCATTTTGGACTTGGTGATTTTTACATCCACACCACCAATGGTCTGGTCGCCGGTATTAGGGGCTGACGGCCCCGGCGTAATATCTTCAGTTGTGGCCGCAGGTGCGACTGGTGCGCGCACGGTCTGGTCTTTCGCGGCTGCATCTGCCTTTGCATCACGCGCAACAGCAGGAATGAAGCCAGTTTGTTCACGGGATACAACGTCCAGTGCGGTATAGATGGTCGGGATCAGACCAGTGAGAGTATTGCCTGCCATTTATGGCTCCTTTCGATTAATCAACGATGCTGACGCTGTCTTTGAGTGCCGCTTGCTTTCCGGCACCATCCAGAGCGTCAAAAGCAGCGCGTTTCATGGTTTTTTGCCCGGCCTGATGCTGCGATTGGTGAGAACCACCGCCGCTATTACCGGACGCTTTGAGGATGTAGTCTTTCTGCGGATGCAACTCGACCAGAGATTCCAGCGCTTCGTCAAAGCCAGCCAATTCGCCGGGCTTAGTACGGGAGAACACTTTGTTGCCCTGCCCGTCGTACGCCACGACCTTGCCGTCTTCGATTTTGAAGTTCTTCCCAAAGTGGGAACGCACGAATTCAGACGGGATAGCCATCTTTTCGGAGATGAACTTCGAGCCACCGAAACGGCCGCCAATCATCTCGTTATAAAGCTGAGTCTCCAGTGTCTGGCTCTTGCCGTTCGCTTCGTCTAACTGCTGCTGGAATGCCTTGGTGATTTCGGCTTTCACCTGGTCAACGGCACCAGCGTCGATCAGCTTCTTCTGGTCGATTTTGGTCATCATTTCCAGGGCTTCAAGCGCCTTGGTCGGGTCGGTGATGCCAGCGAATTTGGCGAGACCGGCTTCCGCCGCTTCCTTCGCCTCACGGTGAGTTTTCGCTTCACCATTCAGTGAGGTGATTTTGGTCATCGCTGCGACCGCGTCGAACGGAATTTCTTTGCCGTCGTCATGGACGTACACAGGCATACCGTTTTCAACGACCACATTGCCGTTAGCATCAAGTTTGAGTTTCATTGTTTTGCTCCAGCCTTCCGGCCATTGGTAATAGGTCATCCGACCCGGTCACCGCGTCGCATCCGCTCAGCGGCAGGCATAAAAAAGGCCGCCCGGAGGCAGCCTTGATTTCAATGTTGCAATGCTCAGAGCTTATTGATTATTTGCTCTGCGGTTTTAGCATCTTCTTCTGATGGCTCACCAGATAAGGCATAGGCAATCATCGCCATCATGATGAATTTGCGCTCAGCCTCAGTCAGGGTGACAGTTTTGTCTTTTTCGATTTGCATGGTTAACCCTCGAACGCCGACGCATCCACGCGACGCAGTTCGTCCAGGGTGAGAAACTCCCCGGCATCGTTAAACATCTCCGGCACGGTGATTTTTCCGTCCCGAAGCATCATGGCGCGGGTAACGCCCAGCACCTGCTCCTGTCGCGCGTACGGCTGCCGGGTTAGCCAGTCGGCATAACTGGTATGCGCTGGTACTTGGCCATCCATTGATGCGCGTGTGGCGCTGCTCAGCTCGCCTGACGCTATCTGCAATTCTTCCCACGATTTCGTGAGCAGGATTTCACCGGAGCGGCAGCAGAAGTGGATTTTGCCGGGCCCGCGCAGATACGGAACAACATGCCCCAGCGGTTTGCCATCCAGCGAGTAGAGTTTGCGGTCGCGAATGATGCACCACTGACTGGTATGCGTGTCGAGCGTGGATGACCACTGTTTGGCTTTCACGATATCGCTGTTTGCCATGGCGAAGTCCTGACGCGCCGAGGCGGCCATATGGTTCACCGCCGTGCGCGTCACTACAGCCAGGTCACGGCGAGAGGTATTGATTACCCCATCCTCGCGATTACGCTGCGGTGTGCCGGCAACGCGCCGGACAATCTGCTCTACCGTTTCGCCCTGTAAGAACCCTGAGCGCACAGCGTTGGTGATTTTGTCCAGCCGATCCGACTCGAGTTTCTGGCCCCACTCTTTTAACAATCGCCCCTGGAAAGGCTGCGCCACTGCTGCGGCATAAACCTGCTCGGGTGCGATGCTTTGAAGCGGAACGTGTTTCAGTATCTGCTCAGGGATGATGCTGTTGAACAGGTCCAACTGATACCCGGCCTCATACTCAACGTAGCGCGTCAGTTCCCGTGCCAGCGCATCATTGACCGGTTCGTAGGCCTGTTGGTTCAGGTCGCGTACGCCAGCCAGCAGCGAAGCGAGGCGGCGGGCGCTGTAGGTGTCGGCACGCTTGCCGTCCAGCAGCACTAGCAACTTTGCGGCCAGGTCGGCGTCCAGCTTGTTCAGCAGCGACAACATGCGCCGGGCAACGCCATTACCATAGCGGGTCACATAAAGCCCGTGGGCTATGGTCTCGTCCTGCAGGCGATCGTTAACGGACCGGGCCATATCACACCTCGCCAGTCGGCGGTTCGCTCAGCGTGGCCGATTCAGCCAGCAGTTCGCTCAGCACCACATCGGGATCTGCGTCAGCGTCAATCAGGTTGAGCTTCTGCAGCGCCTTAATCGCGTCGACACGGCGGAGGTCACCACCCTGGCGCAACGACTGAATAGCCAGCGCCGCCGGCGGGTTGAACTCCTTCGATTCGACATCCAGTTCAGTGCGGACATCGACGCTGCCGCCATCCTTCTCACCGATGTACTCAGCCATAATTTGCAGGATGTTGTCGATTGCATCCTCGAGGCTGGTTGCCATGGTGTAGAGCGGCGACTGCTCCTGCATCTTCTCTTCCGATGTCTGGTCAACAGACTTGGTCGAGGTGTTGTCAGTGCGCAGCAGCTTCGCGCCCGCCTGGCGCATCTGTTCCACCAGGTCAGTCAGCGAATCTTTGCCAGCACCAATGGATGAGCCAGTATGCTCGACGTATTCGAGCCCTTGTTTCTGCCTGTCGGAGAACTGAGTTGCAGAGGAAGAGCCGATAACCAACTCCTCACCATCCCCAAGGCCAAATACCGTCAGCAGAGGCACCCGTGCGACATGCAGAATGTTGTCCTGCTCGCTCTGGCTCTGCCAGTGCTTAACGTTCAGCAGCGCCATGTTGAGCAGCGGCGGTGAACCACACATAAACCCGGTACGTTTGGTGTAGAGCGTGACCAGGGTGATATCTCGGCGGGAGGTCTGCCACTCTTCATGCAGCGCCCAGTTCACCTGACCATCGGCACCAGTGGCCTTGCGGTAAATCTGCACCTTCCCGGGCGTCAGCAGTCGAATCTGCTCAACCTTGGTCTGCCCAAAGTCGTCACCATCTTCGACCACCACCTCTTTGATGCGCAACGCAGTGAGCTGCACCTTGCCGCCGGTCATCGTCGACTTCCAGCCGATCACCTGGCGGGGATTCAGCATCGTCACATAGGGACGCGCTCCGGTGGCCTTTTCATCAGCCTTGGTCTTTACCTGCTCGGCATCGACCCGGGGGTAGTCCACCAGCGCGTGGGACAGACCGTACTGCATCGCCAGGCTGAAGAACGCCTGTGCCCATACATCGAGGCGACTGCCTTCAAGATCCACGTTCCTCGCAAATTCGCGCAGCGCATCCGGGACGTTCTCGCCCAGTTGGATCGGCTCAGCGAATACGCGGCCAACGTTCTGGTTGATGGTCTCTTCGTAGGCAGGAAGAAGCGTGGCCACAGCCAGGCGCTTTTTGTAATCCTCTTTGTCCTCTTTTGGCCAGCGCGGCAGATAAGCCTCACCAAGCTGGCGCATATACAGCGTGCCGCCCATCAAGGCGTCGTTGATATCCCACGCCTGCACCATGTTCCCATAGTCCAGATTGGGTGTAGAAATGTCAGGCATGGTTTTAAATCCGTAGGTTGGTGACTTTGCCGACTTTCTTCGGCGGTGAATGCAGCACGGCGTAGCGGGTACCATCCCAGTCGTGGTCTTCCTGCTGCGTGTCTACGTCGTCAGGGTTCTTACTGTCGCGAACGAGCACCGGAACACGGCTTATCCAACCCCGGCAGTAGTCAAACACGTAGAACGCAGGTTTCTCAGGCGTGCCTGACTCCAGTTTCTTACCTTCAATGACAGCCTCGAGCATGTCAGCAAAAAGGGCAGCACCGTTCACGCGCGATCCCGGCTTCTTATTGGATGGGACCCATTTAACGCCCTGCGATTCCATCTTCTGTGCAATGGAGAGCTCATCATCGCCGGTGTTGTAAATAGCGCCATCTGCAGGGCCTGGAACAATTTTCTTGCAGATGCCGGGCATGATATTCAGCTGCCCCTGCGTAACCCCGTTGAGCTTTATTTCTTCGGGTTCCGCCAGTTCTTCTCCCACCAGCCGTTTATCGACCCACGCCACGCCTTTGGCGACGTTGGTGGATGACATATTCAGGCCTTTGTTCAGTTCGTCCGGCGGACAGCCGTACCACTCGCCAATCAGAATCAGCGAACCGGCAGGCGGGCAGAACTGGCGGCCGTCAGGCAGTTCTGCGGCGGTGCCGTCGGCGCGTGCCCACCAGAGGTTTGAGAAGGGTTTCGACTCGCCCCAGTCATGGGAGCGGTCAACCGTCCAGCTATCCGGGATACGGAAAGGCTTAATAACGTGTAGCGATGCATTCCACAGGTGGTCAAAGCGTCCGCCGCTGGTGACGTCCCACGAGCCCTCTACCCACGCTTTGCGGCGATTAGGGTCTTTGATGGCCATCAGCGTTGCGATGTACTGGGGATCGAGATACGGGTTCTCTTTGAACGAGCCGTGAATCGCAACGCGGGTAAGCGTCACGTCCTCTTCTCGTTCGGTCTGCGGGTTAAACACCTTCTGCGTTTCGCGAATGATGGTGCCGCGTGGTGCTGGCTCAATGAAGCGCTTCTTCACCCAAGTATGGCCAATACCAAACGGGTTAGTGGTGCTGAACGTCTCCAGGGGGATCGGTTTAAGCAGGCTACCATCCGCCAGCGGATAGTTCTCTGGCCGGAACGACGAACGTCGGCAGGAGAACATCATTTCGTAAAACTCTGCAGATTGCTGCTTGGTAAGCTCGTTGAAGCCGATGAACGGGAATTCCTGACCGTGGTAGTCCCAGTAATCGCCCTCTTCTTTCCCGAATCGGAACAGCAGCTCTTCGCCGGTAGGCCACACCCATCGTAGCTCAGATGCTGACGCCAGATAGCGTGCACCGTCGTTAAACAGGCGGTACATACGCTTTGACTGGGTAATGATATCGGTGAGGTTCTTATACTCGGTATCGAAAATGACACCGCGCCAGAACGAACCATAGCCCAGACCAACCAGACGACGAAAGCGCGCCAGCTGCGCGGCAGTTTTACCCGGCCCGCGCGTGCCCTCGTAGAGAATTTCGTTACATGGACAGCTCAGGGAGAGCGATTGCGATCCCGGCAAGGGTTTCCAGACGGCTTTGTAATTCATCCACCAAGAACCTCGCTCTGCTGCTTCTGCGCTGCTGCTTCCCACTCATTCACGTTATCGCAGGATGGGACCGGCATAACGTTATGAGTGGCAACCACTATTTGCTCTACTTTTTGTTTGTTCGTGTAAGCATCGCCAACTTCCTTGGCCGCCTGCTCCATCAGGGCGGCAGTAAGGGCCATGTTTTTCATTCCCTCTGCTTTCGTAGCCATCCTGTCGAGTACACGCAGCCGATATGCCTTATTGGCGATCGGGATGTCACCGATCTCATTCTGGAATCGTTTACGGGTAGCGTTGAAAAGTTCGACCCACTTTTTTGCGAGCGTCTTACCGCTGGCCTTCGTAGGGTCGTGAGATTCGGCCTGTTGTCGGGTTATATTGATCCCGAATTCTTTTTGGACAGCCTCGACCACCTGCGATGGCGTGTCATAACACGCAAGCGACTGAATGATGAAGGCTTTCACATCAGGTTTTAATGCAGCCATAAATCACCATTCGTCTTATACAGTCCAGTATTTAAGCCAGTTTCAGCATGCACGTCCCGCATGCTCTGGCGATGTTAAGTTTTGCCACCTCTGCAGGTTGATTGGCTGCGTCCACCAGCTCTTGCACGTCAGTGCTCGCCCCGTATCGACGTACTACACCGACAAACTCTTCGACATCGTGGCCGCGCAATGTGAGAACTGGCTGCCCGGTCTCTTTGTTGAACTTAGGTGCGCCGAAATCATCGGTGGCCTTGGCAATGTGGTAAAGCTCATGCTCTACCAGGGCGCAGAATTCAAGGTCGCTGCATTGCGTACAGTAATCCGCTGCCAGCGTGATGATGAACTTCGGAATGCGCCCGAACCATTCGTACATCTGCTGTTCCATTCTGGCTTTCTGCCATCCACCAGCGCGGAGCATTACCTGTTCGGCCTGTCCGAGAACGTAGCGCCCTTTCTTCGCGAATGAGTCAGAAGCCCACATAAAACACAAATCAGCTTCCATTAAATGGGCGTGGTCTGGGTTATGGATGCTTCCGCTATCGCTGAGGATTTGATGGCTTATCCAGTCATGCACTTCATTGGCGGGGATCAATCTGGTGTAGGGCTGCCAGTTATCAGGGCCAATGAAATTAACTGGTGGAAGTGGCCTGCGCTCGTCTTCGTTCACCATGAGTTAATCCTGTTTTATATACGGCAAAAATGCCGAAAACATTCTGTCGAGCAGATAGCAGTAGGTTTCGTTTGCCGTTCCAGTGTCGATTGTCACACCAACATCATTGCAGCAGTAAAACGTTGCATGAGCGCATTCGTGAACAAGGGTACTAACGCTGTTATCGAAAACACCAATCAGATAAACGTTTTCACCTGTTACATCATCGAAAAAATGGCGGCACGCGCCGTTGAACATGCTTACGTCAGCCAGGGAGACACCAAGCGCTTTTTCTGCCTGCTGCCATTCCTCTTTTGACCGACACAGATACACATTCGCACAGTGAAACAACGGAACGAAAAAGCGCGGTAACTTAGGCCATTTTGTTTTTGCCATTTTTATTACCTCAGGATTTCATTATCGAAGCCCCTCAGTGAAGAGCTTCTGTAATGCTATTTCTGCACCTCACTAGCCAGAACGACCAAATCCTTGAAGTCCTGGCACATATCCAGTCGATGACCATGATCATCGACAAAGTTATACCCTTTGAATAGCTCTACGATTTCCTCGGGACTTTTCCCATTCAAACGAGGAAACTGCTTTGATTCGTCAACCTGTTTCATCTTCAAATCTCCAATCAGTAGGTTATGACCAGGCCACTTCAACGCTGGAAATTGCATTCCATAGCAGTGGCATTTATCAATACTCTCGGGTTCCTTCTGCCGTGCACACGGCGCTAATGAATGCACCGTCAAAAGGTCAGTATTTTGATGCCCACATCAAAAAAGCTGGCTACCCTTATCGCAAAGTTGGCTAACAGCTAGCGGGGATTCGTCCCCGCTTTTTGCCACTTCCTGTTATTCGACTGTCTCACCGAATCGTAAATGCGTTCACATGTCATCCCGGCGGCATAGCGTTCGTCAGCGATTCCAGCATATCGTTTAGCTTCTGCTGCAATATCTCCGAGCATGTTGGCGAGCATTCCGGCGTCGGCTCCGGCTGTTTTGCTTCTGACGGTAGCGGCAAGATCTGCGGTGTGCTTTGCGGCGTCCAGGCGGGTAGAGAGTTTTTTTGCTTCAGTGCGCAACTGGTTAACAGTGGCAGACAGACCAGTAGCAGTAGCAGCAGATTTAGCGGCTTGTACTTGTGCATCTTTTACAGCCTCATCACGGGCAATAATTCGCCCTTGTTCAATCATGCGGGCGGCGGTTTGGGCATTCGCGGTCTGCGAAGACTCGGAGCTATCACGCTCCGCCCATTTCTGTTCCCAGCCGCGATTGCTCCATACGTTTCCGGCAATGAATGCAACGGCCACCAGCAGAATCGCGACAACAATCTGGTATTTCGGAACCATCAAAATACCCCCGGAACTGATACTGGAATGCCAGGGTTAAGCGGCCCGTATCCATCACTCAGATATTGAGGTTTCTCACCCCACAGGCAAACTTCCCGCTCAATCTCACGCCTGGTTATTAATCCCTTCCACTTTTTGCCACCAGCATAGGTCCAGCGCCGCAACTGCTCGCATGCGCCTTTAATATCGCCCTGGTTGATTGTTCTTAGCAGCGTGGAGGTTTTGAAGTTACCGGCCCCGACGTTGTAAACGAACGAATAAAGCGCACCGCGTGTGGTTTCCGGGATGGGAACCTTTATGTAGGGGTTAATCTGACGCGCTACGGTTGCAAGATCTTTGTTGAGCAACGCCCTACACTCAGCTTCCGTGTAGGTTTTCCCCAACATGATGTCGCTGCCAGTATGGCCGTAACAGATTGTCCACTTATCGACCACGTCCTGATATGGAACATATCGAACACCTTCCAGCCCATCATCTCCTGTCGGGCCGGTGATAAGCGATGCGGCAATAGCGATAGCGCCAGCCGGCACCGCTGCGATAACGCTATTCCTCAGCTTTAGTGACATAGCCATTAAGCCGATCCTCCCGCTCTTTGCGTCGGTAATACCAGTTCACTCCACAGGTAATAACGGTGCATGCGATACCGACAATAATTGCCCAGTCACTTAAACCGAGCCCTGCAACTTTGTCGGCAAGCATCCACGATACCTCTTTAGTTGTTTCGGCATACGCCTTTGCAGAGACACCGCAGCCAGTCAACGCGGTTCCCGTCCCATATGAAAGTCTGCTGTAAATTGTGCTCATTCGGGTCATAGCCTCACCTCCGATTTTTCGGATGGCGCTGTGTGTTTTAAAAGGGGTTCAGGCTCTCGGGCTGATTTAACAACAACACACGTCGGGGAGTTTTCCCGGAGCCTGAAATAAAAAAGGCCCACTCAGAGGAGCAGGCCTGATATGTTATGGATGATGTTGATGCAGCGGTGTTGCTAATCGATATTAAAAAATAGTGCGCCTGCCATCAGAATCACAACTGCGATGAAAATTAGAATTATCATTATCATTTTTCGTTGCAACCCGTAAGCAATCATAGCTAAAGCTAAGACAAGGACTGATAAAATAGGCCATGTGCTTTCAAAAAAGAATAGCATCCTAGTTACTCATATAAATCGCTATTAACTTTTAGACTACGGCATACCAATAATTATATCAAACCACACTGACGTAGTGGCCACGCTCATGCCCTTGAGGTGCTGTCGCTCTATCGCCGCTGATAACCGGTGCGCGTCTGGCTTTCGCGCTGCTCTACCGGAGCTAGTTTTGATCTATGAACCCTTACCCATCGCTACACAGGCTCGCTCAATGGCGACTCGGGGCAGCATCATGACTGCTGCTTTGCCTTTCGGCTGCGGTCTATCCGTTTACTGATGCATTTTCTTACCCTTCAGAAACGCAAAAGCCCCACGGTGTTAACCGCAGGGCTTGAAACGAAGGCATTAACCCATCGTTGGGATAAAATTAACACAGATTCGGGAAAAGTAAATAGCGCGAATTAATTTCCACAATCCTTATCGCGTTATCTGTTTCAGTTGCGCTTCAGCCCAGGCTTCTTCGATATCAAATTTCGTGATCAGTTGATCGTAGAACGGCTTAACAGACTTCTTCCACGTATCCAGGCTGATGGCATCCGTAATTTGGCAAACAGCTGCGTGGGCCTCAGTTGATGGGATACGTTCATATCCGCGACCGCCGCAGCGCTTACAATCCGCCAGGACAGGAATGCCCTGCTTTTCCGTCAGGTCTTGGTTTACAGCCTTTCCTCGCCCGTGGCAATCACTGCATGCCGCGCTAACGGTTCCGGCACCATTGCACTTTTTGCAGAGCACCTTCACAGACTCTTTGACCTTCACCATTCCGGACACTGTCATTTTGCCTTCTGGCTTGCGGAATTTATTGGTGAATACATCAGCCTGAATGAATCCAACGCCAGAGCAACAATCGCACTGCTTCACGCTGGCGGCACTGCGGGAATAGTCCTCAAAAGCGAAGGTAGCAAGCTGATGTATAACCAACGGCCTAACCCCGTCGGCGAGCTTGCGCAGCGAGGCCACTTTGTCGCATTTGGTCAGCGCGTACTCTGCCAGCAGCGCAATGGCCCTTTCCCGATCGTTCTGGCTGATGCCCATTTTTCCCAGGAACGCGCTGTAGCCCATAGCTGCTCTTTCTTGCGTCATACCCATGGCAGCCATGATGTCGGTGCCGGTCAATGAATCGGAAGCTGTAGCGCGTGGAGAGTCGCTAATCAGCGTAGATTTTGCGAAGTGGTATTTCACTGTATTTTCAAGGTTCACGCTGCGGCCCTCTTTGGATGTTTGGTTTTATTCTGGTTCTGACTGTGCTTTGCTACTGGCGGCAGTTTGGCGCGCATGACGCTTTCGGCCTGGTACTGAATAATCTGTTCTCTCGTCATGCGGCCTCCCTGCCCTTAATCAGTTTCCGGCGCAGTGCGCTGTAGTGCTTTCTGATGGCTTCGAGTTCTTCAATCGTGTAACGATGCGGGGCGTTGTTGTTTTCGAGCGCTTCGACGCGCTCAACGCCGATTTTTTCGATAAGACCGAGGCGGTATTGCTGCTGATTTGCAGATAGAGCAACGTTGCAGTGGTGACACTGCTTGTGAATATTGTCTTCGTTGTAGCGGAGATGTGACGCCTTCCCGCGTGAGCGGTAGTGGCCAGCCTCCCACTGGACGGTGTCGAACGTACCGCAGCTGATACATGGCAGATCGACATCACGCTCGCGGATGTAGTCGTTGACGACGCGCTGGGTTAAATCTTCCCAGTGCTTTAGCGGCTTAACTGCGGCTTTGCGCTGGCGCCATGCAGCACGCGCCTTTTTCTCAGCTGCGCGCTGTTTGGCTGATTCCTTACGCTGCGCATCCTCCCGGGCTTTTCTGGTCTGCTCCTTGCTATATGCGCTGGCGCACTCGTAACCGCATACAGTCTGCGTGTCGCGTGTCGGGTGGAACCACTGGCGGCATTCTTTATTGGCGCACTTGCGGCGCGGTAGCTTAGCCATGATCAACCCCACGCCTTGTTTTGCCATACACGGCTCGGGCGCGGCGCTTTATCGCCTTCCGGCAGCTGCGCACTGATAGTCCAGGTGATGTTGTCACGGTTCAGGCTGCGCTCAACTTTCACGCCGCGGCGCCGGTAGTTGGCTACCAGCTCGTCGGCCTGTTCGGTGGTGCAGTCGGTATGTTGGAACCAGGAAAATTTCATCGGCATCATCCCCCGAAGCTCATCAGCTGGGCGGCGGCGTTCTCGGCCTCCTGCTGCGTACGGAAAGTCCGGGACAATATCCAGCGCCAGAGAACATCGAGCACAGCCTTGTACAGCTGCTGGAATTCGATTTCGTCCATGTTTGAGAAGGAAATGCTGCGGGGATGTTTACGCAGGGTGTCGTCAGGCAGCCGGATAGCATCGTAATGCCCGGCTTCGACAGTTACCCAGGCACGGTAAGCATCAAAGGATTTACACAGGCTGATGCCATTGGTAACGCGACGGCTAGCAATCTGCTCCAGATACTGTTCAGCAGCATCCAGCAGCGTGCTTTCGTTGCCGCCATAAGAAGACAGGAACTTTGCATACCCGGTCACCAGCTTGCGCTCGTTCGATGAAATGGCGCCGCCGGTTGGTTCCCAGTATTCAAAGCCGAGATTAAGCAGCGCAAAGAATCGGCGATGAAATGCCGGATTACGCACACGTTTGAATTCAGCGACCAGCACGTCGCCGAGCTTGATTTTTGATTGCAGGATTTCGCTGGTCTCGGGCGTCGCCGGGATCAGTATTCCTGAGTGGTGCTTGATTAGTTGTAGTTCGTGCGCCATGGTTTTTACTCCGTGGCGCATAGTCGTCAGGTTCTGGTTGTTCAGGCCAGTTTGCTGATTATGCTAGATGCTACACAAGGCGGTCAATTTTTTGAGGTCATTTCTCTTACGACTTCTCTTAGGGTATCTCGGGACCAGTAATGATCATCCATCCCGAGTTTTCGGCTCACTATCTTCCCTCTGTCTGAAGATAGAATGAATCGGTCACTATCTGCCAAATCAATCGTTAATACTTCGCGGCCACTGGCATCTGTGATGGTCGCTCTAAAGCCTCCAGTTGGAGTTGAGTCAATTGCACTCACAACATTTCCCCCTGAGCGACATCCAGACGCAAAAAGAAATTCCTGGTAGCCGCGCAGGAAGAAATCGCGCATAAGAAATGATGCAGCTACCACGCAAACCAATTAATAAAACCAGTCTTCTGCACTTTCCCACGTTTCTTGCAGGATCTCTTCGATGCGCTGTTTATCGCTGTTTTCACCGCCGACTACGTTCAGCCCATCAGTGCTTGCCCGGCGAACGGTCAGCTTACAGCCTTCATAATTCTGACCTATGCGGCGTGACAGTTCGGCTTCCAGTGCCGGTACTGCGCCATCGGGTAGCTTTTTCTTTTTATCGATTGTGACTTCGACTCTCATACGTCCTCCGCTCGAAATACTGTATAAATAAACAGTACACCCATACGGCACATTTATCAATCCTATAAAGGCATTTTTTGCGAAGGTTACTATGTTGTTTCTAATGAGTTTTTATGATGCCAACAAAAAACCCGCCGGGGCGGGTTCTGGTGTTTTCTGGGCTGTTTTCGGGCTCAAATTATTGGTAGTTCGTCAACTTCGGCGCGTCGTATTACGTTGATCTCGTATGTCATCACGCCAGATACGGTTACATCGTCCAGCACATCACCTTCCAGCGCTTCGCCCTCTTCCGTGATGAGCGACGAGCCCATCAGCTTTGCAAACTGGGTCCGGCCGCAATGAGTGATGAGCACGATATTACCCTGCTCTGCCCTCAGCGACCGATTAATGACCGCATAGCCGGTTGTCGTTTGAATGACTGTGCAGTTAGCATCCATCTGACAAAGGGAATCGACTGTAAGACGTTTTTCTGTGTAGTCGTTTGCTGGGGATGGGAAGGCCATGCGTACACCTCATCGATAAAATTACTGTATATATAAACAGTATTCTTTTATCAAGAAAGCGTCAAGCGGCTTACTTCTTCTCGTTCTGCGATGCCATGTCGAGGTAGCGCGGGTCAGACGCTCTCGGCAAACTAATGCTCTTTTCGCGGTAATATTTAACGCGCTCCATGAAGTATTCGCGCAAGTGCTCTGGCTGCTCACGCGCTACCTGCTCGGCAATAACTGGCTGATTCAGCCGCTCTTTGTAGGCAACACCAGACGCAGCCAGGTCAACGTTAACCTTGTCCTGCTCATCTTTAGTTTTTGCTGCAATGTTGTGCTTCGACATGAAAAAATCCCCTCGGTATTTGAGGGGATTATAGGTCAGGCTGCAATTTGTTTCGACTGGCACAACTCCGGCAGATTAGCCCTCACCAGCGCCTCAGCGAACGGCGGCGGCACCGCATTACCGCATCGCGCAACCTGCTTGTCCTTTGCGTACTTCTTGCCGCTGTAGTCCTGGTCGATGATGTACCACTCCGGGAAGCCCTGCGCCCGGTACAGTTCATGCGGTTGCAGCATACGCATTCCGATATCAACGATGCGGTAAGTGATACCGTCAACCGTGACCAGACCGTCGCAATCCTCTCCGCAGTATTCCCTCAAGAACGCCAGCGTTTGCTGCGCGCGGTGCTCGTCATACCCATCAGCTGCCAGCGTGGTTTTCACCTCGCCTACGTGCTGGCCACCAGCGGTGACCGTCGGCATAGGTTCATTTGTGCGCTGCCCGTCTCGGCATGTTCCGCGTAGCTTCACCAGATGCGAGGCTACAACAGCATGGTGATCGACGGTAGTGACCGAGTGTGCCGGTTCGTCCAGGCTGACGCCCGGCCCGGTATAATTCCCGCCGTAATGCTTCGCCAAAAACGCGCTCACCGTTGCAAACTTATTGCCCCCGGCTGTAACAGTGCCCAGCGGGTTGTCCAGTTGCAGCACTCGCGGCTCCTGTCCTGGGCGTTCGCCATACCCCATCTGAATCAGCGTCGGCGTCACCAGCTGCGATTTACCGCCACCACCTGCTGTGATAGTTGCGCTTGGCTCGTCAGCCCGGTGGCCGATACTGGCGCCGAACTGCCGGGCAATAACCGGCGTGACCAGACAGGCGCGGGATTGCTTGAGAATGGTATGCGCAGGTTTATTCAGTGGGCGCGGTTTCGCCTGGTACTCACTACCGCCGTTGCCAGCCATGAACGGTGTTAGCGCCGCCTCCACCACGCCGAGTGCATGCCCATTCCCGCCAGGGCGTTTCGATGTGCCAGCGGTCACCGTTGGTACAGGCTCGGTAACTGGCTGCCCTGTTGCGCCAGTGCGGAATTTCGTCAGGTGCGGAACAGCAACCGCATAGCCGTGTGTTTTGGTTATTGTCTGCAGCGGCTCCGCCAGCGCCTGCCCACGGAAACAGTCGTAGCTCGTTTTAGTGCTGGTGTGGTTGCACTTCACGATAAACGGCGTCGGACAATCGATGACAAAGCGCTGGATGCCGCGCGCGATGCGCTTCAGCGTATTCTCTGCCAGAGACTTTTTGCGGTCGAATATGCTCGGGGCCGGAATTGACCAGTCGATGCATTCTGCCGCGGTGCGCCACGGAGCCAGCTTGCCTGTAAGAACTGCCGCCGACTTTGGATCTCCGTGTGTAGCTTCAGGCCAAACAATCGGCCTCCCGTCCCGGCGCATGACCATGAAGAACCGTTTACGGATGGTCGGTGCGCCATAGTCACACGCCCGCAGTTCATGGTGATCAACGGCATATCCCAGCCCGTCAACCAGCTGCTGCGCCAGCTCGCCATCGGCGGCAATACCCAGGAACTCGCAGCACTCCACCAGCGCCGGATGCCCAGCGGGGATCCCGCCGGACAGCATACCGCAGAACGCCTCGAAGGTTTCACCAGCGCGCTCCGGGTCCGGTCGCATTTCAGCCGCCAGCAGCGGCCCCCACGTTTTGAACTCCTCCACGTTCTCCAGCATCATGACGCGTGGACGCACAGCCAGCGCCCAGCGAATAACGATCCACGCCAGACCGCGAATCTCTTTCTCCACTGGCTTCGAGCCTTTGGCCTTCGAGAAGTGGCGGCAGTCCGGGGAGAACCACGCCAGCCCCACCGGGCGGCCAGCGGTCGCGACGGTAGGATTGACGTCAAACACTGATTCGCAGTAGTGCAGCGTATCAGGGTGATTTGTGGTGTGCATCGCTATAGCGTTCGGGTCGTGGTTGATCGCAATATCCACGCTTCGCCCGGTTGCCATTTCAATGCCAGTGGATGCCCCGCCGCCACCTGCAAAATTATCAACAATGATTTCAGAATGAATCACGCGTATTTCTCCATAGCAGTGGCCAGCGAACGCGCCGCGGCGATGATTGACGGTACCGGCATTTTTTCCAGCCACATACGATTGATATGGTGCTGCAGGCGGCGCTGGTGATGCGCCCGGAGTTCCCCGGCGACTTCAACCTGAGATAAGACCATGCCCACTTCGGCAGGCCAGACGGTTTCAGGCACTTCTACCAGCAGCAGACCTTCCAGCTCAATGACGCGTTTACAGGCGTACTCGAGTAATGGATCCACTATTTCACCTCAGACGATTTATCAGCATCGGCTTTACGGCGCTCCAGAAGCTCGTCTAACGCTTTAATCGCATCGGCGGTGACATAGTCCTGGGTGCTGCCGTTTTTGTACGTGAGGGTGCGCTGTAGCTCGTCACGTACACGGATAAGCCGCTCATCTGTCAGTCGGTCATTTGCAGGGTGGTTAGCTGGGGCTGTTAAGTTGGTTGTCATGGCCTAATCTCCGTTCTTTCGCCCAGAATCCGAATCGCAATTCTTTCCCGCACGGTTAGCTGCCGGCGCTTACCGCGGGCGTTTACGATTTC
>NZ_JBFQGA010000007.1:0-354274 GCF_040932435.1 Kluyvera sp. STS39-E | reverse complement strand
AGCGCGGTGGTCCCACCTGACCCCATGCCGAACTCAGAAGTGAAACGCCGTAGCGCCGATGGTAGTGTGGGGTCTCCCCATGCGAGAGTAGGGAACTGCCAGGCATCAAATAGTGAAGAAGCCCATCCTAACGGATGGGCTTTTTTGCGTCTGTGGTCTGGGGAAATGGCATTAACGGCTCATGGTGTAGGCCTGATAAGCACAGCGCCATCAGGCAGTGTGCACCATTCTGCCGGATGGCGGCTGTGCCTTATCCGGCCTACGATAATTTCCACCGAGTTACAAATTTCCTCTCTATGCCATTTCACCAATTGTTTTACGGAAACGAACCAGCGCGATGGTAAAGAACGCGGCGCCGATGGCCAGCAGCATCAGGAATTGCGGCCAAACGATGGCAAAATTGGCACCACGATAGAGAATCGCCTGTGCCAGGTTGACAAAGTGAGTCGTTGGCATCGTTTGCATAATATCCTGTACCAGCTGCGGCATGCTCTCCCGCGGCGTTGAACCGCCAGACAGCATCTGCAGCGGCAGCAAAACCAAGATCATCAGCAGCCCCAGCTGTGGCATCGAGCGGGCAACCGTGCCCATAAAAATGCCGATCGATGTTGTCGCAAACAGACTCAGCGCAACGCCCAACATAAACAGCGGGATCGAACCTTCTATTGGTACCTGCAATATCCCTTGAACCATCAACATCAACGACAGCCCCGACACAACCAGCACCACCAAACCCATCGACCAGACTTTGGCAAGCATGATCTCAAACGGCGTCACCGGCATCACCAGCAGGTGCTCAACCGTGCCATGTTCACGCTCGCGGATCAACGCCGAACCGGTCAATACAATCGCCAACATAGTGATATTGTTGATGATTGCCATCACTGCACCAAACCTTGCCTGCTCAAGATTAGGGTTAAAACGCATTCGTACCGCCAACTCCACCGGTAGCACGCTGTTATCCCGATAGCGGGCGACAAAGTTGTTTACCTCGCCGGTAACAATATTCTGAATATAGCCGTTGCCGGTAAATGCCTGGCTCATACGCGTCGCATCAACGTTGACCTGCAAATCCGGCTGCCTGCCGGCGAGAACATCGCGCTGAAAGTTGGGCGGAATATTGATGGCGAAAGTATAGCGTCCGGCATCCAGCCCGGCGTCCATCTCATCGGCGGAGATAAGCTCCGGCTCGAGGAACCACGGGCGGTAAAAGCCATTGATAATCCGTGATGAGAGCTGCGATTTATCCATATCAGCAATGGCAATCGGCGCCAAATGTAACGAGCCTGGCATAACCGTCGCGGAAGAGTAAACCGAGACGGTGAATGCGAACACAATCAGCGTCAGCATGGCTTTATCACCTAACAGGCTGCGCAACTCTTTCACGCCGAGGTTATAAATATTGCGTAATCCGCGCATCATCCCTCCTGTTTTTTCAGCAGCCACACGGAAAGCCCAAGCACCAGTGGCACGGCAATGAGCAATGGAATGAAGGACATCCACAGATCGCCAAGCCCTAACGCTTTAGAAAATGTCCCGCGGGCAATGGTCAGGAAATGGCTAGTCGGATAGACCTGACCAATCCAGCGTCCCGGTCCCTCAAGCGAGGCCACAGGGTCGATCATCCCGGAGAACTGGGTGGCCGGGATCAGCGTGATGATAGCCGTACCGAAGATCGCCGCGATCTGGCTCTTCATAAAGGTGGAGATCAACAGCCCCAAACCGGTGGCGATAGTGACGTACAGTAATGCCGCCAGCGTCAGCGTCAGGAAACTGCCCTTGTGCTGCACACCGAAGACAAACACCGATAGCGCGCACAACAACAGGAAGTTGAACATCCCCAGCACGATATACGGTATCTGCTTGCCGAGTAAAAACTCGGTGCGAGTGGTCGGTGTGACGTACAGATTGATTATCGATCCCAGCTCTTTTTCCCGAACCACGCTCAGCGCGCTCAGCATTGCCGGGATCATCATCAGCAGCAGCGGGATAACCGCCGGAACGATCGCCGGCAGGCTTTTCACATCTGGGTTATAACGGTATCGCGTTTCGATGGAGAATAACGAGGTGCCACTGTTGGCATTCGGCTGCCGACCGGCCATCTCTTGCAGCCAAGTCTGATGCATCGCCTGCACATAACCACGTACGGTTTCCGCACGGTTTGGCATCGCGCCATCGACCCACACGCCAATCTCAACGGGCGTCCCACGGGCAATATCCCGGCCAAAGTTTGGTGGGATTTCAATGGCTACCGCTAGCTCACCGTCACGCATCCGACGGTCGAGCTCATCGTAGCTATTGAGCTGCGGGCGTTCGATAAAATAGCGTGAACCGGCAATATTCTGCGTCCATCCCTGACTACTGACCGTTTGATCCCGGTCGAGCACCGCGAAGCGCAGATCCTCAACGTCCATGCTGATCCCATAGCCCATGATAAACATCAGGATCACCGTTCCGAGCAGTGCCAGCGTCGATCGTACCGGATCGCGTCTTAGTTCTAAGGCCTCGCGGCGACTGTAGCTAAACAGGCGACGCAGACTGAAAGCCTGGCGTGGCGGCTCCACTTCCTGCGTATCCGGTGTCGCGGTCATCTCCGCTTCGGGCGCCGGGTCGGCAGCCTCTTTCAGCCAGGAGATAAACGCTTCCTCCAAGTTTGCCGCGCCCCGCTGCGCAACCAATGCCGCCGGCGTATCGCTGGCCAGCACTTTGCCCGCGTGCATCAGCGACATCCGATCGCAGCGTTCCGCTTCGTTCATAAAGTGAGTGGAGATAAAAATGGTCACCTTATCCTGGCGGGCCAGATCAACCATCAACTGCCAGAACATATCGCGAGCTACCGGATCAACACCGGAGGTAGGTTCATCGAGAATCAGCATCTCCGGACGATGGATCACCGCCACGGCCAGTGACAAACGTTGACGAATGCCCAATGGCAGTGCGCTGGGAAGAGCCTCTTCTACGTCGGTGAGCATAAAGCGCTGGCTCATTTCGGCGACCCGACCGGGGATCTCCGCGTCCGGAATATGGAATAGTCGAGCATGCAGCTCTAGGTTTTGCCGCACGGTCAGCTCGCTGTAGAGCGAAAATGCCTGCGACATATAGCCCACGCGGCGGCGAGTTTCGATATCTTTCGGGTCCACCGGCTGACCAAACAGCCAGGCCTCGCCTTCGCTGGCGGGCAGCAACCCGGTCAGCATCTTCATGGTGGTGGACTTCCCGCAGCCGTTAGAGCCGAGGAAGCCGAAAATCTCACCGCGGGCGATGCGGAAGTTAACATTATCAACCGCAACAAAATGACCAAAGCGCATGGTCAGGCCGCGCGCTTCAATCGCAATCTCTTCTTCTGAGGTATCGCGCGGGGGAATGATGACCTGTTGATGGGCGTTACGCTGGGCTTCTGGCAACAGGGCGATAAATGCCTGTTCCAGCGTCTGGCTGCCGGTTTGCTCGCGCAGCGTTTCGGCGCTGCCGGTCGCCAGCACTTCTCCATCGTTCATGGCGACTAGCCAGTCGAAGCGTTCGGCCTCTTCCATATAGGCGGTGGCAACCAGCACGCTCATTTCCGGCTGGCGCTCACGAATCGAGTCGATAAGCTCCCAGAACTGGGCGCGAGATAACGGATCGACGCCGGTGGTTGGTTCATCAAGGATCAGTAACTGGGGATCGTGAATTAACGCGCAGCAGAGCCCCAGCTTTTGCTTCATCCCGCCGGAGAGTTTCCCTGCCGGACGATCGCGGAAAGGGGCCAGCCCGGTGCTATGCAGCAGCGCATCGATGCGGCTTTCTCGCGCATTTTTATCATGGCCAAACAGACGGGCAAAGAAGTCGACGTTCTCATACACCGACAGGGTGTGATAGAGGTTTTTGCCCAGTCCCTGCGGCATCCACGCAATTTTCGGGCACACATCGCGACGGTGACGGGCATCGCGCATATCGCCCCCGAGCACCATCACATTGCCGTGCTCAATGGCCCGCGCCCCGGCAATCAACGAGAGCAGGCTGGATTTCCCCACGCCGTCTGGCCCAATCAGGCCAACCATACAGCGAGCGGGTAGGGTTAGCGTGATATCGTTAAGCGCGGTGGTGGTACCAAAATGCTGGCTGACATTTTCCAAGCGGGCTACCGCGGCATAGATATCCTGTTTCATTGCGGCAGCCTTACCGCCAGCTCGGCAGGCCATGCCAGCTGATTATCCAGCCGAACGTAGGCCATTCCCGGCAGACCGGTTTTGACATACTCGAGATGTTTTTCCAGCAGCTCTGGCGGAATGCGCGCCTTAACGCGGAACATCAGTTTCAACCGTTCATCGCTGGTCTCAACGGTTTTTGGTGTGAACTGGGCGACGCTGGCGACAAAGCTGATATTGGCGGGGATCACCAAGTCCGGTGCAGCGTCGAGTACGATGCGCACTTCGCTGCCGATGGCCAATAGACCCGCCTGCTCGGTTGGCAGGAAGAAGGTCATGTAGACGTCGGCCAGATCGACCATATTCAGCACGCGGCCTCCGGCGGCCAGCACCTCGCCCGGCTCGGCGACGCGATACTGAATACGTCCGTCACGCGGTGCCTTCAGGGTGCTGTCGTCGATATCCGCAAGGACCCGGCGTTCGGTTGCCTGAGCAGCTTCAACGCGGGTTTGTGCTTGGATAATGCTGGTGCGAGCGGCTTCAATGGCGGCTTTGGCGGCAGAAACCTGGGCCCTGGCTGATTCTAAAGCGGCGCGACCGCTTTCAGCGGCAGCCCGGTCGTCATCAAGTTGTTGAGCGGATACCGCACCGCGTTGTGATAGCGTGCTGGAGCGGGCATGGCGTTTTGAGGTGGAGTCCAGCTCGGCTTGGCGCTGCTTCACCACCGATTCGCTGGCGCGCATCTCGCTTTGCCGCTGATCTAATAGCGCTCTAGCGGCGGCAACGGCGCTCTGTGCCTCTTTAATTTGCGCGGCGGCTTCAAGGCGTTGCTCGTTCAGCACCCGGATATCCATCTGCGCCAGCACTTCACCTTGGCGAACAAACTGCCCCTCTTTCACCAGAATGTTATCGATACGTCCGGCGGTTTTGGTGGCGATATCCACTTCGGTGGCTTCAATTCGGCCGTTGCTGCTGGCGAATCCGTCCGGCAATCCCGGTGGACGCAGCGCCCACCATGCTGCGATGGCTACCACCGCGGCGAGACCAACCAGATACCAGACCCAATGTCGTTTGATTTTGTCCATACGCTACCCGCTCTGTTCCCTGTTGCTGAGTGGCGCGCGTTTCGTCATGTAGATAGAGGAGGGGTGCTGTGAAGAGTGCTACTCATGTGGTCATCATCAGCAATCCCGGCCGTAAATGAAACACGCATAAATATAGCTGTCATCAATGTCATACTAACATCGACATGCCTTATGTCCATAGTTGTAACAGGGTCTTGTAAAGGCATTAACACGAAAAATCAAATACGGCGTGGGCATCTGCCGGGCAAATGCCCACCTGACATTCAGAACAGCACCGGCAATCCCAGCCCGCGTTTCACCGCGTGCAGCGTTTGTTGCGTCACCTCATGTGCTCGTTCGCTGCCCTGGCGCAGCATCTCCATCAGTTGCCCTTTATCCTGAATCACAGTGGCACGACGTTCGCGGATGGGGGCCAGTAGCTCCTGCAAACATGCTTCTAGGACGTTTTTACACTGCCTGTCGCCGAGTCCGCCACGCTGATAGTGGGCTTTCATCTCGGCAATAAGGGCTTTATCAGGATGGAAGGCATCCAGATAGGTGAAGACGACGTTACCCTCAATTTGCCCCGGGTCGGCCACCCGCAGATGATTTGGGTCGGTATACATGGCACTCACCGCTTGCTGGATTTCGCTCTCACTGGCAGAAAGGGTCAGGGTGTTGCCCAGTGATTTCGACATCTTCGCGCCGCCATCAATACCCGGCAGGCGGCTCACGTCGCTCAGCAATGCTTTGCAGTGGCGCAGCACCGGTGCGGTCGTCAGGCTATTCATTTTGTGGACGATTTCGTTGGTCTGTTCGATCATCGGCAGTTGGTCGTCGCCCACCGGAACAAAGTCTGCGTTAAAGGCGGTGATATCGGCGGCCTGGCTTATCGGATAGGCCATAAATCCTACCGGCAGCGCACGCGAAAACCCTTTCTGCGCAATCTCATTTTTAACCGTAGGATTACGCTCGACGCGGGCGACGGTCACGATATTCATATACAACGCGGTCAGCTCGGCAAGCGCTGGCAGGGCCGACTGCAGGCAAATCGTGGTGCGCTGTGGGTCGATGCCTACGGCAAGATAGTCGGCCATCACTTCGAGGATGTTGTGGCTGATTTTTTGCGGATTGCTACCGTTATCCGTCAGCCCCTGTAAATCAGCAATGAGAATAAACTGTTGATGTTCATGCTGAAGCTGCACGCGCTGGCGCAGCGATCCGACGTAGTGGCCGAGATGCAGTTGGCCGGTTGGGCGGTCGCCGGTCAGGATAGTGTGGCTAGTATTCATCAGTGACTCCTTGTAATGCATTGAGCCGAAAGACGCCACTGAGAAACACTAAAGCCGCCTTTCGGCGGCTTTAGAAAAAAAGGTAACGTAACCCTTGCCGCCTGTTATGAAGGCAGCCACCAACGGTTTGAGCGAAGTGGGGTAACATTTGTGTTCATCCATTTATCCTGCCACCAAAGCGCCCCGGCTGTCTACCCTCAATCCTGCTCTACGGCAATGTTTCTACCATCAGAATAAAAATTTCTGGTTTGTAGAATATTTTATTTCGGGAAATATAGATGTCAGACAGGCCTTGTGATTTATATTGGTTATAATACCGAAGCGGTAATGTCCATCTATTTTATTATATTGTGTTATATCAGAAATGTATTAGATATCAATCATAGAAATCATTTGGTACGTATTTACTATGGTTGTCTTTTAGTTATTAAAATTAGACTTGAGGTGGATAATGATGTAAAAGTAATGAAGGCTTGAAAGGGTTGATACCAAAGCATTATTAGCATTTAACAATAAGCGGTAAGCATATTGTCAGGCGGCTAATTCATTATGCTGAGGCAATAGTTCGATATTTACGAAACAATACTAATGCGTTGCTTTACACGTTTTTATTTATTTTTAGAATAAACACTTACGTCATTATCACTTAAACCAGTACACCTACCTTCAGCATGAAAAAGACATTATTAGTGACTGCACTATTTTGTAGCCTGCTGACTGCGGGTTCCTCGGCGATATTTGTTATCTACGAGGCCTTTCCCGACTCCGCTCAAGTGTGTCGGTTGGATTTCTCCCGCAAAGCGCTACTACGCGTTAAGGATGATTACTTACGCGGACGCTTCCCTCACTGGTATCGCGAGAAGAGCACTCTCGGCACACTGACCCCCGTGCTCGTTTTTGGCGAAGTGACAATTGAAGACGACGAGTATCGCGTGCCGTTCGTCGCCAAGGGGCCAGCGACTTCTCTTGCGCGTATCGGCTTTGTTGACTGCGTTTCAATGGATGTGGAATACATCGCGGCAAAGTAGGGCCATTGTGCAATCCATGCGGTTTACCGACTTCGTTCCTTGATACTTACCATGGTAAGTATTATCGTATTCGTACGAAATAATCGGAGATCGCCATGACTGAAGATGAGCTGTTTGCCCGCCGCCCGATGGGGATGCGTATGGCGATGGTTGTGCGCCAATGGCGATCGATTATCGATCATGCGATTACTGATACCGGCTTGACCCAGTCCAGTTGGACGGTGCTGATGCAGCTTCATCAGCTCGGTGATAACGTGTCGGTGAGCGAGCTGGCGGAGATGCAAGGCATTGAACTGCCGCCGCTCATGCGCACGCTCACCTTGCTGGAGCAGCAGGGCTATCTGCTGCGAACGGTCTCGCCGTATGACAAACGCATTCGCCTGCTGACGCTCACCGACGAAGGCCGGGCGGTGCTCCAGACGCTGAATCGGGTTATCGAAACGTTTCAGACTCGGGTGTCAAAAGACATTCCCGCCGAAGACATCGCCAAGTTTAGCGACACCTTGAATCACATCGCCTGCAATCTGCGGATTATCCGCGAAGAGAATAACAAAACCGAATAACACCATGATGACGCCAGAACAAAAGTTTGCCCGCTGGGTAAGGGTGAGTATTGCCTCTTTCCTGCTGATGTTTGCCTATTTTATCGTCGCCGATATCTGGATCCCGCTGACGCCGGACTCCACGGTAATGCGCGTTGTAACGCCCGTGTCTTCACGCGTATCGGGCTATGTGTCGAAGGTTCACGTGCATAACAACAGCACGGTGAAAAAGGACGATCTGCTGTACGAACTTGATCCCACGCCATTCCAAAATAAGGTCGATGCCGCAAGGCTTGCGCTGGCGCAGGCGAAGTTGAGCAATCAGCAGTTAGATGCGCAAATCGCCGCCGCTGAAGCCAACCTGAAAACCGCGCAGCTCACCGCGCGTAATGACCGGGTGACCTTCGACCGCTACCAGCGCCTGAGCAGTATGCAAAACGTTTCCCAGGCCGATCTGGATAAAGTGCGTACCACCTGGCAGACCAGCGAGCAGTCGGTGACCGCGCTGCATGCCACCATCCATAACCTGCAAATCCAGCGCGGTGAGCGTGACGACAAGCGCAATGTCACGCTGCAGCAGTATCAAACCGCCCTGCAAGAAGCCCAGCTAAACCTAGACTGGACTAAAATCCGCGCGCAGGCAGATGGCACCGTCAGCAACCTGCAACTAAGTCCTGGGCTTTACGCTGCGGCCGGTAGCGCGGTGATGGCTGTGGTTAATCAAAATACCGATATCGTCGCCGATTTTCGTGAAAAGAGCCTACGGCATACGCGACAGGGCACCGACGCGGCGGTGGTGTTCGATGCATTTCCGGGCCAAGTATTTCCAGCGAAAGTGACCAGCAGCGACGCCGGTATTCTCGCAGGGCAAGAAGAAGTGAACGGCGAACTGTCGCAGCCGGAGCAATCGACCCGCTGGGTGCGTGACGCACAGCGCATGCGCATTCACGTGGCGCTGAATGAACCGCTAGAAAAAACGCTGCCCACCGGCGCGCGGGCGACGGTTCAGCTCTACAACAGCGAAGGCTCCTTTGCGCGCTTCTTCTCAGGGCTGCAAATCCACCTGATAAGCTGGCTGCACTATGTCTATTAACACCCTCGCGCAGGTCTTTACCCCTCACGGAAATATCGTCTACACGGCGAATGATTTCCGTCAGACCTTGCGCATTTCTATTGCCGGGACGATAGCACTTAGCATCTCGACGTTTTACGACACCCACTACGGCGTGTTCTTTGTGGTTTATCCACTGCTGCTGATGTCGCTGGTGCCGGTTTTTAATCGTCACGTCGCAAAACAGTTTATCTTCAGCGCGTCGCTGAATTGCCTCGAAATGGTGCTGATCATCGGCTATCTCAGCCAATGGCCGGTGATCATGACGGCAGTGGTTTTCATGCTCTACGTGGTGCGGTTCCGTTTTATGAGCCAGGGGCCGCTGTTTTTATTCGGCTCGATGGGCGTGGTGTGCCAGAGCGTGATGCTCAACTTTATGAGCTACCCAACGGCCAACTGGCATACTCTGCTGTTCTCCAACATTGAGGCCAGCGTGATGGCTGTGGCGCTAAGCGCGCTGTTGCATTACCTGATCCCGGACGTGGAACCGCGCAAGCCGCCGCCGCTGATTGAAAAAGACGCCGCCCGCGTGCGCCATGAATCGCTGCTCTCCGGCACGGTCGCGACCATTATCTTTGTTATTTTTCAGGTCAGCGATCTAAGCGATTCACTTTCAGCGTTAATGGCGGGGATCTTGATCCTCTTCCCGATGCATTATCGCGGCGCGGTGATGAGCTCGATCTGGCGCGTGGCGGGCGTGGTGCTGGCCTGCTTGTATATTTTGGTGGTGCAGTTGATCCTCTACGATCACAGCAGTCATATGTTGCTGATGATGCCGCTGATTGGCCTCGGACTGGCGTTCAGCGCCCGGCTCCATGTGATGGAAAAGGTCGGGGCGGGCGTGGGCTTCGCCAGTATTACTACCATCGGCATCATGTTTGGCCAGAACCTTCAGCCGGATGGCGACCTGGTGTTTAGCGATCTTTATCGTGCAACCTCGGTGACGGTTTCGCTGCTGGCGACGCTGACGATGGTCTTTATCCTGCATCGGTTACTTAACTGTTTTGCCCCAACGCGATTTATTGTGAAGTAGCGCACTTCACAACGCTGATGGTTCTCCCACATCTGTGCTTACAATAGCCGCTCGCCGGAGTGGCTTGAGGGAAAACACGATGTGGAAGACGCGCGCGCTGGAGCTGAATAACCAAGAGTTCTGGAACTGGGACAAAGCCTGTGAGCTGGTGCAATGGGCCGTTCGCCATGATTTTGATACCGTGGTGGTCGGCCAAGTCGATCTGTTCGATAAGCTGGTTTCCCCCAAAGGCTACACTCCGCACCAGTATAACGATCGCCTCTCCAGCCAGCAGCGCGCCCGCTGCGTCTACCTCAATCGTCTAGCCGGATACTGCCAGAAACTGGGGTTGAAGTTTTACCTGCAGGCGAAAGAGCTTAGCTTCCCGGCAGACCTGCTGGCAGCGCATCCGCAGCTGATTGATAAAGACGGCAGCATTCGTTTTGATGTCGAATTTTGGTGTCAGTATGTGGCGGATAAACTCACCTTACTGTGCCAGCAAATCCCGGCGATTAGCGGCCTGCTGGTGGCGCTTTCCAATACCGATGGCCTGCTGCCCATCTCCCGGCCCAACTGGGAGTTGACCGGGCAAGATGACCCATCTCCCCATATCGATCCCCGCAGCCTGTCACGCTACAGCCAATGTTTCAGCGCGATGGCGCGCGCGGTGATGCGGGAAAATAAGCACTTAGTACTGCGCGCTTTCCCGGCGGGAAACCATGATATCAGCAACGTGATGGAGGCTATTCGCACGCTGCCGGCGTGCGTATCGGTCTCTATCAAGCTGACCCCTGAACGTTTCTGGCCAACCTTTCCGAATAACCCCGCGCTGGTGGATGTCGTTGATCGCGACGTTTGGGTAGAGCTTGATTTAGTAGGAGAAGAGGTGGGCTGGGGCGTGCTGCCGTTTCCGCGCATCGACGAACTCCAAGGACGATTGCTATGGTGCCGGGGCAATCCCGCGATTACCGGCGCGGTGTGCAAAACCAGCTGGGAGGGGGTCGACAACCACTGGGTGATGGGCACGCTCAGCGAATGTAACCTCGTGGCCTGTAGCCAGATTCTGGCGCGAGCAAACGAACATCTCACCCACGCGGCGCTGCTCACCCACTGGCTGGATGAGTGCTATGGCTGGCGTCCTGATGAAGTGATTTTCGATGAGTTTCAGCAGCTTTTGGGGCAGGCGGGTCAGGTGCTGTATCAGGCGATTTATGTGCGCGACCATGTTTTCCATCGCCACAGCCAAGTGCCGGAAAGCTACGGCCAAGCGGTGTGGAGCCTGTACGGGCAGCTCAATCGCAACCACTGGTTGCCTGGTTCTGAACGCGATATCTTTTTCAGCGCCAGTGACGTGGAGATTTCCGGCCGAAACTTGTCGCTGATTGCCGAAGAAAAAGACCGTGCATATCAGGCGGCGGTAACGTTGCGCGAACAGGCGCTGGCGTTTGCCGAACGCGCGGCATTTCCTTTCTCACTGCATCGCCGCTGGCAGGAAGAGTGGCAAGGATTTGCGCTCTACTGCCTGCTGTTCCGACACGCACAAAAAGCCTTCTTCACGCTTCATTTTGCCCGTCTGGTGGAAAATAGCTGGAGCATGCGCGAGATTTGCCAAGTCAATATTCAGGAGCTGTATCGCTGCGCCTCGGAGATGGAGAGCTTCTGCGCTCAGCATGCACAGGCCTCGCCGGGGCTGCATGTGCTGTTCGATCCCACGCGAGTGCGCATGTTAGCGGATAGTCTGAGCAACGAGCTGACTCTGCTGAAAGGGTAAAATGTGATCGTTGTCACTATCGAGTGCGGCGCTTAAAGCGGGAAACGTGAGTTTTCCCGCTACGGACGGTGAAGGTGCTTTTTTAAGTGTGACACCGATCATGTTTTACCTTCAACCCCGCCGCAGATTGTGAATGACCGGGCAGTTCCGCAAAACCGTACTTCTTGGCAAGTAGCGTCTCTCCCCGCCTTTCTCAGAAAATACCGTCATACACATAGCGGTAATTGAGGACATTCACATGAGGCTGGTAGCGGGCGAAGCGCTGACGCGTTTTACGGTTTCGGCGCCACATAATGAGCGGTTTGCCGAATTTTTCACGGGTGAGACGTTGAACGAGGCGATGGATTATTCATTCGCCAACGGCCAAGGCCCAACGCAGGACGCCTTTTGTCGGCACATATTCCGCCACGACTTTGCCCAGCGCAATATCGTTCCGGCATGCGCCTTGCCGGGAGCATCGGTGACCTACACCGGAGCGAGCGATACCGTGACCTTTTCCGGCGTTTATCCCGTGGCGACCCACTGTCAGCGCTGGCTGCGCGTGAATCTGCACGCTGAAAAAGCTGGCCGGTACCCGTTTCAGATAGCGACCTGTGGCGGCGTCCGCATCTGGTGCGAGGGCGAACAGGTCGCCTGCTTTACGCCATTTACCCGCAATGCGCTGCAAACCCTGTCTATTGAAATAGCCCTCAATTCTGGCGACAACGCCCTGCTAATTCATCTTGATGAGCTGTTTGAACGCGACACGATCTTTGCTTTTCGCATGATTTACCTCGCCGATGAACCGCTGACGGTCACGCTGCCTGGCGTCAATAACGACGATGTTGATGCCTTACAGACCTTAATGAATTCACTGCCAGGCACCGCCGTCGCACGCCATTCACGGCTTGAATTGCCGTGCCTTGCCGATATCCGCCTGATGCTGCGCGGCGCGGTCTACAGCCTAGGAAATGACTGCATCGCCACCTGCGCGCTGGATTTCGGTGCGCTGATGACCGGTGAATATGGGCTTATCCTCCCGCTACCCACTGAAATCGGTACCGGTCATTATCGCGTCGAGCTTACCGCCACAATCGGCGGCGTGACCATGAGCCGCAGTCTGAGCGTTACCGTCCTGAATGAAGAGGTTTTGCCCGGCGGCGAAGGCACACTGGAGACGCGTAAACATGAGGCGCTTAGCTATATCGCCAAGCACGGCGTGCCGCGCACTGGACGCCTGTTGGCAATGCTGCACGTTGGTGAAAGCGGCCCGCAGGCGCAGGAGCTGCTGATAAGCACCCTTGGGCGCATCAGCGCCCGCCAAGATTGTTCGGACTTCTCGATGGTGCCGCTGCTGTGGATTTGGCATGACTTTCACGGCGAGCACTTCCCTGCGCCGCTGTGGAAACGCGTGCGTTCTGCCATCGTCGGCTACCGCTACTGGTATGACGAACTGGGCAACGATGTGATGTGGTTTTGGAGTGAAAATCACGCGCTGTGTTTCCACACGGCTCAGTATCTCGCCGGGCAGATGTTCCCGGATGAACGGTTCATCGCTTCCGGTCGTCGGGGTAGTGAACAGAAGTCGATTGCCTCCCAGCGCCTGTGCGCTTGGTTTGATGCCGTTGAACAACAGGGGTTTGTGGAGTGGAATTCCGCACCGTATTACCCGGTGGACTATATCGGCCTGTTTGCGCTCTACCAACTGGCTGATGACGCCACGCTGCGCCAGCGTGCTCGCCATCTGATTGACCGGCTGATGCAGACCAGCGCGCTGCACTATCAGTCAGGGATGGCGGCGGGCACCATGGGCCGGGTGTATGAAAAAGAGCTGCTTGCCAGCCAACTGAGTGAACTCTGTGCATTTGGCCACGTGGCTTGGGGAGGCGGGCGCCTCAACCGCAAATGTGCTTCACTGCCGTTCTTTTGTCTAAGTGACTACACACCGCCCACCGAGTCAGCGCGCTATGCTCGCCTGACCCACGGCGCGCTCTCCGCACACTACCGATGCGGCGGCGGCAAGATCGTGGTTTGGAAACAGCCGACGGTGAGCCTCGCGAGCTGTGTCGATCACCACCCCGGCGAACGTGGACACCAGCAACACCTGATTGACGTCCAGTTTGCCACCCGCCCGGATGCGCGTCTGTGGCTAAACCATCCCGGCGACGTGCAACCGGGCAGCGAAGCGCGTCCCTCATTCTGGGCGGGCAACGGCGTGCTACCGCAGGTGAAACAGAAAAATAACCGGGCGCTGGTGCGCTGGCGGCTGGATGCCGATGAACCGATCGGCTGGACGCACCTGCATCTGGTTCGCGAAGCTTTTGACGACGTGGAGCCGTTGGCGCGGGGCTTTGCGGTACGTGCCGGTAAGGGTTTTGCTGCCGTGCTTTGCTCGCAGCCATTGAGCGTCGCGGGCGATGAAGTCCGCGCCGAAGGGTGCAATGTGACTTGGTGGCTGGAAGTGGGGGAAGGGGATGATGCTGCGTTTCGTGCCTTCTGTCAGCGTATGGCGACGACCCAGGACGACGAGTGGGCGGATGACGAAATCGCCGCCTTCCCGATGCTTGCGGGCAACGACATTCAGATAACGCTATCAGGAGACGAGCAATGAACAATGCAGCATTAAACGGCCTACTCGAACGGGTCGTTCAGGGCTTCTGCCGCCTGAAAAATATGGGTGAACTTGAGACCAGCGGCACGGAAGGCTTTGCTATCCACTTTGAAGAGTGGGAATGGGAGGTCGGCGTCGGCCTGTACGGATTCTGGCAGTATGCGCGCCAAAAAGGGGATACGGATCTGCAGCGCTCGATCCTCAACTGGTATGAAGATCAGTTGGCGAAAGGGCTGCCAGCGATCCAGATCAACACCACCGCGCCGATGATCACCCTCGCGCTGGTGGCGGGACACACCGGTCGTGAGGATCTGCTGAAGGTGGTGAACGACTGGGCCGACGACTTGCTGCGCACCTTGCCGAAGACGGAGGAGGGCGGCTTCCAGCATGTGGTGAAAGAGCAGCCGAACACCGGCCACCTGTGGGACGACACCTTGTTTATGACCTGCCTGTTCCTCGGTACGGCGGGCGTGGTGCTTAAGCGCAAAGATCTGATCGACGAAGCGTCGTACCAGTTTCTGCTGCACACTCGCTACCTGTGCGAACCGGCCAGCGGCCTGTGGTATCACGGCTGGACGTTTGTCGGCAAACACCACTTCTCCGAAGCCTTCTGGGCGCGCGGCAACGCGTGGATCACCGTGGCGATCCCGGAATTTATCGCTCTGCTGGGCGACGGTCTTGACGCCAGCGTGAAGCGCTATTTGTCGGTGGTGGTGGCACGCCAGGTGAACACGCTGTGCGAGCTCCAGGCCGACAACGGCATGTGGCACACGCTGCTCGACGATCCGCTGTCACCGCAGGAATCCTCGGCGACCGCCGGGATCGCCTACGGTATGCTGCGCGGCGTCAGGATGGGGATCTTAGACGAGAAGGTGGCGGATCACGCGCTGCGCGCTTGGTCTGCGCTGAACGACAGGATTGACGAAAACGGGATCGTGCTGGAAGCCTCTAAGGGAACGATGGTCGGCCCGGATCTGCAATATTACTGCGATATCGCCATGGCGCCTGTACCGTATGCCCAAGCGCTGATGATGCTACTGTTGCTGGAGTTGCTGCAGGATAAGTGGTGCCGCTAATTGCCTGGCACAATGGGTCCCCTCTCCCCTGTGGGGAGAGGGCTAGGGTGAGGGGGCTGGTAGGATGCCCAGTTTCTGTCAGCTACCGTGAACTAACCCTCACCCCAACCCTCTCCCTTAAAAAGGGAGAGGGGGCACATCTCAGTCGTTATCAGTTGTCTGTGAACGTATGCAACAACTCAAACCCCTCGCCGCAGCGGTAAATGCTCTCCGTTGCGCCGGGGATAACCCAGCGTAACTCGCCGTCTTCCTCGCAATGCAAATAAATGCACAGCCCGCAGCCGCCGCGAAGCTGGCGCGGAATATCTGCCACCCGGAAGGACACCTCTGCGGCTTGCAGTGCTTTACGGGTTCGCACCACGCCCAGCGTGGAGTGGAACAAAAACAGATACTCTGTCATTTTTTCGCCCGTTGCCCAATCATCGCCGCGCCAATTGCCCCGGCGAACTGCGCGTCCGGATGTGTATGCACAGGCATCTTCACGTGTTCTGACAGCATCCGCCCAAACGCCGCGCAGTGGCTAACGCCGCCGGTAAACAGCAGCGGCCCCTGTGCCGACAATCTGCCGATAAAATTGGCGCTGCGTCGCGCCATCGCATTCACTATCCCGGCCAGAATTGCCTCCGGCGGCACGCCTGCGGAGCGCAGACTAATCACTTCTGATTCCGCAAACACCGTGCACATGCTGGTGATGGCATGCGGCTCTACGCCTTTGGTGAGGGCATCGAGCTGCTCGACGCTGGCCCCCAGCGTGCACGATATCACTTCCAGAAAACGCCCGGTTCCCGCCGCGCACTTGTCGTTCATCAGGAAGTCGGTGAGATTGCCGTCTTCATCCAGTTGGATCACCTTGCTGTCCTGACCGCCGATATCAATCACCGTGCGCGTTTCCGGTAGCAACAGCCGCGCACCGCGCCCATGGCAGGAGATTTCCGTCACCTGCTTGTCGGCAAAATCAACCAACTGGCGGCCGTAGCCGGTGAGCGTCAAAAACGGTCGCACCTCCAACCCGGCGCGCAGCGTTTCCCACGCCTCAACAATCGCATCGGCGGGACGAAACGGCGTGGGGGCAAGGAAGCGGCGGCGAATCACGCCGTCTTCCAGCAAAATGCCTTTGGTCGCCGTAGAGCCTGAATCAATACCTATCGAAAACGTCACAAGCGCTCCTACAGCATTTCAATAAACGCCGCGACGCGGGTGCTGAGCTGGCCGATATCGGCGGTCGAGTAGTCGGTCTCGATGGCAATATAGGGAATGTTGTGCTGCTGGCGAACGTGACGCTTAATCGCCATCGATTCAACGGCATAGGTGTGGCAGGCCTGCAAAATCACGTCGACAACGCCGTCGGCCTGATACTCTTCGACCATCTGGCTAAGTAGCGTTAGGCGCTGGTCGTTGGGTGAGATGCATGAGCAGCCGATGGCGAGGTATTTATCGGTCAGCGCGTCGTAGACGTCGCCGTCTTCGTCTACGCAGCGCTCGGTGGCCTTCGCGCCGGTACAGTTTTCATAGCCCACCACCCAGCCGCCGTTATCTTCAATCGCTTTCACCACTTTCTCCGCCGCGCCGCCGATTGGGCAGCCGGTGATCAGAATACGCGGGCGGGCGTCCAGCCGTTTGCCGTTTTCCCACTCCTGATGCACGCGCTCGGCCATGCCATTTAGCTCATCAATCAGCGCCTCTTTATCGAAGCGGAAGGTCGCGCCGTATACCACTTTTAGAATATCGCTGCCGCTTAATGTGGGAGGATTCAACTGCCCGACGCGGTAGAAATTAGCCAACGCCCGGCGCTCGCGGTTTTTGAGGGCAATTGCGTCGCGCAGCGATGCTTCGGTAATTTGCGTGCCAAAACGCTCTTCAACCGCCTGTTGAAGACGCAGGATTTCCGCCTTCCACAGCGCGCGGGACGCGGCGTCGGCGGCGCTGTTTGGTAGTTGCATGATGTGTACCGGCTTAAATTCGGCCATGTACTCGTACATTTTCTTTTTGCCGTCGCAGGTAGTTTCACCGACCACCAGATCGGAGAAGTAGAAGTAGGGGCATTTGTCGGTCTTGCCGAAGCCGTAGCTGCTTTTGATAAGTGGACACAGGTTACGCGGCAGGTCTTTTTCCGCTTCCTCAATAGTTTCATCGGAGGTGGAGCACAGTGAGACAACCACCGCGCCCGCCGCCATCGGGATTTCCTGCGGCATAAAGGTGCAGTAGGTGCCGACCAGCGGCGTACCTTGCTCTTTGAGATCCATCACAGTGAGAAAGCCTTTCTGGCGGGCTTCGGAGAACTGATCGAAAATGGCGGGTAGATCGGTGATAAGCGACATGATTTTCCTTCCCCGTAACACGGGAGACGATAAAATGAGTCGCCATTATAACCACAATTAATTCATGGTTTTGTTGATCATGCCCTCAGCTCGCGACTGTAAACGCGGGAAGATTCGCCCCACGGATGATAGCCCAGCCCGTTATAGGTGAAGCCTGATTTTTCGTAAAAACCTTCCAGGTCGGTGCACAGATGCAGTTGCGTAAAACCCAGCTCTTGCGTGTGTCGCGCGATATGCTCAATCAACCGCCGCGCCAGCCCCTGATGACGGTATTCTGGTTCCACATAGAGGGCGCACAGCCACGGGTACAGCTCACCGCGGCTGATAAAATCGTTAGTAATCAACCCGGCGCAACCAATGATGCGATCGCCGTCCTGCATCCAATACCACTGCGGCAGTGGATTCCTGGCCCCCGGCGTATGGCGCAGCGCATCGTCGTAAACCATCATCGATGCTTCAGATGCCCACTGCTGTTGAAAATAGGCAATCACCGCCTCCATGCGTTCGGGGGCGTCGCGCAGTGAGTAGATAGCATATTGCTGAGTCATAGAATTTTCTTCACATCCATCTCTTCTTGAATGCGATCGCTCCATGCCAAATGGGTGCGCATCGCCTCCTCAATACCGGCGTTGTAAAAAGCCGGGCCGAGTTTATCGATAATAAAATCGACAAAAAATTCGGCGTCGAACTGTTCCAGTTCCAGCTCAAAATGCTCCGAACAATAATCGCTTAATTGGTCGCGCAGTCTTTCGCGCTCGGCGGGGGTGAGGCTAATTTCCGTGGTCATAGAGACTCCTGTCAGCAAAGAAACGGTAGGCCTGATATGGCGCAGCCGCCATCAGGCACAACGGTGCACATCGCCGGATGGCGGCTGCGCCATATCCGGCCTACATAATCCCATTCGGCAGCTATCAATATCACAAACTCGACTTTGTGACCTGGTGGAATATTTCTATATTCGGGTTTCTGACTCTTTTTACGGGGTGCCAATATGACTGCTGATACCGATTTTCCATTATTAAATATTCGCCGCGTGGCGGGTAATATCGGCGCGGAGATCCGTGATATCCGTCTTTCCGCAGACCTGGATGCTGATACCTTCGCCCAGCTCGATGCGGCGCTGGTGAAATATAAGGTGCTGTTCTTCCGCCAGCAGCAGCACCTAACCGACGCCGAACATCAGGCCTTCGGCGCGCGCTTTGGCAAGATTGTCGCTCACCCGACCGTTCCCTCCCCGGAAGGTACCCGGTTGTTCGAACTCGACGCCTCGAAAGGCGGCGGCCGCGCCGACTCCTGGCACACCGACGTCACCTTCGTTGACGCCTTCCCGAAAATTTCCATCCTGCGCGGCGTCACCATCCCGGAATACGGCGGCGACACCGTGTGGGCCAACACCGCCCGCGCCTATGAACAGTTGCCGGAGACGCTTAAGCGCTTCGTCGACACCCTGCACGCGGTGCACAGCAACGACTACGACTACGGCGCTGAACGCGTCGTGGTGGAAACGCAGCGCCTGGCGCATCATCAGAAGGTGTTCGTCTCCTCGGTATGGGAAGCCGAGCACCCGGTGGTCCACGTTCACCCGGTCAGCGGCGAACGCGCGCTGCTGCTGGGGCACTTCGTCAAACGGCTGGTGGGCTTCAGCTCGCGCGAATCCGCGCAATTATTCGAGCTGCTGCAAAACCGCATCACCCGCCTCGACAACACCGTGCGCTGGCAATGGCAGCAGGGAGACGTGGCGATCTGGGACAACCGCAGCACCCAGCACTACGCGGTCAACGACTACGGCACCCAGCCGCGCGTGGTGCGCCGGGTAACGGTGGAAGGGGAGATTGCGGTGGGGGTGGATGGCAGCAAGAGCCGCACGGTGTCAAAACCGCAGGATGCGGCGAATGGGGAAGGGGCGGTGAGCGCGGCGTCGTGAATGTGGATTGTAGGCCGGGTAAGCGGCAGCGCTACCCGGCATTGGAAAAGAACGCGATATCAACGCCTACTCCATCGCCACCTTCACCGCCTCCCCCAGCCGCACCATCACCTCCCGATGTTTCTCAATCGGCGGCAGCGCACAGTTGATCCGCAAGCAGTTCCGGTATTTCCCCGACGCGGAAAACAGCGATCCCGGCGCGACCTGGATCTTCATCCGGCATAGCTGCTTGGCGACGCAGACCATATCCACCTGCTCGGGCAGCTCCACCCACAGCATAAAGCCGCCTTTGGGGCGGGTAACACAGATCCCGCAGGGGAAAAACTCGCGCAGCCAGCAGGTGTAGATCTCCATGTTGCGCTGGTAGATCTGGCGCATGCGGCGTACGTGGCGGTGGTAGTGGCCTTCGCGAATAAAGTTAGAGGCCGCCAGTTGGGTCGATGGGACGTTGGTGCCGTTGGCGGCGTACTTCATTTGCAGCAGCTTGTCGTAGTAGCGGCCTGGTGCAATCCAGCCGATGCGCAGGCCGGGGGCGATGGTTTTGGTAAACGAGCTGCAGAGCATGACGCGGCCATCGATATCCCACGAGTGAATGGTGCGCGGGCGCGGATAGTCGGTCGCCAGTTCGCCGTAAATATCATCTTCAAAAATCACGATATCGTAGCGCTGTGCGAGGCTTAGCACCGCGCGCTTGCGGGCGTCGGGCATGATAAAACCCTGCGGGTTGTTGCAGTTAGGGACGAGGATCACCCCTTTGATCGGCCACTGATCCAGCGCCAGCTCCAAGGCTTCGACGCTGATCCCGGTGTTGGGATCGGTGGGGATCTCGATGGCCTTAAGCCCTAATCCGCGCAATAGCTGCATAGTGCCGTAGTAGGTGGGTGATTCGACAGCAATAATATCGCCGGGCTGGCATACCGACAGCAGCGCTAGCGACAGCGCGCTGTGGCAGCCGCTGGTGATGATCAGGGAGTCGGCGGTCACCACCGATCCGGCGTCGAGCATCAGGCGAGCTATTTGTTCGCGCAGCTCCCGGCGGCCGGCCAGCTCATCGTAGCTCAGCACGTCGATAATATTGTGCTGTATGACGCGGCTCAACTCGCGCCACAGCGGTTTTATGCTCGGTTGGGTGACATCGGGCGAGCCGCCGCCAAAGGGGATTATCGATTTGTCATTGCGGGCGTCGAGCATGTCCAGCACCTGGTCCCACTGGGTTATCTCCACCGGACGCTGCACCGGGCGTGACATGTGTGGCACCGGTGGCTGGATTTTTTGTGGGGCGACAAAATAGCCGGAACGCGGTTGCGGGGTGATCAGTTGGCGCTGTTCCAGCGTTTGATAGGCCTGCTGGACGGTGCTGATGCTGACGCCGTGCTCTTGGCTCAAACTGCGCACCGAAGGCAGCTTCTCGCCGTGACGATACAGCCCTTGTTCAATACGCTCGGCCAGCAGATTGGCCAGATGTTGGTAACGCGTCATGCTGTATCCTCATTTGTCACCATACAGATTAAAAAACCGGTACAGATCACTCGATAAAACCCTATGCAGATATCGTTTTAGCGAATCTGTATGTTAAATAAAAGTGTTTTTTGAATCTGTATTGCAAGGCGGGAAATGCGTGAAGATAAAGCCTCTGACAAGGTGAGGAGGCAGAGGATGGAATTTCACGAGAACCGGGCAAGACAGCCGTTTATCGGCTTTATTTTACTGTGGCGTTTTTTGAAAAAATGGTGGGTTTTGCAGAAAACACGCCGCATTTTGCAGCGAATGAGCGACGAACAGTTAAAAGATGTCGGGCTGCGTCGGGATGAAGTGGGTTAACAATACGGGCGATGTGCCAAAGTACATCGCCCGTTGCTGTTTTAGCTGTGTATAAACTGCCACAGAATCCAGCCGCCAAAGCCAATCAGAATGCCACCGGCGACGCGCTCAATTTTCCAGATAAGATGACCCAAACGCCGCTGAACCTGCGGAAGGGCAATCAGTATTACCAGTAGAAGATCCCAAAACAGCACCACACAGGTCATCCAGATCCCACTGACGGCCTGCTGGATTAAAGTGACATTCGGCCCCAGCAGCGCGGTCATCAGCGCTAAATAAAACAGCGCGTTTTTCGGATTCAGCAGCGATGAACCTAAGCCCAGCAAGATCTGTTTGCCTAATGATGGCCGCGCCGCTCTTGTTAAGTGCCACTCCGGTAGCGCCGCGCGACTGCGCAGGAGATGGCTGCCAATCCATAGCAAGAAGGCGGCGCCCAACAGTTCAACGAGGCTGAAAAGTAGTGTCGTTTGCCGCAGCCAATCCGAGCCAATAATCACCAGCAGAATATACAGGCCGTTGCCCGCCGCGATGCCGAGGCATAGGCCGACGCTGCCACGCAGACGATAGCTCAGCGCATAGCTCACCAGTAAAAAGAAGTCCGGCCCGGGACTTAGCAGCGCCATGAAATGCGCTAGCGCCAGTGCGGGAAACGCCGGGGGAAATAACGTAGCGACCTGTTCCATAGCGACCTCAATCAAAAAGTTGAGGCCAGCTTATGCCTGCTTGCGCGCTACTTATTGTCGAATATTGATCGCCCCTGTGCGTATTGACGCGGTGTGGATGCCGTATAGCTGACGAAGGTTTTATGGAAATGGCTCTGATCGGCAAAGCCGGTCTGGTAGGCCACGTCGGCAATCTCATCCCCGGCGCGTAGGCGCGCTTTGGCATATTCCACGCGAGCGTTGTTGAGGAAGCTGCTCGGTGTCAGGCCGGTATCCTGTCTGAAGGTGCGAATTAAGGTCTCTTTGCGCAGTGAGAATCGCTCGGCGAATTGGTCAAGAGATGGCGGACAAACGGGATCGGCAAGCATCGCCTGCTGTAATTGTTGGCTGGTTGATCGCAGAGTAGGCACTGCATTAGTACCTAGGGAGAGGGAAGATAAAAGTGCGGACAGCGACGTCGGTGACATCTGCTCAATGACCGTGAGATAGAGACCAAACAGCGCGTCGCTGCGCACGACCTGATGAGCCAGGGGCAAGTCGGTGTCGATATAGAGCATGTGGTAGCTGCGCGGTATTCCGCTGACGGGATTGCAGCTGTGCGGCATGTGCGCGGGGACAACGATCAGATCGCCTACCGATAAATGATATTCCTGCCCGTCACACCGACAGCGCGTTTCGCCTTCCATAATCGCCCCTATCGATAGCTGGGCGTGGCTGTGGCGCTTATACGCCTGCGTGCTCTGCCAAGTGCTACGCAGTTCCAGACCCGGTTGGCGGGTGAAGGTTTGAGCAATATCACGCGGTGTTGTCATTGGTGGGTCCCGGTGGTTTTTGATTTTTATACCACAGGCGCGGGAGAAATGAGCAGGCAGCATAAATTGCAAGTGATACGTTTTAGATCACATTAAAGAATTTAATGTATCAATTATTTGATATAAGACTCACAGTTCACGCTGAAAGCATCCTCTTCAAATAGATAAAGATAGCTCTGTTGCTAGTATCAACTCGCTAATCATACACCTGCAAGAGGATACAATGAAAAATAGAAATCGTATGATCGTGAACTGTGTTGTCGCTTCCCTGATGTGCTCCTGGAGCCTGTCCGCGCTGGCGGACGGTGCCCAAAGTGAAGTTAAAATTGTTCGCGATAAATACGGCATGCCGCATATTTATGCCGACGATACCTATCGTCTGTTTTACGGCTATGGCTACGTGGTGGCGCAGGATCGTCTGTTCCAAATGGAGATGGCGCGCCGCAGCACTCAGGGAACGGTCTCTGAAGTTCTCGGCAAAACATTCGTAAAATTTGATAAGGATATTCGTCAGAACTACTGGCCGGACTCCATCCGCGCGCAGGTTGCCGCGCTGTCCGCTGAGGATAAATCAATCCTGCAAGGCTATGCCGACGGCATGAACGCGTGGATCGATAAGGTGAATGCCAATCCTGATACGCTGTTGCCAAAACAGTTCACCACTTTTGGCTTTGCCCCTAAGCACTGGCAGCCGTTTGATGTGGCAATGATTTTTGTCGGCACGTTGGCGAACCGTTTTTCTGACAGCACCAGCGAAATTGACAACCTGGCGCTGCTAACGGCGCTCAAAGATAAATACGGCACGCAGCAGGGCATGGCAGTATTTAACCAGCTGAAATGGTTGGTTAACCCTTCCGCACCAACCACGATTTCCGCGCAGGAAAGTCGCTACCCGGTTAAGTTCGATCTTAAAAACACGCAAACGGCCGCATTGCTGCCGCGCTACGACCTGCCCGCGCCGATGCTCGACAGGCCGGCCAAAGGGGCGGACGGTGCGCTGCTGGCGCTGACGGCGGGGCAAAACCGCGAAACCATCGCTGCGCAATTTGCACAAAGCGGTGCCAACGGTTTGGCGGGCTATCCGACAACCAGCAATATCTGGGTGATTGGCAAAAGCAAAGCACAGGATGCGAAGGCCATTATGGTCAATGGGCCGCAGTTCGGTTGGTACGCCCCGTCGTATACCTACGGTATCGGTTTGCACGGCGCGGGTTATGACGTGACCGGTAATACGCCGTTTGCTTATCCGGGACTGTTATTTGGCCACAATGGCGCGATTTCATGGGGATCTACCGCCGGTTTCGGCGACGATGTCGATATCTATGCCGAAAAGCTGTCGGATAAAAAACCGGGCTATTACCTCCATAACGGCCAGTGGGTGAAGATGCTCAGCCGAGAAGAAACCATCATAGTGAAAGATGGGCAACCGGAGACCTTTACCGTCTGGCGCACCGTTCACGGCAACGTGATGAAAACCGATCCTGCGACCCAAACGGCCTATGCCAAAGCGCGTGCGTGGGATGGCAAAGAGGTGGCGTCGATGCTGGCGTGGACCCATCAGATGAAGGCCAAAAACTGGCAGGAGTGGACGCAGCAGGCGGCTAAACAGGCGCTGACCATCAACTGGTACTATGCCGATGTGAACGGCAATATTGGCTATGTGCATACCGGCGTTTACCCTGATCGCCGGGCCGGTCACGATCCACGCCTGCCGGTGCCAGGCACCGGAGAATGGGACTGGAAAGGGTTGTTATCGTTCGACTTGAATCCGAAAGTCTACAATCCTCAGTCAGGCTACATTGCGAACTGGAACAACTCGCCGCAGAAGGATTATCCCGCCTCCGATCTGTTTGCTTTCCTGTGGGGAGGGGCGGACAGGGTGACGGAGATCGATAAGATCCTCGACGCTCAGCCGCGCTTTACCGCTGATGAGGCTTGGGATGTTATCCACAAAACTAGCCGTCAGGATCTGAATTTACGGCTATTTTTACCGGCGTTGCAGGAGGCGACAAATGGCTTAGCGGAAAACGATCCGCGGCGTCAGATGGTGATGAAGCTGGCGTCTTGGGACGGCACAAACCTGCTTAATGAGGATGGCAAAACCTATCAGCAGCCGGGGTCCGCTATCCTTAACGCCTGGCTGACCAGCATGCTCAAGCGTACGGTGGTAGCGGCGGTACCAGCGCCGTTTAGCAAGTGGTATAGCGCCAGCGGCTATGAAACCACCCAAGACGGGCCAACTGGCTCGCTCAATATCAGCGTGGGAACCAAAATTCTGTATGAGGCCTTACAGGGCGATAAGTCACCGATTCCACAGGCCGTCGACCTGTTTGCCGGTAAGCCAAAACAGGAGGTGATTCTGGCGGCGCTGGACGACGCTTGGCAGACGCTATCGAAACGCTATGGCAACGAGGTAAGCGGCTGGAAAACACCGGCAATGGCGCTGACGTTCCGGGCAAATAACTTCTTCGGTGTCCCGCAGGCGGCGGCAGATGAGGCGCGCCATCAGGCGGAGTATCAAAACCGTGGCACGGAAAATGACATGATCGTCTTCTCGCCAACGTCGGGTAACAGCCCGGTGCTGGCTTGGGATGTGGTGGCACCGGGGCAAAGCGGATTTATTGCCCCGGACGGCACGGTGGATAAGCATTATGACGATCAGTTAAAAATGTACGAGAGCTTTGGTCGCAAGCCGCTGTGGTTAACGCCGCAGGAGGTAGACGCGAACAAAGAGTCTCAGGAAGTGCTGCAGGTGCCGCGGTAACATTCCGATGCTCCCCGTGGCTTAGGACGGGGGGCCTCGGTTCAGAAAGCTCCGTTTATACCCAACTTTACGCCCGTAACCAGTCATCTTGACTACCCTTAATACCCTAAGCGGTAAAAAAAGGAGACTCAAGATGGCTTACCAGACAGTTAATCCTGCCACTAACCAACTGATCAAAGAATATCCCTCTCATACCGATGCAGAGGTGGAGGCGGCGCTGAAGACGGCCGATGCGCTCTACCACTCCTCCTGGGCTAAAGGCGACATCGACCAGCGCCTGCCGGTGCTGCACAAATTGGCCGATTTGATCGATTCACGCGTAGAGGATCTGGCGAAGATTGCCAGCCAAGAGATGGGCAAGCTCATCGAGCAGAGCCGTGGTGAAGTTAAGCTGTGTGCGCAGATCGCCCGCTATTACGCCGATAACGCGAAGCAATTTCTGGCTCCGGTGAAGTATAAAACTGAGCTCGGTGAAGCGTGGGTTGAGCATCATCCCATCGGCGTGCTGATGGCGGTGGAGCCGTGGAACTTCCCTTACTATCAGCTCATGCGCGTGCTGGCACCGAACTTGGCGGCGGGTAACCCGGTCATGGCCAAGCATGCCAGCATTGTGCCGCACTGTGCGGAGGCCTTTGCGCATCTGGTTCGTGAAGCTGGCGCGCCGGAAGGGGCGTGGACCAATCTGTATATTTCCCAGGATCAGGTGGCGAAGATCATCGCCGACGATCGCGTGCAGGGCGCAGCGCTGACCGGCTCGGAAAAAGCCGGTAGCGTGGTTGCTGCTCAGGCGGCGAAGCACATCAAAAAATCGACCCTAGAACTGGGCGGTAACGACGTGTTTGTGGTGCTGGATGATGCCAACCTCGAGAAAGCAGTGAAAATTGGCGTCAATGCCCGCCTAAACAACGCCGGGCAGGTATGTACTGCGGCAAAACGTTTTGTGTTGCATGAGAAAATTGCCGATGCCTTCCTGAGCAAGTTTACCGAGGCGTTTAAGCAGGCAAAAATTGGCGACCCGCTGGATGAGCGCACCACGCTTGGCCCGCTGTCGTCAAAAGACGCGCTGGAAACGCTGACCAAACAGGTTGACGAGGCGGTGAAACACGGTGCGAAGCTGCACCTTGGCGGTAAGCCCGCCCAGCGCGACGGGTGCTTCTTCGAGCCGACGATCCTGACCGATATTTCCCGCGATAACCCGGCCTATTTTACTGAGTTCTTCGGCCCGGTAGCGCAGGTGTACGTGGTGAAAAACGACGATGAAGCGGTGGCCCTCGCCAACGACTCCCACTATGGCCTGGGTGGGGCTATCTTTAGCCAGAACATTGAACGTGCGAAGAAAATGGCGTCGCGCATTGAGACCGGGATGGTGTACATCAACTGGCTCACCGATACCGCGGCTGAACTGCCGTTTGGCGGCGTGAAGCGTTCCGGCTACGGACGCGAGCTGTCGGATCTGGGGATTAAAGAGTTTGTGAACCAGAAGCTGGTGGTTGTTCGTCAGTAATGGCAGCCATAAAAAAACCTGCCGCTGGCAGGTTTTTTTTGGGAAACGGATAGCGTTAGAAGCTTACGCCGCCGCCCACGTAAGCACCGTCAATCAGCGTGTGGCCTGGGCGGCCATCTTTGCCGTCGACGCTAACGTGGCGGTAGCCCACTTTCAGCGTAACCGGTTTAATTGGCGTCCAGCTTACGCCGCCGTTGGCTTCAACGTAGTTTTTCACGCTGTTGTTCAGGCCATTTGGTGCGACATAGCCTTCACCAAATACGTTAATGCTGTCGGTTACCGCGACGTTAACGCCGCCACCGAATGGGAATGCCACACCGTTATCGCCTTTTTTCGGCCCCAGGTAGATGGCTTTCGCTCCAGCATTTAGCATTACTGGGCCAACTTCGAGGTTATAACCTGCACCAACGCCGCCGGTTTGGGTGCCATCATCGGTATTTTTGAGCCAGTTACCTTCGGCATACACACCGGATGTGGATTTACCCATTTCGACATTCAGGTTGGTGAAGTTTTTACCCTGCTCAATGCTGCCTCCCATGGCCAGTGCAGAGCCCGATACGGCGGTCAGAGCGGTAAGGAGAAGGACATTAAGCTTTTTCATGGTGTATACCTCGTCATCAGAATTAATCTGCGGACACCTTAACAATCAATTTTTAAGGCTGCAAATGTGACGAAAATCTATTTTTTATGCTGATGTTGTTAACGTTACTGTCTTATGGTGTTGTTGTTTTGTGTGTTAATTTGGGCGTCAATCATTAACATTTTTACGTTTAGCGCTTGTTTAAGGTTTTGCTAAACGGACATTGAACGGAGTGGAGGGAATTGGTTGGAATTGAATTAATAAACTTTCTAATAGTTTCCAAAAAGATGTCAATTGTCACACCTGACAATGTAAATTTACATTTCTACGCGTTTTATTACCCCCTCCGAACGGAGAGGGTTACGTCGAGGCTGCTATTTACGAAGCCCCGCAAACGCCGCGCGGATCTCATCTTCCGGCAGTTGAATGCCGATAAAGACCATCGTGCTGTGCGGCGGCTCATCAAGCCACGGTCTGTCCCAGTCGGCGCTGTACAGGCGCTGTACGCCCTGGAACAGTAGACGATTAGGCTCGCCATCGATCCACAGCATGCCCTTGTAGCGCAGCAGCTTGTCGGCAAAATCCAGCAGCAGGTTTTCCATCACCCGGGAAACGTCGCTGATATCGACCGGATAATCCAGCTCAACCACGATAGATGACACATCGTTTTGCTTGTCAGCCATAAAGTGGAAGCGCGGCTTGGCGGTGACGTTCTCTTCGAGCATAAAGCCGTTGGTGTTAAAGAGCTGTGAGAGGTCGATATCGCCGTGGATGACGGTGTAGATCGGCGCTCGGGCGTTAATGCGTGTCAGACGCTCGCGCAGTTTTTCGGTATCGCCCGCGACGTCGGTTTTGGTCAGCAGAATGCGGTCGGCGTAGCCGACTTGAGATTGGGCGATGGTGAACTGGTTCATCTGCGCATCGGCGTGTACCGCATCAACCAGCGCAATCACGCCGTCTAACAGATAGCGTTCGCAGAGAATTTCGTGAGAGAAAAAGGTTTGAATAATCGGGCCGGGGTCGGCCATGCCGGTGCATTCAATCACCAGACGGTCAAAGCTGATAGCACCTTTATCGAGACTGTCGAGCAGGTCGAGCAGCGCGTCTTCTAACTCATTAGAGCGGGTGCAGCAGATGCAGCCGTTGGTGAGCGTTTTGATCTGGGTGGCGCGGTCGCCAATCAGCTGATCGTCAACGGAGACCTCGCCGAATTCGTTTTCGATGACGGCAATTTTAAATCCGTGCTGTTCGTTGAGAATGTGGCGCAGCAGGGTCGTTTTGCCCGCGCCGAGGAAACCGGTAAGTAGGGTAACTGCAATCGGTGCCATTTTTGCTCCTTATTAGCAGCAGCGCATGCCGCCTTTTCCATCGCCGCCGTAGCGTGCCTGCTGGCGTTCGCGGAAGAATTCTTCATAGGTCATGTACGGTTTATCCGGATGCGTGGCCTGCATGTGCAAAACGTAGTTGTCGTAGTCCGGAATGCCAATCAGCATTTTTGCCGCCTGACCGAGGTATTTTTTTGCCTGACCTAAGTTACCAAACATTGTCTCATCCCGATAATAGATAAAGCCGGATGGCGGCTAGCGCCTTATCCGGCCTACATATTGCACATTTTGTAGGCCGGATAAGCGTAGCGCCATCCGGCAATCACGGCTTAATGATGTGAAGAGGTCTTCACGCCACCTTCCGGTACCGGCACGTAAGGTGTTTCTTTGTCGGTACGTTTGTCGCTATTGCGCACCTGCATCCAGGTTTTGAAGCCGTAGAAGATGATGCTGTATACCACCACCAGGAACAGAATACTCAGACCGGCGTTGGTGTAGTTGTTGACGACGATGTGGTTCATGTTGGCAACCTGCTGTGCGGTCAGCTCACCGCCGGCAGCAATCTTCTCTTTGTACTGGCTGGCCATGTAGAAGAAGCCTTCCATCTGCGGGTTGGTGCTGAACAGTTTCTGGCCCAGCGCCCAGGTGGTGCAGATGAGCAGCCATACCGCTGGGATAGTGGTTACCCAGATGTATTTGGAGCGCTTCATCTTAATCAGCACAACGGTGCCAAGAACCAGCGCCACGGCAGCCAGCATCTGGTTAGAAATACCGAACAGCGGCCACAGGCTCTTCACGCCGCCCAGCGGGTCAACGACGCCTTGATACAGCAGATAGCCCCACAGACCGACACAGCCCGCGGTGGCGACGACACCTGCCACCAGAGAGTCGGTTTTCTTGAGGAACGGCACGAAGTTACCGAGCAAATCCTGCAGCATAAAGCGGCCAGCACGGGTACCAGCGTCCAGCGCGGTGAGGATAAACAGTGCTTCAAACAGAATCCCGAAGTGGTACCAGAAGCCCATATCAGCCATTGGCATCACCTTGTGGAACACGTGAGCGATACCGACTGCCAGAGTTGGTGCACCGCCTGCGCGGTTCAACACGGAAGGTTCACCGATGTCTTTCGCGGTTTGCAGGATCTGCTCAGGCGAAATCACGAAGCCCCAGGAGCTGACGGTTGCGGCGGCATGAACCGTCACATCTTTCAACTGCGCAGCAATCAGCGCCGCGTTCTCGCCGCCCATCTCATGCAGGTTTGGCATAGTAATGCCCAGACCCGCAGGTGGGGTGTTCATGGCGAAGTAGAGGCCAGGTTCAATGATAGACGCGGCAACCAGTGCCATGATGGCGACGAAGGATTCCATCAGCATGGCGCCATAACCAATCAGACGCGCATCGTTTTCGTTAGCCAGCAGCTTCGGCGTGGTGCCGGAGGAGATCAGCGCGTGGAAACCGGATACCGCACCACAGGCGATGGTGATGAACAAGAACGGGAACATCGCGCCTTTCCACAGCGGGCCGGTACCGTCGATGTACTGTGTAACCGCAGGCATTTTCAGGTCTGGATTGAGGATCACAATACCCAATGCTAGGCCGACGATGACGCCGATTTTCAGGAAGGTGGCGAGGTAGTCGCGCGGGGCCAGAATCAGCCAAACCGGCAGCAGCGCGGAGATAAAGGCATAGCCAATCAGCGCGAAGGTAATGGTGGTGTCTTTAAAGGTCAGCGCTGGGCCCCAATACGGGTCGTGAGCAATGACGCCGCCGAAGTAGATAGAGGCAACCAGCAGGATGATACCAATCACCGACACTTCACCGACGCGACCTGGGCGAATAAAGCGCATATAGATGCCCATGAACAGCGCAATCGGTACGGTCGAGCAGACGGTGAACACGCCCCACGGGCTTTCTGCCAGCGCTTTTACAACGATCAGCGCCAGCACGGCTAGGATGATTATCATAATCAGGAAGCAGCCAAACAGCGCGATAGAGCCCGGCACGCGGCCCATCTCTTCTTTGACCATTTCGCCCAGAGACGAACCGTTACGGCGCGTGGAGATAAACAGCACCATAAAGTCCTGTACCGCACCCGCCAGTACAACGCCTGCCAGCAGCCACAGGGTACCTGGCAGGTAGCCCATCTGCGCGGCAAGTACCGGCCCAACCAGCGGACCGGCACCGGCAATGGCGGCAAAGTGGTGGCCAAACAGAACGTAGCGGTTGGTTGGCACGTAGTTCAGGCCATCGTTATTAATCACCGCCGGCGTGGCGCGCGTCGGGTCAAGCTTCATCACCTTCTGGGCGATGTACAGGCTGTAGTAGCGATAAGCCACTAAATAAACGGAGACCGACGCCACGACGATCCACAGGGCACTCACGTGCTCACCGCGGCGCAGGGCGACGACTGAGAGGCAAAACGCACCGATGATTCCGAGAATCACCCAGGGTATGTGCTTGAATAGCTTTTTCGTATCCATAGTAAAACCTGGTTTTTATAGGATGAATATTCAGCCGAAGCTGCCGTTGTTTTGAGTTTGGTTTTGAGGAGGTATTGACCGTTATGCTGATGACTAGCTTGCCAGACTTACGCGGGTGTAAAGTTGAGTAAGTGAGTGAGTGGTTAAAAGCGAGGGCTAAGCGGTCAAAGATACGAATGAGTGGTTTCTGCGCTTGCGGACTAAGAGTAAAAATGTGATGTATATCACTATGTTGGCGTGATTAAAAATTTCGCATCCGTCTACTCTATAGACCTGACAATCTGGAGAATAAAAATGACAACGGTAAACATCGCACTGAATGACGCCTACAACTTGGCCTTCGAGGTCCTGCGTTCAAATGGTTTTTCACAACCCCACGCCGACGCCATTGCACGCAACGTCACGGCGGGTGAACGTGATGGCTGTGCCTCACACGGACTCTGGCGACTGCTGGGAATTGTTGAGACTTTACGTAAGGGTAAAGTGTCGGCAGACGCCGAGCCGGTCATCGTCGATCAGGCTCCAGCCATTGTAAAAGCGGATGCGCAGGGGGCGTACTCGCTGTGTGCTTACGAGCAGGCGCTGCCGCTGCTGATTGAAAAAGCCCGTCACTGCGGCATTGCGGCGCTGGCGATTAACCACTGCGTCCACTTTTCTGCGCTGTTCGCCGACGTTGAGCCGCTGACCGATGTTGGCCTGGTAGGCTACGCCTGCACCCCAAGCCATGCGTGGGTTGCACCTGCGGGCGGTACTCAGCCGCTGTTTGGTACTAACCCTATCGCCTTTGGCTGGCCGCGTGGCGATAAACATCCGTTTATTTTTGATATGGCAACCAGCGCGGCAGCGCGTGGTGAAATTCAGCTGCATCAGCGGGCGGGCAAATCGATTCCGCAAGGGTGGGGCATTGATAGCGACGGTCAGCCAACCACCGATCCGCAGGCAGTGCTGGATGGGGCGATGCTAACCTTTGGTGGGCATAAAGGTTCTGCGCTGGCGGCAATGGTTGAACTGTTCGCCGGGCCGCTGATTGGTGATATGACCAGCGCTGAGTCATTGGCGTGGGATAACGGTGCCGGTGGCCTGCCGTACGGCGGCGAGTTGATTCTGGCGCTGGACCCGCAGCGTTTCCTGGGGGCAGAGGCTGCTGAGCATCTAACGCGTGCCGAGACGCTGTTTGGCGGCATGCAGGCGCAGGGCGCGAGACTGCCGGGCGAGCGTCGTTATCTAGCGCGTGTGCAGAGTGAAGAGCAGGGGCTGGAAGTTTCTCGTAGCCTATACGATGAAATTTGCGCCCTTGCTGAGGGTGTGTAGGCCGGATAAGGCAACGCCGCCATCCGGCAATGTGTGCGGTGGTGCCTGATGGCGCTACGCTTATCAGGCCTACGGGGTGTTCTGATGATGTGTAGGCCGGATAAGGCAACGCCGCTATCCGGCAATGTGCGCGGTTGCGCCTGATGGCGCTTTGTTTATCAGGCCTACGGAATATCCTGAAACCATGGTGCATTAATAGGCATAATTTCTATAAAGTTTTTCTTTTCCGCGCCGAAAATTTGTTATTCGTCTAAAGGAAAGAGAAACATGTTAAACCGTCTTAAAATCGTCACCAGCCTCGTGTTGGTATTGGTGTTGTTTGGCCTGTTGCAACTGGCATCAGGCGGCCTGTTCTTTAACTCGTTAAAGCATGACAAAGAGAACTTCACCATTTTACAAACCGTGCGTCAGCAGCAGTCAGGGCTGAACGGTAGCTGGGTTGCCCTGCTGCAAACGCGCAACACCTTAAACCGCGCCGGGATCCGCTACATGATGGATCAGAACAATATTGGCAGCGGTTCTACGGTGGCGGAACTGATGCAGATTGCCAGCAAATCTCTGGTGGATGCGGAGAAACGCTGGACTGAGTATCAGGCGATGCCGCGTGACCCGCGTCAAAGCGAAGCGGCGGCGTTGGAAATTCAGCGTAACTACGATATCTACCACGGGGCGTTAGCAGAGCTGATTCAACTGCTGGGCGCGGGCAAGATCAATGAATTCTTCGATCAGCCGACCCAAGGCTATCAGGACGGTTTTGAGAAAGCCTACGTCAACTACTTGCAACAGAACGACGGCCTGTACGATCTGGCAGTGAAAGACAGCAATGCGTCTTACACCCAGGCGATGTGGATCCTGTTTGCGGTGCTGGTTGCCGTGCTGGCAGTCATCATCTCCGTTTGGCTTGGCGTTCGCAAAACGCTTATCTCACCACTGAATCGTTTAATCGACAGTATTCGCCATATTGCCGGTGGCGATCTGGTGAAGCGTATCGATGTTGAGAGCCATAACGAAATGGGCGAATTGGCTCACTCTCTGCGCCATATGCAGGGCGAGCTGGCGCGTACCGTGGGTGAAGTGCGTCAGGGAGCCGATGCGATTTACAGCGGTGCCAGCGAAATTGCCATGGGCAATAACGATCTCTCTTCTCGTACCGAACAGCAGGCCGCTTCTTTAGAAGAGACTGCGGCCAGCATGGAAGAGCTGACGGCGACCGTGAAGCAGAACGCTGAAAACGCACGTCAGGCGAGCCATCTGGCGCTGAGCGCGTCGGAGACGGCGCAGAAGGGCGGCAAAGTGGTGGATAACGTGGTGCAGACTATGCGCGACATCACCGCCAGTTCGCAGAAAATCGCCGACATTATTAGCGTGATTGATGGCATTGCCTTCCAGACTAACATTCTGGCGCTGAACGCGGCGGTTGAAGCGGCGCGCGCGGGCGAGCAGGGACGTGGTTTTGCGGTCGTAGCGGGTGAAGTGCGTAACTTGGCGCAGCGCAGCGCCCAAGCCGCTCGTGAAATTAAGAGCCTTATCGAAGACTCAGTAAACCGCGTTGACCTCGGTTCTACGCTGGTGGAAAGCGCCGGTGAAACCATGGATGAGATCGTTAATGCGGTGACCCGCGTGACCGATATCATGGGCGAAATCGCCTCGGCGTCCGATGAACAAAGCCGTGGTATCGACCAGGTTGGGCTGGCGGTTGCCGAGATGGATCGAGTGACCCAGCAGAACGCCTCGCTGGTGGAAGAGTCCGCCGCCGCCGCTGCCGCGCTGGAAGAGCAGGCCAGCCGCCTGACTCAATCGGTCGCGGTGTTCCGTATTCAGCAAGCACAGGCCGCAGCGGCTCGTGAGTCTGCGGGTTCGGTTGCGTCTGCGCCAACCACGCTGCGTAAAGCGGCAGCGACCAATACTTCGGAGAACTGGGAAACCTTCTAAAGGCGTACGCGCCTTTGTTTAGTGAGTTATTCCAGCGTCAGGCGCATGGCACAGCGTGATTCATACGCGAGGCCATGCGCCGTTTCTTCGGTACGTTTATGCCGAATTTCGGCGCTCGACGTAGCCTCTGACAGAATTTCAAACCCCATTCGTGCATACCATGGCGCATTCCACGGCACGTCCCGAAATGTGGTCAGCGTTAATGCCGTAAAGCCTTTCTGACGCGCCTGCTCTGCCACGTAGATGAGCAAACGACGGCCTAGACCTTGCCCCTGCCATGCAATATGCAGTGAGATCTCAACAATAAAGAGCGACGTTCCTTGGGCTTCTGCCACGACAAAGCCGATAGGGTCATCATCGGACAGCGCCAGCCAGCTCAGTTCATCGTGTGAATATTGTTGATGCTGTTCACAGGTGATAACCGACCCGCTGGCAAGCCAAGCTAACTCGGGGAGCGGCAAAAAACGCTGACTGGCAGCACGTTCAATGGCCGGCAAGGCGGCGCAATCTGCCGCGGCGGTGGGACGAAATAAGAGTGTCATGAGGTGAGTATACCTGATGTTAGCCGACGGCTTTAGCCCGTACAGACCAGAATTGGGGAGTAGAAGTTACCGATTATTACTGCCCGGTCGGGCAACCTGCGGATGTTCAATAGCCGTTTTTGGCCTGAGGATACACCCTTAACGTATTTGTCGAACACCTCTGCCGGCACATTGTCATGGCCAAATTTTTCCACCTGAGTGATGCTCATCTCATAGAACGTTTCGTGAACATACTTCCAGTGAAAACTCTCCTGACGTGAGACTTCCCAGTGCTGGCCGCCATTTACCACCTCGCCGTTCATATTAAAATAACCGGTGCCGTCGGGGGTGAAGTGCATCACTACCATGCCTTCAAAGGTGAAGTGATTATCCTGAAGGCTTTCTTTGTACGTCAAACTCCCCTGGCAGGTGAGCGACAGCTGCGTGCTGTGTCGAAACCACAGTACGGTGCCCAGGATAAGCAGCAGATTAAGAGCGATGACCGCCAATAATGTCTTTTTCTGTTTCACTCTCTACCACTCATAAAAGTACAGCGTCTGGCAGGCGCTGGCCTGACCGCGGAATTGGGAACACTGTGCGAGCACCAGGCGACCTTGGTCGCCGTAAAGCACAGGGTCTTGGATATGGACATAGAAATTGGAGTGTGGGAGGCAGTTAAATGCCCCTTCATCCTTAATCTGACGGACCAGCTTTTTCGCGCGCTCCCTGAAGACATCGGCCAGCGGGGATAGGGTATAGACCGGACAACTTTCAATGGTGTCGAGCGGATACAGTTCAGTCTGCTGGCTGTGATTTTTCCAAACGAATGCCGTCAGGCAACAACCGATAACGATAAGAGTCAGTGCGCTATAGAGCCAGTTGAGTCTTCGACGGGCGGCTTTGCGGCTGGCGCTTTCGCCAAGATGAGCATTAGCGTTGGGAACCGTTTCTTCGATGACTGTGGAAGAGGGTGCTGAAGGCGCGGGGGCGTCTAGCGGCACGATTGAAATATCGCCGCTAAGCATAAAGCCCACTTTGGGCACGGTGACAATAAATATGTGTTCAGGCGCCAGAGCAGCAAACATTTTACGCAAAATGCTGATGTACTGATTCAATGAGTTACTTGAACCACGCAGGCCGCGATCGTCCCAAACCTGCTGGAGAAACGTTTCCCGTTCAACCACGATACCGTGATGCGCAATCAGCAGGTTCAGGATGGTTTGCGCTGTGCAGGTCAGCATCTGACTTTCTGATTCAGCGGCATTGCATAATGTTATCGAGCCATCCTCGTTGTCATAAACAAGGAGACCTGCGAGCTGATATTTCATGACTTCTCTGGCTGTCCGGGTTGAGTGATAAGGGGCTAGCAAAAGCATTGAGGGGAATGTTACCGTTAATTGTTATCGGTAACATTGATCCAAAGTGCGCAATAATCAGATTAATAAGTGAGCGTTATAACCACGTTGTCGTTGAAGACGCCGGTACCCGAAAGGGTCTGCGGTGGGACGGTGCCGTATACAGTGAAATCCGCTATGGCGCCATCGTGATGCGTGACGTCCAGCGTGTTGCTACCCGACTGCTCACCCCAGGCGAGGCTGGCAGATGCATCTTGCCAGAGAGCATAACGCAGGCACTGTAGCTGGTCATTACACAGCTGTCGATTGCCTCCCAATGCGTGCTCGCCCATGCTAATCCCCAATGAATAGCTCGTGCCCACGGGGCAGCGTGAGCGGATGGTGGCGGTTGAACGGAGCTGGGAGGTCAGCGAAGTGCTGTCGACGGTGCCAAAATTGAGGGCCGTTACGCTCTGGATAAAACAGCTGTCTGATAGCGTTGCGCTGGCGTGAGAAGAGTTATCGCTGGCCTCACCCTCGTATGTGCCATCTTGGCAGCTTGCCAGCGTGTCTTTACGCGACGAGCTGTTCCACGTCAGCTTCAGCCCTAGGGTGTAGTTGAAATAGCTGCGTACCGGGAGGTTATTTTGCCCGGAGGGGATGGTTGCCGAAAGCGGAAAATTGCCTCCGCTGACCTGATTGCTGTCAACGGTCATGGCGGTTTGCAGTGCGCGTCCCGAAGCCTGCGAGGTGAGCTCTAGGGTGTTATCCAACGTGCTAAAAAGACGAAATAGCATGGTGTACTGTTTCCTTTCTTCATCGCCATTGGACGTCATCTTAAAGGGTGATGTTTCAAGGCTGCTCAGGCAGACATTGAAATAGCGCGTTTCGCCATAATCGGCGTAGCAGCTAAATTTTACCCCCGATTGTGTGGTGCTGGTGCTGCCCGTGACCAGAGTACCAAACGAAGCCGATACTCCCTGAGTTATCCAGCAACTGGCGGCATGGCCGGCGGTTGTGGCGGCGAGCAGGATGAACAAGACCGCCAGACGTATTCTTAGTGGCACAATAAACTTCCCAGATTGGATGTTGTTGTCGAGCGCGCTGCAAAGGGCAGGGCCACAGAGCAGGTGCCGGAAGGCAGGCGAATGCTGATTAAGCCGGGCATCGGAGGATTTTCCAGCCAGATAAAACCGTCGCGCCCGACAATCGATTCACCGCCGGGGAAGCTAATAGGGCTGCCAACGGGCAACGGACGGTGTTGCTCATCAAATACTTGGGCGGTGACCAACTGCGATTGGTGTACCTGAAAATCGACCTTAACGGCTTCTGTCTTGCCTGGATTGGCGTACATCTCGGTGAGCGGTGTCACGATGTCCGGGGGGAGATTCAGCGGATCGAGCGAAATTTTCGCGTTGTGATAACGGGGCAAATCGGTCAGCAGCAGGTAACCGTTTTTATCCGTTTTACCGGCGGGACGGTTTTCGATAGCGATGGGAACATCGCTTATGCCGTTTGTGGAAACGAGGGCGATCCCTTGGCGATTGTAGCGTAAGGCATAGGCCTGTTTATCCAGCAACATGAAGGAGCCTTCTGCGCTAAGATAGCGGCTATCGCTGGTGTTGTCGCGATCGAGGCCGATGTGCCATTCACCGTTTTCATTCAGATAGCCGACGTCTGCGTGTTCTTGACGGGTGCTGCCACTGTTCTGGCTCACCTGCCATGACCAGCCGCCCTGTTGATAATCCGGCTGATGGCGATAGTCCAAGCGCGTGGATTGTCGCCCCAGTTGGAGAGACAGCGAATCTTTCCGGCCTAATGGTATGGAGAACATGAGCTGGATGGTCTTATCGCCGGTGCTGAGCGTATGGGTAAAGCCCAAAGTGGCGGAGCTCTGGTTTTTGAACGATTTTGACCAACTGGCATTGAGGTAACGGGCGCTATCTTGACGCACCCAACCGATGCCCAGCGTTCCCCAATTTGCGAGCGTTTGGCTTAGCCATACGGTGTCGTTGCGTTGGATGGGCAGGCTACCGCTCAGGCGGGCGATATCCGACCATGCCGCGTTACTGCGGCTGGTGGACGCAGAAAATCCCAGTCCCTGTGAGTTCCATTGATAGCCCACGCCCCACTTCACGCCGTCGCCCTGCGCGCTTTGGCTGGTAGCCAGATGGTTGCTGAAAATGCCGGCACGAGGGGAGGGAAGCCAGTCGCTAGCGATGCCCGCATTCTGTATTTTTTGGTGCTGTTCGGTGTGCGCGCTGACGGTCAGATTGTTATTCAGCCCATAGCGCCAGCCCGCATCAAGCAGGGGAGAGGCGGCATAGTCGTTAGAATGTTCGGCATAATTTTGCCGAAGCCAGCCAATATCCAGCGAGCTGCTGCTGAGTCCTTCTGCCAGCATCTGCGGCGCGCCGTACAAATCGAGGGTCACTTCTCGGCGCTGGCCGTTGATATCAGTGATGACCACTTGCGCCTGCCCGCTGCCTGAGAAGGTCGGGAGAGTATTCAGCACGTAGCTGCCCGGCGTCACCTGCTGGTGGCTTTGCTGTAATCCGTCAACGTATAAATCGACCGTCGAGGGGAGAACCACGCTGTCGCTGAATTGCGTTCGGGGCGCGGAATTGAGCTGAGGGTCAAGCTGAAAGTTGCGTGCCAAATGGAGGCCGCCGAAACGAACCTGACGGCTCCAGCTCACGCCGGTCGTGATGTTGTCGCCAACGGCGACGCTGGCTAACCATTCAGGGGAGTCATATTGCCAAGTGGTCATTAACCGGGTGTGGCTCACGCGTTCTTCGCTCTGTCCGCTTTGATACTGGCTTTTCAGGCTGCTGCTGAGCTGCCCCGGCAGCCAGCCTGAGGTTTGCAGCTGACTTTGGACGCTGCTCTGTTTTTGCGTAGCGGTCTCACTGGAATAGAGGGAATAATCGAGCGTGAGGTTTCCCATCGCCTGCGCTTGCATAAGGGGGCGATTGGCGTGGGGGGGCTGAGCTTCTAGCTGCTGTGTTCGCGTCAGCGACGCTTCAGGCAGCGTTAATGACATCTGCTGTTGCAGACTATCGTAATTGACCTGAATATCTTTTTGCTTGGTGAGATTAATCCACGGCGCATGATCCTTTTGCGGGGCGATGCCCAGCTTCGCCGCATCTTCACCGGCTATCCATAGCCCATCGTCAGCCACGCGGATCTTCCATAAACCGTCATGAGGATACTGATTAACGGTGATGGCGATATATTGTGTATTTTCCTCTGGAGGCTCAGCGCGAAGCGTCATTGACACTAACCACAGCAGCAGGATGCATATTGAGCTGACTGGCTTGGGTATGTTCATTCAGATATGCACGCAAGGAAGTGATCGAACGGTGGCTTTTACGTTTAAACGGCAGAACGTAACGCTGTCCTGCGAGAACATATCCAGCAAGTCCTGAAAGGGTTTCTGCTATCTGTCCATTGGCGGCAATTGCCTGGACGGCGCTCATCCGAACGTGTGTTTTGCCGCTGTTCTGGCACCAGATATCGGCATCTTGCTGCGTGCAGTTAAGCTGCGATTCTTCGTTTTCGCTGCGGCCGGCCTCGGCGGCGATAAACATCGGAATGGAGTAGCGCAGGAGAAAATGGACCCCGTTACGTTCGGTGTCGTTATGCGAAGCGTCGGGCAGTTCGTCAATGATAAGCCGGTAGCTTTGCTCTTGCTGATGAGCCACAGGGTTAGCGATGATCACGCGCACCAGCTGCTGTTGACCGGGTTTTAATGCGGTGACGGCGGGGCTACTGACTACATTATTGGTGGGCGTCAGGACATCTTTGCCCGCCGATTGCGACCAATCATAAATACGAACCTGTGCGTGGATGTCTTTAGTGCCGCTATTCGTCAGATACAGTGCGACCGCCCGCTGGGAAGCCGAGACATTCAGCATCACCGGGGCGACCTGCAGGGTGGCACACATGGCGTAACGGGTGAAGATGAGCAGCAAAGCCAACCAGCACAGCGTAAAAATGGAGAGCCGACGCATCCTAATACACCAAATTCAGGGTCACGTTGTCGCTGTACAAACCTGCTTTCGCCTTAGTCAGCGCTCCCGCTTTGATGACACCATAAATGGTTTCTGACTGCGCCTCACCGGTGCCGGTGCCCTCAATACCACCGCTGGCGTTAACCGGCGTGGCCTGGCTTTCATCGGCATAGAGTTTGTAGGCGATGGTCTGCGCGCCGGTGGTGCTGTCTTCTGGTTTTAACCAGAAAGTGCCATCGGTTTCACTGTCGCTACTGGCGGCTGAAAGGGTATACGGCGTGCCGTTGGTGCACAGCACGCTGAGCTGCGCCGTGGCATTAATTTCACTGCTTTCATCCGAGCCGTGACTGGCAAAGTTCAGATCATTAGCCTGCAGCGTGCAGGACTTAAGCACCTCTAGGGTGACATGCATTGTTGCCGTTGCTGAGCCATCCGCCTGTGCAGCGGAATATAATGTCGATAAGAAACAGAAAATGATGATATTCACCCTTTTCATAACGAACTCCAATTATGTCATTAGTGCATAAGTTGAATGGACTGAATGGCGCAGATGGTAAAATCGACATGGTCACAAAGGATATGTTTATTCGCGAAATCTAAGCCTATTCCTAAGAATGTAATGGAAATGTTTACGATGCGTTTCTTATCTAAAACATCCAGGATAGAATCGTGTAATATTTAAATTCACATATGCAATGGTTCGCTTATTAATAGTTAATAACGCGAACAGTTTTCTATTGTGCTCATTTTTCGATGCAAACCAGCTAGCGTATTACAGTCGAATTTAACCATCGCGTTTCTGCGATGGGTGTAAATAGTTTTAGGCGATTTGTTCAGCATGCTCGCAATGGTGTTAATGGAATAACCCATAATTATCAATAAGCAGATGTGGATTTCCGAATGGGTCAGAGGCACGTTTTTCTGCCGCCGACGCTGGAATTCCGGGCATTTCAGGCTAGTGGACAGTTGCCTTAACGACAGCTTGTCGCTAAGCACGCAGACGCGTTCTGGCGGCAGAAATTGTTGTACCTCTTCCGTCCGATAGTGTTCGGTGATCACCAACCATTTTGTCCCGCTATTATCAGCGGTGATTTTTTCACGCAGTTTGAAAATGCTGTTTTCTTTATTTTCGTTAAACCACTGAATATCAGGGTAGGGATTAACCATAAACTGGACGGAATTTTTTAATCCCACCCAGAGAAAGTAGTTTTTGCTCAACACGATCAGCTGATAATTTGACGAAGAGTAAATTGCCATGGTTACTTATTCCACAGATAACCCTGACCATAATTAGCATGAGAATCGCAGGCTAATTGATAATCAGTGGGTGTTTCGATGCCTTCTACCAGCACTTCATCGGCAATTTTTTTGCAGCGTTGGGTGAGTCTGATAAAGGGGTCTTTACGGGCGCGACCGGCCCAAAAGGCATGTTTATCGATTTTTGCGCCCGAAAATCGATAGTTCTGCGCAACGAGACAAGGCAGGATGTCGTGATGAACATCATCGGCCCAGACGGCAATGCCCATGCCTCTGAGTGAGTCGATACGAGAGCGCAACTGCAGGCTTTCTGCTGGGGTGAGCAGTGACAACTGATCCAGGTCGGTTAGCTCAACAGCAATACGGTCTGGAGTGTGGGCTTCTTCGCTGAGCCGTTGCAAAAAATCAGCGCTCAGGATGACGTCCGCGCTGGCATTCAGGTAATACTTTCCGGAGGCCGGCGTCGCCATAACGTGGTTCAGCTGGGCAAAGAAGAGTGAGAGTCTGGTCTCTAAACTCATCGCACTGAAAAAAATCTCAAGATCGACATCTGAAGGCGCCGTCGAGAGTACCTCCCAAGCGACAATATCTTCATTATGTAGAGTGCGGATAGATTCGAATTTATAACCAGTGAGCATGATTTCCGGCAGTATTTACCAATAATTGAGTGTTGGTAAATTCTAGGTAATCATATTTTATTGGGATATTTATAAATACATATCGATATTATATAGTGTTTGGCGCTGGTTTTAATTGCTTATAAAGGTTTTTATATTTACGTAAGATGTCCAGAGGCTGTGCGCGACCTCTGGACACTAGCAGGGATCACCCTTCGGCAGCGACCACTTTGATTTCGACCATCCCAATTCCTAGCTGGCGCGGTGAGTGGCCGAGGATGTTGCCGTCATTGGTTGACTGCGGGTCGGGTGGCACAATCACCAGCGTGTTGGCGTCAGAGGGATTATCAAAGTGCAGCGTGGTGGTGGTGACGTCGTTGGTGAGCGTCAGCATTTGCTCATTTTTGCCTACCCGTACCGGGATGGGCTTATTGGCATTTGGGCCATAGGCTTTGGCCGTGATCACCAGATCAAAGCGCTTCGGCAGCGGGTGCTGATATTCAATTTTGACCTGTTCGCCGAGTTGAGCGTTGGACCAGCGTCCCCAAGACTCCGGACGTGAGATCCCGCTAAAGCTTTTAACCTCTTCAGGCGCACCTGCAACGTTGAAGATAAAGCTGTCTGCTTTATAGCGAATATCGTTATCGACAATTTTCAGCGAGTCAACGTTGCCTTTGTAGCGCACCATGTCGATAACCGTGTCTTTAAACTCGGTCTTGCCATTCCACATCGCTTTATCCACCTGCTGCACTTTCTGCTCACCGCCGAGCTGGCCCTGTGAGACGCACCAGTTAGTGGACAGCGACAGCTCAGGGGACCACAGCTGAGCCATCTTATAGCAGCGGTCAATCCAGACGAAGTTGTCACGCGGGGCGAAATCTGCCAACTGGAAGCGCAACGGCGCGGAGTACTCGCTTTCTGGCAGCGGTTCAACGCGGTTATCTGAAACGCGGAGCAGCAGCGGAAGACGGAAATGGCTGCCGGAGAACGCGATCATGTTTTTCTGGCTATCGACGGAGAAGCTTTTAATTTCTTTCGGGAAATTCCACAAACGGATGACGTCGGGCTTCCAGGCCAGCACTTTTTCTTTCATGTTGAGGAACACTTCGGAAAGCGATTGTCCCGACAGACTGCTGCGTCCAAGACCGATAAAGTTATCGCCGCCAAGCAGATCCAGCACCGTGGCTCCGTTATCCATGGTGTTGCGCTTCACCGCTAGTAAATCCTGCTCGTCGGGTTTGTCGCCGCGCAGAATGAAGAACAGATTGCTGCGATCCTGCTTGCTCAATTCATCCCATGCGGTATTTTTCATCGCCAAGTGATCGGAGGAAACCACGATAATGGTATTTTTAAACCACGGAGAAGCTTTTATCTTATTGATAAATTCAGCAATATTCTCTTGGCTGCAGGCTACCGCGCTGAACGACTGATTGGCTTTGCCGTTGATGTCATAGCGTTTGCGGTTGCAGCTGCGCGAGATAAAACCGTCCGGATGGTGAGTGTCGACGGTTAGGGTAAACAGCGAGAAACGTTTGCCTTCGCGAGAGAGGGTTTCAAATTTCTTCCACGCTTCATCAAGCACCGTGTCATCGTAGTAACCCCAGTCGTTTTTATATCCAGGGTCGGCGACGGTTGTTTTCAACTCTTCGGCACCGTATAGGTAGTCAAAGCCATGTGATTTCAAGAACACGTCTTTACCAGCAAAGCGCAGGTTGGCACCTTGGACGAAATAGTTTTCGTAACCGGAGTTTTTCAGGATATCGCCCAGACAGATATTCTGCGGGAAGAAGCTGGAGAGTGACGCAGAAGCGTTGCCTTCAAACGGCGCGAAGAGCGGGATACCGCACTGGGACGCCACCATCCCGGCAATCGTGTAGTCGGTGCCAGGCAGCTGTGCGGTGTGGCTAAAGTCCAGCCCTTCGTTTTTCAGTGCGCCCAGTTCCGGCGCGAGGTTTGGGAATGCCTGTTCGTCGAAATAGGTGCGTTCGAGGCTCTCGCCGTAGATATAGACCAGGTTGAGTTTCGGGTTGGGGATCGTTTTCGACGGCTCTTTATAATAGGCCGCGAAGTCTGGATCGCCGTCGCGCGATTGTGATTTAACCAACTCGCTAATCTGACGAAATGCCGGGCTGGCATCCACAGAACCGACCGCCAGAATGAGCGCCAGCAGGCTGTAGCCAAAATGATGAGGATGATGGCGACGACGACGTAGCAGCCAGCCTAAGCCGCTAAATACGGCGATAAGCGCAGCAACAATGCCGAGTCCTGGGAGAATATATTTACCCACGCCTGCGCCCGTCAGGCTGTTGGTCAGAGTGTAAAGCACCGCATCGTTGATACCGTCGCCGGTAAAGTAGTCACTTGCGTACAGCGTAATATTCAGGACCACAAAGAGGCCCAGTACAGTTAAGGTGGAAGCAAACCACCATTTATTACGCCCCGCCTTCCATGCATAAATAGCGATAGAAGCTAGGAATAGCACAAGGGATAACAACTCAGACACTACACGTCCTCAACAGCGCCAGGTGTGCTGGCTGAACAGAAAGTAACTTCACAATGTAATTGTGTCGTCATCTGTCTGCAATTTTAACGTGGTGAAAGTGTGTTGTTGTTCAGAATTGGTTTAGAAATAACCGATTTTTATGCTGAATAGTAATTGTGATGAATGGGTCGTGAGTGCCCATTCATCACGAAAATGCATTAGGAGAGGAAGCTTACGCCCTGTTTTAACACCAGGTCGCAGGCTTTGGTTTTGACTTTTTTGCCCAACTCGGTGTTACCCAAGCTGTCGAGATCCAACTTTTGGCCGTCTTTGGCATTCAGTAAACCTTCAATACCGTCCATATAGCCGGTATCTTTTTTCTGCTCGGTCGGAGTGCTAAGGCCCAGTTTATCCAACACTTGGTTTTTCACGTTATCGACGTCGGTAACGGAAGCCAGCTTCTGTTTTGCACAGTATTGCATGATCCCGGCGGCGTTGTTCATGGAGCTTGCGCTCAGTGACTGGCTGCCGCCGTTGAGCAGGCTGGTTAAGGATGACAGTGAAGAACCGCCGCTCTGCGTGCTGCTGCCACCGCTAAGCTGAGTCGCTGCGCTGCTCAGGTCCTGTAACGATACCGCTCCGGCTGCGGTAGAGACAAATGCACTAGCAATGATTACGCGGCAAAGTACTGATTTTACTGATTTCATGGTGAGACTCGTGTGTGCAAGTAAAAGTTAACCTAATGAGTATACGCCTCTCATTCACTGGATTTATCTTAATACTCTTTGCCAGTGACCCGGTTGCGATAACTTTCCCAGTTAAAATTGACCCATAGGCTGTTGCCAAGACGCATACGGTCCATGACACGCTCCCCCAACATCTTGTTCATTTCGTCCAGAGTATTGTTGGTCAGCATCCCCGTAGGCCGTTTAGAAGAAGAACGGCGATCGACAATTTGGTTAATGATCACCTTTTCATAGCGTGATTCGGTCTGCATACCGATCTCATCGATAACCAGCAGGTCCACATTGCTGAGATCGTTCAACAACTGTTCTTCACTGGTTTCCCGGTTACCGAAGGTCTCTTTCATTGCCGACATGATATCGGCGACGGTGATGATCAGTACTGATTTGCCGCGCAGCAGTAGCTCGTTGCAGATAGCTGCCGCCAGATGGTTTTTACCGGTGCCCGGTTTTCCGGAAAAGATAAAGCTGGCGATGTTGCCGTCGAATTCATCGACGTACTGTCGCGCTTTCGCCAGCGCGTTCATCTGGCCTTCGTTTTCGACGCGGTAGTTATCAAACGAGCAGTTCTGATGCAGCGGGCGAATGCCGGAGCGGTTGAAGGTGCGCTGCATCTTCATGGCGCGGTTTTCCCGCGCCAGCGCGGCGGCACGGATCTCGCCCTGTTCTTTTTGCCAGGCCAGCAGTTCTTCACCGGTTTTAAACGCCGGTTTGATATGTGCCGGCATCATCTTCTGCAAGCGTTTCATTAATTCGCCAACGTCTTTCATGATCAACCTCTGAAGCCCGGTGGAATACGATTCTCAGGTTCGCTTATCGCATTAATATCGCGGCGCGTCTGGTTGCTGCCGTTTGCTCGGCCCATTTGAATACTGCGCGCCAATTTCTGCTGCCATTGAACGTGATGGAACACTTTTCCTTCCGCCTGCCAGTATGTGACGAATGACGCCAGTTCTTCCGGCGTGACGGGCTCGCTGAGCGCAATGCCCCACAGTGCGGAAAGGCGCAGGAATTCAGCATCCGGCTGCCAACCCGCGTACATGGCGAATTTCCCCATCGGCACGGCGATAGGCGTCGCGGCGGGTTCTTCAAAAAACTGTGCGTCCAGCGTCACGTCGCTGCCGGGGCGGGATAGTTTCTCTTCCAGCGCCAGCAGCTGTGCCAGCCGTTCTTGCGTAATGGCATAGAACGCAGGCTTATTATTGGCAAACACCGCGAGCGCGCCGCCCTGGGCTTGCGCAAGAATAGCAATGGGATCGGCGGTGAATGCGTCAATACCAATCACATTAGGCGTTAAAATTCGCGAAGACATAACACTATCTCAATACAGAAAAACAACGGGAAGGGTGCGGGAAATCCACACGAATACCGCACATAGTAGCACAAGCTTAAAGAAGGGCGGCACTCTGCGCGTGCCGCCCTTCTTTTCTATACGCGTGGGCGCTTGCGGTACAGCCACAGTCCCGGAATCGACAGGCCGATGGAGAGTGCGCCAACGATAGATGACGCTTTGAGGAAGTTGCTCAGCAGGGTGATCATCATCTCTTCGCTATAGCCGAAATGGCTGATCTTTACCGCCGAGATCATTGCCGTATACGCGGAGATCCCTGGGAACATCGGGATCACTGCCGCCACGGTGAATATCTTTGGATGCGCAAGATACCAGCGCGACCACTGAATACCGATGCTGCCAACCAGCATTGCTGCAAGGAAAGTGGCCCATTCAATATTGAAGCCTGCGGTCATCATGATAAAGCGCGAAGCATGGCCAATCGCGCCGAGAAGCGCACACCACAGCAAAGCACGTTGCGGAACATTAAAGACCATCGCAAAGCCAACGGCAGGAATCGCTGATAGCACCATGTCCTGCGCCAGCATCAGCAGAAAATTGATTACACCCATCCGCGTAGCCCCCATAACGTCATCGCCATGACCACCCCAACGCAGGTGGCCAGTGTCAACAGGCTGGCGATGGCCCAGCGGGCAAGCCCGGTATTGATATGCCCTTTGAACATGTCGGCGACCGAGTTAATGAGTGGGAAGCCGGGGACCAACAGCAGGACGCTGGCTGCCATGGCTACGGTCGAGGTTTGCTGAAATGTTGGGAGCTGCAGCATGAGCCCGGAGACCGTGGTTGCCACAAAGGCGGTCAGACCGAAGTTAATCTGCGGGTGCATAGAGCGGTGGGTGAGAACCTGGCGAATGTACATGGCTACACTACTGGCACAGAGGGTGACAAACGCGCCGTCCCAGCCGCCGTTGTTGAGTTTGCAAAAACAGGCGCATGACAATCCGACCATGATAACAACCAGCCAGCGCGGGTAGCGCAGAGGTTTAATCAGGGCAAAGCGTTTCGCGACGTCTTTATGATCGAGCAGTTTGTGTTCGGCCATAATCACGATGTGCTGCACCTCGGTGACCACGTGCATGTTGATACCGCGATCGCTATTTTTGCGGGTAGAGGTAAGGCAAAGCCCATCTTTGATGGTTGTCAGTACAATTGCGTTTGAAGAGATTGCACTTTCGACACTGTCCATCCCCAGTGCGAGACCCAGCCGGGTTGAGAGTTCCTCAACAAGGGCGCTTTCCGCGCCATGCTGCAATAGAAAAAGGCCGCACTGAATACAGAGCCGGGTAATGACTCGTTGTTCTGACTGATCGACTTGCATAATCACCCTAGATCAAAAGCGTCTGCGTAATGACCTACTTTTACCCGAAGAGCGCGCAAGGGCTATCCGGTCAGGATCAAACAATGTGCAAAAATTCGTCGGTATTTGTCTGCAGTCAAAGAGTTGATGTCGCCCACACTTTTATAAAACTGTTCGAAAGTGCAATTTTTGAACAGATTATGGCCTTCTTTTTCCTGTCTGACTTATCAAAAATGCATTCTGAAACTTTATGTGCACACAAATTAAACAAATAATTAACCAGAATGCGAGGTCATCCTATGAACACGCAAGTCGCCATTATCGGTGCCGGGCCTTCGGGGCTGCTGCTCGGGCAGCTGCTGCACAATGCCGGGATTAAAACGGTCATACTTGAGCGCCAGACGCCGGAGTATGTACTGGGACGCATCCGCGCCGGCATCCTCGAAAACGGTACCGTGGAGCTGCTGCGTAAGGCGGGAGTTTCTCGCCGGATGGACGCTGAAGGATTGATTCACCATGGTGTTGAATTTCTGTTTGCCGACCGGCGTATCCCGGTGCCGCTTAGTGAACTGACGCAGGGAAAAAGCGTGATGGTATACGGGCAAACGGAGGTCACGCGTGACCTGATGGAAGCACGAGAATCCAGCGGCGCATCGACGATTTATGGCGTTGAGCAGGTTGAGCTTCATGATCTCAAAAGTGATAAGCCGTATGTCACCTTCGTTAAAAACGGGGAGCAGTGCAAAATCGAGTGCGATTTTGTCGCCGGGTGCGATGGATTCCATGGCGTTTCTCGGCAGAGCATTCCGCGCGAAATCCTGCGTGAATACGAAAGCATCTGGCCTTTTGGCTGGCTGGGGCTGTTGTCGGATACGCCGCCGGTTAATCCTGAGCTGATTTATGCGCACCATGAGCGCGGATTTGTTTTGTGTAGTCAGCGCTCACTAACAAGGAGCCGTTACTATTTGCAGGTGCCGCTTAGCGACAAGGTTGAACAGTGGACGGATGAACGCTTCTGGAATGAGCTGAAATGCCGCCTGCCGGATGAGTTAAGTCAAAAGTTAGTGACTGGTCACTCACTTGAGAAGAGCATCGCGCCGCTGCGCAGCTATGTAGTTGAACCGATGCAGTTCGGTCGCATGTTCCTCGTCGGCGATGCGGCGCATATTGTGCCGCCAACCGGTGCGAAAGGACTGAACTTAGCGGTCTCGGATGTCAATTATCTGTGGCGCATATTGCAGCAGTACTACCACAACGGACGCGCGGACCTGCTAAGCCAGTATTCACAACTTGCGCTCAATCGCGTGTGGAAAGGTGAACGATTTAGCTGGTTCATGACCCATCTGTTACATGATTTCCAGGACAAGAGTGCGTTTGACAGGAAAATGCAGGAGGCGGATCGCCAGTACTATCTTGGGTCGCGTGCGGGCATGACGACGATTGCGGAAAACTATGTTGGGTTGCCATATGAAAGGGTGGAATAAAGTATGAAGAGAGCTGCAGGCGAGGTGCGGCCGGTAGATATTGTGCCGGTCTTTAAGCTCTATGGCGAACATATGGGCTGGCCGACACCTGAGCTCTTGCATTGTGAATCAATTCTTCAGCGTAGCAGTTTGTATGAGTGGCACATCCGGGTGCATCAGCATGCTGAGCTGGTGCAGCTGCTGTACTTGCACAAGGGCCAGGCGGAGATCGAGGTTGAGGGAGAGCGGCGGGTGGTCACTGAAGCCAGCATTCAGGTCGTGCCCTCGCTATGCGTGCATGGTTTTCGCTTCTCGCCGGGCACTCAGGGATATGTCCTCTCGTTAGCGCTTCCGCTAGTGAGCCGTCTGGAAACGCAGTTTGGCCGACCATTGGATATTCTCAGCCGTGCTAACTGTATTCCGGTGAAACGGTCAAATCGGCATATTAAGACCTTATTTTCGACCTTACTCAATGAATATACGGAAGATAATGATGCGCGAGAAATGATGCTCTACTCATTGCTGAGCGCACTGCTGGTGTGGATGAATCGGCAAGGCACGCAGGCTGTCGTGGCGGAGGATAGGGGAGAGCGTAAACGCGTCGTACTGCGCCAGTTTGCGCGCTTAATTGAAAGTCACTACCGCGAGCATCTTTCGTTGGCGGAGTATGCGCAAAAATTGGGTGTATCGACAACGCATTTGAACTGTTTGTGCCGAGAGTACCATGGTTCGAGTGCGTTAGGTGTGCTGCACCAACGTCTGCTTCTTGAGGCGAAGAGAAGTTTGCAGTACACCAGTATGACAGTGACTCAAATATCTGATTACTTAGGGTTTAGTGATGTGACCTATTTCTCTCGTTTTTTCCGAAAGAAAGAAGGAATGACCCCGAAAGAATTCAAGGTGGAAATATAACAAGGCAATTAATATACGGCACGTAAATTTTATTTTAACTTAATGCGTGGTTAAGATTTCCTAAGTTACAGCCTGTGAATTGACATGCCATACTTATTTAGTTATTCCTGCCAATGACTCCTTATGTGGCGTTATTTGTTGGCCTATAGGCATAGCGCTGCAATATCTAATTTAATGGAATGTAAGTGGATGGATCCATTTCCTATTGATGTTATCTTGGTATTGAAAGATTTTATATTCAGGAAATGAATCTTCGAATGGATACGGAGGTTTTATGGCGTTAGAATTCTGCAAGTTCGCTGTAATCATCAGCAAAGTACCGGTAATGCAGTCCGGGCTTAGTACTATCATGGGGACGCATTTCCCTGATTATGAACTCAATTTCTGCCAATCCTTGGAAGAGTTAACGCTGCTTCAACTTCGACGTACTGATATTGTTATTGTCGATTTTTCAGGGGAGATAAGGCAACCCCGAGCCCTTTGCGAGCAATACTATACGTTATTATCCCAATATCGTGATATCCATTGGGTATTTATGATTGGCCGGCAATATTATTCATTGGCCATTGAATTTCTCATGCGCCCGGAAAGCACGTTGCTTTCTGATGCCGATCCCATCGAACGTGTGATTCAAGCTATTCAGCAGAATGGTGTGAGCACGGAAAATATTAGCCAAACGCTGCTATCATTACAAAATAATGATGATGAAACCGATACCAGTCGGTTAATTATGCTGACGCTTTCAGAACGTAAAGTACTGCGCCTGTTAGCAAAGGGCTGGGGGATTAACCAAATCGCTACGCTGCTGAAAAAAAGCAATAAAACAATTAGCGCGCAGAAAAATAGTGCGATGCGCCGTCTTTCATTACGCAGTAATGCGGAAATGTACGCTTGGATCAACAGCAATCAGGGAATGAAAGAACTCAATCTCTACTCAGCCTATGGAGAACAAGCAGAATGGAAAAGCACGTTAGGAATCAGTGCATTGCTGTAATTGAGGGCTGCACTATGACGGCGGTTGGGCTGCGTCATTTACTGACGTGTGCTCAAGAAGAGTCCCGTTCTTTTCACTATTTCCGAAGTATCGCCGATTTTAAACTGGCGTTGCAGCAGACTGCCTTTGATGCGGTGATATGTTGCCTATCAGGCACGCGGGAAGTCCGTATCGAATGTCTTTTTACGATGGGGAAAATCGCGTGCCGTTACCCAGACATGACGCGGATTATTCTGGCAAACGATGAGGCTGAAGTCGCACTCATCAAACACCTATCGCCAACCTATATTCATGGCGTGTTGAGTAAATCGATCATTCTGTCCGATCTACAGCGCAGCATGCTGGAGCTTTTGAGTGAGGCTGCATTGGGGAATAAATGCACTGAGGCTTCCTCTATTCAAATAGAATGTCGTTCCCTCAGCCCAACGGAGAGCATGATCTTACGCTATATGACCTATGGCTATTCGTTGATGGAGATTTCTCAACGGCTCGGAAGAAGCATCAAAACTATCCGTGCGCATAAATTCAATGCAATGACTAAGCTTGGCGTAAGCTCTGATGCAGGGCTTCTGAGTGCAGCTGATTTACTGGTTTCCTTACCCGACCGTAACAATGATTTTAGACGCTCGCTAAGCTTGGCCTAACAAATTTTGTTTACTGGCAGACATCAACCCATTCTGCTGAAGTTAGGCTGGCTATTCTCTGTGGCGAAATCCGAACCGCACTGTGGATGGAGCCCGCAGCTGGCAGGACTTCTTCATATTGCTGTAGCGAAATATCGCAATAAACTTCTAATGGATTTTCGAGACCGAACGGGCAAACGCCGCCAACGGGGTGCCCGGTGAGCACGACGACTTCATCGCTGCTCAGCATGCGAGCCTTCGCGCCAAAGGTCTCTTTTAACTTTTTATTGTCCAGCCGTGCATCGCCTTTGGCGACGACTAGTATGGTTTTATCTTTGATCTTTAACGATAGCGTCTTTGCTATTTGTCCTGGCTCAACCTGGTGCGCGGCGGCGGCTAATGCAACCGTCGCTGTGCTTTGTTCAAGCTCGATAATCTGAATGTCTGGGGCGTGCTCGGCAAAAAATTCTTGTACAGACTGTAGGCTCATCGTTCCCTCCTGATTTTTCGGCGAGTCACTTTGTCATAAAGCGAATTCGGTTGTAAATATTGCGATGAAGTTGTGCAAAAATTGTTTGATTTCTGGATCTCCTTCACAATCAATGCAACCGGTTACTGTAACCGGTTGCTGTTATTCGTTCGGCGATTGATACTGCGGGGGTAACTTCCTTTGTATCTATAATAAGAGCCGTGTATGAACTGTATTCAAATGAACATCAATGCGGGCCACACATCCGCGCGTCATGGTAGTTCATCGTATGCCCAGTTATGCGTCGGCAAAATCGTTGTTGCTGTGCTTACGTCTCAAGCCTGTCAGGAGGGCTGCTATGTCTGCTAATCACGCTGCATTTAATTTAATATTTCGTTTTGTAGAAAACTATATAAGTCCCGTTGCAGGACGAATTTCATCTCAGCGCCACGTCATGGCTATCCGTGACGGTTTTATCTCCGCGATGCCTTTTATGATCGTCGGCTCGTTTTTGCTGGTGTTTGCCTATCCTCCGTTCTCACCGGATACCACCTGGGGCTTTGCCCGCGCGTGGTTGGATTTAGCGAAGGAGTTTGAAGGTCGTATTCTGACGCCGTTTGATATGACGATGGGCATTATGTCTATCTATATCTGTGCGGCAATATCGTACAACCTCGGTAAACACTACGAAAAAACTAACCAGCTTGACCCGTTCATGTGCTCGATGCTGTCCATCATGGCATTTTTGCTGGTTGCTGCACCGAAAACCAGCGGCCATCTGCCAGTCGATAGCCTTGGGGGAACCGGGATCTTTACTGCGATTCTGGTTGCGGTGTACTGCGTTGAAATGATGCGTTTTCTGAAAATCCGCAACATCGGTATCCGGCTGCCGGATCAGGTGCCGCCGATGATCAAAAACTCATTCGATCTGCTGATTCCAGTATTGGTTGTGGTGCTGACGCTGTATCCACTGAGCCTGTTTATTCAGAGCCAGTTCGATATGCTGATCCCACAGGCCATCATGTCAGTCTTTAAACCGCTGGTTTCTGCCGCTGACTCCTTACCGGCCATTCTGCTGGCGGTGCTGATTGGCCACCTGCTGTGGTTTGCGGGCATCCACGGCGCAGCAATTGTTTCCGGTATGCTGCAGATGTTCTGGCTGACCAACCTTGGACTGAACCAGACAGCACTGGCGCAGGGCGCTCCACTGCCACATATCTTTATGGAAGCCTTCTGGACCTTCTTTATTGTGGTGGGCGGTTCAGGTGCCACGATGGGGCTGGTGTTCTGCTATCTGCGTAGCCGTTCGGCGCATTTGCGTTCTATCGGTCGTTTGAGCGTAGTCCCGAGCCTGTTTAACATTAACGAACCGGTGATCTTTGGTACGCCAATCGTTATGAACCCCGTGTTCTTTATTCCGTTCCTGTTGGCTCCAATGGTGAATGCCGTGCTGGCTTGGGCGGCAATGAAGCTGGATCTGATTGGTCGCGTTATTTCGGTGGTACCGTGGACGGCGCCAGCACCAATTGGCGGCGCATGGGCATTAGGCTGGGACTTCCGTGCGGCAATTCTGGTCGTAATACTGGCCTGTGTATCCGCGATTATTTACTACCCGTTCTTCAAGGTATATGAAAAACAACTGCTTGAGCAGGAAGAAGAAGAAGCGCAGCGTGTGGCGTCAGAAGAGAGCCAGCAGGTTGCATAAGTCGTAAGAGATCGGCGGGGCGAATGCCCCGCTAATCATTTAAGCGTGCAGTCGCCGCATTGTTGGACGTCTGGCAAACGGTAGCGTTGGCAGCAGGTGCGGCGAACCAAGCGCCCCTCGCGCAGTACGACGGTGCGCCAAAGAGGGTTATCTAAACCATTGGCCAGCGTTTGGGTAAAGAAACAACGTTGGCGCAGTAGGCTCACCTGTTCTTCCCCGAGCAGGGCAATCATTTCTCCGAGATACCAATTAATTAAATAACCGGTATTACTCCAAATAAGCTTCCCGTTAATTTCATCCGTCGCTTCCAGCGCGGTGATGACCGGCATCAGCGTCTGCGTCACGATGCTATCCATACGCTCGACGATTGGCTTCTGGCTGGCGCGGAGGTCATGGTGCACGTCGACCCAGAAGCACGCCGCACGGCCGGTTTCGTGAAACTCAACGCGGAAATGGTCAGGGGAGAGATTGATGGCCGAATCTTCAGTCAACAATGCGAGCATTAATGGTGGTACAAGCAGACCGATGTACCACTGTGCCCAGAGCGAAATCAGCGGTTTATTTTCCCGCGGCTGCATGGGCTGGTTACGGTAGATATGGTCGGAGTATATCGCTAGCAGAGAGCTGAGTTCTGTCGGTTTTGACCACTCAGCTAACGTTTTGGCGCGATCGGGAGCGGTTTCATTCAGGCGGAAAAGCTCCAGCATATGCGGACGCTGTTCGGCAATCTTGGCCCGCACCGATTCCGCAAACGCATTTTCCCTCGTGGGAAGCGATGCGCGCCAGATCAGGTCATCTGCAATAGGTGCGGAGCGGTAAGCCATAGAAAAACACAAATCTAAATGATAATTATTAGTAATCGTAACCATGGATAAAACCAAGCGCAAGCGGTTTATCGACCGCGCTTGGTTTTTGTGAGCTTAGATGGCGGGAATCTGATCGCTGGTCAGGATATTATTACGTCCCATGTTTTTCGCTTCATACAGCGCCTTATCGGCCATCGCCATTGCGGCATTGATGTCTGTATCTTTTAACGGCGCGACACCTATGCTAACGGTCACGTGGGTGGCGACGCTGGCATTAAACATATGTGGAATTTTGAGATCGTAAACGTGCTGGCGGATCCGCTCTGCCGCCTGCATCGCGGTGGGAATATCGCAATTGGGTAGCAATACCATAAACTCCTCGCCACCAAAGCGGGTCACAATGTCACGTGAGCGCACGGAATTACGGATAGCCGCAGAGACGCGCATTAGCGCCTGATCTCCCATCATATGGCCGTAGTGGTCGTTGTAGGCCTTGAAGTGGTCGATATCCAGTAGCAGCACTGAATGCTGCCCTGCGCCTAGCGCCAGCAGTGATTCTAGGCGGAACTGGAAACCACGGCGATTATAGAGTCCGGTAAGTGGATCGAGCATGCTCAAGCCATTTAACGTCTCTCGTTCTTCGAGCAACTTATACATTAATCCCTGAGCGAATTTATCGTTACGCTGTTGGATAACATATTGGATAGCAATGCCGATTAACGGAAGCGCAAAGCAATAGGCCATTCGCCACCATTGTTCTGTGCCGCTGGTTAGCAGACAAACAATAAATGTCGGCAATGAATGTAGGGTAAAAGCGACGATATTATTTGAAAATGCAATAGTCCCAACAAATAGCACACTGAATAATGCGACCAGTTGGAAATTGTCATTTGCGGAATGAAGAATCTGAGTTTTACTTAAAACATGCCAAGCCCACAAGCCGCCAAAAATTGCCGAAATTAGCGGTACATTCAAACGGATACGGGCATATCGCCAGTTCCATAGCAATAGAATGCCGCTGCCCACCGCAATCAGCGCTGCGGGCAGAGGGAAAATACTGACGTCATATATCGGGCTAAAGACGGATAGCGCCGACGAGACGAGGTTTAGAAACAAAAACAGCCGGAACGTGAGCTGATATTTTTGTGCGCGCAGCGTGCGCCATGATTGTACGGTCATTGTTAGAAGTTGTAGTCAGCCTTAAATAAATAAGTAAGTACATAAAAAACAAGAATAAAAGATGGTTCTAAACACGACTATTTTATTATTTGACATATTATTTTCGGTACAACGTATCACCATACAATATACATGTCATTAATGATTATGAAACCTTAGACTATAAGCTGACAAATAACAAAAAATAACATATGATATTGAGTATCATTATCATTTGCGGATTGGATCATGTTGCAAAGAACATTAGGCAGCGGCTGGGGCGTACTGCTTCCGGTTGTTGCACTTGCGATACTCATCGCGATGGGTTTGTCGGCTGACGTTTGGCGCGGGGTGATAGTCGTTGGCTTACTGCTTAGCGGGGCAATGATTTGGCATCGTCAACTGCGTCATTTCGTACTTCTGCCATCATGCATTGCATTGATAGGCGGCATGGTTCTGATAACGATGAATTTGAAGCTAATGGGATAATGCAGAGAAGGAAATGCAGGGAGAGAACGAGGAAACTGGTGCGAGGGGGGGGACTCGAACCCCCACATCCTAAGGACACTAACACCTGAAGCTAGCGCGTCTACCAATTCCGCCACCTTCGCACAGTGCGAGCGATATAACGTGGTTTATGGTGCGAGGGGGGGGACTTGAACCCCCACGTCCGTTAGGACACTAACACCTGAAGCTAGCGCGTCTACCAATTCCGCCACCATCGCATACCATCGATACTTAAAAAGTATCGTTACCACGGAGGCGCATTCTAGTGGTTTTACGCTGTGCGTCAATAGTTAATTGCGGGCGTTCGAGCGATCGTCGAAAAAAAAGACGTTTATGCGAGACGGCAGTTTTGTAGGCCGGATAAAGCGTTTACGCCGTCATCCGGCGCTACGCTTGACAATGCCGGATGGCGCTAGCGGTCATCCGGCCTACATGTATCAGGCTTTTTTCGCCTGGCGGGTCAGCACGGTGCGATAAACCTTGAAGCGACCGGTCTGGGCAAGCACTTCGTGGAAACCAAACATCTCATCCAAAATTGCCGGATACGGCAGGAAGGCGTTGGCCACGATACGCAGCTCGCCGCCGCTGTTCAGATGGCGAACCGCACCACGGATCAGCGTTTGTGCCGCGTCGAGGCTGGTTTGCAAGCCGTCATGGAAAGGCGGGTTGGAGATAATCATATCGAAACGTCCGCTAATCTCGGAGAAGACGTTACTCGCCAATACCTCACCTTCGATACCGTTAGCAGCAAGCGTCGCGCGGCTTGCTTCAACCGCTGCTGCATTTACATCGCACAGCGTTAAGCGGACCTTTGGAGAGTGGCTGGCAAGGGATACAGCGAGCACGCCCGCGCCACAACCAACATCCAGCACTTTACCTTTGGTATGCGGAGTGAGCGTGGAGAGCAGCAGTTTGCTACCGACGTCCAGACCATCACGGCTGAAGACGCCTGGCAGAGTTTTGATAGTCAGGTCGTCCTGAGCGTATTCGCTCCAGAATGATTCGGCATCAAAGGTCGGCTGTTTTTCTAGACGGCCGTGATAGAGGCCACAGCGACGTGCGCTGTCAATTTTGTTGAGCGGCGCGAATTCAGCCAGCATTTGTTCTGCGCTGCGCACACCGCTACGGTTTTCACCCACAACGAAAATATCTGTGCCCACCGGTAGCAGGGAAAGAATGTTCATCAGTTGGAACTGAGCTTCTGGCTTGTTCTTCGGCCAGTAGTAAATAAACGTATCGCTGTCCGCGACATCTTCCGCCTCGGCAACAAGGCTATAGCGGACGCAGTCGTTCATCTGGCGGCTCAGTACCTGCCAGTGGTGTAACTGCTGGGTATGCGCGCGGCTGGCCGCGGTTTCCAGACGAGCGGGCAGGTCATCCTGCAAATCGCCGGCAAAGAAAATACGGCTCTGTTCGAAATCATCACTGTGGCGCAGCAAGACTTCACTTGCCGGGGTAAAAGCAGACATGAATAGTTCCTCATTAAACTCAGGCGACGATTATACACATCATCCTTCAAGTTGCCTCTACGTTGACTGCACTCATTCACCTCCACGTGCTCCCTCCGGGGCCAGCGTTCAAATGATTTTGTGCATATAGAGTGTCATTGGCGCAGTTTCGATGAATTTGCTATATTTGCGCCCTTGATAGACAGGAGCGTTTCACATGACATCCCGGCGAGACTGGCAATTACAACAGTTGGGTATTACCCAGTGGTCACTGCACCGCCCCGGGGCGCTAAAGGGTGAGGTCGCTATTACGCTCCCGCCGCACGTTCGTTTAGTGATGGTCGGTGAAGCGCTACCCGCGCTGACTGAGCCATTAATAGGCGATATTTTACGTGCTTTATGTCTGACTCCTGACCAAGTTTTACCGCTGACGCCCGATCGTGTCGCCATGCTGCCTCAGGGCAGCCGTTGCCATCGCTGGCATCTTGGCAATCAGACATCGGCCACGCTGGAAGGCGTTGTACTTACGACGCCAACATTTAACGAACTGCAAGCTAGCGCGCCCGCGCGCGCCGCGCTTTGGCAACAAATTTGCGCCCATGAACACGATTTCTATCCTCAGCACGACTGATTTACCTCGCGCCTTTCACATCGAAAAACGCGCCCATGCGTTTCCTTGGAGTGAGCAAACATTTGCCAGCAATCAGGGCGAACGCTATCTGAATCTTCAGATGTCGGTCGATGACGAGATGGCAGCCTTTGCGATTACGCAAATCGTATTGGATGAAGCGACGCTATTTAATATTGCCGTCGATCCGGATTATCAGCGTCGCGGTCTGGGGCGCGAGTTGCTTGAACATCTCATCGATACATTAGAAGCGCGCGGCGTGGTGACGTTATGGCTTGAGGTTCGCGCATCAAACCAGGCGGCTATTGCCCTGTATGAGAGTTTAGGTTTTAACGAAGCGACCATTCGTCGCAATTATTACCCCACGGCGGAAGGCCGTGAGGATGCCATCATTATGGCACTGCCAATCAGTATGTAAGACAAGGTGAAAAGATGATGAAGTGGGACTGGATTTTCTTCGATGCCGACGAGACGCTGTTTACGTTTGACTCGTTTAGCGGCTTACAGCGGATGTTTCTCGACTACAGCGTGACCTTTACCGCGGAAGATTTTCAGGACTACCAGGCGGTCAATAAACCGCTGTGGGTGGATTACCAGAATGGCGCCATTACGTCACTCCAGCTTCAGCATCAACGTTTTACCGGTTGGGCAGAACGTTTGAACGTGCACCCGGGCGATTTGAACGATGCCTTTATGAATGCGATGGCCGAGATTTGCGCGCCGCTGCCGGGTGCAGAATCACTGTTAAATGCCCTAAAAGGCAAAGTGAAAATGGGCATTATTACTAACGGCTTTACGTCGTTGCAGCAAACGCGTCTCGAACGTACCGGTTTTAGTAATCACTTTGATTTGCTGATTATTTCTGAAGAAGTTGGTGTCGCAAAACCCGATCGGCAGATCTTTGATTATGCCCTTGAACAAGCCGGTCAACCGGACCGCTCCCGCGTGCTGATGGTGGGTGATACCGCTGAGTCAGATATTCGCGGTGGCATGAATGCCGGATGGGCAACCTGCTGGTTGAATGCGCACCAGCGTCCGCTGCCGGAAGGCATTAAGCCTGACTGGACCGTTACCTCATTGCCTGAACTGGAGCGACTCCTGTGTAAACAGTGATTGCCAGCCCCCTATTGATGGGTAAAATAGCCGCAATTTTCTCGTATTCAACATGCGTGGCGCATTGCCACGTTTACTAAGAAGAATGAATTATGACGTTGTCTCCTTATCTGCAAGAGGTGGCCAAACGCCGCACTTTTGCCATTATTTCTCACCCGGATGCCGGTAAAACGACAATCACTGAAAAGGTCCTGTTATTCGGACAGGCTATTCAGACCGCCGGGACGGTAAAAGGCCGTGGTTCCAACCAGCATGCAAAATCTGACTGGATGGAGATGGAAAAGCAGCGTGGTATTTCCATTACCACGTCGGTGATGCAGTTCCCGTACCGTAACAGCCTAGTCAACCTGCTCGACACCCCAGGGCACGAAGACTTCTCGGAAGATACCTACCGTACTCTGACGGCGGTGGACTGCTGCCTGATGGTTATCGATGCCGCAAAAGGTGTAGAAGACCGTACCCGCAAGCTGATGGAAGTTACCCGTCTGCGCGATACGCCAATTCTGACCTTCATGAACAAACTTGACCGTGACATCCGCGATCCGATGGAAGTACTGGATGAGGTTGAGCGCGAGCTGAAAATCGGCTGTGCGCCGATCACTTGGCCAATTGGCTGCGGCAAGCTGTTCAAAGGCGTTTATCATCTTTATAAAGATGAAACCTACCTGTATCAGACCGGTAAAGGCCACACCATTCAGGAAGTCCGTATCGTCAAAGGGTTGAACAACCCGGATCTCGATGTGGCGGTTGGTGAAGAGCTTGCACAGCAGTTGCGCGATGAGCTGGAGCTGGTGCAGGGTGCGTCCAACGAGTTCGATAAAGAGCTGTTCCTCGCGGGTGAAATTACGCCGGTCTTCTTCGGCACCGCGCTGGGCAACTTTGGCGTGGACCACATGCTGGACGGTTTGGTGGAGTGGGCGCCAGCGCCGATGCCGCGTAAAACCGATACCCGCTTAGTTGAAGCAGAAGATGAACGCTTCACCGGCTTTGTATTTAAAATTCAGGCCAACATGGACCCGAAACACCGCGACCGCGTCGCATTTATGCGCGTGGTGTCCGGCAAATATGAAAAAGGCATGAAGCTGCGCCAGGTCCGCATTGGCAAAGACGTGGTGATTTCCGACGCGCTGACCTTCATGGCGGGCGACCGTTCACACGTTGAAGAAGCTTATCCGGGCGACATCATCGGTCTGCACAACCACGGCACCATCCAGATTGGTGATACCTTCACCCAAGGCGAGATGATGAAGTTCACCGGTATTCCGAACTTCGCACCAGAACTGTTCCGCCGTATTCGCCTCAAAGATCCGTTGAAGCAAAAACAGCTGTTAAAAGGGCTGGTTCAACTGTCGGAAGAGGGCGCCGTGCAGGTCTTCCGTCCTATCGCTAACAACGATCTGATCGTTGGTGCGGTCGGTGTGCTGCAGTTTGACGTGGTCGTTGCGCGCCTGAAAAGCGAATACAACGTTGAAGCTATCTACGAATCCGTTAACGTCGCGACTGCCCGTTGGGTAGAAAGCAAAGACGTGAAAAAATTCGAAGAGTTTAAGCGTAAGAACGAAATTCAGTTGGCGCTAGATGGCGGCGATAACCTTACCTATATCGCCCCAACGATGGTTAACCTTAACCTGACTCAGGAACGTTATCCTGAAGTTGAGTTCCGTAAAACCCGCGAACACTAATCGCCCCTCAGAGCACGGCGCCCGCCGTGCTCTGTCCTTTCTTTTTTTGTCTTATCCCCAACAGATTGTTCTTAATTGTCCCCACTTATAACGCAGCGGCACGATTTTTGGCCTAGTCTCTTATCTGTAACATGAAGAAAACATGATGACTTGTTGGTTCTACAGCAGGGTCGGCACGTACGGATAAAGGAGAATCATATGTTTCGTTGGGGCATTATCTTTCTGGTTATCGCGTTGATTGCCGCCGCGTTGGGTTTCGGTGGTTTGGCGGGGGCAGCAGCAGGCGCGGCAAAAATTGTATTTGTCGTCGGTCTTATCCTGTTCTTGGTCAGCCTGTTTATGGGACGTAAGCGCCCGTAGCGACTTTTCCTCACAGCAACCACGTCTAAGTCAGCGCCTAAGCGCTGGCTTTTTTTATGTATTCCTCTGTGGCAGTGATTTACGATATCCCCATTCCGACCCCGACCGTCGAGGCGCGCGTGACCTACCGTTTTATCGATACCCACTGTCATTTCGATTTTCCCCCTTTCACCGATTATGAATCGGCAAGCCTTGAACAGGCCGCAGCGGCCGGGGTCGAAAAGATTATTGTTCCGGCGATCGAGGCCGCACGCTTTAGCCGTGTTCTCAGTCTTGCGGCGGATCACCAACCGCTGTACGCCGCCCTCGGCTTACATCCGATCGTGGTCGAACGCCATAGTGACCAGAGCCTTGAGCAACTGGAAGCCTTTCTGGCGGCAAAGCCGGAAAAGCTGGTTGCCGTGGGGGAAATTGGTCTTGATCTGTATCGAGAAAATCCGCAGTTTGAGCGCCAGCAGTACCTGCTGGATGCGCAATTGCAGCTGGCTAAACGCTACGAATTGCCGGTTATTCTGCATTCGCGGCGGACCCACGATAAGCTGGCGCTGCACCTGAAACGGCACAATTTGCCGCGAACCGGCGTGATCCATGGATTTTCAGGCAGCTTGCAGCAGGCTGAGCGCTTCGTGCAACTGGGCTATAAAATTGGCGTCGGTGGCACAATTTCTTATCCCCGCGCGAATAAAACCCGTGACGTGATGGCGCGTCTACCGCTAGATGCGTTAGTGCTGGAGACCGACGCACCCGATATGCCGTTGAATGGTTTCCAAGGCCAGCCGAACCGACCTGAGCGGATTGCGGATGTCTTTACGCACCTGTGTTCTTTACGAACGGAACCCCCGGAAGCGATAGCAGCCGCGTTGATCAATAATACGCGGGCACTCTTTACTGCGCTTTAGAGTGATGTGCATCCCATTATCGAATTTTATTATGTTACCGTTGCGTAAAACTTGTGACATTGAACAAAAAAGATAATTGCATACGGTTATAATCCACGCCGTTGGTTTGCCGTAATTATTATATTTTTCAATGCACAGGGACTATGTATGCAAATCCTCATGGGACTTATCGGTATGGTGGTGCTGCTCGCCATTGCCGTATTGCTTTCCAGTAATCGTAAAGCTATTAATCTCCGTACCGTTCTTGGCGCTTGGATTATCCAAGTCGGGATCGGCGCGCTAATCCTCTATGTACCTGCTGGACGTAAAGTTTTGCTGGCGATGTCGGAAGGGGTGGCTAACGTTATCGCCTATGGTAACGAAGGTATCGGCTTCCTGTTCGGCGGCTTGGTTTCCGATAAGATGTTTGAAGTCTTTGGTGGCGGTGGTTTCGTATTTGCACTGCGTGTACTGCCGGTTATCGTCTTCTTCTCCTCATTGATTGCCGTGCTTTATTATCTTGGCATCATGCAGTTTGTTATCCGCATTCTTGGCGGCGGCCTGCGTAAGGTGCTGAAAACGTCGCGTACGGAATCCCTTTCCGCGACGGCGAACATTTTCGTTGGTCAGACCGAAGCGCCGCTGGTGGTGCGTCCATACATCGCAACAATGACTCGTTCTGAGCTGTTTGCTGTGATGTGTGGTGGGCTGGCGTCGGTGGCGGGTTCAGTTCTGGCGGGCTATGCGCAAATGGGCGTGCCGCTGGAGTACCTGATTGCGGCGTCGTTTATGGCGGCTCCGGGTGGTTTGTTGTTTGCGAAAATCATTATTCCAGAAACGGAAACGCCGAATGACTCTCCTACGCTTGAACAGGAAACGCCGGATATCGATCGTCCGAGCAACGTGCTGGACGCTGCGGCATCCGGTGCAGCATCTGGGATGCAGCTGGCGCTGAACGTGGGTGCGATGCTGTTGGCGTTCATCGCGCTGATTGCGCTGCTGAACGGGATGCTTTCGGGGATTGGCGGTTGGTTTAACCACCCGGAACTGTCACTGCAGTTAATTCTGGGCTGGGTCTTCTCTCCGCTGGCGTGGGTGATTGGCGTGCCGTGGAGTGAAGCGACGGTAGCGGGCTCGTTTATCGGCCAGAAGCTGGTGATCAACGAATTCGTGGCCTACATGAACTTCGGTGAATACCTGAAGGCGGATGCCGAGGTTGCTGCGGCAGGGCTGCAGGTTATTTCAAACCAAACCAAAGCGATTATTTCCTTCGCGCTGTGCGGCTTTGCTAACCTGTCTTCTATTGCAATTCTGATAGGTGGCCTTGGCAGCATGGCACCAAAACGCCGTCCGGAAATTGCGCAGTTGGGCCTGAAAGCGGTGGCAGCCGGGACGCTCTCTAACCTGATGAGCGCCACGATTGCGGGTGTATTCCTTGCCCTATAAGTAAAGCGCTGGAGGGATAAGCCTCGTTATTCCTCCGGCCTGTAGCGCTAGGCTGACGGCTTCAATGTCCTGAGGCCCGGCGCTCCGCCACGTTTTCGCTTCCCCGTAAACACCATGATTGTGAAAAGCATTCAACCGTACCGGTACATCTCCTAGACTGACAATAAATTCACTCAACGCTACGGCGTGCTGCAGAAAATCCGTTTGCCCAGGGATCACCAGCAGCCGCAGTTCGCTTAGCATTCCCCGCTCGGCCAGCCATTTAATGCTTTGTTTGATACGTGCGTTGCCTTTCCCGGTCAGCGCAAGGTGTTTGTCGTTATCCCAAGACTTTAAATCCACCATCACTCCATCGCATACCGGACGTAGCTTCTCCCAGCCGGTAATCGGTAATTCACCGTTGCTATCAACCAGACAGGTCAAATGTGCGAGCTGTGGTGTCTCTTTTATGCGTTGGAAGAGCGTGCAGATAGACGGCAACTGGGTGGTGGCCTCACCGCCGCTGACGGTAATACCTTCGATAAATGGCGATACTTTGCTTATCTGTTGGATAAGCTGCTCTACGCTCATGCGCTGCGCCATCGGCGTGGCCTGCTGCGGACACAGATGCAGGCAGGTATCACATTGTTGGCAGTTATCCGTTTGCCACAGCACTTTACCCTCACTCAGGCTCAGTGCTTGATGTGGACAATGAGGGACGCACTCCCCGCAGTCGTTGCAGCGCCCCATCGTCCATGGGTTATGACAGTTCTTACAGCGCAAATTGCAGCCCTGTAAAAACAGGGCCAGGCGGCTGCCCGGCCCATCAACGCAGGAAAATGGGATGATTTTACTGACTAAAGCGCATCTGCTGTTCATGGCTCACGACGCGAGGTTGACGTTCGAGGATGCGCGTATTGCGCGCGGCTTCTTCACCCAGCCAGGTGGTATTGGTACGGGAACCTTCGGTGCGGTATTTCTCTAAATCGGACAGGCGCACCATATAGCCGGTGACGCGAACCAGATCGTTACCGCTGATGTTAGCGCTGAACTCGCGCATGCCGACCTTGAATGCACCGAGGCACAGTTGCATCACCGCCTGCGGGTTTCGTTTCACCGTTTCATCAAGCGTCAGGATGTCGCTGATCCCTGCCGTGTAGTGCGCATGATGCGGCGCTACTGTTAGCAAATGCGTTATCGGGTCCGGCTCGTCGCCATAAGGCAAGCGCGCGCCCGGCGTGGTGCCGGTATCTGAACTGATCCCCGACTGCGCATGTAGCAACGCACGCTGTTGCCAACCGTACTGCACCGGCGTACGGGCGACGAAATCGGCCAGTGCGGCGCTGATGCGGTAGGCAAGCTGATTGGCTGCTTCATCTTTGCCGTAGCGCGCATCGATGCCCTCACGCTCGCACAGAGCGTTAACGGCTTCGGCCAGCGAGTAAATGCCGAACATGGGCACAAATCGGTCGGGGTCTATCAGCCCTTCACTCACAAGGAAGCTATTCTCAAAGAAGTGCGACTGTTCATAAAGGAAGCGGCAGCGTGCATCGATAATTTCGGTTTGCAGCTGGCAGTAGTGCGGCAGCTGGCGGGTGAAAAAGTCATCAATAGACTGACTGCGTAAGGCGACCTGCTGCAAATTCATGCGCACCAGCGTACTGCCGCCGCCCGCCACGGGCAGCGAGTTGTAGCAGCTGACGATGCCATACTGACCTTTTGTGAAAATTTTATCATTCAACGGCCCATTCGCAATATGCGGTTTGCTGCACTCGCAAATATTTTGTGCCACCTGGAGCAGTAAATCGTCAGGTGTTATTTCCGGATCATAGATGAAGGTCAGGTTTGGTGCGACCTGCTTAAGCTCTGCTTCAGCGCGTAGAATTGCACGGGTGATTGGCGTGTCGTGTGGGCCAATGTTGACGTGGGTAAAGGCGTCTGGCAGCGTGCGGTCAAGATAGCGCCAGAAACGTTTTATTCGAATGTCGACTTCATTTTGTGTTAGAATTCTAACATATGGTGACAAGAGCGCATCAAGATGGCCGAGGTAAACCGGCATTGCGGTGACGGAAGGTACGTGGTGATACAGGATGGTCAGCAGTGAAAGCGCATCATCCAGATCCTGTGCGCCTTCCAGTTCCAGCCACTCTGAACCGTGTGCGAGGAAACGAGCGTAATCCGGCAGGACGTAGCGTGGTTTATAAGGCGCATGTCCTTCAAACATATCGCAGATGACGCCATTGGTGAGCGCCGCCTGAGCCTCTTCAGATATTGTTGGATACGGCAGGGCGTTTTCGGCTTCTAAAGCCAGAAAATGGCGTTTCTGTTCCGGGGTTAATACGGAGCTTGTCACAATTTGCTGGCAGTGTTGCAGCAGCGGTGAATCAATCGATGTTGGCATGTTCGGTTCCTCAGGCGAGCGATGCGAGAAGTGTATGAAAAGCGATGCGACGATCCTTTGATCCGAGCGGTTGAATTGGCGCTTTAAATAGCGCTTTTACTGCCAAAATTTGAACTTCGTCGCGTTGTTGTAATGCAAATTTGTACGAAGTTTTCACTAAGTGTGATGGAAGTCGAAGTGTGAACGCGGGGCGGTGTTACAATAATCACAGACCCGCAAGGTAACGATTTAAACGGCAACGTGCCGTCGGAGATTAAAATGACTGATTTAAAGGCAAGCAGCCTGCGTGCGCTGCAGTTGATGGACTTAACGACCCTGAATGAAGACGACACCGATGCGAAAGTTATCGCGCTGTGTCATCAGGCGAAAACGCCGGTAGGTAACACTGCGGCTGTCTGCATTTATCCGCGTTTCATTCCGATTGCCCGTAAAACGCTCAACGAGCAGGGTACGCCGAACATCCGCATCGCGACCGTGACTAACTTCCCGCACGGCAACGACGATATCGACATTGCGCTGGCGGAAACCCGCGCAGCTATCGCTTACGGCGCTGACGAAGTTGACGTGGTGTTCCCATACCGCGCGCTGATCGCCGGGAACGAGCAGGTTGGTTTCGATTTGGTGAAAGCCTGTAAAGAAGCCTGTGCGGCAGCTAACGTGCTGCTGAAAGTGATCATCGAAACCGGCGAGCTGAAAGAAGAGCGCCTAATTCGTAAAGCATCGGAAATCGCTATCAAAGCCGGTGCTGATTTCATCAAAACCTCAACCGGTAAAGTGCCGGTCAACGCCACCCCAGAAAGCGCGCGCATCATGATGGAAGTGATCCGCGATATGGGCGTGGAAAAAACCGTTGGCTTCAAACCAGCGGGCGGCGTACGTAGCGCGGAAGATGCACAGCTGTTCCTGTCTATCGCTGACGAACTGTTTGGCGCTGACTGGGCGGACTCCCGTCACTACCGCTTTGGTGCCTCCTCTCTGCTGGCTAGCTTGCTGAAAGCGCTGGGCCACGGCGACGGTAAGAGCGCTAGCAGCTACTAAGCTGCCTGAATTGCCGGATGGCGGCTGCCGCCTTATCTGGCCTACAAAATGGTAGGCCTGATAAGCGAAGCGCCATCAGGCAATATTTCCCGATTACAAAGGAGGGTACCTTGTTTCTCGCTCAAGAAATTATTCGTAAAAAACGTGATGGCCTAGCGCTGAGTGATGAAGAAATTCGTTTCTTTATCAACGGTATTCGTGACAACACCATCTCTGAAGGGCAGATTGCGGCCCTAGCGATGACCATTTTCTTCCATGATATGAGCATGCCAGAGCGTGTCTCGCTGACCATGGCGATGCGCGATTCAGGGACCGTCCTTGACTGGAAAAGCCTTAATCTGAACGGTCCGATTGTTGATAAACACTCGACCGGCGGCGTGGGTGACGTGACCTCATTGATGCTCGGGCCGATGGTTGCTGCGTGCGGCGGCTATATTCCGATGATCTCTGGACGCGGTCTGGGTCACACCGGTGGCACGCTCGACAAACTGGAAGCGATACCGGGCTTTGACATCTTCCCTGACGACAACCGTTTCCGCGAAATTATTAAAGACGTGGGTGTAGCGATTATTGGGCAAACCAGCTCGCTAGCACCGGCGGACAAACGTTTTTATGCCACCCGTGATATCACCGCGACGGTGGATTCCATCCCGCTGATTACCGCATCTATTCTGGCCAAAAAGCTGGCAGAAGGTCTCGATGCGCTGGTGATGGATGTGAAAGTAGGTAGCGGCGCCTTTATGCCGACATATGAACTCTCTGCGGCGTTGGCGGAAGCCATCGTTGGCGTCTCCAACGGTGCGGGCGTGAAAACCACCGCGCTGCTGACCGACATGAACCAAGTGCTGGCCTCCAGCGCGGGTAACGCCGTTGAAGTCCGTGAAGCCGTACAGTTCCTGACCGGCGAATACCGTAACCCGCGCCTGTTCGATGTGACCATGGCGCTGAGTGTGGAAATGCTGATTTCCGGTAACCTGGCGAAAGATGATGCCGAAGCGCGTGCCAAGCTGCAGGCGGTACTGGATAACGGTAAAGCGGCGGATATCTTTGGCCGTATGGTCGCGGCGCAAAAAGGCCCGACCGATTTTGTTGAGAACTACGCGAAATATCTGCCAACGGCGATGCTGAGCAAAGCCGTCTATGCTGAGACCGAAGGTTTCGTCAGCGCGATGGACACCCGCGCGCTGGGAATGGCAGTGGTTTCGATGGGCGGCGGTCGCCGTCAGGCATCTGACACCATTGATTATAGCGTCGGCTTTACCGACATGGCGCGTCTGGGCGATAGCATTGACGGGCAACGTCCGCTGGCAGTGATCCACGCCAAAGACGAAGCCAGCTGGCAGGACGCAGCAAAAGCCGTCAAAGCGGCAATTAAACTGGACGACAAAGCGCCTGAAATTACGCCGACCGTCTATCGTCGCATCACCGAATAGTTATATACTGATCTGATCGCTTTTTTGCAGCGCAAGATGTATGGAGAACAAGATGAAACGTGCATTTATTATGGTGCTGGACTCCTTCGGGATTGGTGCAACGGAAGACGCTGACCGCTTTGGCGATGTCGGCGCGGATACCATGGGCCACATTGCTGAAGCCTGTGCCAAAGGCGAGGCTGACCACGGTCGTAAAGGCCCGCTGAATTTGCCTAACCTGACTCGCCTGGGTCTGGTGAAAGCGCATGAAGGTTCTACCGGTAAAATTGCCGCAGGTATGGACGGTAACGCAGAAGTCATCGGTGCCTATGGTTGGGCGCATGAACTGTCTTCCGGTAAAGATACTCCGTCAGGTCACTGGGAAATCGCTGGTGTGCCGGTTCTATTTGACTGGGGCTACTTCAGCGACCACCAGAACAGTTTCCCACAGGAACTGCTGGATAAACTGGTTAAGCGTGCCAACCTGCCGGGCTACCTCGGCAACTGCCACTCTTCCGGTACGGTTATCCTGGACGAACTGGGCGAAGAACATATGAAAACCGGCAAGCCGATTTTCTATACCTCCGCTGACTCCGTGTTCCAGATTGCCTGTCACGAAGAGACCTACGGCCTGGATAAACTCTACGAGCTGTGCGAAATCGCGCGTGAAGAGTTGACCGAAGGTGGCTATAACATTGGCCGCGTTATTGCGCGTCCGTTTGTTGGCGACAAAGCTGGCAACTTCCAGCGTACCGGCAACCGTCACGATCTGGCCGTTGAACCGCCAGCCGCGACCGTTCTGCAAAAACTGGTTGATGAAAAACACGGTCACGTGGTTTCTGTTGGTAAAATTGCGGATATCTACGCGAACTGCGGTATCACCAAGAAAGTGAAAGCCACCGGCTTGGACGCGCTGTTCGATGCCACCATCAAAGAGATGAAAGAAGCCGGTGATGAGACAATTGTCTTCACCAACTTTGTTGATTTCGACTCTTCCTGGGGCCACCGTCGTGATATCGCGGGCTATGCCGCTGGACTTGAACTGTTTGACCGCCGTCTGCCTGAGCTGATGAAGCTGGTGGGAGAAGATGACATTCTGATCCTCACCGCCGACCACGGCTGTGACCCTAGCTGGACCGGTACTGACCATACCCGTGAACACATTCCGGTGCTGGTTTACGGCCCGAAAGTCAAACCAGGCTCGCTGGGACACCGTGAAACCTTCGCGGATATCGGCCAGACGTTGGCGACCTACTTCGGTACGTCTCCAATGGCGTACGGTAAAAACATGCTGTGATGCACTTGCCCGGTGGCGCTTTGCTTACCGGGCCTACTTTTTTGTAGGCCTGATAAGGCGTAGCCGCCATCAGGCACTGACAATCTAAATAAGGATAAATTGATGGCAACTCCACACATTAACGCAGAAATGGGCGATTTCGCTGACGTAGTTTTGATGCCAGGCGACCCGCTGCGTGCTAAGCACATTGCTGAGACTTTCCTCGAAGATGTCCGTGAAGTAAACAACGTTCGCGGCATGTTAGGCTTCACCGGTACTTACAAAGGCCGTAAGATTTCCGTAATGGGTCACGGTATGGGTATCCCGTCGTGCTCTATCTACACCAAAGAGCTGATCACCGATTTTGGCGTGAAAAAAATCATCCGTGTGGGCTCCTGTGGTGCAGTACGCGCTGACGTGAAACTACGTGATGTGGTTATCGGTATGGGTGCTTGCACCGATTCCAAGGTTAACCGTATTCGCTTTAAAGATCATGACTTTGCGGCAATTGCTGATTTCGACATGGTACGTGACGCTGTTGATGCGGCAAAAGCGCTGGGCGTAGACGCGCGCGTGGGCAACCTGTTCTCCGCTGACCTGTTCTATTCACCAGACGGTGAAATGTTCGATGTGATGGAAAAATACGGCATCCTTGGCGTGGAAATGGAAGCTGCGGGTATCTACGGTGTTGCGGCAGAGTTCGGTGCGAAAGCGCTGACCATCTGTACCGTATCTGACCATATCCGTACTCACGAGCAGACCACTGCTGCTGAACGTCAGACGACGTTCAACGATATGATCAAAATTGCGCTGGAATCTGTCCTGCTGGGCGATAAAGCGTAAGATTGTAACTGTGCCCGGTGGCGCTTCGCTTACCGGGCCTACAATCCAACCCGGGCCTGTCGGTCTCGTGTAGGCTGGATAAGGCGAAGCCGCCATCCGGCAATCAACTACCGCACCGCGCCCGCAATCCATGCTGCGAGTTCCCGCAGCTCACTTTCCTGTTCCGGATAATCCGCTATCAGCCCCTTGCAGGTCTGCTCAAGCACATCTGCCCGGTACTGGCACCCTTGCAAGCGCTCGGCGAGCATCTCCAGCGGCGCTGGGTTCAGGCTATCGGTAAACACTTGCGTACGGGTGATAAGCCCCTTTTCAACGTCGAAGTGCAGCTCAACGCCGCCCCAGGTGAAACGCTCATCAAGCAGGTGCGAAAATGCCGGTGCCTGACCAAAGTTCCATTCCCAGCTACTCTGACGGGTGAAGGTTTCTGCGAAATTGGGCAAATCAGGCGTCTTATCTGGCGAGATAATCTCAGCTTCAACGCGCTCGCCATAGTGCTCGAAGAATGCCTCGGTCACGGCTTCGCAGATCTGTTCATGGGTAATATTTGGCAGCAGCTCCACCAAGTTTGCCACGCGTCCGCGCACGGAGGTGATCCCCTTCGCTTGGAGTTTCTTTTTATCGGGATTGAGATAGTTAGCAAGACGGCTCAGATCGGCGTTGAGCAGCAGGGTGCCGTGGTGAAAACCGCGATCTTTGGTTTCGCGGTAGGCAGAACCCGAAACTTTACGGTCGCCTTCTTCGGTTTTGACGATCAGATCGTTACGTCCTGAAGCCTCTGCAATAATCCCTAAAGAATTCAGCGCTTCCAGCACAATAGACGTTGATATGGTTTTGTCATACTCCGGTTTGCCCGCCATAAAGGTAAAACAGGTATTGCCGAGATCGTGGAATACCGCACCGCCGCCGCTGCTTCGACGAGCCAAACGGACGTTATCTTCTTCCATGCGCCGGGTATTACACTCCTTCCATGGGTTCTGCGCTCGCCCAATGACGACCGTATCGGCATTGCGCCACAGGAACAGCACTCTCTGAGTGGCGGGCATTTGCCGGAAAATACATTCTTCAACGGCGAGGTTAAACCATGGGTCGTGAGAGTCTGAGAGCAGCAGGCGCAGCGTTGACATAGCGATTTCCTTTTCTAATTAATCTTTATCTTCGTCCTGTACCGGCTTATTCGCGGTAAGCAGGAACGGTGACTGCTGCCAGCGGGTGCGTTTGCCACGCAGCAAAGTACGGGCAAGCACGACGCCAATAGCCAGCGATAGCAGCAGCATCAGACGCAAAATGTTGGTGGTGTTATCCACCTGTCCAGATTCGGTGGCGATGGTGTGGGTATCCAGCGTAAGGCGCAGATAACCCAACGGGCCGTTTTTCCCTTGAATGGGTTCGACGATCTGCTGGTTGAAGTAGCTGCCGGCTTTTTTGCCGTCCAGCGCCAGCCGGTCGCGAAGATCGACCTGCTCTCCGGCACGGGCAATCAAATCGCCTTGTTCATCGTAAACGCCAGCATCGAGAATACGGCTTTTACCGGTGAGCTGGTTAAGTAAATTACCGATCTTTTTCTCATCCGGCGTTTCACTTTTCATCATAGGCGCAAGATTCAGGGAGACCTGAAATGCCAGCGTCCTGGCGAGTTCTTCAAGCTGCGGATTTCGCTGTTTCTGGCTTTGTTGACTGAACCATGACGCCCCCTGCATCAAAGCAACCAGAAGAGCGAGACATATCAGAACAATCGCGGTGCGATGCAATCGAAATTTTAGTTTTGCGCGAACCATATTCCACCTTTGAAAATTTACAGCTTAATGTTGCCAGAAGCGCTGGTTACAAGGTAGCCTCATGCGTTATTTTCCTGGGCTTAATAGAGAAGATTGGAGCTGTAATGCCAAACAGTTTGACCTGGTGCGACCTGCCTGAAGATGTCTCCTTGTGGCCTGGGTTGCCGCTTTCGCTGAGCGGCGATGAAGTGATGCCGCTGGATTACCACGCTGGGCGCAGCGGCTGGCTGCTGTATGGCCGCGGCCTCAATAAAGCTCGCCTGACAACTTACCAACGTAAACTCGGCGCCGCTATGGTGATCGTAGCAGCCTGGTGCGTTGAAGACTATCAGGTGATTCGTCTGGCGGGATCGCTAACCCCAAGAGCTACGCGTCTGGCGCACGACGCTGGGCTGGATGTGGCGCCGCTAGGAAAGATACCGCATCTGCGCACACCGGGCCTGCTGGTGATGGATATGGACTCCACGGCTATCCAGATCGAATGTATCGACGAGATTGCCAAGCTGGCTGGGACGGGAGAGTTGGTTTCTGAAGTGACCGAACGTGCGATGCGCGGCGAGCTCGACTTTAGTGCTAGCCTACGTCAACGCGTCGCAACCCTGAAAGACGCCGACGCTAATATTCTGCGTCAGGTGCGTGACACCTTGCCTTTAATGCCGGGTTTGACTCAACTGGTCTTGAAGCTAGAAGCGCTGGGCTGGAAAGTGGCGATAGCCTCCGGTGGTTTCACCTTCTTTGCCGAGTACCTGCGCGATAAGCTGCGTTTGACCGCGGCAGTGGCTAATGAGTTGGGTATTCGCGACGGCAAGCTAACCGGAGAAGTGGTTGGCGATATCGTTGATGCGAAGTACAAGGCTAAAACGCTGCTGAGGCTGGCCGAGGAACACGAGATTGCGCACGCTCAGACGGTAGCAATCGGCGATGGTGCGAACGATCTGCCGATGATCAAAGCCGCCGGACTGGGAATTGCTTATCATGCCAAACCGAAAGTGAACGAACAGACGGAAGTCACTATCCGTCATGCCGATTTGATGGGGGTATTCTGTATCCTCTCCGGCAGTATGAATCAGAAATAAAGAGGTAAACCGTGGCGAAAGCTCCTAAACGCGCATTTGTCTGTAACGAGTGCGGTGCGGATTATCCGCGCTGGCAGGGGCAGTGCAGCGCCTGCCAGGCCTGGAACACCATCACCGAGATGCGCGTCGCGGCTTCCCCAACGGTCGCACGCAATGAACGCCTGAGCGGCTACGCCGGTAACGCGGGCGTGGCGAAGGTGCAAAAACTCTCGGACATTAGCCTAGAAGAGCTTCCGCGCTTTTCTACCGGCTTCAAAGAGTTCGACCGCGTGCTGGGCGGCGGTGTGGTTCCTGGCAGCGCCATTTTGATTGGCGGCAACCCAGGTGCCGGTAAGTCGACGCTGTTGCTGCAAACACTGTGCAGGCTGTCGGAGCAGATGAAAACTCTGTACGTCACCGGGGAAGAGTCATTGCAGCAGGTGGCGATGCGCGCGCACCGTCTTGGTCTGCCGACCGCGAACCTCAACATGCTGTCTGAAACCAGCATCGAGCAGATTTGCCTGATTGCTGAGGAAGAACAGCCGAAGCTGATGGTTATCGACTCCATTCAGGTGATGCACATGGCGGATATCCAGTCTTCACCGGGTAGCGTCGCTCAGGTGCGCGAAACGGCGGCATACCTCACGCGCTTTGCGAAAACCCGCGGAGTGGCGATTGTCATGGTCGGGCACGTCACGAAAGACGGTTCGCTAGCAGGTCCGAAGGTGCTGGAACACTGCATCGACTGTTCGGTGCTGCTCGATGGCGATGCCGACTCTCGTTTCCGTACCTTGCGCAGCCATAAGAACCGCTTTGGCGCGGTGAACGAGCTTGGCGTATTCGCCATGACCGAACAGGGGCTGCGTGAAGTGAGCAACCCTTCCGCTATCTTCCTGAGCCGTGGTGATGAAGTGACTTCAGGTAGCTCGGTGATGGTGGTGTGGGAAGGCACGCGACCGCTGCTGGTAGAGATTCAGGCGCTGGTGGACCAATCAATGATGGCGAACCCAAGGCGCGTAGCCGTGGGGCTTGAGCAAAACCGTCTGGCTATCCTGCTTGCGGTTCTGCATCGTCATGGCGGTTTGCAGATGTCGGATCAGGATGTGTTCGTCAACGTGGTCGGCGGCGTGAAGGTGACTGAAACCAGTGCTGATTTAGCCTTGCTGATGGCGATGGTTTCCAGTCTGCGTGACCGACCGCTCCCACAGGATCTGGTTGTATTTGGTGAAGTGGGTCTTGCCGGGGAGATTCGTCCTGTTCCTAGTGGACAAGAACGTATTTCGGAAGCGGCAAAACACGGTTTCCGTCGTGCTATTGTCCCAGCCGCTAACGTGCCGAAAAAGCTCCCAGAAGGGATGCAGGTCTTTGGCGTGAAGAAACTTGCCGACGCACTGGGTGTTTTTGATGATTTAACCTGATAACTCAGTCAGATCGGCCATATTTACCCGGATAGTACAGTGAGTGCTTCCGGGTTTTTTGTATAATGATTATGCCAGTGATACTTCAAGATGCACGTTTCTACAACGTAGGCTGGATAAGTTGCTTGCACTGCCATCCGACTCCTTTTGCCTGATGGCGCTTCGCTTATCAGGCCTACTCGATCATGCATCCTGATGTTTATTGTGTATAAATGATTTCCCCCAATTTTGCAGGAGGCTCTTGTGTCGTCATTTGACTATCTAAAAACCGCAATTCGTCAGAAAGGCTGTACGTTACAGCAAGTCGCTGACGCGAGCGGCATGACCAAGGGCTATTTAAGCCAGCTTCTCAACGCCAAAATTAAAAGCCCCAGCGCGCAAAAATTGGAGGCATTACACCGCTTTCTGAACCTAGAGTTCCCGCGCCAGCAGAAAAATATTGGCGTGGTATTCGGTAAATTTTACCCGCTGCACACCGGTCATATTTACCTTATCCAGCGTGCCTGTAGCCAAGTCGATGAGCTGCATATCATCATGGGTTATGACGACACACGCGATCGCGCGTTGTTTGAAGACAGCGCTATGTCGCAGCAGCCAACCGTATCCGATCGCCTGCGTTGGTTATTACAGACCTTCAAATACCAGAAAAACATCCGTATTCATGCTTTCAATGAAGAGGGCATGGAGCCGTACCCGCACGGTTGGGACGTGTGGAGCGCGGGGATAAAAAGCTTTATGGAAGAAAAGGGTATTCAGCCGAACTGGATCTACAGTTCAGAAGAGGCGGATGCGCCGCAGTACCTTGAGCATTTGGGCATTGAAACCGTACTGATTGACCCGAAACGTACGTTCATGAGCATCAGCGGTGCGCAGATCCGCGAAAACCCATTCCGCTACTGGGACTACATTCCGACCGAGGTAAAGCCCTTCTTCGTGCGTACGGTGGCTATTTTAGGCGGTGAGTCGAGCGGGAAATCAACGCTGGTGAACAAGCTGGCGAACATCTTTAACACCAGCAGTGCTTGGGAGTATGGACGCGATTACGTCTTCTCTCATCTTGGCGGGGACGAGATGGCGTTACAGTATTCCGACTACGACAAAATTGCCCTTGGCCACGCGCAATATATTGATTTTGCGGTGAAGTATGCCAACAAGGTCGCGTTTATCGATACCGATTTTGTCAGCACGCAGGCCTTTTGCAAGAAATACGAAGGACGTGAGCATCCGTTTGTGCAGGCGCTTATTGACGAGTATCGCTTTGATTTGGTTATCCTGCTGGAAAACAACACCCCATGGGTGGCTGACGGTCTACGTAGTCTAGGTAGTTCGGTTGATCGCAAAGAGTTTCAGACGCTGCTGGTGTCGATGTTGGAGAAGAACAATATCGAGTTCGTCCACGTCGAGGAAGCTGACTATGACTCGCGATTCCTGCGGTGCGTGGAGTTGGTCAGGCAGCTAATGGGTGAAGCCGGGTAGGTCTAAAGCTAAAACGGTAGGTGAATATTATTTATCTACCGTAAATAACTCCCTCTATATTAATAACATCAATATATACATTATATTTGGATTTGATATTAAGAAATTCGCTCAGTGAATTTCAAATGGAATTTAATGGGCGCTTTTAAAAATATAATGACAGTTTGCTTTGTTATGTTCTAAATTACCGGTGTTGGGAAAATCCTAGTTTATTCATCAAGGGAATGATGTTGAATTATTAATTTACATGGGGAATGGATTTCACATGTAACTGCCCTCATTCACTCCTTTCTTGATTTCTACTCCCATTATAATTTTTTCTTCCCGGCTCGTGGTGCCCTGAAGCCAGGGGCGGTAGCGTGCTTGATTACATTATCGGATAAACAATGGCTAGAAGTGGTATTGAAGTTCAGCGAGCCGCCGTCAGCGCGCTCTTTCTTCGTGAAATTAAAACGCGTTTCGGCAAATATCGCCTAGGTTATTTTTGGGCAATACTGGAGCCCGCAGCACATATGCTAGTGATGCTCGCGGTATTCGGATTTATTATGCATCGTACTATGCCTGATATTTCATTCCCGGTATTTCTTATCAACGGCATTATTCCATATTTCCTTTTTAGTAGTATTTCTACGCGTTCGATTGGCGCGATTGAAGCGAACCAGGGGTTATTTAACTACCGCCCCGTAAGACCGGTGGACACCATTATCGCCCGAACGCTGCTCGAGAGCCTGATCTACGTCGGCGTGTACATCATGCTCATGGCGATTGTCGGCCTTGCTGGTGAAGACTTTGCGGTCACCCGTCTAGTGACGTTGATTCTCACCTGGCTGCTGTTAGCGCTGTTCTCCTGCGGTGTTGGGCTTATTTTTATGGTGGTTGGGAATGCTTTCCCAGAGATGGAGAAGTTTCTGCCAATCCTGATTAAGCCGCTCTACTTTATCTCCTGCGTTATGTTTCCACTGCATGCGGTTCCGCGTGATTACTGGCCGTATCTGTTGTGGAACCCGATTGTGCACATCGTTGAGCTAAGTCGTGAATGCGTGGTGGCGAACTACGTTAGCGACGGGGTGAATCTTCCGTATTTGGCGTTTTGTACGTTGGTGGTGCTTTTCCTAGGTCTAGCACTCTATCGCCACAATGAAGAGGCGATGCTGACATCATGATTCGTATCGAAAATTTGTCAAAATCATACTTCACCCCGCAGGGGCGGCATTACGTTTTTAAAGATCTCAATATTGAGCTGCCGAGCGGCAAAAGCGTGGCAATTATTGGCCGCAACGGCGCAGGGAAATCAACACTGCTACGCATGATTGGTGGTATCGACCGGCCTGACAGCGGACGGATTATTACCGACAGCACCATCTCATGGCCAGTCGGCTTGGCGGGAGGCTTTCAGGGCAGCCTGACCGGGCGCGAAAACGTGAAGTTTGTGGCGCGCCTGTATGCCACCCGCGATGAACTAAAAGAGAAGGTCGCTTTCGTTGAGGAGTTTGCCGAACTGGGGAAATACTTCGATATGCCGATTAAAACCTATTCTTCGGGGATGAAGTCACGCCTGGGGTTTGGGTTGAGTATGGCGTTTAAGTTCGATTACTACTTGGTGGATGAAGTGACGGCGGTAGGTGATGCCAGATTTAAGCAGAAGTGTGCGAAGTTGTTTAAAGAGCGGCACAGGGAAGCGAGTTTTTTGATGGTGTCGCATAGTTTGAATTCGTTGAAGGAGTTTTGTGATATTGCGATATTTATCGGAAGATGCGGAAGTGTGAAAGTCTATGATGATGTCATATCTGCAATTAATGTCTACAGGCATGAGGAATGTGTGTAAATAATGCAATCTAACAGATCTACCCAACCTCCTATCCTAACCTGTATTATCCCTATAGATTTAAGACGGCGTCCAAAAGATATTATCGCAAGGGCACTATTTTTGGCAGAGCAGGCAAAGTTGAATAATGTTGTTTTGTCATTCGGACTGAATTTTTCTGGGGGATATCATGAGAGGCATTTTTGTGAACGGTTGGGGAGTTTCTCAAATGTTAAAATAAATAAAGTTAGAAACAATGAGACTATAAACCTTTCACGTTTAAGGAATTATGCCTTTCAAGGGGTGGCAACTGAACATACTCTTTTACTAGATGTCGATATTTATCCTGATTTTGAACTTTTTTTGAGGGGTTTAACAACCATTGATTATAATAATGCAGGGTTCTGTATATATCCTTGTTTATACTTGAGCGAAAAGGGTAGCAATAATTTAATTTCGAAGAGAATAACGCCTTCAAATCTTCTCCAAAGATATTTTTCATTTTCCAGAGTTGAGTTTTTGCATTTGGCAAGCCCGTCATCGATCACTTTAATGAAAAGCGATATATATAAATATATAGGTGGATTTAATGAGCTTTTTTTTGACCATGGATATGAGGATTTTGATTTCCTCTTAAGGCTATGTAAAACTTTTGGAGGGCTCAATAATGAAAAGGATCTGTTAGTAGATTTGCCTTCTAGGTCTCCCCTTTTTGCTGTCGGATTTAGACGTCATTTGGGACGATTTTGCTTTCCCCAGCTTTTAAATAAAGATATTTTATTCCATATATATCATGCTAAGAAGCAAATGAATGATGATTTTTATTATCATAATCGACACTTGAATTACACTATTTTTCGAGAGATGCATAGCAATGGTGAGGCTTTAGATGAACAAGGATTGCTAAAAACACAATTAATTGATTTTATAGAATTCGTTGTGGAAAATAAAAAATCAATAAGTGATTACTCTATATTTTTTGAAAATAAACCAGGTCATGTTGACCGTTTTTATTCGTTTAAGCGGAAATTGAGGTTTTTAATACATGGTTAACAGTATGTTTATTCGAAAGGCAAAAAAAATGATAAAAGATCCTAATATGTTCTTTTATGATTATTTTAAGAAAAAACTCGGCGATAAGATAATAGTAAAGAGTGACAACCCCTCTGAAATGTTTGAGTTTAACTATTCTATCGACATTAGTGACATTATGAGGGGTGGGGTTGCGAAATATATATGTGATAAATTCAACGGCGGATGTTGTGTTAAATCTAATGATGATTTTAATAGCATTGCTTTTTGGTCTGGCCACTTGAATTTATTCATAAGTTTTCTTAATTCACTGTGCAGGGTGTTATCGTATTCAATTAAAATTTATACTCTTAATGGTGGTTATAAATATGAGGTGGGAAATGGCAATGAATGGGATATTAAAAAAATAATTAGGGGATTGGCGAAACGCACTGACTTTGTAATAGAGTTGTCTAATGGAATTGATTACTCCGAGATTTTTAACATATATCTTTATGACATAAATACTGAAAGTATAGTAACGATGCGTTCAAAGCATGTATTAGCAAAAAAATTTCATATAAATGATATAAATGTTATTTACAACAACCCTAAAGCTAATGTAAAAAAAGTAGATGTTGTTTATACATGGGTCAATCAAACAGATATTGATTGGCAGGAGCTGTGGATGAAAACTTTTCCTGAACAAGACTTTGATCCAGACAGGTTTACTGATAATGATGAGCTTAAATATTCATTAAGGTCAATCAATAAATACGCACCATGGGTGAATAGAATATTTATTGTTTCTAACTGTAGGCCTCCAGAATGGTTAGGTTATAGCTCTAAAATAGAGTGGGTCTATCATGAGGATATTTACCCTAGAGAAGATATGTTACCCACCTTTAACTCTCACTCTATTGAGTGTTGTTTACATAGAATTAAAGGATTGAGTGAGTTTTTTATATACTTTAATGATGATGTTGTTTTGGGGCAGCCTTGTTTGGTTTCTGATTTTTTTGATGATATTGGTCGATCGATTTCCTATTGGGAACCTTATGGAATGGTATATGAGTATTCCAGTAGAAGTGAACTCCCAGATTATATGAAAGCCTCAATAAATTCCAGCCTGCTGCTGAAAAGTGTCGAAAGTGGGTATAATGCAAGGAACCTAATGAAGCATGTTCCTCATGCATTAAGAAAATCAGTTTTGGAAGAGGTGGAGACTTTATTTTCGGAGCGTGTAAATGAAACTAGATATTCAAAGGTGAGAGGTGATGGCGATATTAACCTTACGTCATTTCTATATCATCATTACTCAATTCTCAAAGGGCTATCTATAAAAGGAGTGATGTCTGATATTATAGTTAGACCTTCAAATATAAAGAAGGTAGTGAGCGAGTTTCCATTTTCCTATAAGGTGATGTGTTTCAATGATGGGGGAGGGAGTGCCGAAAATAAATCATACAAGACAATGTCATTAAATTACCTCAGTGGCAGATTGCCTGAAAAAGCAACATGGGAAAAATAAAGTAGCATTATTAATTGTCATTTCTAGGATTGAGCAGTTTGGTAAATAAAATTGCCCCCATAAAACACCGCATTTATCTGCGTAGTCTCCAGCAGATAACTGCGGAATCTCCCCAGCAGTTCCATATCTGGCTGAAATCCCGCCGTCCAAAACTGGTGCAGATGGCCCTGATACGTTAACCCTTTCATATCGTACAGGGCATCGCCCATCACCTTTAGCGGTTTGTTGTGAATGAGCGCCGACAGACCCGCCGTACTGTTGATTGTCACCACCGCTTTCGCGTGCTTTAACATCTCCGGCATGGGTAAGTCGTGCACGTACAGAACCCGGTTGCGAATTCCATATTTCTTACTCAGCCTGTTGATTAGCGGCCGGTACAAACGATGGCCGCGATCCATCGGGTGGTGTTTAAACACCAAAAATTTGGTGGCTGGCGCTTTGGTGGCGAAGGAGTACATCACTTCGTTGATATAATCGCGCACGTCTGCATAGCTGCTGTGGCTGCGGATCTGGCTATCGTTATAAACCTGTAGGATCGCTAGGTAATAACGTTTATCCAGCTTTGTCTGCAGCCGGGGCAGCACATCATATTCTTTAAAGGCATACCAGTGTTTTCGCCGCCAGGCGCGGATCCAGCAGCGCATTTCATACCACGGTGAGAACGATTTATGATGGCGGTAAACCGGGTAATCGTGACGATGAAACCAGCCTTCTAGGTAATACCATGTTGCATGCCAGTAGCGTAGGCGGGTAGAGGGATTCAGCAGTTGGATGTTGCGCGGTGGCATTTCGGGCAAGCGGCGGTAAAAATTAGGGTCGCGGGGTAGGGAAGACCAGGCGTTGACGCCGCCTTCCTCAAGCGTAATAAAGTGTGGACGCAAATAACCCTCTTCGAATGCCAAGAAGCGCAGCCCCTTAGCCTGTGCCCACTGGCGAGCCGCCTGATGCAATGGGCGGCAATCGCCAAAGCACACCAGCGTGTCAAAGGGGTAGGTTTTCCACGTTTCTTTTAGCCAGTGGGCGAAATGGTGGGGCGTCTGGTTATAGCGCAGTATGGGTCGCTTCCGGCAATAGAAACGATCTCCGCCGTTAAAAACTACGTTAACCGCTTCTCGTCCTTTGCTTTCCAGCCATTCGGCAAGGTCGGCGAAAAACGGCCCCATTGGCCCTTGTAAAAGCAGATAACGTTTACCTGCCAAGAGCTTGCTCATTGCTGTGCTGTCCATGCCTCAGCCCTCGAAGTTAGTTAAATTTTACCCGGTAAAGATTCACGCCTTTGCGCCACCATCGCGCGATCCGTCCTGCTTTTTTCCGCGTAATGTTTTCTGGCCTTGTCTGCTCCATCAGCCATGCAGCGGCCTCTTCTACGTGGATCACGCGCTTATCCTGTGGGTGGATATAGGTGGGATAAACAATCAGCGTTTGATAAATAAGATCGGCTAAGGTCAGCGTACGGTTTCGGCGCGGGCAGGTGTGTTCGTCTCTGGTTAACCCCCATCCGGCGTAAAACGGTAGGCCGTAGCAGTACACCGTTTTGCCATGCATTAATGCTTCAAAACCTGACAGCGAGGTCATGGTATGCAGCTCATCACAGCTTGTGATGCAGTCGATAATGTCAGCATCCGCTGCCACGCAGTCTGCTAGTTTTGTCATCTCATCGCCGTCAATATGCCCAGGACGATTTCCCGCTAGCACATCTGGATGTGGCTTATAGATGATAAAGGCATCCGGGTTACGCTGGCGCACCGTGCGCAGCAGTGAGAGGTTACTTTGAATGCTGAGGGTTCCGGTCGCGATAGACGCGTCGTTTTCCACCTGGCCTGGCACCAACAGCACACGTTTGTCGTTAGCGGCGGCGGGTAATTGCCAATGTTTGCCCAAGTTATATTTGCTGAGTTTACTGTCGACTAGCGTCTTCTGTAGTGCGAGCGCTCGGCTGCGTTCATCACCGTGAAGCGCTGAGCGGCTGAGCAAAATTTCTAGGTCGCTGGCGCGGTGGGCATCGTAGTAGATCCCTGTTTTATCCAGAACCAGAGAAAGCGGCATCAGCAGGTCGGAACCCAGTCCAGATGAACGCAGAAATCCATCCTCCATCCGCCAGAGCGGAAGATTTTGCGCTTGCGCCAATGGCTTAAATTTTGCTTCGCCATTAACCCCCCACACTACGCAAGCGGTGGCAGTGGGCGATTTTTTATTGAAACTGACCTTATTGCCCGGCGCGGTGAGGAAGGTTTTCATGACCGCGCTCTTCCATAGCGTCAACCCCGGAGCCCAAAGGTGCCCACTGCGTGAGATCATATGTTGCCGCTGTAGCCGTAGTGCATGTAGTACGTCGAACAGCGTGCCCAACTCACCGGTATTCGGGTTGAGGTAGCGTGAATACCGTAGCAAAGCCGCGCCGATTAGCTGCAGTAACGTGGCATGGCCGCGTCTATCTGTGGCCAGCGACTGCGCCTGTGGATGGCGATCGTCCGTTAGCCCCCATCCCGCATACCACGGCAGACCGAAGCAGGTGACGGGCTTCCCCGCCATCAGCGCTTCGATACCGTACTGTGAGGTTACGGTGTAGACGTGGCTGGCGTAGCGCAACAGTGACTGCGGGCTGACATCCTGCGCAAAAAGGCGAATGCGAGGATCATTGAGGTGGCTGGAGAAGTGACCCCGTTTTTTGCCGCTCAGTACATCAGGATGGGTTTTGACCCAAATCTCAGCCTCGGGGTTTTCTTCGCGTGCGGCGGCGAGCATCTCGCTGAAGCTCTTGGCTGATGCACCGCCCAGCGTTATCGATACATCACCATATGTCTGGTCAATGACCAGCACGATAGGCTTTATATCCCCATCGGTGGTGTAGGGAATGGCGTGGTTGTACTTAGAAAGATCGCCTCTAACGATAAGATCAATTGCGGATCGGGCCTGGGCCGCGAAAGTATTATCTGCGCACTCCTGCTGAATTAGCTGCTCCAGCCGGCTAGGCTGGCTGGCATTGTAGTAAATCCCTAAATCATCAACCACGATAGAGAGCGGCGGATGACCTTCTATACCAAGGCCGAGAGAGCGAATAAAGCCATCTTCTAAGCGCAAAATGGGAAGACCCGCCGCCCGCGCTTTGGCTGCGGGCAGGACGGTGTTCTCCTTCATTCCCCAAACTGCGATGGCTGAGATATCGCTGGGGATTGCACCGTTTATCGACAGCTTACGGCAGGGCTGGCCGAGAAACTGATTCAGATGGGGGATCTTCCAAATCCCCCCGGAGTAGATGCCGATCATGATGCTCCCTGCATTCGCACGTTAAATATCCAGAATGACTTTCGCCGCGACGGCCAGTTGGTAAAGAATGGTGGAGATACCGCGCGTCACCTCGATGTTCTTCGACTCGTACTTTGGCAGAACCATAATTTCATCGCCTGCGGTGAGGTCGCCAGCGTCGTCTGCATTGACTGCGGAACCATCCTGATGGATGACAATAATTTTCGACTGCCCTGATTTTTGCGTCAGGCCGCCGCATTTTTCGATGTAGTCGTCGGCGTCAAGCTTGCTTTCCCAGCTAATGGCGTTGGGGAATAGCACTTCGCCGTGAACCATCACCAGTGACGTTTTCTCTGGAATGCTGATGACGTCACCATCTTCCAGTAAAACGGAGTCGATATTTTTCTCATTCAGAACCACTTGGCCCTTTGGCACAACTTGGCGCGCTTTCGCCACAAAACGGCTGACCAGCTGTGCTTCTTGCATACGCAACTGTGCCTCCTCACGAGTCGACGATTGGGACGAAAGAGACGCCTGTTCTAGCTTTTGCAGTGCAAGATTGAGCATCTCTTTTTGACGAATGGCGACAGAGTGGCGATAAAGCTGGATGCTGTTCATCTGCGACATGCTGTTGGAACGCATCTGCACCAGTACTTGTTTCATGGTTGCGCCGTAAGGCAGTACCAGCGCATGTTCACCGGAGTGCGCCCCTTCTATGCGCACCTGAATGGTCCCCGCGTAGCGGTCAGAGCTGACAATCAGTTTGTCGCCGTCTTGCAGTGTGCGCCCGCTAGCTCCGCTCAGTGGGTAGTACTCCGTGCGTTTGACGGTGCCCTGCTGACGGACAATCGTGAAATGCGTTGCGCCCGGTTTGGGCCGTGCCCAGCTCAGCGCTTCATTCACCGAAATCGAACTGTTGGCAAATTCGAAGTCGTAGCTGTTATAAACATCGCCATCCACGCTGAAGGTGTATTTGCGTGGGCCAACGACGATGGTGTCGCCATCAGAGAACTGCGACAGGTTAAGTGTGCCGTTGAGCAGAAAGTCATACAGGTTGACGCGAGAACGCGTCGATTTCCCACGCTTGATGCTGATGTCGACATAGCTACCGCGTTCGCTATCAACGCCGCCGGCTTTGCTCAGATAAGAAAGCAGTGAGTCGGAAGCCACACCGCCATACAGACCGGGGTTTTTAACGTAGCCGGTGACAAACACTTTCACCGGCTGTGCCTGAAGGAGCGAGGCGTATACGTTCACGTTTGCTTGATACACCTCTTTCACTTTGGCGGCGACCAGCGCGTTGAGCTGACCATTTGGCACACCTGCCACCTTAAGCGGCCCAATATTGGGCACAAAGATGTTGCCTTTCGGATCGACGGGCAGCGCGCCATCAAAATTAAACGCGCCCCACAGGCGCACTTGAATGGTATCGCCAAGAGAAACCACGTAGCTTGGGTTAAAACCGATGCTGGCACCGCTGTCGGCGGTGGAGCCGTTAAATAGCTGCGCGCCAAACATCCGGCTTAATACTGGTACCTCGCTCACCGGTGGGGAATTATCAAAGCCATTATTGGCTTGGGCTGACTTTTGTCCTATCAGTAAAGGGGATAACGGCGCGGCACCGGTGAGTTCCGGATCTGCGGTGACCCCTGTCGCGTAGGCCTGGCCCAGATGAAGTAATGCGAGCAGAAATACCGAGTTAGCTAATTTCATAATGCACTCTGTTAAAAATGGATCAGGCCATCAGTCTTTATGGTCTTCAATAATGCCCAACAGCAGTTTGGCGGTACCAAACAGCAGGCTGCATACCAAAAGCCAACCCAACAATAAGTAAGGAATATTGGGGAACGATGACTCTTGTGGGCGCTGTGGCGAGCTAATCACCGCCAAGGTTTTTAGCTTGCGAGCGCTTTCCAGACGGGTTTTTTCCAACGCTTTCAGCGCCAGAGCGTAGAGGTCTGCATCAAACGTTACCGTGCCCTTAATCTCTTCGAAATCGGCGGCCATACTGTTGAGCTTCTTCCCTTCGGGGGCGGTGATTTTGCTCTGCTCCTCATCAATTTGAGACTGAAGCGCCTTAATGGCATTTTTAGCGCTGACCACCTGCGGTGCGTCAGCGCGTAAATAGGTCAGCAAGTTGCGCAGGTCGGCTTCCATCTCAATTTTTTTACCAATCAGCGTATTCACCAGTGTCGTTGCCGCTTCAGCAGAGGCCGCAGGATCGAGTACGTTGTTCTTATTTTGATAGCTGAGAAGTTGCTTTTTGCTTTCGTTCAGGCGCTGACGGGTTTGGCGCAGTTCTTCCTCGGCAAACTGCATTTGTTCGCGTGAAATACGATGGGAGAGTTCATTGATAAATCGCTCCGACTCTTTCAGTACTGCGAGGTTAAACGCCTGAGCGAATTCTGGAGTAAAGCCCTGGGTCTGGATATTGAGTAAACCCGATTTTTCGTCATAAGCGATGGTGATTCGGTTGCGGTAGTAATCAAGAAATTCTTCCGAACTGGCGTCATCGGAGAGATGGAAAAAAAGATCCCAGCCGCTCTGACTAAACGCGTGGTGGAAGTTTAACTGTTTATCCAGCGCCTTCAGCATGTCGGGGGAGTTAATATATTCTTTTAAATAGAGGGAGTCTTCCGCTGATGATGGATTCGATGCTCCTAATAGCAGACCAACATTCAGGCTAGTGCTGTCGATTTCATTTGGGCGCTTTACCGCGACCTTAGATTCGCTCATGTAGCGCGGCTGGCTGAAAATCACCAGATATATCACCAGCATTGCCATGGGGGTCGTGATAATGATGTGCCCAAGATAGCGCTGTAGTGAAATGATGAAAACACGTTGCCGCCAGCATCGTACTCGCTGGAAAAGATTATCAATAAAGATCTGATTAGTTTTCATAGTTCCGAACGTGGTTTATTTATAAAAATATTCAAGAGATGAATTATTGATTTTCTAACGTTGGAAGCAACGATGTGGTTTATTTATATTAGACATATCAATCCAATCCTTTGTGAATGTCTGTTAATAATGATTTATTCTATTCCGAATATTATTTTCATGAATTAATGCTATCATTTCTGATGTCGGCGCTATTTGTAGCACAGCCGCCCCGGCTTCTCAATCCTGTTACCTGTAAAATACAATGAATGTTTTAGATGATATTTTATATGTGAATTTGATTTAATTTCCCATATATCATTTTTTATGGTTTATGGGCGTTTATTTGAGTAGTGAAGGTGTTTTTTGATTTAATTAAAATAGCGAAGGCGCGTTTTATTAAGAGCAAATAAAAAGCCCCGCAGATAGGTTCTCTCCTACCAACGAGGCTTGGTTTGATGCCGGGAGTGCTGATGCTTTCCCGGCCTACAGCGGCAGTTTACTTGGTAATACGTTTGTACTTAATACGTTTCGGCTCCAGCGCATCGGCGCCCAGCGTACGTTTCTTGTACTCTTCGTATTCGGTAAAGTTACCTTCAAAGAATTCCACTTTGCCTTCATCCTGGTAATCCAGAATGTGGGTGGCAATACGGTCAAGGAACCAACGGTCGTGCGAGATAACCATTGCACAGCCAGGGAACTCCAACAGGGCGTTTTCCAGTGCGCGCAGGGTTTCGATATCCAGGTCGTTGGTTGGTTCATCGAGCAGCAACATGTTGCCGCCAACCTGCAGCAGTTTCGCCAGATGCAGACGACCACGCTCACCGCCGGACAGTTCGCCGACGCGTTTGCCCTGATCAACACCTTTGAAGTTGAAGCGGCCCACGTAGGCACGGCTTGGCATTTCGGTGTTGCCGATCTTCATGATATCCAGACCGCCGGACACTTCTTCCCACACGGTTTTGCTGTTATCCATCGCGTCACGGAACTGGTCAACGGAGGCCAGTTTCACGGTCTCGCCCAGCGAGATAGTACCGCTATCAGGTTGTTCCTGACCGGACATCATGCGGAACAGCGTTGATTTACCCGCGCCGTTCGGACCGATAATGCCGACGATTGCGCCTTTCGGTACTGAGAAGCTCAGGTCGTCGATCAGTACGCGATCGCCATAGGATTTACGCAGATTAGTGACTTCAACGACTTTATCGCCCAGACGTGCTCCAGGTGGGATAAACAGTTCGTTGGTTTCGTTACGCTTCTGGTATTCGGTGTTGTTCAGCTCTTCAAAGCGTGCCAGACGGGCTTTGCCTTTAGACTGACGGCCTTTCGCGCCCTGACGAACCCACTCCAGCTCTTTTTCAATCGACTTACGACGAGCCGCTTCCTGAGAAGCTTCCTGCGCCAGACGCTGATCTTTTTGCTCCAGCCAAGAGGAGTAGTTACCTTCCCATGGAATACCTTCACCACGGTCAAGCTCCAGAATCCAACCGGCAACGTTATCGAGGAAGTAACGGTCGTGGGTAATCGCCACAACGGTGCCTTCGAAGTCGTGCAGGAAGCGCTCCAGCCATGCCACGGATTCAGCATCCAAGTGGTTGGTTGGTTCATCAAGCAGCAGCATGTCTGGTTTTTCCAGCAGCAGGCGGCACAGCGCTACGCGGCGGCGTTCACCACCGGACAGCTTCTCAATTTTAGCGTCCCAATCCGGCAGGCGCAGGGCGTCGGCCGCACGCTCAAGCTGCACGTTCAGGTTGTGACCGTCGTGCGCCTGAATGATTTCTTCGAACTTGCCCTGTTGTGCGGCGAGTTTATCGAAGTCGGCGTCAGGTTCAGCGTATTTCGCATACACTTCGTCTAAGCCTTTCAGTGCGTTAACCACTTCGGCTACCGCTTCTTCAACGGATTCACGAACGGTATGTTCAGGGTTCAGCTTTGGTTCCTGTGGCAGGTAACCAATCTTCAGACCAGGCTGTGGGCGCGCTTCACCTTCGATGTCGGTATCGATACCGGCCATGATACGCAGCAGGGTGGATTTACCAGCGCCGTTCAGGCCCAGTACACCGATTTTTGCTCCAGGGAAGAAGCTCAGAGAGATGTTTTTAAGAATATGACGTTTCGGCGGAACGACTTTGCCGACACGATGCATGGTATAAACGAATTGAGCCACGTGGACTTCGCCTCTTTTATCGTGATGAATAGACTTTTCAAAGGCGAAGTGTAGCTGTTTTCCCTGTTCAATCCCAGCAGGCAAATTTAACCGTGTTAAGACACGGATAAAACGTAAAAAAGTGTGCATAACGTGGAACATTTAGCCATCAGTAGTTAGCATAAATTGATTACGCGGCACGATGCTGCACTGACGTAACGTGACAACGAGGAAGAGCCTGTGGAAACAGCCAAACAATTTACGTGGCGTCTGCTGGCAGCGGGCGTCTGCCTGCTGACCATCAGTAGCGCGGCCCACGCTGATTCGCTGGATCAGCAGCGCAGCCGCTATGCGCAAATCAAACAGGCGTGGGACAACCGCCAGATGGATGTGGTCGAGAGTTTGATGCCAACTCTGCGCGACTATCCGCTGTATCCGTACCTAGAATATCGCCAGCTTTCCGGCGATTTGATGAATACACCCGCGCTGTCTGTGACACAGTTTGTGCAGGCCAATCCTACGTTGCCTCCCGCCCGGTCGCTTAAAAACCGCTTCGTCAATGAGCTGGCACGCCGTGAGGATTGGCGGGGTCTGCTGGCTTTTAGCCCAGACAAGCCAGGCACCGCGGAAGCACAATGTAACTATTACTATGCAAAATATACCGTCGGCGATACTCAAGGCGCATGGGAAGGGGCCAAAACGCTGTGGCTGAGCGGGCAGAACCGACCGAATGCCTGCGATAAGCTCTTTAGCGCTTGGCGCACATCCGGCCAGCAGGATCCTCTCGCTTACTTGGAACGTATCCGTCTGGTGATGAAGGCTGGGAATACCGGGCTTGTGAAGGCGTTGGCGTCGCAGATGCCGGCACAGTATCAAACCATTGCGACCGCGATTACCGACCTCGCCAACAATCCTAACAACGTTCTGACTTTTGCCCGCACCACCGGGGCGACCGATTTTACCCGTCAGCTCGCCGCCGTGGCGTTTAGCAGCGTGGCCCGTCAGGATGCCGAAAATGCGCGTCTGATGATCCCATCGCTGGTGCAAGCACAGCAGCTTAACGAAGAGCAAACCCAGGAGCTACGGGACATTGTCGCTTGGCGTCTTATGGGAACAGATGTGACCGACGAACAGGCCCGCTGGCGTGATGATGCCATTATGCGTTCGCAATCAACCTCGTTGATCGAGCGCCGAGTTCGTATGGCGCTGGGAACTGGTGATCGCGCAGGGTTGAATACTTGGCTGGCGCGGCTACCGATGGAAGCCAAAGATAAGGATGAGTGGCGCTATTGGCAGGCCGATCTGCTGATGGAGCAGGGGCGTGACGATGAAGCGCGACAGATTCTATTGTCCTTGATGCAGCAGCGCGGCTTCTATCCGATGGTGGCGGCGCAGCGCTTGGGCGAGCCATATGCCCTGCGGGTGGAGAAAGCGCCGGGGGGTATCTCTCCTACGTTGAGCAGTGGTGCTGAAATGGCACGTGTGCGTGAGTTAATGTACTGGAATCAGGATAATACCGCGCGCAGCGAGTGGGCCAATCTGGTGAGCAGCCGCAGCCAAACCGAACAGGCGCAGCTGGCACGCTACGCGTTTGACCAAAACTGGTGGGATCTCAGCGTGCAGGCAACGATTGCCGGTAAGCTTTGGGACAATCTGCAGGAACGTTTCCCACTGGCTTATAAGGATCTGTTTACCCGTTACACCTCGGGGAAAGATGTGCCGCAAAGTTATGCTATGGCCATTGCGCGTCAGGAAAGCGCGTGGAATCCGAAGGTGAAATCGCCGGTGGGGGCGAGCGGACTGATGCAGATCATGCCGGGCACGGCAACGCATACGGTGAAGATGTTTAATATTCCGGGATACAGCAATCCGATTCAGCTGTTGGAACCGGAAACCAATATCAACATTGGTACCAGCTATCTGCAGTACGTTTACCAGCAGTTCGAAAATAACCGCATTTTTGCCTCTGCGGCGTATAACGCCGGTCCTGGTCGAGTGCGAACCTGGCTTGGCAACAGCGCTGGGCGCATCGATGCGGTGGCGTTTATCGAGAGTATTCCGTTCTCGGAAACCCGAGGCTACGTGAAGAACGTACTGGCCTATGATGCTTATTATCGGCATTTTATGGGCGAGAAAGAGGACGTCCTGTCGAGTAATGAGTGGCAACGACGTTACTGATGCGTAATACCTGTGTTATGCTTGTACTCGCTTAAGAGTACATGCATAACACGGTGGACCATCATGACCCAACAATCCCCTTATTCAGCGACGGTTGCTGAGCATCGCAATCAGGAGTGGCTTCGTTTTGTCGAGCTTCTGCGTCTGGCGTATACCGACGAGCTGGCGCTGCCTCTGTTAAATTTAATTATGACTCCGGATGAGCGTGAAGCGCTGGGGACGCGTGTACGTATTATTGAAGAGCTGTTGCGCGGTGAAATGAGCCAGCGTGAGCTGAAAAACGAGCTCGGAGCGGGGATCGCGACGATCACCCGTGGATCGAACAGCCTGAAGTCAGCGCCAGTTGAGCTTCGCCAGTGGCTAGAAGAGACGCTGCCGAAAACGCAGCCGTAGGCCGGATAAGGCAGAGCCGCTATCCTGCCTGATGGCGCTACGCTTATCAGGCCTACAATCGGCTAATCCGTAGGCCGGATAAGGCGAAGCCGCCATCCGGCAATGACGTTTAGTCTAGCGATACAGCGCGTTGTGGAAAGGGCTCAACGCTAGCACAACCGCCTGATGGTAAACGCTGCTGCGGGTGAGCACGCCGCCGGTAAATACGCCAATCGCACCTTCCTTATTGCCAATCTTATCGATGCCGGTGAATTTTGACATCACCGGTCCCAGCGCAACGCCCGCCTGAACCTGCTCTAGAATAACTTCCGGTAGCGGCAGCGTCGCCGATCGCGCTTCTCCGCGCTGTTCACGACTTTCAATCACCACCCAGCTGAAAGTGGCACCTTCATCGATACCTGCTTCAATGGCGACCCAGAAATCGGCATTTGGCTGAATTAGACGTGCGTTAGCGATCCGATTGCGTGCGCCCGCTCGTGTCTCACTGCTACCAAATGGCTGCTCGGGTACGCCAGTATCGACGGAGACTGGCGTGATTTGGCAGGATCCTTCACCAAATATCTGGTCAAATGCGACAAGAATCGCCTGAATTTTGGCAGGATTGGTGGTAGCAACGACAACTTGATGCATAATCTACACAACTCATTCAATTAAATGTCATCGCAGTATAACGGATAAAAAACATGTTACAGGTATATCTTGTTCGCCATGGCGAAACGCAGTGGAACGCCGAACGGCGTATTCAAGGCCAGTCGGATAGTCCTCTGACGGCTAAAGGAGAGATGCAGGCAGTGCAAGTGGGAGAACGCGTTCGTACCTACGGCATCACCCATGTTATCGCCAGCGATCTGGGGCGTACGCAACGTACCGCCCAGATCATTGCCGACGCATGTGGCTGCGACGTGATCCTCGATGCCCGCCTGCGTGAATTGGATATGGGCGTTCTGGAGCAGCGTCATCTTGACTCGCTGAGTGCGCAAGAAGAAGAGTGGCGTCGGCTGGTGGTAAACGGTACCCCGGATGGACGCATTCCAGAAGGCGAATCAATGCAGGAGCTCAGCGAGCGTATGCGCGCCGGGCTTGCTGCCTGTCTTGATCTGCCGACAGGAAGTCGCCCGCTGCTGGTGAGCCACGGTATTGCGCTTGGCTGCTTGGTGAGCACGATTCTGGGATTACCTGCGCATGCGGAGCGTCGTTTACGCTTGCGTAACTGTTCAATTTCGCGCGTCGACTATCAAGAAAGCCTGTGGCTGGCGCCGGGATGGGTGGTTGAAACGGCAGGGGACGTCTCACATCTGGACACCCCTGCATTGGACGAATTGCAGCGTTAACGGCGAATTGGGATCAGGTACTCGCAGCGTAGCATAATTGGCGGTTCCTGATTCCGTGCCTCATCCTGCGGGAAGAAGCGTTCGATATCTTGGCCCTTACGACGAGTCAGGTTGAGCATTGGCATGCAGGTGCCGTAAAGCGTCAGGATAAACTCCTGCAGCCCCGTACCAAGACCTTCATAGGTAAACATCACGTACTCGCCGCCCTCAAGGGTAACGGGATGAGCATTGTGGATGTGTCCGTTTGCCAGCTCCGGCGTGAGCGCGGTGGTATAAAACACTTCCTGCTCGTCATCTTTTTCCAAGCTTGGACGTGGCTCATGCAGCCCGTACAGTATCGGTGGAATAGACGGCGAATTGCCGAGGAAATCGGTCCAGAACTGCACGCGCATTTGCTGACGGAAATCGGAAATCTCTTCGAGCTTGCAGGTGTAGCTTTGGGTCACGCCCATCAGATGCGTGGTCGGCTGGGTGACAAATTCGTATTTCGGCATTGTAAACTCGCCCAAGCGCAGCGGCGGACGCATGCCGAATGAGCTCCAGTCTGGAGAGCGACGGTACAGCGCAGGCGTCAGCGAGAATTGCTTTTTAAAGGCGCGAGTAAAGGTCTGCTGAGAATCAAAACGATACTGGAGTGCAATATCGAGAATAGGGCGTGCAGTCAGGCGTAACGCAACGGCAGATTTAGACAGACGGCGAGCACGAATATAAGCACCAATAGCATGACCGGTAACGTCTTTGAACATACGTTGCAGGTGCCATTTGGAGTAACCGGCTTTTGCCGACACATTATCCAGCGATAATGGCTGATCTAAATGACCTTCCAGCCAAACGAGGAGATCGCGAATAATTCCAGCTTGATCCATATAATGCCCTCATCCTTAATGTCTTAGGTGCCTGTTACCAAGGTAGCGGATAATAGCATCTTTTGCTGTTTTAGCATTCAGTGTTTTTTTTATGCATAAGTGCGTTTTTACATTAGAAATGACGCTGTTTTTTGCAAAGCTGTGATCTATAAACACTTTACAGTCGGATGTTGAATTGTCACTTAACTTAATTAATGAAAATGGTAACAATATGAAATACAAGAAATTAATGGCTAGCCTGTTGTTAGGGGCCTTCAGCCTGGGCGTCCATGCGGAGCAAATTGGTTCTGTTGATACGGTTTTCAAAATGTTTGGCCCCGACCACAAAATCGTCGTCGAAGCCTTCGATGACCCGGACGTCAAAAACGTCACCTGCTATATCAGCCGAGCGAAAACCGGCGGTATCAAAGGGGGATTAGGCTTAGCGGAAGATACGTCCGATGCGGCGATTTCCTGCCAGCAGGTTGGTTCGATTGTGCTGACCGATAAAATCAAAAATGGCAAAGCGCAGGGCGAAGTGGTGTTCCAGAAACGCACATCGCTGGTGTTCAAAAAGCTGCAGGTGGTGCGTTTTTATGATGGTAAACGTAACGCGCTGGTCTATCTGACCTATTCAGACAAGGTCGTTGATGGTTCGCCGAAGAATGCGATAAGCGCAGTGCCGATTATGCCGTGGGGGAATGAAACCGGGTCGGCAAAATAAGGACAAATAAAAACGGCGCTGAAAGCGCCGTTTTGTTTTCTATTCCTGCAGCTCGCCGCAGAAGCGGTAACCTTCGCCGTGAATCGTGGCGATGATTTCCGGGGTATCCGGCGTAGACTCGAAATGTTTACGGATGCGACGGATGGTCACGTCAACCGTACGGTCGTGTGGCTTCAGCTCACGACCCGTCATTTTCTTCAGCAGTTCAGCGCGAGACTGAATCTTGCCCGGGTTTTCACAGAAGTGCAGCATGGCGCGGAATTCGCTACGCGGCAGCTTGTACTGTTCACCGTCCGGACCAACCAGAGAGCGGCTGTTGATGTCCAGCTCCCAGCCGTTGAACTTGTAGCTTTCTACGCTACGGCGTTCTTCGCTGACGGTACCAAGGTTCATGGTACGAGACAGCAGGTTGCGCGCACGGATGGTCAGTTCACGCGGGTTGAATGGCTTGGTGATGTAATCATCTGCGCCAATTTCCAGACCGAGGATCTTGTCGACTTCATTGTCGCGACCGGTCAGGAACATCAGGGCGACATTCGCTTGTTCACGCAGTTCGCGCGCCAGCAGAAGGCCGTTTTTCCCCGGCAGGTTGATATCCATGATTACCAGGTTGATATCATTCTCAGACAGGATCTGATGCATTTCCGCGCCATCGGTCGCTTCGAAAACATCGTAGCCTTCTGCTTCGAAAATACTTTTTAACGTGTTGCGTGTTACCAACTCGTCTTCAACGATAAGAATGTGCGGGGTCTGCATGTTTGCTACCTAAATTGCCAACTAAATCGAAACAGGAAGTACCAATAGTCCCTGACCTGCCTGATGCATGTCGAAAATTAACATGATCGGCGTAACATGACTAAAGTACGTAATTGCGTTCTTGATGCACTTTCCATCAACGTCAACAACATCATTAGCTTGGTCGTGGGTACTCTTCCCTCTGGACCCGACAGTGTCAAAAACGGTTGTCATCCTAACCATTTTAACAGCAACATAACAGGCAAAGAGGCACCAGACCGCCAATAAACCTACGCTTCGTTGACATATATCAAGTTCAATTGTAGCACGTTAACAGTTTGGTGAAATCATCACACTCGTATGATAACGCTTATCACATTTTTTCCACAACTCAAGTAGTTGCACAGGTTAACTGATAAATGCGGTGAATCCAATTGATATTGCGCTATCGTAATGAAAATAGTTCGTATAAACATATAGATATATAGGTTCTATTAACATTAGCAAGTGATGGTTTTAGCGGGAATAGTTTAGCAATGTTTATGTGTTATGAAACATCATTTCATCGATTTTTGTTGCCTTTTTGTAAATTCGCGCTGCGCAATATGTTGAACTACATCACATTATTGCCTGATAACAGTCAATTAAGAGAACTTTAAATGCGCTTATCTATCGTGCTGGTTGCACCAGCAAGAGCCGAGAATATCGGTGCGGCCGCCAGGGCCATGAAAACAATGGGATTTAATGACCTGCGTATCGTGGATAGCGTCGCGCATCTGGAACCCGCTACCCGATGGGTGGCGCACGGCTCGGGCGATATTATCGATGGCATTACAACCTACGAAACGCTCGAAGACGCGCTGCATGATGTTGATTTTACAGTCGCCACCACCGCACGTAGCCGCGCGCGGTTTCACTACTACGCAACGCCGCAGGAGTTGGTGCCGCTGCTGACAGAGAAATCACAATGGATGAACCACGCGGCGCTGGTGTTTGGCCGCGAAGATTCCGGGCTGACTAACGAGGAGCTGGCGCTGGCCGATGTGTTAACTGGCGTACCGATGGTTGCGGATTACCCATCTTTGAATCTGGGGCAGGCGGTGATGGTCTATTGTTACCAGCTCTCCTCGCTATTACAAACGGCGAACGCGCCGGCAACGGCGGGTGACGAAAATCAGTTGATTGCGTTAAGAGCGCGTATCACAACCTTGCTTGAGCGACTTGATGTCGCCGGAGATGCAAAACTTGCTGATTGGCTGCAACAGCGTATCGGCTTATTTGAGCATCGTGATACGGCAATGTTGCACCGATTGCTGCATGATATTGAAAAAAATATACCAGAGTAAAATTCCGTCATTATGTTTTCTTATGGTTTTATGTGTTGGTGTTTTACTTGGCTTATGGCGGTTGTGGTGGTTTATCGGCAGAGGTACGGGCTCTTCTGAATTGATTGCGGAACGTGATGAAGTTAAAAATTCATTGACTTAGACAGGCAGATACTTTAACCAATATAGGCATACAGACAGAAAAATGACAGAGCACACAACATCCATGATTCGCATCAGCAGCATTATGACAATTACGACCACCACTATTACCACAGGTAACGGTGCGGGCTGACGCGTACAGGAAACACAGAAAAAAGCCCGCACCTAAACAGTGCGGGCTTTTTTTTCGACTAAGGATCAAGGGGTCAAACCATGCGAGTCTTGAAGTTCGGCGGTACATCAGTGGCAAACGCGGAAAGGTTTCTGCGCGTAGCCGATATCTTGGAAAGCAACGCCAGGCAGGGGCAGGTAGCAACTGTGCTCTCTGCCCCGGCAAAAATCACCAACCATTTGGTGGCGATGATTGAAAAAACCATTGGCGGGCAGGAAGCGCTGACCAATATTACCGACGCCGAACGTATCTTTGCTGAATTGCTCTCAGGGCTTGCCGACGCCCAACCGGGTTTTCCGCACGCTGAACTGAAAGCCGCCGTTGAGCTCGAATTTGCCCAGATCAAACATATCCTGCACGGTATCAGTCTGCTGGGGCAGTGCCCAGACAGCGTCAACGCAGGCCTCATTTGCCGTGGGGAAAAACTCTCTATCGCCATTATGGCCGGGCTGCTTGGCGCGCGTGGCCATAACGTCACGGTGATTAACCCGGTTGAAAAACTGCTGGCCGTTGGTCACTACCTTGAATCGACTGTCGATATTACGGAATCCACCCGCCGCATCGTGGCAAGCCAAATCCCATCTGACCATATGGTGCTGATGGCGGGTTTCACCGCTGGCAACGAAAAAGGCGAGCTGGTCGTTCTGGGGCGTAACGGCTCCGATTACTCTGCTGCCGTGCTGGCTGCTTGTTTACGCGCCGACTGCTGCGAAATCTGGACCGATGTTGACGGTGTGTATACCTGTGACCCGCGCCAGGTTCCCGATGCTCGTTTGCTGAAAAGCATGTCTTACCAAGAAGCGATGGAGCTTTCCTACTTTGGCGCCAAAGTGCTGCATCCACGCACCATTGCGCCAATCGCCCAGTTCCAGATCCCTTGTCTGATTAAAAATACCGGTAATCCGCAGGCTCCGGGTACGCTTATCGGTGCGAGCCGTGATGAAGATGATTTGCCAGTCAAGGGCATCTCTAATCTCAACAATATGGCGATGTTCAACGTCTCTGGCCCCGGTATGAAAGGCATGGTTGGCATGGCCGCCCGCGTGTTTGCGACGATGTCGCGCGCCGGGATCTCGGTTGTGCTGATCACCCAGTCATCGTCCGAATACAGCATCAGTTTCTGTGTACCGCAGAGCGACTGTGCGCGAGCGAAAAAGGTGATGGAAGATGAGTTCTATCTGGAGCTCAAAGAAGAACTGCTGGAGCCGCTGTCCATCATGGAGCGTCTGGCTATCATCTCTGTCGTTGGCGATGGCATGCGCACTCTGCGCGGTATCTCGGCCAAATTCTTCGCCGCGCTAGCGCGCGCCAATATCAACATCGTCGCTATCGCCCAAGGGTCTTCCGAGCGCTCTATCTCCGTAGTAGTGAGCAACGATGATGCGGTAACCGGTGTACGTGTGACGCACCAAATGTTGTTCAACACCGATCAGGTGATTGAAGTGTTCCTGATAGGCGTTGGCGGTGTCGGCGGCGCGCTGCTGGAACAAATTAAACGCCAGCAGGCTTGGTTGAAGAAAAAGCACATCGACCTACGCGTTTGCGGCGTGGCGAACTCCCGCGCGCTGCTCACCAACGTGCATGGGCTGAATTTGGAAAACTGGCAGGCTGAGCTGGCGGAAGCCAAAGAGCCTTACAATCTTGGCCGCCTCATTCGTTTGGTCAAAGAGTACCATCTGTTGAACCCGGTGATCGTTGACTGTACTTCCAATCAAACCGTTGCCGATCAATACGCTGACTTCCTGCGCGAAGGCTTCCACGTGGTGACGCCGAACAAAAAGGCTAATACCTCATCGATGGATTACTACCATCAACTGCGCCATGCGGCAGGTCAGTCACGGCGTAAATTCCTCTACGATACCAACGTAGGCGCGGGTCTGCCGGTGATTGAAAACCTGCAAAACCTGCTGAATGCGGGCGATGAACTGCAGCGCTTTTCCGGCATTCTTTCAGGTTCGCTGTCGTTTATCTTCGGTAAGCTTGATGAAGGTATGAAGCTGTCGGAAGCAACGAAAGTGGCGCGCGAAATGGGCTATACGGAACCGGATCCACGTGACGATCTTTCGGGCATGGATGTGGCGCGTAAGCTGCTGATCTTGGCGCGTGAAACCGGGCGTAACTTGGAACTCAGTGATATTGTCGTCGAGTCAGTGTTGCCATCAAGCTTTGATGCCTCGGGTGATACTGATAGCTTTATGGCGCGTCTGCCGCAACTGGATGACGAGTTTTCGGCCCGCGTGGCGAAAGCCCGCGATGAAGGTAAAGTGTTGCGCTATGTGGGCAACATTGAAGAAGACGGCGTTTGTCGGGTAAAAGTTGCCGAAGTTGACGGCAATGACCCGCTGTATAAAGTGAAAAATGGTGAAAACGCCTTGGCGTTCTATAGCCACTATTATCAGCCGCTGCCGCTGGTGCTGCGCGGTTATGGCGCAGGTAACGATGTTACGGCGGCAGGGGTATTTGCCGATCTTCTGCGCACATTGTCATGGAAGTTAGGAGTTTAAACATGGTTAAGGTGTATGCCCCGGCTTCCAGTGCCAATATGAGCGTCGGGTTTGATGTCCTAGGTGCGGCAGTGACGCCAATCGATGGCAGTCTGCTGGGCGACAACGTGACGGTTGAGGCGGCTAACCGCTTCAGCCTACAAAATCTGGGACGCTTTGCGGACAAGCTGCCGACTGAACCGCATGAGAATATTGTTTATCAGTGCTGGGAACTGTTTTGCCGGGAAATAGGTAAAGAGATTCCAGTGGCGATGACGCTGGAAAAAAACATGCCGATAGGCTCAGGGCTGGGTTCCAGCGCCTGTTCGGTGGTCGCGGCGCTGGTGGCGATGAATGAACATTGCGGCAAGCCGCTGGATGAAACCCGTATGCTGGCCCTGATGGGCGAGCTGGAAGGGCGTATTTCCGGCAGCGTGCACTACGATAACGTTGCGCCGTGCTACCTTGGCGGAATGCAGTTGATGATTGAAGAGAATGGCATCATCAGCCAGCAGGTGCCTTGTTTTGATGAATGGCTGTGGGTGCTGGCCTATCCGGGCATTAAAGTGTCAACTGCAGAGGCGCGGGCCATTCTGCCGGCGCAGTATCGTCGTCAGGACTGTATTGCTCATGGGCGCCATCTGGCGGGCTTTATTCATGCCTGCCACTCCCGTCAGCCTGCGCTTGCCGCAAAGTTGATGAAAGACGTTATTGCCGAGCCATATCGTACCAAACTGCTGCCGGGCTTCAGTGAAGCGCGTCAGGCGGTTGCCGGTATCGGGGCGGTTGCCTGCGGTATTTCCGGTTCCGGGCCGACGCTGTTTGCCCTGTGCGATAAATTGGATACCGCGCAGCGCGTATCTGATTGGCTGAGCCAGAATTATCTGCAGAATCAAGAAGGTTTTGTTCATATTTGTCGACTGGATACAGCCGGCGCACGAGTCGTGGGATAACCGATGAAACTCTATAATTTAAAAGATCACAATGAGCAGGTCAGCTTTGCGCAGGCCATCACTCAAGGGCTTGGCAAGCATCAAGGGCTGTTTTTTCCGCACGATCTGCCGGAATTCAACCTGACCGACATTGATGACCTGCTGACGCAGGATTTTGTTACCCGTAGTGCGAAGATCCTCTCCGCATTTATCGGCGATGAAATCCCGCAAGATGAGCTAAAGCAGCGTATCGCTAACGCATTTACCTTCCCGGCTCCGGTGAACAAAGTCCAAGACGATATCGGCTGTCTGGAACTGTTCCACGGCCCGACTCTGGCATTCAAAGATTTCGGCGGCCGTTTTATGGCCCAGATGCTGACTCTGATCGCAGGTGATAAGCCGGTAACTATCCTGACCGCGACGTCCGGTGATACCGGAGCTGCGGTTGCGCATGCCTTCTATGGCCTGCCAAATGTCAAAGTAGTGATCCTCTACCCGCGCGGCAAAATCAGTCCGCTGCAGGAAAAGCTGTTCTGCACCCTCGGCGGCAACATTGAAACTGTGGCGATTGACGGTGACTTTGACGCTTGCCAGGCGCTGGTAAAACAGGCCTTCGACGATGAAGAGCTGAAGGTCGCATTGGGCCTGAACTCTGCCAACTCCATTAATATTAGCCGCCTGCTGGCGCAGATTTGCTACTACTTCGAAGCAGTAGCCCAGTTGCCGCAGGAAGCACGCAATCAGCTGGTGGTTTCAGTTCCTAGCGGCAACTTCGGCGACTTGACTGCCGGTCTGCTGGCGAAATCGCTCGGCCTGCCGGTGAAACGCTTTATCGCCGCCACCAACGCCAATGACACCGTTCCTCGCTTCTTGCAGGACGGCAAGTGGGCGCCAAAAGCCACTCAAGCGACGTTATCTAACGCAATGGATGTCAGCCAGCCAAACAACTGGCCGCGCGTGGAAGAGTTGTTCCGCCGTAAGATCTGGCGTCTTAACGAGCTGGGCTATGCTGCGGTAGATGATGAAACCACCAAAGCGACCATGCGCGACCTGCAGGCTCTGGGCTATACCTCTGAACCGCATGCGGCGATTGCTTACCGTGCGCTACGCGACCAGTTACAGCCGGGTGAATACGGCCTGTTCCTTGGCACGGCGCATCCGGCGAAGTTCAAGGAGAGCGTGGAGGAAATTCTGCAAGAAACGCTGCCATTGCCGAAAGCGCTGGCGGATCGCGCTGACCTGCCACTGTTGTCTCATAATCTGCCGGCTGACTATGCTGCACTGCGTAACCTGATGATGAGCAACGCGTAACGTCTCCGTTTCCCCTTCCGCGCGGAGGGGGAAATAGGGAGAAATTATGTAGAAACTCTGCAGGGAAAAAGGAGAAATTCCCAATAAATGCGGGGGGTTACAATATAGGATTGCGGAGAATAACAAGCAGAGTTCCAGCACGGTAAGCTCTCTTCATCGGCCATATTGGCAAATGATGAACCAAGGAGTTCCCCATGTTAAAACCTGCGATGTTTGCACTGGCAATGATGCTGGCAGCTCCGGTGATGGTACAGGCTGCGGAGATAACGCTTATTCCGGCGGTGAAGCTACAGATTGGCGACCAGGATAATAATGGTCATTACTGGGATGGCGGACACTGGCGTGACCACAGCTGGTGGAAAGAGCATTATGAATGGCGTGAAAACCGCTGGCATGAGCATAATCCACCGCCGCCGCATCATGACAATCGAGATCATTACGACAACCGCGATCATCACGACAATCGTGGGCATGACGACCACCGTCCAATGCCCGGCCGTCATTAATCCTGTAGGCCGGATAAGGCAACGCCGCCATCCGGCGGCGTTGCCTTATGCCCGATGGCGACTTCGTCTTATCGGGCCTACATAAAGTTACTGTTCGTGGCGTTTGAAGACGAATTCGTCGGCCGTCGAGTTTTCCACATCATAGAAATACCCTTCGCTGTTAAATTCTTTCAGTTGCGCTGGTTTCGTCAGGCGATTTTCAATGATAAAGCGGCTCATCAGCCCTCGCGCCTTCTTGGCGTAGAAGCTTATCACCTTGAATTTCCCATTCTTCTCATCTAGGAAAACGGGCTTAATGAGTTTCCCCTTCAGCGCTTTCGGCTTCACCGAACGGAAGTATTCATCCGACGCGAGGTTCACCACAACATCGTCGCCCTGAGCTGCCAGCGCTTCGTTCAGGGTGTGGGTAATTTCCTCTCCCCAGAACTGGTACAGGTCCTTACCACGCGGGTTTTCCAGGCGAATGCCCATCTCTAGGCGATATGGTTGCATCAGATCCAGTGGGCGCAGCACGCCATACAGGCCGGATAGCATACGCAGATGTTTCTGGGCAAAATCGAAGTCGGCCTCACTGAACGTCTCCGCCTTTAGTCCGGTGTAGACGTCGCCTTTAAACGCGAGGATCGCTTGGCGCGCATTATCGGGAGTAAAGTCCGGGTGCCAGTCGTGAAAGCGGGTAGCATTCAGGTCGGCCAGCTTATCGCTAATCCCCATCAGCGCTTTGATCTGCGGCGCGGAGAGTTTGCGGGCAACACCGATCAACTGCTGGGAGCGTTCCAGTAGCGCGGGCTGGGTATAGCGCGTCGTTGCCAGCGGGCTTTGGTAATCGAGCGTTTTAGCAGGGGAAATCAGAATCAGCATATCCAGTCCTTGCAGAAAATTTCACGCAACTTTAACAAAAAAATGGCATCAGGTGATCGATTGCTGCTATTGGCGCGGCGGCAGATCCCAGCTTTCGGGAGCCAACTGCTGAGCGATCTCTGGGTAATAGTCAGGATCGAACACCGGCGTCACACCCAATTTACGCTGACGAAGATAGTCGGTGGCTATAATGCGCACTACCGGTGAGAGCAGCAGAATCGCTGTCAGGTTGGTGATAGCCATCAGCGCCATGATAACGTCCGCCATCTGCCAGACTACGGGTAGGCTCAACAAACTACCAGCGACCACCATCAGCAGCGTGCAAATACGCAGGAGCCAGATGGCCCACGGCTTATTCCAGCGTAAAAAGACCAGGTTGTTTTCGGCGTAGACATAGTTTGCAGCAACAGAGGTAAAGGCGAACAACATCATCACTACCGCCACGAAGCCGGCTCCCCATTCACCCACCAGCACGTTCATCGCGTGTTGAATGAGCTGGATGCCATCGTAGCTGGTGGTTTTCGTTCCGTGGCCCGCCAGTAAAACCACCATGGCGCTGGCGCTGCAGATAGCAACGGTATCAATCAGCACGCCAATCATTTGGACAATCCCCTGCGCTGCCGGATGTGGCGGGAAGGATGCCGCTGCGGCCGAGGCATTTGGCGTCGAACCCATACCGGCTTCATTGGAGAACATGCTGCGCTGGAAACCACTGGTGATGGCTTGGCTTACGCTGTAGCCCACCGCGCCAGCCGCCGCTTCTTGCCAGCCAAAGGCGCTGCGGATGATCATTTCGAGAATGGCGGGCAATTCGACAATATGCCACAGAGTGATGAGTAGGCACGCGGTCACCCATGATAGGGCCATAAACGGAACCACCCACTGGCTGAACTTGGCCACGCCCTTCATACCACGCATGATAACCAGCAGGGCGCATAGGGCCATCATCACGCCGGTAACGGTTTTAGGAACGTCAAAAGCATATTCCAGTGCGTGTGCGGTTGAGTTGGCTTGGACGGTGTTGAAGATCAAGCCATAGGCGAGCAGTAGCAGTAGAGAGAAGATAACGCCCATCCAGCGCATCCCCAGCCCACGAGACATGTACCAAGCCGGGCCGCCGCGGAACTGACCGCTAGCGTCACGCTCTTTGTACAACTGCGCTAGTGAGCATTCGGCGAAGCTGCTTGCCATGCCGATTATCGCGGCAATCCACATCCAGAACACCGCTCCGGGACCGCCGACGGTAATCGCTAATGCGACTCCCGCTAGGTTGCCGCTTCCCACTCGGGCGGCAAGACTAATGCATAACACTTGAAATGAAGTCAGGCCGCCTTCCCGGGGCTTCAGGCTTCTTTTCAGACTTTTGCTAAACTGTCGGATGTAGCGAAACTGGATGTAGCCGGTTCTCCATGTGAACCATAAACCGCAGCCGAGGAGCAGGTAAATCATTACCGAACCCCAAAGTATCTCGCTGATAAAGGAGAGAAAATCAGGCATTAAACGTCCTCTTGTCTATGCCAAAATAGAGGGCTGACCACGGGAAGGGAAGGTTGCTTCGCACGATTCGATTCAGCCAATGTAAGCGTTACCACATTCAGGGCGTAGAATCTCAACCCTCAAAGTTTGATACTTCAGTTTATCATACTCTGCGCTCTCGCGACGTCGGCGGTTGCGCTGAGGGTGCGGCGTGATATTATCGAGGCAGACCGGTTACATCCCCCTAACAGCTGTTTAAAGAGAAACACTATCATGACGGATAAATTGACATCTCTGCGTCAGTACACAACCGTAGTGGCTGACACCGGAGACATCGCAGCAATGAAGCTGTATCAGCCTCAGGATGCGACAACCAACCCTTCTCTGATTCTGGGCGCCGCGCAGATCCCTGAATACCGTAAACTGATTGATGATGCGGTAGAGTGGGCGCGTAGCCAGAGCAGCGATCGTGCTCAGCAGGTTGTAGATGCCGCGGACAAACTGGCCGTAAATATCGGTCTGGAAATTCTGAAACTGGTCCCGGGCCGCATTTCAACGGAAGTTGATGCGCGCATGTCTTATGACACCAAAGCGTCTATCGCCAAAGCGAAACGCCTGATCAAGATGTATAACGATGCGGGCATCAGCAACGATCGTATTCTGATCAAACTGGCTTCTACCTGGCAGGGTATCTGCGCAGCAGAGCAGCTGGAAAAAGAAGGCATCAACTGTAACCTGACGCTGCTGTTCTCCTTTGCTCAGGCTCGTGCCTGTGCGGAAGCGGGCGTTTACCTGATCTCCCCGTTCGTGGGCCGTATTCTGGATTGGTACAAAGCCAATACCGACAAAAAAGAGTACGCTCCGGCAGAAGATCCGGGCGTGGTTTCTGTGACTGAAATCTACCAGTACTACAAAGAACACGGTTACGAGACCGTGGTGATGGGCGCAAGCTTCCGTAACATCGGTGAAATCTTGGAACTGGCTGGCTGCGACCGTCTGACCATCGCGCCACCACTGCTGAAAGAGCTGGCTGAAAGCGAAGGTCCACTGGAGCGTAAACTGACCTTCACCGGTGAAGTGAAAGCACGTCCAGGCCGTATCACTGAGTCCGAGTTCCTGTGGCAGCACAACCAGGATCCTATGGCCGTTGATAAACTGGCGGAAGGTATCCGTAAGTTTGCAATCGACCAGGAAAAACTGGAAAAAATGATCGGCGACCTGCTGTAATACAGCATCGCTGCATGATAACAGCCCGCTTCTCTTCATCGAGAGCGGGCTGTTTTTTTTAATGCTGGAGTGAGGGAAGTTCTTCTGCGTTGATACCGGTCATTTCGATTATATCGGCGGCGGGGATACCTTTTTTAAGCATCGCCAACGCGATTTTACGTGAGGCTTCTCGTTCACCGGTCTGCATGCCCTGTTGCATTCCCTGCTGTATCCCTTCGATGCGTCCTTCCTGCTTCAACTGCTCTGCTAATGTCATCAGTTCATCTCCATATTGCGGCGCGCGCTGCGCCATTTCATACAGCAATGTACGGGCATCCTGTGCCTCTCCCGCCTGAAGCATGTAGTTTACCAGCGCAATTATCTGTTATCCGCTTCAGCACATGAATATAGCCATCACCGCAGGAGGTCTTCAGCGAGTACAGCATGTCGCTGAAGTAAGGTCGCAAATCTTCTTCGATAAAGCTCCCGGACTCCAGCTGTAGCGTTTGCAGGTCGCACAGGCGCAGCAATGCTGGCGGAAGATGAATGGCAATAAAATCTCGTGCCGTTTCCATCCTTGAGAGAAACGTTTTAAAGACTAAGTCATGAGGTGTCTGGGCATTGTTTTTCCGCATAGTTGGCCCTCCCTGGACGATGCTGTGCGGAGTCTGGCACCAGATGGAAGGTAACGACAGACATTCCTTTATTGGCCTGCCCATTTTGCGGTGCGCCTCGGGAAACACCGCAAGATAACCCGTTTGGGGATTTAGTATTGCCGGGCATTCGCGTGTATTATTCTGCCTAATAGCACCTTTTTAATGGAATAATCATGAATACTTTACGCATTGGCCTCGTTTCTATTTCTGACCGCGCTTCCAGCGGCGTTTATCAGGACAAAGGCATTCCCGCCCTCGAAGAGTGGCTGGCGTCGGCTCTGACCACCCCATTTAAAGTGGAAACTCGCCTGATCCCCGATGAACAAACCATTATTGAACAGACGCTGTGCGAGCTGGTGGATGAGATGAGCTGTCATTTGGTGCTGACCACCGGCGGCACTGGCCCTGCACGGCGGGATGTGACGCCAGATGCGACGCTGGCAATTGCCGACCGCGTGATGCCGGGGTTTGGCGAACAAATGCGTCAAGTTAGCCTGCATTTTGTCCCCACGGCGATCCTTTCCCGCCAGGTTGGCGTTATCCGCAAACAGGCATTAATTCTGAATCTGCCGGGGCAGCCGAAAGCGATTCAGGAGACTCTGGAAGGTGTAAAAGATGCTGATGGCAAAGTCCTCGTGAGTGGCATCTTCGCAAGTGTACCGTATTGTGTACAACTCCTTGAGGGGCCTTATATTGAAACCGATCCTGATGTAGTAGCAGCTTTTCGCCCTAAGAGCGCGCGTCGCGAGACATTATCCTGAATGTGATGCATTCCTGACATAACCTATCATTCCACTGGAGTGGGGTAGGGTTTACGGTATAGTAATTTTTGCTTTACATGAATCGTAAACTTTTATCAACAGTCCAACTTTGCGAATGGTCCGTTATGTCAAATTACACCCGCCCTCTGAATCGACAGGATTATAAAACTCTGACATTAGCGGCGTTAGGCGGCGCGTTGGAGTTTTACGACTTCATCATTTTCGTTTTCTTTGCCGCCGTGGTTGGGGAGCTATTCTTCCCGGCGGATATTCCTGAATGGCTGCGCCAGGTTCAGACGTTTGGCATCTTTGCTGCTGGTTATCTCGCGCGTCCTTTGGGCGGCATTATCATGGCGCACTTCGGCGATTTAGTTGGGCGTAAGAGAATGTTCACGCTCAGCATTCTTCTGATGGCTGTGCCAACGTTGGCCATTGGTTTGCTGCCGACCTATGCAACCGCCGGGCTTGCGGCGCCGTTGTTACTGTTGCTGATGCGTATTTTGCAGGGCGCGGCGATTGGCGGCGAAGTACCAGGAGCGTGGGTATTTGTGGCTGAACACGTTCCGGCTCGTCGTATTGGTATTGCCTGCGGGACCTTGACGGCAGGGTTGACGGTCGGGATCCTGCTGGGCTCCGTAGTGGCAACGCTGATTAACACTCAACTGACCCCCCAAACTATCCATGACGGTGGCTGGCGTATTCCTTTCCTACTGGGCGGTATCTTTGGCCTAGTGGCAATGTATCTTCGTCGCTGGTTGCAGGAAACGCCTATTTTCCTTGAGATGCGTGCGCGTAAAGCGTTGGCGCAAGAGCTGCCGATTAAATCGGTGGTGCTCAAACATAAGCCAGCGGTGGTGGTCTCAATGTTGCTGACCTGGCTGCTGTCGGCGGGCATTGTGGTTGTCATTCTGATGTCACCTGTCTGGTTGCAAAAGCAGTACGGTTTTGCCCCCGCGTTAACGTTGCAGGCGAACAGCGTGGCAACGGTGATGCTGTGCGTTGGCTGCCTGTTGGCAGGCTTGATTGTTGATAGAGTTGGGGCCAGCAAAACCTTTATCGTTGGCAGCATTTTGCTCGCCTGTTCAAGCTGGCTCTTCTACCATCTGGCGGGGACGCATCCTGAACAGCTGTTCTTGCTGTATGGACTGGTGGGCCTGTGCGTTGGTGTGGTGGGAGCGGTGCCGTACGTGATGGTTCGCGCCTTCCCGGCGGAGGTTCGCTTTACCGGTATTTCCTTCTCCTACAATGTCTCTTACGCCATTTTCGGTGGCCTAACGCCGATTGCGGTGACGATGCTGATGGGCGTGTCGCCAATGGCACCTGCTTGGTATGTGCTGGCGCTGTCACTGCTGGGACTGGGGTTAGGGATTTGGCTGCGCAAAGAGACCTCGGCAGCGGTGAGCGGCGAATTGCAACAGTCTTAAGGATATTGCGTAGCCGGCGGGTGTCAGCGACGAGGCAATAACTCCAGAATAGGTAGCTGACGGGTAAAAAAAAGCGCCGGACGTGCCGGCGCTTTCTTAGAAGAGCGGGGGATTAGTGCTTTTCACCAATCGGCAGGACGGTACGACCGAACTGCTCGTTCAGCACTTCACCCATTGCTAGGTAAATAGCGCTGGCACCACAGACGAGACCAATCCAGCCAGCAACGTGGATGATGGCTTCGTTACCGTTAATGTTACCAATTGCCAGCAGGGCAAACAGTACGGTCAGGCTCAGGAAGACGAACTGCAGCATGCGTGCCGCTTTCAGCGTGCCGAAGAACATGAACAGCGTGAATACGCCCCACAGGCCGAGGTAAGCGCCGAGGAACTGTGCGTTAGGTGCTTCTGTCAGACCCATTTTTGGCATCAGCAGAATGGCGACCAGAGTCAGCCAGAAGGAGCCGTAAGAAGTAAATGCAGTCAGACCGAAAGTATTCCCTTTTTTGTATTCCAGCAGGCCCGCGAAAATCTGCGCGATACCGCCGTAAAAAATACCCATTGCGAGAATAATGCCGTCAAGTGCGAAGAAACCCGCGTTATGCAGGTTAAGCAGAATGGTGGTCATGCCGAAGCCCATCAGGCCCAGCGGTGCCGGGTTAGCCAACTTAGTGTTGCCCATAATTCCTCAAATCATCATTGAATGGTGAAGTAAATGCCCCATAACTGGGGGCGCGGAATGATAATCAGGAGTAAACGGACTGTCTATGATCTCATGAGGGGAAAACGGACAATTTTACCTGTTTTGCGCTTAACGCTGCTGCAAACAGGGATCTTCATCATGCGAAAAAAACGCACGGAATGAAAAAATTTTTGTGATCCCCCCTTGATGGATGACGTTGAGCCCCCATCTTGTAGTCAACCGCAGTGAATGAGTCTGAAAAAAAACGATTCAGGGCAGTTGAAACCAGAGGTTTCGCCCTTATTACAGACTCACAACCACATGTTGACTGAATTTTAAGTGGAGACGTTTAGATGGGTAAAATTATTGGTATCGACCTGGGTACTACCAACTCTTGTGTAGCGATTATGGATGGCACTACTGCACGTGTGCTGGAGAACGCCGAAGGCGATCGCACCACGCCTTCTATCATTGCATATACCCAGGATGGTGAAACTCTGGTTGGTCAGCCGGCTAAACGTCAGGCAGTGACAAACCCGCAAAACACCCTGTTTGCGATTAAACGCCTGATTGGCCGCCGCTTCCAGGACGAAGAAGTGCAGCGTGATGAAGCCATCATGCCGTACAAGATCATCGGTGCTGACAACGGTGATGCATGGATTGACGTAAAAGGTCAGAAAATGGCACCGCCGCAGATCTCTGCTGAAGTGCTGAAAAAAATGAAGAAAACGGCTGAAGATTACCTGGGCGAACCGGTAACTGAAGCGGTTATCACCGTACCTGCATACTTCAACGATGCTCAGCGTCAGGCAACCAAAGACGCCGGCCGTATCGCAGGTCTGGAAGTAAAACGTATCATCAACGAACCAACCGCAGCTGCGCTGGCTTACGGTCTGGATAAAGAAGTCGGCAACCGTACTATCGCGGTTTACGACCTGGGTGGTGGTACTTTCGATATCTCTGTTATCGAAATCGACGAAGTTGACGGCGAAAAAACCTTCGAAGTTCTGGCAACCAACGGTGATACCCACTTGGGTGGTGAAGACTTCGATAGCCGCATGATCAACTACCTCGTTGACGAGTTTAAGAAAGATCAGGGCATTGACCTGCGTAACGATCCGCTGGCGATGCAGCGTCTGAAAGAAGCTGCTGAAAAAGCGAAAATCGAGCTGTCTTCTGCTCAACAGACCGACGTGAACCTGCCGTACATCACCGCAGACGCGACCGGTCCTAAACACATGAACATCAAAGTGACCCGTGCGAAACTGGAAAGCCTGGTAGAAGACCTGGTTAACCGTTCAATCGAGCCGCTGAAAGTTGCACTGCAGGACGCTGGCCTGTCCGTGTCTGACATCCAGGACGTTATCCTGGTTGGTGGTCAGACCCGTATGCCAATGGTTCAGAAGAAAGTGGCTGAATTCTTTGGTAAAGAGCCGCGTAAAGACGTTAACCCGGACGAAGCCGTTGCTATCGGTGCTGCGGTCCAGGGTGGTGTATTGACTGGTGAAGTTAAAGACGTACTGCTGCTGGACGTTACCCCGCTGTCTCTGGGTATCGAAACCATGGGCGGCGTGATGACTGCGCTCATCAACAAAAACACCACTATCCCGACCAAGCACAGCCAGGTGTTCTCTACCGCTGAAGACAATCAGTCTGCGGTAACCATCCATGTGCTGCAGGGTGAGCGTAAACGTGCTTCTGATAACAAAGATCTCGGCCAGTTCAACCTGGACGGTATCAGCCCAGCACCACGCGGCATGCCGCAGATCGAAGTGACCTTCGATATCGATGCTGATGGTATCCTGCACGTGTCTGCGAAAGACAAAAACAGCGGTAAAGAACAGAAGATCACCATCAAGGCTTCTTCTGGTCTGAACGAAGACGAAATTCAGAAAATGGTTCGTGAAGCAGAAGCGAACGCAGAATCTGACCGTAAGTTTGAAGAGCTGGTTCAGACCCGTAACCAGGGCGACCATCTGCTGCACAGCACCCGTAAGCAGGTTGAAGAAGCGGGCGAACAGCTGCCAGCTGATGACAAAACTGCTATCGAGTCTGCGCTGACTGCGCTGGAAACTTCTCTGAAAGGCGAAGACAAAGCAGACATCGAAGCGAAAATGCAGGCGCTGGCGCAGGTTTCCCAGAAACTGATGGAAATCGCACAGCAGCAGCACGCTCAGCAGCAAGCTGGTGCGGAAGGCGCTGACGCTTCCGCGAACAATGCGAAAGACGACGATGTTGTTGACGCTGAGTTCGAAGAAGTGAAAGACAAAAAATAATCGCCCTGATGCAGGGTAGTTAATCGGCACGGGCGCAGAGGTTTCCTCTTCGCCCGTGCTCGCATGTTAAGGGGCTGAAAAAAAACAATGGCAAAGCAAGATTACTACGAGATTTTGGGCGTTTCCAAAACAGCGGAAGAGCGTGAAATCAAAAAGGCGTACAAACGCCTGGCCATGAAATTCCACCCGGATCGTAACCAGGGGGATAAAGAGGCCGAAGCCAAGTTTAAAGAGATCAAAGAAGCGTATGAGATCCTGACCGACGCGCAGAAACGTGCTGCCTACGATCAGTACGGTCATGCAGCCTTTGAACAAGGCGGCATGGGCGGTGGCGGAGGTGGTTACGGCGGCGGCGCGGACTTTGGCGATATCTTTGGTGACGTATTCGGCGACATCTTCGGTGGTGGTCGTGGTCGTCAGCGTGCATCCCGTGGTGCGGACCTGCGCTACAACATGGATCTGACGCTGGAAGAAGCGGTTCGTGGTGTGACCAAAGAGATCCGCATTCCAACGCTTGAAGAGTGTGATGTTTGCCACGGTAGCGGTGCGAAGGCTGGCTCACAGCCGCAGACCTGCCCAACCTGCCACGGCGCAGGTCAGGTGCAGATGCGTCAGGGTTTCTTTGCTGTTCAGCAGACCTGTCCACACTGCCAAGGCCGCGGTACGCTGATTAAAGATCCGTGCAACAAATGCCACGGTCATGGTCGCGTAGAGAAAACCAAAACCCTGTCTGTGAAAATTCCGGCAGGCGTGGATACCGGCGATCGTATTCGTCTGACTGGTGAAGGCGAAGCAGGCGAGCACGGCGCGCCGGCGGGCGACCTGTATGTTCAGGTGCAGGTGAAGCAGCACGCTATTTTCGAGCGTGAAGGCAACAACCTATACTGTGAAGTGCCGATCAACTTTTCTATGGCGGCATTGGGCGGCGAGATTGAAGTTCCGACTCTCGATGGCCGCGTGAAGCTGAAGGTTCCGGGCGAAACGCAAACCGGCAAACTGTTCCGCATGCGTGGCAAGGGCGTGAAATCCGTCCGCGGCGGTGCGCAGGGTGACTTACTCTGTCGCGTAGTGGTTGAAACGCCTGTTAGTCTCAATGAGAAGCAGAAACAGCTACTCAAAGACCTGCAGGAAAGCTTCGGCGGCCCAACCGGGGAGAACAACAGCCCGCGTTCCAAAAGCTTCTTTGACGGTGTGAAAAAGTTCTTTGACGATTTGACCCGTTAACTTTTCGCCCCATGGGCGGTGGACGAGCTGATAAAAACCCGGAGCAATATGCTTCGGGTTTTTTATTGCTCGGCTAAACTGAGCTATTATCCAGCTATAATCTGATTTTACCGATATGTCTAACGCGATAATATGGTTTTATCGATGAATAAGTGGTTATAGAGAGAGTAAAAGTGAAGCATCTCCAGCGTTTTTTTAGCAACGATGCCTCGGGTGGCATCATCCTGATTATTGCGGCCGTTCTGGCCATGCTGATGGCTAACCTTGGCGCAACCAACGGCCTGTATCATGCGTTCCTCGAAACGCCGGTACAGCTGCGCGTGGGTGCCTTAGAGATCAATAAAAACATGCTGCTGTGGATTAACGACGCGCTGATGGCGGTCTTTTTCCTGCTAATTGGTCTGGAAGTTAAGCGCGAGATGATGCTGGGCTCACTGGCGACGCGTCGTCAGACGATCTTCCCGGTGATTGCTGCAGTCGGCGGCATGGTTGTACCGGCCTTGGTTTACCTTGCATTCAACGCCCAAGACCCTATCGCCAGCAGCGGCTGGGCCATCCCGGCGGCAACCGATATTGCCTTTGCCCTAGGCGTTCTAGCGCTGCTTGGCAGCCGGGTTCCGGCATCGCTTAAAATCTTCTTGATGGCATTGGCTATCATCGACGACCTGGGCGCAATTGTGATTATTGCCCTGTTCTATACCAGCGATCTGTCAATACTGTCGCTGGCTGTAGCTGCGGCGGCTATTGTGGCGCTTGCTGTGCTGAATGTAAGCGGAGTACGACGTACCGGAATCTACATCCTGGTAGGGGTTATTCTGTGGACGGCGGTGCTGAAGTCGGGTGTACACGCAACGCTTGCGGGTGTGATTGTCGGCTTCTTCATTCCGCTACGTGAGCAAAACGGCAAGTCCCCGGCGAAGCAGTTGGAGCACGTGCTGCATCCGTGGGTGGCCTTTATGATCCTGCCGCTGTTTGCTTTCGCCAATGCTGGCGTCTCGCTACAGGGCGTTACCCTAAGCGGCCTGACGTCGATGTTACCGCTGGGTATTATTGCCGGTCTGTTTATTGGCAAACCGTTGGGCATCGGCCTGTTCTGCTGGTTGGCGCTGAAGCTTAAGTTGGCAAAATTACCGGAAGGTGCAGATTTCTCGCAGATTATGGCGGTGGGTTTGCTGTGCGGCATCGGTTTCACCATGTCTATCTTTATCGCCAGCCTGGCCTTTGGCAGCGTGGACCCATCGCTGATCAACTGGGCGAAGCTGGGCATTCTGGTCGGTTCGGTGCTGTCAGCGGTAGTGGGGTACAGTCTGTTACGTATGCATTTAAAGCCACAGTCGGCGTAAGCGGAAAAATTAACGCTTAAAGGAGAGGGAGCACAGGGCATGTCGCATATCAATTACAACCACCTTTACTACTTCTGGCATGTTTACAAGGAAGGCTCAGTGGTGGGGGCGGCGGAGGCGTTATACCTCACGCCGCAGACCATCACTGGGCAGATCAAGGCGCTGGAAGAGCGCCTGCAGGGCAAGCTTTTTAAGCGTAAAGGACGCGGCATTGAACCGAGCGAATTGGGTGAGCTGGTGTTCCGCTACGCGGATAAAATGTTCACCCTAAGCCAGGAGATGCTGGATATCGTCAACTATCGCAAGGAATCGAACCTGCTGTTTGACGTAGGCGTTGCCGATGCGCTGTCAAAACGACTGGTGAGCGGCGTGCTGGACGCGGCGGTGGTGGAGGATGAACAAATCCACCTGCGCTGCTTTGAATCGACGCATGAGATGCTGCTAGAGCAGCTCAGCCAGCATAAGCTGGATATGATTATCTCTGACTGCCCAATCGACTCAACGCAGCAAGAGGGGCTATTTTCAGTGAAAATCGGTGAGTGCAGCGTCAGCTTTTGGTGCATGAACCCGCCGCCGGAAAAACCGTTCCCGGCGTGCCTAGAGGAGCGGCGTTTGCTGATCCCCGGTCGACGCTCAATGCTGGGGCGTAAACTTCTAAACTGGTTTAACGTGCAGGGGTTGAAGGTTGAGATTCTGGGTGAGTTTGATGATGCGGCGCTGATGAAAGCCTTTGGCGCGGCGCACAATGCCATTTTTGTGGCGCCAACGTTGTATGCCCATGACTTCTACGCTGATGAATGTATTTCGGAAATAGGGCGGATGGACAACGTGATGGAAGAGTATCACGCCATCTTTGCCGAACGCATGATTCAGCATCCGGCGGTACAGCGTATCTGCCACCGTGATTATTCCGCGCTGTTTGCTGAACCTGTGTAGGCCTGATAAGCGAAGCGCCATCAGGCGGTTCGGCGCCTGATGCCGGATGGCGACTTTGCCTTATCCGGCCTACATCGCGATATCACAGACGTAAAAAAACCCGCATAAGCGGGTTTTTTTCAAAGCTGATAGCAAGCGGGCGATTAAGCCAGTTTGCTGATCTGTGCAGCCAGGTTTGCTTTATGGCGTGCAGCTTTGTTTTTGTGGATCAGACCTTTAGCAGCCTGACGATCCACGATTGGTTGCATTTCGTTAAATGCTTTCTGTGCAGTAGCTTTGTCGCCAGCTTCGATAGCTGCGTATACTTTCTTGATGAAAGTACGCATCATAGAGCGACGGCTAGCGTTGTGCTTGCGGGCCTTTTCAGACTGAACGGCGCGCTTCTTAGCTGATTTGATATTAGCCAAGGTCCAACTCCCAAATGTGTTCTATATGGACAATTCAAAGGCCGAGGAGAATGCCCGTTTAGCCTTCTTTTGTCAATGGATTTGTGCAAATAAGCGCCGCTAATGTGACAACGCTGCATTACGTATTGATGGCGCAGGATTCTACCAGCTTGTGGGAGATGAATACAGTCTTTCCGGCACAAAAATCATGCGGTCCGCTCATATTTTCTTGCCTTCCTGTCGGATGCCGATGAAATCATTCCCTCTTTCGGCAACGAGGTGCAATAGCGGGTTAACGTGAGCTGTTGTACAAGGTATACTCTGACGATTTTCACTCTTTTGAGCCAGACATGAAGCTGATACGCGGCATACATAATCTCAGTCAGGCACCACATGGGTGCGTACTGACCATTGGTAATTTCGACGGTGTGCATCGCGGGCATCAGGCGCTACTGCAGGGTTTACGTGCTGAAGGCAAAGCGCGCGGTTTGCCCGTGGTGGTGATGATTTTTGAACCGCAGCCGCTTGAGCTGTTTGCGGCGGATAAAGCCCCTGCGCGTCTGACGCGTCTGCGCGAGAAGCTGCGCTATCTGGCTGAAAGTGGAGTGGACTACGTCGTTTGCCTGCGCTTCGACCGACGCTTTGCTGCGCTGACAGCGCAGGCGTTTATTAGCGATCTGCTGGTGAAGCGTCTCGGCGTGCAGTTCCTTGCCGTCGGGGATGATTTCCGCTTTGGTGCTGGTCGTCAGGGCGATTTCTTGTTATTACAGAAGGCTGGCGCAGAGTTTGCTTTCGACATCACCAGTACGCAAACCTTCTGTCATGGCGGTGTGCGCATTAGCAGCACCGCGGTGCGCCAGGCGTTGGCTGAAGATGACCTCGAACAGGCCGAAAACCTGCTGGGCCATCCGTTTATCATCTCCGGGCGCGTGGTGCACGGCGATGAGCTGGGGCGCACCATCGGTTACCCGACGGCGAACTTGCCGCTGCGTCGTCAGGTTTCCCCGGTAAAAGGGGTGTATGCGGTAGAAGTCATGGGGCTGGGTGATAAGCCTCTGCCGGGCGTGGCCAATATTGGTACCCGCCCGACGGTTGCCGGCGTTCGCCAGCAGCTGGAAGTGCATTTGCTGGACGTTGTAATGGACCTTTATGGTCGCCATATTGATGTAGTGCTGCGTAAAAAAATACGCAATGAGCAGCGATTTGCTTCGCTGGATGAGCTAAAGGCGCAGATTGCGCGCGATGAATTAACGGCCCGCGAGTTATTTGGGCTATCAAACCCGGCTTAAATGCCTACGTAAAAATACGGAACCGAGAATCTGATGAGTGACTATAAATCAACCCTGAATTTGCCGGAAACAGGGTTCCCGATGCGCGGCGATCTCGCCAAGCGTGAACCGGGAATGCTGGCGCGTTGGACCGAAGATGACCTGTACGGCATCATTCGTGCCGCGAAAAAGGGCAAAAAAACCTTCATTCTGCATGATGGCCCTCCCTATGCGAATGGCAGCATTCATATTGGTCACTCTGTAAACAAGATTCTCAAAGACATTATTATTAAGTCCAAAGGGCTGACCGGCTATGACTCCCCATATGTTCCGGGCTGGGACTGTCATGGTCTGCCAATTGAACTGAAAGTTGAACAAGAGTTCGGTAAGCCGGGCGAGAAATTTACTGCTGCAGAATTCCGTGCCAAATGCCGCGAATACGCGGCCGGCCAGGTTGACGGTCAGCGTAACGACTTTATCCGTCTGGGCGTGCTGGGTGACTGGCAGCATCCGTACCTGACGATGGACTTCAAAACCGAAGCCAACATCATCCGTGCGCTCGGCAAAATCATCCACAACGGTCACATGCTGAAAGGCGCGAAGCCTGTTCACTGGTGCGTTGACTGCCGTTCGGCTCTGGCAGAAGCGGAAGTCGAGTATTACGACAAAACGTCTCCTTCTATCGACGTGGCATTCCACGCCGTTGATGCGGACGCGGTAAAAGCGAAATTTGCCGTCAGCAACGTCAATGGCCCGGTTTCCTTGGTTATCTGGACCACCACACCGTGGACGCTGCCTGCTAACCGTGCAATCTCCATCTCTGCAGAGTTTGATTATGCGCTGGTGCAGATTGAGGGTCAGGCCGTCATCGTGGCAAAAGATCTGCTCGATAGCGTCATGGCGCGTATCGGTGCGACTGATTACACCGTTCTTGGCACCGTTAAAGGCGCCGAGCTTGAACTGATGCGCTTTGCTCACCCGTTCATGGGCTTCGACGTGCCTGCGATTCTGGGCGATCACGTGACCCTGGATGCCGGTACCGGCGCAGTACATACCGCTGGCGGTCATGGTCCTGATGACTACGTTATCAGCCAGAAATACGGTCTGGAGATTGCTAACCCAGTGGGCCCTGACGGTGCTTATCTGGCGGGTACCTACCCAGAATTAGACGGCGTGAACGTCTTCAAAGCGAACGATAAAATCGTTGCTTTGCTGACTGAAAAAGGCGCGCTGCTGCACGTTGAGAAAATGCTGCACAGCTACCCATGCTGCTGGCGCCACAAAACGCCAATCATCTTCCGTGCTACCCCGCAGTGGTTTATCAGCATGGATCAGAAAGGCCTGCGTATTCAGTCGCTCAAAGAGATCGACCGTATCGAACAGGATGGTCTGGCGAAAGAAAACCTGAGCGGCTGGATCCCAGCATGGGGTAAAGCGCGCATCGAATCGATGGTGGCAAACCGTCCTGACTGGTGTATCTCCCGTCAGCGTACCTGGGGCGTGCCGATGTCGCTGTTCGTGCATAAAGACACTGAAGAGCTGCACCCGCGCACCACGGAACTGATCGAAGAAGTGGCGAAATACGTCGAGAAAGACGGTATTCAGGCGTGGTGGGATCTCGACCCGCGTGAAATCCTTGGCGATGACGCTGACAACTACGTGAAAGTGCCGGATACCTTGGACGTATGGTTTGACTCCGGTTCGACCAGCTATTCCGTCGTTGATGCGCGTCCTGAATTTGGCGGCCATACGCCGGACATGTATCTGGAAGGTTCTGACCAGCACCGCGGTTGGTTCATGTCTTCCCTGATGATCTCCACGGCTATGAAAGGCAAAGCGCCATACCGTCAGGTACTGACTCACGGATTCACCGTTGATGGTCAGGGCCGTAAGATGTCCAAATCTATCGGTAACACCGTTTCTCCGCAGGACGTGATGAACAAACTGGGTGCAGATATTCTGCGTCTGTGGGTGGCATCAACCGACTACACTAGCGAAATGGCGGTATCGGATGAAATTCTGAAACGTGCTGCCGACAGCTATCGTCGTATCCGTAACACCGCGCGCTTCCTGCTGGCGAACCTGAACGGTTTCGATCCGGTGAAAGACATGGTGAAACCGGAAGAGATGGTCGTTCTGGATCGCTGGGCGGTTGGCTGTGCGAAAGAAGCACAGGACGACATCCTGAAAGCCTACGAATCCTACGACTTCCACGAAGTGGTTCAGCGTCTGATGCGCTTCTGCTCCGTCGAAATGGGTTCGTTCTACCTCGATATCATCAAAGACCGCCAGTACACCGCGAAAGCGGACAGCGTGGCGCGTCGTAGCTGCCAGACTGCGCTGTACCATATCTCTGAAGCACTGGTTCGCTGGATGGCACCAATCATGTCCTTCACCGCAGATGAAATCTGGGGTTACCTGCCAGGCAACCGTGAGAAGTATGTCTTCACCGGTGAGTGGTACGAAGGTCTGTTTGGCCTGGCGGAAACAGAAGCCATGAACGATGGTTTCTGGGACGTCTTGCTGCAGGTTCGTGGCGAAGTGAACAAGGTTATTGAGCAGGCGCGTACCGACAAGAAAGTCGGCGGCTCTCTGGAAGCAGCGGTAACGCTGTACGCAGAACCTGAGCTGGCGGCGAAATTGACCTCACTGGGTGACGAACTGCGATTTGTCCTGTTGACCTCTGGGGCGAAAGTTGCGGACTATGCACAGGCATCCGCTGACGCCCAGCAGAGCGAACTGGTCAAAGGACTGAAAGTCGCGCTGAGTAAAGCCGAAGGTGAGAAATGCCCGCGTTGCTGGCATTACACCCAGGACGTTGGCAAGGTGGCGGAACACGCAGACATCTGCGGCCGCTGTGTAAGCAACATCGCCGGTGATGGCGAAAAACGTAAGTTTGCCTGATGAGTCAATCGATCTGTTCAACAGGACTGCGCTGGCTGTGGCTGGTTGTAGTCGTGCTGATTATCGATCTGGGCAGTAAATACCTGATCCTCCAGAACTTTGCTCTGGGGGATACGGTGTCGCTGTTCCCGTCGCTTAATCTGCATTATGCGCGTAACTATGGCGCGGCTTTCAGCTTCTTGGCTGATAGCGGCGGCTGGCAACGCTGGTTCTTCGCCGGTATTGCGGTGGGCATCTGCGTTATCTTGGCGGTGCTGATGTACCGCTCCAAAGCGACGCAAAAACTCAATAATATCGCTTATGCGCTGATTATTGGCGGCGCGCTGGGTAACCTGTTTGACCGCCTGTGGCATGGCTTCGTTGTCGATATGATCGATTTCTACGTCGGTAACTGGCACTTTGCGACCTTCAACCTGGCCGATACCGCAATTTGTATCGGCGCAGCGATGATCGTGCTGGAAGGCTTTCTGCCGAAAAAGCCGGCGTAAGATAATGCCGGATGGCGCTGCGCTTATCCGGCCTACAATCCGTTGATTGCCCGGTAAGCGTAGCGCCACCGGGCAATCAAACGCCGAACGTATAACAATAATCGTCATTCCAATGTCGTAAGATAAAAGGCTGTCCCTGCATGTCTAAATCGATTCAAAGCAATAGCGCGGTGCTGGTGCACTTCACGCTGAAACTGGATGATGGCTCAACCGCAGAGTCAACGCGTAGCAACGGAAAACCGGCGCTGTTTCGTCTAGGTGATGCCACGTTGTCAGAAGGGCTGGAGCAGCATCTTCTCGGCCTGAAAGCCGGGGACAAAAAAGCGTTCTCACTGGAGCCTGATGCGGCGTTTGGTATCTCGACGCCTGACCTGATTCAGTATTTCTCCCGCCGCGAATTTATGGATGCGGGTGAGCCAACGATTGGCGCAATCATGCTGTTCACCGCGATGGATGGCAGCGAAATGCCGGGCGTCGTGCGTGAGATCAACGGCGACTCGATCACGGTTGATTTTAATCATCCGCTGGCGGGGCATACCGTTCACTTTGATATTGAAGTACTGGAAGTCGATCCGGTACTGGAGGCGTAAAATGCAGATCCTGTTGGCCAACCCACGCGGCTTTTGTGCAGGCGTTGACCGCGCTATCAGCATTGTTGAAAATGCGCTCGCCATTTATGGCGCGCCAATCTACGTTCGTCACGAAGTGGTGCACAACCGCTACGTGGTGGAAAGCCTGCGCGAGCGTGGGGCGATCTTTATCGAGCAGATAAGCGAAGTGCCGGACGGCGCGATCCTGATCTTCTCCGCCCATGGCGTGTCACAGGCCGTGCGAAACGAAGCCAAAGGCCGTGATTTAACGGTGTTTGACGCAACCTGCCCGCTGGTGACCAAAGTCCATATGGAGGTTGCACGTGCCAGCCGCCGCGGCGAAGAGTCGATTCTTATCGGCCACGCCGGACACCCGGAAGTGGAAGGTACCATGGGTCAATACAGCAACCCGAAAGGGGGCATGTATCTGGTTGAATCGCCGGAAGACGTTTTGTCGCTGGCGGTGAAAGACGAAGGCAAGCTGTCGTTTATGACTCAAACCACGCTCTCGGTGGATGACACCTCTGATGTGATTGATGCCCTACGCCAGCGTTTCCCTAAAATTGTTGGCCCGCGCAAAGATGATATTTGCTACGCCACCACCAACCGTCAGGAAGCCGTACGTATGCTTGCCCAGCAGGCGGACGTGGTGCTGGTGGTCGGTTCGAAAAACTCCTCCAACTCGAACCGTTTGGCAGAGCTGGCACAGCGGATGGGCAAAGCGGCCTATCTGATTGACGACGCTACCGATATTCAGGAAGCGTGGGTAAAGGACGCCGCCTGTGTCGGCGTCACCGCCGGGGCTTCTGCGCCGGATATTCTGGTGCAAAACGTCATTGCTCGCCTACAGTCACTGGGTGGCGGTGAAGCGGTTACCCTCGAAGGGCGTGAAGAGAATATCGTTTTTGAAGTTCCGCGCGAGCTGCGTGTGGATGTTCGTGAAGTCGAATAAATTAATTCTCCCTTGGATGTGAAAAAATGCCAGGCTTAACGTCTGGCATTTTTTATGGAGAAATCATGCGCCTGCCAATAATCCTTGATACCGATCCCGGCATTGACGATGCCGCGGCCATTGCCGCCGCCATTTTTGCTCCCGAGCTGGATCTGCAGTTAATGACGACCGTTGCCGGTAACGTCTCCGTTGAAAAAACCACTCGCAATGCGCTACAGCTGCTGCATTTCTGGGATGTCGATATCCCGCTAGCGCAGGGCGCAGCGACGCCGCTGGTTCGTCCATTACGCGATGCCGCATCGGTACATGGTGAATCGGGTATGGGAGGCTATGACTTTGTTGAACATGATCGTCAGCCGCTCGCGAAACCCGCATTTCAGGCCATCCGCGACGCGCTGATGCATGCGCCAGAGCCGATAACCTTGGTGGCTATCGGCCCGTTGACCAATATTGCCCTGCTGCTGACTCACTACCCAGAATGTAAATTTAACATCCGCCGTCTGGTGATCATGGGCGGCTCTGCCGGGCGCGGAAACTTCACGCCAAACGCCGAGTTCAATATCGCCATCGACCCAGAAGCCGCCTCACAGGTGTTCCGTAGCGGGCTGGATATTGTGATGTGCGGGCTGGATGTGACCAACCAAGCGATGCTGGCCCCAGAGTATTTGGCATCGCTTCCTGCGCTCAATAAAACGGGAAGCATGCTGCATGCGTTATTCAGCCACTATCGCAGCGGCAGTATGCAAAGCGGATTGCGGATGCACGATCTATGCGCTATCGCGTGGCTGGCTCGGCCCGAGCTGTTTACCCTGCAACCGTGCTTTGTGGCCGTTGAGACGCAGGGGCAATATACCGCGGGCACTACCGTCGTGGATATTGAAGGACGTCTTGGAATGCCTGCCAACGCGCAGGTGGCGCTGGGGCTGGACGTTGCTGGTTTTCAGCGCTGGGCGGCTGAGGTTCTGTCGTTGGCGTCATAATCAGGCGACGGGCCGCAGGAGCTTCTCGCTAAGATAATCAATCATGGCCCGCATTTTCGCGGGCATATGCTTATTACGCGTCCACAGCAGCCACAGGTCACCGCTGTAATCGCTGATAAATTCCCACTCGGGCAAAACCTGCACGATTTCGCCGCTCGCCAGCGCATCACGAGCGGTAAACAGTGGCAGGCTGCCAATCCCCAGATGATGCTTCACCGCGTCCAACCTTACCCCGGTATGGTTGGCGGCGTAGCGTCCGTGCGTTTGCAGGCTTTCCACCTTATCGCCGCGGCGAAATTTCCAGCGTGAATCGGCGGGCGTTTCGCCAAGGCTAATACAGCTATGGTGACGCAGCGCCTGCGGGTCTTCGGGCGCACCGTGGCGGCGCAAATATTCCGGCGTGGCGCAGATAATATGGCTGACCGGCATCAGCGGCTTGCCGTATAACCCCGGCGACGGTGACTGGCTAATACGCAGCGCCAGATCGACGCCATCATCAATTAAGTCCATATACCTATCTTCCAACCTTAGGCAGACATCGACTTTGGGAAAGCGCTCGAAAAATTCGGCCATCAGCGGATGAACAACAAAGCGTCCGATGGCTTTGGGGACGCTGACCGTCAGCTTGCCTTGGGCAATGCTCTGATGGCTGCTCCCGGAATCCATTGCCATTTGTGCCGCGTTTAGCATCTCTTGCGCATGGTCATAGACCTGCTTGCCGCTGTCGCTGAGCGCCAGCTTGCGCGTGGTGCGGTGCAGCAGTTTATTACCTAACGCCAGCTCAAGGCGGGAAACGCTGCGGCTCATCGCGGAAGGCGTTGCGCCCGAGGCCTTGGCGGCGGCAGAGAAACTCCCTTGGTCGACAATCAACACAAAGGTGGCAAGGTCAGGAAGCAGATTAGGATTCATTTGTGCGTACCAGGCAAAGATGCATTGATTGTGAGTGGGATTATCTTCGTGAATAAGATGAATATACTCTGCTCATCAAGAGGAGAACAACATGACTGAACGTCTTTATTACACAAGCGATGACACTGAAGGCCAGGCGAACATAGTGAGTTGTACGGCGGAGCCTGACGGGCGGTACGCGGTTGTGATGGATAGCACCCTGTTTCACCCGCAGGGCGGCGGGCAGCCTGCGGACACAGGCTGGATTGATGATGAGCCGGTCGAAGCGGTGCTCTCTCGCGGCGATGATGTGCTGCATATGGTGGCCAATCCGCTATCTGCTGGCGTGGTTAACCTGCGCGTGGATGCCGCGCAGCGCCAACTACACGCTCGCCTGCATTCTGCCGGACATCTGATTGGCCAAGCGGGGACAGAATACGGTTGGCATCCGGTGAAAGCACACCATTGGCCCAATGAGGGGCGCATTACTTTCGCCGCTGGCGAAAACGCCACATTGCCGGATGCATCATCGTTGCTGGCGAAAATCAGCGCCTGGCAGGCAGGTAATCTCCCCCGACAGGTGACGTTCGCCGATGGGCTGCGGCAGATTGGGTTTGGTCATCTCATGGCCTACCCTTGTGGAGGAACGCACGTTGCCAATCTGTCTGAGATTGGGCCAGTGACGATCACTCAGGTAAAGATAAAAAAAGGGCAGATGATCGTTAACTATACGTTGTGCTCATAGCGTTGGGATCTTGTTGCGATAAATTCGCTCAGGCCTACCGACTTTGCCATAGCTGATCTCCGCCTCCAACTGATCGTTCTTTACGCCTTGCTCCAGATAGCGCCTAGCGGTCGTTTTGCTGCTGCCGAGGATCCGCGCTAACGAGTCGGCGGTGTGCACCGTGTTCGGGTCGGCAAAAATCTGCAGTACGCGGTTGAAGGTGTTTTCATCGATGCCGCGTAGCCCTGAGGCTGGCTCCGTTAGCTGCTCTTTGGCCTGAATGTTAAACAGCGCATCGACGTGAGTTTGGCTGGCCTGCTCGCTGGAACGCAACGAGCCGCGATAGCGGGCAAAGCGTTCAAGCGTGTGCTGCAATCGCTGGTAATGTACCGGCTTAATCAGGTAATCAAACACCCCCATTCGTAATGCTTCGCTGATGGTATCCATATGGTTATCGGCGGTGAGAAATATAATCCGCCCGGCGTACTGCGTGTTGATTGTATGGCGAATTAAATCAATGCCTTTACCATCAGGAAGGAAGTTATCCAGCAGGATAAGATCAGGTTGATACAGGCGAATCTGCTTTTTAGCGCTTTCCACTTTATCGGCCACGCCGATGACCTGGAATTGTGGTGACTGCTTGATGGTATCCACCAGAATTTCCGCCAGCATAGGCTCATCTTCAATAATCAGCGTCGTAATGCTATCCATGATTTTCATCTCTGGTAAAGGGTAGGTAGAGGGTAAAAATGGTGCCGTAAGGGCTATTGTTATCAATAATAATGTTGCCGTTCGCCTGTTCGACGTAGCTGCGAACTAGCCATAAACCGATGCCGTGATCGCCGCTGTCACGGCTGGTCACGCCACGTTCAAAAATATGCTGGCGGATCTCTTCATCAATGCCGATCCCCTGATCGGCGACTTCGATGATCACTTCACTGCCTTCGCTGTTGATCAAACATTCGATCTGCCGCGATCCCTCGTGGTTGAGCAAGGTGGCGTTGTAGGCATTATCCAGCAAGTTACCGACAATGGAGATCCATTCGTTATGGGAAAGCGATAGCGGCAGTTGCTCGACGTAGCAGGCGGGGTCGAAAACAAGCTCCAAGCCCAGTTCCTTGGCGCGGTAATATTTGCCAATCAGTAAACCGGCGAGGTGGTGGTCTTTAAAGCTGTGGGTAATAAAATCGAGCACCTTCTGGTGGCTTTCAGACTGCTGCTGAATTAGCGCCAGGGCGCTGTCGTAGCGCTTTAGGAAAAGCAGCCCGGCGATGGTGGAAATCAGGTTTCGGTGTTCGTGCTGGACGGCGCGCAGATTGTCGGCGTATTGCTGTATCTGGCTTAATTGCAGGCTGAGGGTGTTGATATCATCTTTGCTGCGAAAGCTAATCACCCATCCCTGCGGCTGGCTATCTAAAATAACGGCCATACGGCTGGCAATCACTTTGACGTCGTTGAACGTCACAATCTCATCTTTTTTGTTCTTCTGCTGGGCATCATAGAAAAAGGTCTCTGGGGTCACCACGCTATCTATGGCTTGCCCAATTAACTCGGCCTCCGGCTGGCTGAGGTTAAGCATCCTCCGCGCCGTCTGGTTAATAGCGGTAATGCGATGAAACGAATCAATGGCGATAAGCCCCTCAAAAACCGATTCAAATAATACGCTTTGCTGAATGAGCAGTTGTGAAAGCTGCTGTGGCTCCATATTCAGCATCTGTTTTTTGATATGCAAAGAAAACCGCCGGGCGCAGTAGAGGAGCAGGAACAGTAAGGCGGCCATGGGAAACATAAACGATCCAATCTGGAGATTGAGCCAGTTTTCCAGTTGATCGATGGTATAGCCGACAGACACAATCCCAATAACTTTGCCGGTTTGATCCTGAATAGGCGATTTGCCGCGCAGCGATGACCCTAATGATCCTTTACGGATGGAGACGTAGCTTTTGGCATTAAACAGCGCCTCGTCGCTGTCTCCTCCCTCCATGTATTTACCGATCTCATCGGGATTCACATGGTACAGACGCTGCCCTTTTTCATCCCCAACCGTAATGTAAGTGGCATCGGAGAACGATCGCATTGGGTCGATTAACGCCTTGATGCGCGTAATATCGTTGTGCTGCACGGCATCAACCAGTTCCGGCATTGCGGATATCTGCATAGCCTGAATTAGCGCACGTTGGCCGACCTGATAGTGCAATCGATCTTTGGTGATGTTCGTGAGGTACCAAGACATCGCCATCATCACTACCGTGGAGGTAAATAAGATCAGCAGAAAGATGCGATTCTGAAAAGAGCAGCGGGAAAACCACAGGGCAATTTTTCGGATAGACATAGGTAAATAAACATATTTAAAAATGGGATGTTCCGACATTTGGGCCGATCGGTTCCTGAGCCAGTTCATGTTTACTTTTTTTTCAGATTACATTGGGATGAAAATGGGATACGCCGCGCGTATCCCATCGCAAATTACATCGCCAGCACGTATTTCAGCATCACGCCCGCGGCAATGGCTGAACCAATTACCCCGGCCACGTTCGGCCCCATCGCGTGCATCAGCAGGAAGTTCTGTGCGTCGGACTCCAAGCCCACTTTGTTTGACACGCGCGCAGCCATCGGTACCGCCGAGACGCCAGCGGAACCGATAAGCGGGTTGATTTTGTTTGTGCTGAATACGTTCATCAGCTTCGCCATCAATACCCCAGCGGCGGAGCCAATGCCGAAGGCAATCACCCCCAGCAGCAGAATGCCCAGCGTTTGCGGTTGCAGGAATTTGTCCGCAACCAGCTTGGCACCCACCGACAGCCCAAGGAATATTGTCACGATATTGATAAGTCCGTTCTGCACGGTGTCGGAGAGGCGTTCTACCACGCCGCTTTCGCGCATCAGGTTGCCGAAGCAGAACATCCCCAGCAGCGGCGCCGCGTCCGGCAGCAATAACGCAACCAGCAGTAACAGCACCACCGGGAAAAGGATTTTCTCCCGTTTACTGACCGTGCGCAGCTGCACCATGCGGATTTTCCGCTCTTTCTCACTCGTGAGCAGCTTCATGATCGGCGGCTGTATCAGCGGCACCAGTGCCATATACGAATAGGCCGCTACCGCAATCGCCCCCAGTAGTTCCGGAGCCAGCTTGCTGGAGAGGTAAATCGCTGTCGGGCCGTCCGCGCCGCCAATGATGCCAATCGCCGCGGCCTGGGGCAGGGTGAAGTGGATGACGCCGAAATGGTTCAACGTCAGTGCCCCTAGCACGGTGGCGAAGATGCCGAACTGCGCCGCTGCGCCCAATAGTAGGGTGCGCGGGTTAGCCAGCAGCGGGCCAAAATCGGTCATCGCCCCGACGCCCATAAAGATGACCAGCGGTGCGACACCGGAGCCAATCGCCACTTTATAGAACAGCGCCAGCACACCGGGCGTATAGCCCATGTCCACCGCGAGGTTCTCCATTTGGATCTGCACCGACGGCAGCGCCAGCGCTAATGCCTCCTTAATGGCGTGGGCGTCCGCCGCGCAGTTGAGCTTCGCGGCAATCACCGCCAACTGACCTGCATCATGATGCACCAGCAGGTTTTCCAGCGCGCTCAGCGCCAAACCCGCTTCCGGGATGTTGGAGAGCAAACCACCGAAGCCAATCGGCAGTAGCAGCAGCGGTTCAAACTTCTTCGCAATCGCCAGCCACAGCAGCAACAGGCTGACCAGCAGCATGACGGCCTGGCCTGCGCCAAGGTGCATCAGCCCCATGCCCTGAAACAGGGCGTTTAGACTTTCCATTCGTCCTCTCCGTTACGCAAGCGTCATCAGGGTGTCGCCCATTGCCACCGCATCCCCAGTTTTCACCGCGATGCCGCGCACCGTCCCACCCTGTGCGGCACGGATTTCGGTTTCCATCTTCATCGCTTCCAGAATCAGCAAGACGTCGCCTTCCACCACCGTCTGGCCTTCGCTGGCGATGACTTTCCAGATATTGCCCGCCAGCGGTGCAGCAACCGGAGTACCCGCGCTGGCTGCCGCGGGCATTGCCGTCGCCGCTGCCAATTGGCTGATATCGCCACCGTCGCTCACCTTCACCACAAAGGCTTTGCCTTCCACTTCTACGGTGTAGATACCGGAGGCGGCAGGTTTTGCCATTGCCGGGGCTGGCTTCGCGCTTTCCACCTGCGGCACCGGTTCGAATGCCGCCGGGTTGTGGCGGTTTTCAAGGAACCTCATGCCCGGCTGTGGGAACAGTGCCACGGTCAGCACATCATCAATGGCGTTCTCTGCCAACCGAATGCCCTTCTCCTGCGCCTGGCGTTTAATGTCCGCTTCCAACGCTGAGAGCTCCGGCTTCAGCAGGTCCGCCGGGCGGCAGGTGATGGCCTGCGCGCCGTCGAGCACCTTCGCCTGCAGCGCCGCATTCACCGGGGCCGGGGAGCGGCCGTATTCGCCTTTCAGAATGCCCGCCGTCTCTTTGGCGATGGTTTTGTAGCGCTCGCCGGTCAGCACGTTCAGCACCGCCTGAGTGCCGACAATCTGCGAGGTCGGGGTTACCAGCGGAATAAAGCCAAGGTCTTCACGCACACGGGGAATTTCCGTCAGCACCTCATCGAAACGATGGGCGGCGTTTTGCTGTTTTAGCTGGCTTTCGAGGTTGGTCAGCATGCCGCCTGGCACTTGGGCGACCAAAATACGGCTGTCGTAACCTCTCAACTGGCCTTCAAAGGCGTGGTATTTCTTACGCACCTCGCGGAAATAGGCGGCGATATTTTCCAGCTTGTTGATATCCAGCCCGGTAGCGTGGGCCGTACCAGCAAGCGTTGCCACCAGCGCTTCGGTGGCTGGGTGGCCGTAGGTGGCGCTCATTGAGGAGATGGCGGTATCCACGCCGTCGATACCCGCTTCTATGGCTTTGAGCAACGCCATTTCCGCCATCCCGGTGGTGGCATGGCAATGCAGGTGCAGCCGCACACTGAAGCGTTTTTTGATTTCGCTGACCAGCTCATAGGCTGCCATCGGGGTCAGAATGCCGGACATATCTTTAATAGCGATGGAGTCGACGCCGGTTTCCAGCAGCTGTTCGGTTAAGTCCAGCCAAGTCTGCAGGGTATGTACCGGGCTGGTGGTGTAGGAGAGCGTGCCCTGGGCATGTGCGCCGTGGCTGCGGACCGCCTGCAACGCGGCCTTCATATTGCGTGGGTCGTTCATGGCATCGAAGACGCGGAACACGTCCATACCGTTTTTCACCGCCCGCTCAACAAAACGTTCAACCACATCGTCGGCGTAATGGCGGTAGCCCAGCAGGTTCTGCCCGCGCAGCAGCATCTGCAGCGGGGTTTTCGGCATCGCTTTTTTCAGTTCACGTAGGCGCAGCCATGGGTCTTCTCCGAGAAAACGGATGCAGGCGTCAAAGGTGGCACCGCCCCAGCATTCCAGCGAACCGTAGCCGATATCATCGAGTTCGGCAGCAATCGGCAGCATGTCATCAAGACGCAGGCGGGTAGCAAACAGGGACTGGTGGGCGTCGCGCAGGACGACATCGGTAATAGCAAGAGTCATAGTTCCCTCTGGAATTTAAGCGTTAATGCGGTGATGGTGGATCGCCGCGGAAATCACCGGTTTTAAGCGGGTGAAGTCATCCACGACGGGCATGGCACGCGGCGCTGGAGTGGCGGCGGGCTCAGGGAAGAAACGGGCGATGGCGGTGGACATCATGCGGATCGCGAAAATGAGCAGGAATAAAAATGTCAGGACGAACCCCATCCCCAGAAACATCAGGGTGAAGCCTTCACCTAGCAGTACGGCATCAGTCATAAATGATTATCCAAAACAGGGGCACGGTGGTGTCAGCGTTGACCAATGCCTAGGTGAATCCGGCTAAGGAGTCGTAGAGTGGATTTCCCTCGGCCGCCCCCGGCTCTGGACTCTACGTTCACTTTGAATATTGGCAACACGGGCACCACCGTGCGTATTGATTACACCATCATGCTGAACACGATGCTGGCGATAACCAGCACAATACCGCCGCCCAGACGAGAGGAGATTTGTGCATAGGAGATAAGATTCATACGGTTACAGGCGGAAAGCACTTCCAGGTCACCGGACCCGCCGCGGTTAGCCATACACAGGCCCGCGGTAATGGACGATTCGATTGGGTAGAAGCCAATCAGCCAGCCGCCAATTGCGGCACCGACTACGGCACCTACGACGATCACCGCCGCAATCACGACGTTTGCAAAGGTCAGCGCATCAATGATTTCCTGCAGGTCGGTATAACAAACGCCGACGCCGACCATCAGCACCCACAGCAGCTGTTTGGAGAAGAAGTCGGAAAGGCGCTTGGCACCGGCTTTGATCTCAGGTGAGCACAGGCCAGAGGCGTTCAATGCCGCGACGATCAGCACCATCCAGGCAAAATAGTGGATAGAGACGCCGCCAATGCTTGGCAGGATCTTTTTGGCGACAACGTAGGCCAGCAGGAAGCAAATGGTCGATAACACCAGACCAACTGCCGTTTCGCGGTGGGTAATCTGGCCGGCTTTTTCATCGTCTTCGGTTTTGAAAGAGGCTTTACGTACCAGTTCGCCTTCACCGCTAAGCCAGGTGTATTTTTTGCCAACGATATCGAGAAATGCGGCAAAGACAATGGCAAAGATATTGGCGATAGTCAGAATGGCGATGGCGGTAGAGTAGTACTCTTCACGGGAACGACCTGTGACAGAATGGTAAATCTCCGACAGTGGTACCGCGCCTGCGCCGTTACCGCCACCCATGATCGGCAGCACGTACAGCATCATGATACGGTCTACCGGGATGCCGAAGCATAGGCCAATGGCGATACCAAAAAGAGCAGCTCCCGCGATCCCTGCGAGAATGGTTGGAATATAGCCGAGCAGTGATTTCAGCAGCAACTTACGGTTGACCGACAGAATCGCACCGGTAATCAGCACCGCAATAAACAGATTAAGGAAGTTACTCTTATCCATTACGTTACTAATCGCATCAATTTCTTTTTGCGTAAAAATGCCTGCATAGACGAAATAGGCTGCGACTAGGAATATCATGACCGGCGCACCACCAATATACTTATTAAATATTGGCAGGCGTTTTCCTATTTCACCAAAAATGGCGCCAATAATAAACATAATGGCAAAACCACCGACTAGGTCGTTTGGTAGCGAATTATAAAAGTGTGAAAGTAACAGTGTAATTAAAGCAAACGCGTAAAGCGGTAGCGACATACCGAAAAATTTAAATCCCAGTAAATCACGAACGCCCTTCTTCTCCGCAGCCGGAGCTTGGGTCATGTTGGTCATAAACATCATCCTGTTTATCGTGAGAGGTAACGCCGCGCATATTAATAAATTCAATTCCCAATGAGATGTGATTATGTTCACTGAATGGATGTGTTTTTTATTAATTTAATTATTTTTATTTTTCTCTTTAATTAAAAACATAAAAACCATAAAGGTAATAAAACTAGCGTGGGAAATGTGATTCATATTCCAGACGAATAGTGTAAACGCTGGCGAAATATGCGGCGTTGTTTGCTTACGGACGCAGAATAATGAATCTAACGTTTAAACGTATTTATCCGCAAAAAGACCAAAGGCGGCACCAGGCGGTGGCGAGCTTTCTGAAACAGGCCGGGCTCTCTCTAGAGATCGATTGCGAAGTGGTGGTTTGCGCCGAGTGGCAAAACGACATCGTGGGCTGCGGTGCTATCGCGGGCAACGTCCTTAAATGCATCGCCGTCTCTCCCGCCATACAGGGTGAGGAGCTGAGTCTGAAGCTGCTGACCGAGTTGCTTACGCTGGCCTATGAACTAAACCGCAGCGAGCTGTTTTTGTTTACCAAACCGGAAAATAGCGTGTTGTTCTCCGGTGCGGGATTCTGGCCCATCGCCCAGGCGGGAACGCTAGCGGTGCTGATGGAGAACAGCAGCGAGCGACTGGCCCGCTTTTGTCGCCAGTTGGCGCTCTATCGCCAGCCGGGAAAGACGATTGGTGCCATCGTGATGAACGCCAATCCCTTTACCCTCGGTCATCGCTATCTGATTGAACAGGCGGCGGCACGGTGCGACTGGCTACATCTGTTTGTGGTGAAAGAAGACGCATCGCAGTTTCGCTACATCGATCGTTGGGCGCTGATTGAGCAAGGAGTTGCCGGCATAGAGAACCTCACGCTGCATCCTGGGTCGGCCTATCTCATTTCGCGAGCGACCTTCCCAGCCTACTTCCTCAAAGAAAAGGGGGCGGTGGATGATTGCCACAGCCAGATCGATCTTCAGCTATTTCGCGAACATCTGGCGCCCGCGCTGGGCATCACCCACCGTTTTGTTGGCGATGAACCGTTCTGCTCTCTGACGCGCGCCTATAACCAGCGGATGCATCACATTTTGAGCTCCCCGCACGTCCACGGCCCGGCAATTGACGTGGTGGAGCTAGCGCGTATGGAAAAAGGCGGTGCTCCCATTTCCGCCTCGCGGGTCAGAAAGCTCTACGCCGAACGCGATTGGCGGGCGGTGAGCACGCTGGTGCCTGCCGGGACGCTGGATTTTTTACAGCGCCTTGCCGCGGAACAGACCGAAACCGCATGACGTAATACCGTTAATAAGGAACATAACCTATGGAAATCATTAAGGATGCCCTGGCCGGCACGCTGGAATCCAGCGATGCGATGGTCAGGATTGGCCCTTCCTCTGAGCCGGGTATCCGGCTGGAGCTGGAGAGCCTCGTAAAGCAGCAGTTTGGCGCGGCGATTGAAAGCGTAGTTCGCGAAACGTTGGCGAAGCTGGGCGTCGAACGTGCGCAGGTCAGCGTGGATGACAAAGGGGCGCTGGAGTGCATTTTGCGGGCAAGGGTACAGGCAGCAGCGTTACGCGCGGCAGAGCAAACCGAAATCCAATGGAGTGCGCTATGAAACCTCGTCGCAGTATGCTGTTTATCCCCGGCGCAAATGCCGCCATGCTGAGTACCTCATTTGTCTACGGCGCCGACGCGGTAATGTTTGACTTGGAAGATGCCGTTTCGCTTCGTGAAAAGGACTCCGCCCGCCTGTTGGTGCATCACGCGCTACAGCATCCTTTTTATCGGGACGTTGAGAAAGTGGTGCGCATCAACCCGCTGAATACGCCGTTCGGTCTGACTGACTTAGAGGCCGTTGTCCGCGCTGGCGTAGATATTGTCCGCCTGCCAAAAACTGACCGTAAAGAAGATGTCCATGAACTGGAAGCCCACGTTGAGCGCATTGAGCGCGAATGCGGGCGCGAAGTGGGCAGCACCAAACTGATGGCGGCAATTGAATCGGCCCTAGGCGTGGTGAATGCGGTGGAAATTGCCACCTCAAGCTCGCGTATGGTGGCGATTGCTTTGGCGGCTTTCGACTATGTGATGGATATGGGCACCTGCCGCGGCGACGGCAGCGAGTTGTTTTACGCGCGCTGCGCCGTGCTGCACGCCGCCCGTGTCGGCGGCATCGCGGCCTACGATGTGGTCTGGTCAGATATCAACAATGAAGAAGGGTTCCTCAAAGAGGTACAGCTGGCGAAAGGGCTTGGGTTTAACGGTAAATCGCTAGTGAATCCGCGCCAGATTGAGCTGCTGCATCAGGCCTATTCGCCAACGCTAAAACAGGTGGAACACGCCCAAGAGGTGATTGCCGCAGCCGAAGAGGCGGAATCCCGAGGTCTTGGCGTGGTGTCGCTGAACGGCAAAATGATCGACGGCCCGATTATCGCCCATGCCCGCAAAATAGTAGCGCTGTCGGCTTCCGGCATTCGTGATTAAGGAGGGAACCATGAAAGAGACAATCAACATGCTGGAACAGCAATACGTCGTGCCGGAAGGATTAGCGCCTTATCAGGGCGTGACTCACAATAGCCCATGGCTGGCCTGCGAAACCGAAAAACGCCAGCGCAAGGTATGCGACTCGTTAGAAGAGGCTATTCATCGCTCTGGGCTTAAAAATGGCATGACCGTATCCTTCCACCACGCATTCCGCGGTGGCGATAAGGTCGTCAATATGGTGATGGCAAAGCTTGCGGACATGGGCTTTCGCGATTTAACCCTGGCTTCCAGTTCACTGATTGACGCGCACTGGCCGCTTATCGAGCATATAAAAAATGGCGTGATCCGCCAGATCTACACTTCCGGGCTGCGCGGCCAGTTAGGCGAGGAGATCTCCGACGGTTTGATGGAGAATCCGGTGCAGATCCACTCCCACGGCGGGAGGGTGAAGCTTATCCAGAGTGGTGAGCTGAATATTGATGTCGCCTTCCTCGGCGTACCGTGCTGCGATGAGTTCGGCAATGCCAACGGTTTTAGCGGAAAATCGCGCTGTGGCTCGCTGGGCTACGCCCAGGTTGATGCGAAATACGCTAAATGCGTGGTGCTGCTCACAGAAGAGTGGGTGGCATACCCGAACTATCCGGCGAGCATTGCCCAAGATCAGGTGGACTATATCGTCCAAGTCGATGAGGTGGGCGATCCGGCGAAGATCACGGCGGGGGCGATTCGTATGTCCAGCAACCCGCGCGAGCTGCTGATCGCACGTCAGGCGGCGGAGGTGATTGAACACTCAGGCTACTTCAATGACGGCTTCTCGTTACAAACCGGCACTGGCGGCGCATCGCTGGCGGTCACGCGTTTCCTCGAAGACAAAATGCGTCGTCATAACATTACCGCCAGCTTTGGGCTCGGTGGGATCACCGGCACGATGGTGGATCTGCATGAGAAGGGGCTTATTAAAGCGCTGCTTGATACCCAATCCTTTGACGGTGACGCCGCACGTTCTCTGGCGCAAAACCCTCACCACATCGAGATTTCCACCAATCAATACGCCAACCCAGGCTCTAAAGGCGCGGCATGCGAGCGCCTGAACGTGGTGATGCTCAGCGCGTTGGAAATTGATGTGAACTACAACGTGAACGTGATGACCGGATCGAACGGCGTGCTGCGCGGCGCGTCCGGCGGGCATAGTGACACGGCGGCTGGGGCCGATCTCACCATTATTACCGCGCCGCTGGTGCGTGGGCGCATTCCTTGCGTGGTGGATAAGGTGCTCACCAACATCACTCCCGGCGCCAGCGTCGATGTGCTGGTGACCGACCACGGCATCGCCGTGAACCCAGCGCGTCAGGATCTGATTGATAACCTGAAACAGGCTGGCGTCGCGTTGATGACCATTGAGCAGCTCCAGCAGCGCGCGGAGCAACTGACGGGTAAACCGGAGCCTATCGCCTTTACCGATCGGGTGGTGGCGGTGGTTCGCTATCGCGATGGTTCGGTTATCGACGTGGTCCGTCAGGTCAAACGCTGATGAATGGCGCAGACCTCCTCGCCAATGGGCTGCCGGTAACGCTGGAAGCGATGCTCCACGCGCGTGATAGCCGCGCGGCGCGTCAGCGCCAGGCACTGGACTGTTACCGACTGCCGCTGATCTCATTTTCACTGGTGGTGCCGGGAGCCGTCAAAAACTCCCCCGTATGGCAGCGCGTTGCAGAATATGCGTTGCAAGAAATCGCGGCGGTCTGCCAGCAGATGGAATGGGTCAGCGTCTGGGAGGCGCGTACGGATGCGCCGACCGGCCCGGAATGGATGGCGGCGGTCTGCGCACCGGCTAAAGCGCTGAAGCGACATTTGGCGATGCTGGAACAGCAGCATCCGCTGGGAAGACTCTGGGATATAGACGTGATTGATAGCGACGCCCGGTCGCTTTCACGTCGTGAACTGGGGCTAACTGCTAGGCAATGCCTGATTTGTCTGCAGGATGCTCATGTCTGTGCGCGAGGTCGAGCACACTCTCTCGACCTCTTGTTGGATGAAATTGCACGAAGGATTGATAGCTATGAGCGTGAACGTAGTGATGGAAAGGCATACGCCAGTTAGCGTAACGCTGAAAGCCGAAGATGTTATCGCACTGGTGGCGCGTGCGTTACTGACCGAGGTGCGGTTGACACCTAAACCAGGGCTGGTGGACATTCGCAATTCAGGTGCTCATCGTGATATGGATCTGGCCGCCTTTGAGCGGAGTACGGCGGCGATTGCACCGTGGATGGAAAAATTTTTCATCATGGGAAACAGCACCGCCGATTTGGATCCGCAGATGGTGCTGGTGATGCTCCGCCCACTGGGACTGGCCTGTGAAAACGACATGCTACAGGCGACCGATGGTGTGAACACGCATCGCGGCGCGATTTTTGCTTTTGGGTTGCTCAGTACCGCGATAGGTCGCCTCATGGCGCAGGGGAAGTCGCTGTCGCAAAACCCTATTTGCGACACCGTGGCAAGCCTGTGCCGGGATATGGTGGCGCGTGAACTGTCGTTGGATAAAGGCGGCAAGCTCAGCAAGGGTGAAATGCATTTTCTACGCTATGGGCTGGCTGGCGCGCGCGGTGAGGCGGAAAGCGGTTTTCGTACCGTCAGAACACAGGCGCTGCCCGTATATCACCGCGTACTTCAAGAGCATGACGATACCAATCTGGCACTACTGCAAACGTTATTGCATCTAATGGCCTGGAATGATGATACCAACCTAGTTTCCCGCGGCGGGCTGGAAGGGCTCAATTACGTTCAGCAGCAGGCGCAAAAATTATTATGGCAGGGCGGGGTGCTGGTCGAAGGAGGGATTGAAGCGATGCAGCAGTTTGACGACGAGCTAATTCTCCGTAACCTCAGCCCCGGTGGTAGCGCAGATTTACTGGCGGTGACCTGGTTTTTAAGTCATTTCCCGGTCGGTCCTTTCTATTCTGAGTAAGTTTCACTTCATTTTCTTCCTGTGCTATTGATTCATCCTGCGGGATGAATCATGTCTTTTACTGATATTCCTCTCTGTTTATCATTAAATTCTAATTATGGGCGTTTTCGGCTGGCGACCCTGTCGCCGGCTGGTTACTCTGAAAACGATTTACGCAATTTTAACAAAAGAGAATAGCTATGCATGATGCACAAATCCGCGTTGCCATTGCGGGCGCCGGCGGCCGCATGGGACGGCAGTTAATTCAGGCCACGATGGCGATGGAAGGGGTTCAGCTCGGTGCCGCGCTAGAGCGCGAAAATTCCAGTCTGCTGGGCAGCGATGCTGGCGAACTGGCAGGAGCAGGGAAATCCGGCGTCACCGTTCAGAGCAGCCTTGAAGCGGTAAAAGATGATTTCGATGTGTTTATCGATTTTACGCGTCCGGAAGGCACGTTAACGCACTTAGCATTTTGCCGTCAGCACGGTAAAAGCATGGTTATTGGCACCACTGGCTTTGATGACGCGGGCAAGCAGGCCATTCGCGATGCCTCGCAGGAGATTGCCATTGTGTTCGCGGCCAACTTCAGCGTTGGCGTCAACGTGATGCTCAAGCTGCTGGAGAAAGCGGCGAAGGTGATGGGCGACTACACCGACATCGAAATCATTGAAGCGCACCACCGTCATAAAGTGGATGCGCCGTCAGGCACTGCGTTGGCGATGGGTGAGGCTATTGCCGGGGCGCTGGATAAAGATCTGAAAGATTGCGCGGTCTATTCGCGTGAAGGTTATACCGGAGAACGCGTGCCGGGCACTATCGGTTTTGCCACCGTACGTGCAGGCGACATTGTGGGTGAACATACCGCGATGTTTGCTGATATCGGTGAACGCGTGGAGATTACACATAAGGCTTCCAGCCGCATGACCTTTGCTAATGGCGCAGTGAGATCGGCTTTGTGGCTTAAGTTTAAGTCAAATGGTCTTTTTGATATGCGTGATGTACTGAGTTTGAACGATCTATGACAATTTATTACCCATCGTGATGTGGTTATTGTAGTCATAATTACTTGATTACACAGGGCAATATTTTATTGCCCTTTATTTTATAAATTAAAATCATATCTATTTCTTTCAAGTCATCATTTTTATATGTTTTGTGCTCAAAATGTGTTGGTTAAATGTAAATTTTGACCATCTGGTCTACTTTGTTGCACCATCCCCAGCGTTTTTACAAACATCCTGCCCCGCAAGCGTTTTCTACAATGAGTTAGTTGATCTTTTTGGCGATTACTGGCGTACAATTTCGCCAGTGCCACAAAATAATAATAAAAAAAGCCCTTAATGGTAGACTTTTGCTGAGGCTGTCACTAGAATGCCGCCGTTTGCCAGAAATACGTGGTAAGCAAATTTGCATTGATTTGTGCCATTGATATGAATTAATATGCAAATAAAGCGAGTAAATATTCTCTGGAGGGTGTTTTGATTAAGTCAGCGCTATTGGTTCTGGAAGACGGAACCCAGTTTTACGGTCGGGCCATAGGGGCAACAGGTTCGGCGGTTGGGGAAGTCGTTTTCAATACTTCAATGACCGGTTATCAAGAAATCCTCACTGATCCTTCCTATTCTCGCCAAATCGTCACTCTTACTTATCCCCATATCGGTAATGTCGGCACCAACGCCGCTGATGAAGAGTCCTCTCAGGTTCACGCTCAGGGTCTGGTTATTCGTGACCTGCCGCTGATTGCCAGCAACTACCGCAATACTGAAGACCTCTCTTCCTACCTCAAGCGCCATAACATCGTGGCAATTGCCGATATCGATACCCGTAAGCTGACCCGTCTGCTGCGTGAGAAAGGCGCACAGAACGGCTGCATCATCGCAGGCGATAACCTGGATGCGGCACTGGCCTTGGAAAAAGCCAAAGCGTTCCCGGGCTTAAACGGAATGGACTTGGCAAAAGAAGTGACCACCGCTGAAAGCTACGGCTGGACGCAGGGTAGCTGGACGCTGACAGGCGAACTACCAGAAGCGAAGTCCGAAGAAGAGCTGCCATTCCACGTCGTTGCCTACGATTTTGGCGCGAAACGCAACATTCTGCGCATGCTGGTTGATCGCGGCTGCCGCCTGACTGTGGTTCCGGCGAAAACCTCCGCAGAAGACGTCCTGAAGATGAATCCGGACGGTATCTTCCTGTCAAACGGCCCTGGCGACCCGGCACCGTGCGACTACGCCATCGAAGCGATTGAAAAATTCCTTCAGACCGAGGTCCCGGTCTTCGGCATCTGCCTTGGCCATCAGCTGTTAGCGCTGGCGAGCGGTGCGAAAACCATCAAGATGAAGTTCGGTCACCACGGCGGTAACCACCCGGTTAAAGATATTGATAACAATGTGGTGATGATTACTGCGCAGAACCACGGTTTTGCGGTGGATGAAGCCTCCATGCCGGCGAACTTGCGTGTGACCCATAAATCGCTGTTTGATGGCACCCTGCAGGGCATCCATCGCACCGATAAACCGGCGTTCAGCTTCCAGGGCCACCCTGAAGCGAGCCCGGGGCCGCACGATGCCGCACCGCTGTTCGACCACTTTATTGAGTTAATTGAGCAATACCGTCAGTCCGCGAAATAATCAGGAGTTAAAGAGCCATGCCAAAACGTACAGACATAAAAAGTATCCTGATTCTGGGCGCGGGCCCGATTGTTATCGGTCAGGCGTGTGAGTTTGACTACTCCGGTGCCCAAGCGTGTAAAGCGCTGCGGGAAGAGGGTTACCGCGTCATCCTGGTGAACTCCAACCCGGCGACCATCATGACCGACCCGGAAATGGCTGATGCCACCTACATCGAGCCGATTCACTGGGAAGTGGTACGCAAAATTATCGAAAAAGAACGTCCGGATGCGGTTCTGCCAACCATGGGCGGCCAGACTGCGCTGAACTGCGCGCTGGAACTGGAACGTCAGGGTGTGCTGGAAGAGTTCGGCGTCACCATGATTGGTGCCACCGCCGATGCGATTGATAAAGCCGAAGACCGCCGCCGTTTCGACGTGGCGATGAAGAAAATCGGCCTCGACACCGCGCGCTCCGGCATCGCACACACCATGGAAGAAGCGCTGGCGGTTGCCGCTGACGTCGGCTATCCGTGCATTATCCGTCCTAGCTTCACCATGGGCGGCACCGGCGGCGGCATCGCCTACAACCGCGAAGAATTCGAAGAGATTTGCGAACGCGGGCTGGATCTTTCCCCAACCAAAGAGCTGCTGATTGATGAGTCGCTGATTGGCTGGAAAGAGTACGAGATGGAAGTGGTGCGTGATAAAAACGACAACTGCATCATCGTCTGCTCCATCGAAAACTTCGATGCCATGGGGATTCACACCGGTGACTCCATCACCGTCGCACCGGCGCAAACGCTGACCGACAAAGAATACCAAATCATGCGTAACGCCTCGATGGCGGTACTGCGTGAAATCGGCGTTGAAACCGGCGGTTCTAACGTCCAGTTCTCGGTGAACCCAAAAGACGGTCGCCTGATCGTTATCGAAATGAACCCGCGTGTCTCCCGCTCCTCGGCGCTGGCCTCGAAAGCAACCGGCTTCCCGATTGCTAAAGTGGCGGCGAAACTGGCGGTAGGTTACACCTTAGACGAACTGATGAACGACATCACCGGTGGCCGCACACCGGCGTCCTTCGAGCCGTCCATCGACTACGTCGTGACCAAGATCCCACGCTTTAACTTCGAGAAATTTGCCGGTGCTAACGACCGTCTGACCACCCAGATGAAATCGGTGGGTGAAGTGATGGCGATTGGCCGCACCCAGCAGGAATCCTTGCAGAAAGCGCTGCGCGGCCTGGAAGTCGGCGCGACCGGCTTCGACCCGAAAGTGAGCCTTGATGACCCAGAAGCGCTGACCAAAATTCGTCGCGAGCTGAAAGACGCGGGCGCTGAGCGTATCTGGTACATCGCTGATGCTTTCCGTGCCGGTCTGTCCGTCGATGGCGTCTTCAACCTGACCAACATCGACCGCTGGTTCCTGGTGCAGATTGAAGAGCTGGTGCGTCTGGAAGAGAAAGTTGCAGAAATCGGTATTAATGGCCTCGATGCAGACTTCCTGCGCCACCTGAAGCGTAAAGGTTTTGCTGATGCGCGTTTGGCGAAACTGGCGGGCGTACGTGAAACGGAAATCCGCAAACTGCGTGACCAGTACGACCTGCACCCGGTCTACAAACGTGTTGATACCTGCGCGGCAGAATTTGCTACCGACACCGCCTACATGTACTCCACTTATGAAGATGAGTGTGAGTCCAACCCGTCCGTTGACCGCGATAAAATCATGGTCCTCGGCGGCGGCCCGAACCGTATCGGTCAGGGCATCGAATTTGACTACTGCTGCGTCCACGCTTCACTGGCGCTGCGTGAAGACGGTTACGAGACCATCATGGTCAACTGTAACCCGGAAACCGTCTCTACCGATTATGACACTTCCGACCGTCTGTACTTCGAGCCGGTAACCTTGGAAGACGTGCTGGAAATCGTGCGTATCGAGAAGCCAAAAGGCGTTATCGTGCAGTACGGTGGCCAGACTCCACTGAAGCTGGCGCGTGCGCTGGAAGCGGCAGGCGTGCCGGTTATCGGCACCAGCCCGGATGCGATTGACCGCGCAGAAGATCGCGAGCGTTTCCAGCATGCGGTTGACCGTCTGAAGCTGAAACAACCGGCTAACGCCACCGTTACCGCCATTGAAATGGCGGTTGAGAAGGCGAAAGAGATTGGCTACCCGCTGGTAGTACGTCCATCCTACGTACTCGGCGGCCGCGCGATGGAAATCGTCTACGACGAGCAGGATCTGCGTCGTTACTTCCAGACGGCGGTGAGCGTCTCTAACGATGCGCCGGTGTTACTGGACCGCTTCCTTGACGATGCCATCGAAGTTGACGTTGACGCTATCTGCGACGGCGAAATGGTGCTGATTGGCGGCATCATGGAGCACATCGAACAGGCTGGCGTTCACTCTGGTGACTCCGCTTGTTCTCTGCCAGCCTACACGCTGAGCAAGGAAATTCAGGACGTGATGCGCCAACAGGTGCAGAAACTGGCCTTCGAGCTGCAGGTACGTGGTCTGATGAACGTACAGTTTGCGGTGAAAGACAACGAAGTCTACCTGATTGAAGTCAACCCGCGTGCGGCACGTACCGTACCGTTCGTCTCCAAGGCCACCGGCGTACCGCTAGCGAAAGTGGCGGCGCGCGTGATGGCCGGTCAGACGCTGGCGCAACAGGGCGTGACTGAAGAAATTATCCCACCGTACTACTCGGTGAAAGAAGTGGTGCTGCCGTTCAACAAATTCCCGGGCGTTGACCCGCTGTTAGGGCCAGAAATGCGCTCTACCGGGGAAGTGATGGGCGTAGGTCGCACCTTCGCAGAAGCGTTTGCCAAGGCACAGTTGGGCAGCAACTCAACCATGAAGAAACAGGGCCGTGCGCTGCTCTCCGTTCGCGAAGGTGACAAAGAGCGCGTTGTTGACCTGGCGGCAAAACTGCTGAAACAAGGCTTCGAACTTGATGCTACCCACGGTACTGCGGTTGTGCTGGGTGAAGCAGGCATCAATCCACGTCTGGTGAACAAGGTGCATGAAGGCCGTCCGCACATTCAAGACCGTATCAAGAATGGCGAATACACCTACATCATCAACACCACCGAAGGGCGTCAGGCGATTGAAGACTCCAAGCTGATTCGTCGCAGCGCGCTGCAGTACAAAGTGCATTATGACACCACCCTGAACGGCGGTTTCGCCACCGCGATGGCGCTGAATGCGGACGCTATCGAGAAAGTGACCTCCGTACAGGAAATGCACGCGCAGATTAAAAAATAAGTGCGAGCAATAAAATAAAACGCCGGGCAAATGCCCGGCGTTTTTGTTTTGTCTATTTGACCATCATACCCTAACCCTCACCCCGTCCCTCTCCCTTAGAAAGAGAGAGGGAGCAAACCGAGCCATGACTGATAGCGGCTCTGAAGCTGTCCCCTCTCCCCGTGGGGAGAGGGTTAGGGTGAGGGGAGGCCACGAATTCCTACCCTCGCTCTAGCTTACTGTTCTGTCACCGGCGTAATTGCCGCGGTCTGCTGCGACTTGCTGGCCTGCTCTTCGCGGTATTTCAGGTTATCCCAGATGCGGAAGAACGGGTAATACATCACTAGTGAAATCCCAAGGTTGACGATCTGCAGCACCGAACCGGAGATATGCCCGCCGGTTGCCAGATAGCCGCTGACGACAATCGGCGTGGTAAACGGCAGCGCAATCCCGGCGGGTTTTGCCACCAGACCGGTGGTCATCGCCACGTAGGAAACGATCACCAGCACCACTGGCGTCAGGATAAATGGCACCACCAGGTACGGGTTCATCACAATCGGAATACCAAATACCATCGGCTCGCTGATGTTAAACAGGCTTCCCGGCGCGGCGATTTTACCAAGCTGTTTCATCTGCACGCTGCGGCTGCGCAGGATCATAAAGATAACCAGCCCTAACAGCGCACCGGTACCGCCCGGGGCAATCCACAGGTCGTAGAACTGCTGGGTGATAATGTGGGGAATAGGCAGGCCGTTCTGAAAGGCCTCCAAGTTTTCGGACATATTGCTCAGCCAGACCGGACGAATAAACACCAGCACGATGGTGTCGCCATGCAGGCCAAGCATCCACAGGATGCCAATCAGCAGTACCGAGATAATCATCCCCGGCAGTGAGCCACCGACATGGCTCATCGGAATGCCGACCAGCTCGGTTATCATGGTGTTGATGTCGCCAAACGGTGTGGCTTCAACCAGCAGGCGCAGCCCCAGCACGACTGCCAGTACGCAGAAGCCGGGGATTAGCGCAAGGAATGACTTTGCGACCGCCGGTGGAACGCCTTCCGGCATACGAATCACCAGGTTGCGGTCGTTAACGAAGCGGTAGATTTCGGTTGAGAGCAAGGCAATCATGATGGCGACGAACAGCCCTTGGCTGCCAATCTGTCCCATCGGCATCACCCCTTTCACCAACTGCGCCACGTCGCTGCCCGCCGGCGTAAACATGATGTGTTGCGGAATGGTCATCACGAAGGCCACCAGAGAAACGGCCCCGGCGGTCAGCGGATCGAGAGTGCGGTATTTCTCCGCCAGTCGGTAGGCGATACCGAAGCTGGAGATAAGCGCCATAATGTCGTAGGTCGCTTTAACCGGATAGAGCACTTTTTCCTGCCACGTTGCGCCAAAAAGCTCGGTCATCAGCGTGCCGTAGCCCGGCACCGGTAGATAGGCGAAAATCAGGAAAAATGAGCCTATCAGCATAAACGGCATGTTCAGGATGATCCCGTCACGCACCGAAAGAACGTGTTTTTGTCCGGCGATCTTCAGCGCGGTCGGCAATACGTATTTATCAATGATCGATTTATTCACAGACACCCCCTGCCCGGAGCAGACGTTGCCGACCGGGTATATTGTTTTATTTATTATTTGCTGAACTGCGGCAGCCACGCTTTATTGATGGCTAACACTTCATCGACCAGCGTCGAGGCCAGATTCACATCAGCGACCAGCGGGTTGGCAACCAGCGCCAGTAGCGCTTTTTCTTTGTCACCGTGTACCGCGGCTTCAATGGTCAGACGCTCAAAATCCTTCACCTGTTGAGTCAGGCCGTTCATCAGCGGCGGCAGTTTGCCAAAGGCCAGCGGATGCGCGCCAAGGGCGTCAATCAGGCAGTTGGTTTCAATCACCGCATCGTCCGGTAGCCCTTGAATGGCACCGTTGTTGGCGGTGTTGACCACCATCTCAATGCCGAGGTTGTTATGCAGCGCATTGATTAACTGCACCGCGACTTCGGAATAGAAAGAGCCGCCGCGCTGGCTTAGCTCTTCGGGTTTCTTATCCAAATGCGGGTCGGCGTAGAGTTTAAACAGGGACTCTTCCACCTTCATTACCTGCTCGGCACGCGTACCTTTGGTATCCGCGTCCGCCAGTTCGTCTTCCAGCATGGTGCGGGTTTGCCAGAAGTAGCGGTGGTAAGGACAAGGTATGGCGCGCAGCGCACGCAGCAGTGCTGGCGGCCACGGAATCGCTTTGATGTTATTCATCGACAGCTGTTCGCCGTCGCACAGCATTTCAATCACTTCGTCGGTGGCGTCGCGGCCGCCCGCCAGCACCTTGTGTACCCACACCATATGATTCAGACCGGCAAAGCGCAGCGAAACTTGGTCATAAGGCAGCTTCAGCATGTCGGCAATCATGTGATGCATGGTGACTGGCACATTACACAGGCCGATGATTTTGGCCTTGCTGTAGCGCGACACGGCTTCGGTCACAATGCCTGCCGGGTTGGTGAAGTTGATTATCCACGCCTCTGGCGCCAGGCGTTCGACGCGATCGGCGATATCTAGCATGACGGGAATGGTGCGCAGCGCTTTGGCAAAGCCGCCGACGCCGGTGGTTTCTTGCCCTAACAGCTGATGGCTTAGGCCAAGACGTTCATCGGCCGCGCGGGCAGGGAGTTGCCCCACGCGTAATTGGGTGAGCACGAACTGCGAGCCAATAATCGCGCTATCTGCATCGAAATGAACCGACACTTTCACCGTTTCCAGACCGCTGCGGTCAAGCATCCGGCGGGCAAGTGCGGCAATAATCTCAACCTTCTGGCGCCCGGCCTCAACGTCAACTAGCGCCAGCTCCGCCATTGGTAAGGAGGCATGGCGCGTAATTAATCCTTCAATCAATTCCGGGGTATAGCTGCTCCCCCCACCAATAACGGTAATTTTCATCATTCTCTCCGTGGCCTCAGGCCATCAGTTGGATTGCTTTGTCGAGCACGCGATCGCCGCGCATGGTGCCGTAATCCATCATGTCGATAACCGCCACCGGTTTGCCGAGCGGGGCGGAAATCTCACGCAGTCGCGCTAACTCAAACTGCACCTGTGGGCCAAGCAGTACCACGTCAGCTTGGGCAATCTGGCTTTCAATTTCGGCTACCGGATAGGCGTTGATCTCCACCGCCAGTGAACGTTTCTCCGCTTCGGCGCGCATCTTCTGCACCAGCATGCTGGTGGACATTCCGGCGGCGCAGCACAACATGATTTTTTTCATTACAACTTTTCCCTCGTTTGAAAACATATTTCATACATTAGCGGTTTTGCTTAGCATGTATGAAAATTATTTTCATGAGTGTGATCGGGATTAAAATATTACGTAAGCCTATGACGAAGGGTTTGAAATGTGATCTTGACGAAATAAATGAACAAATCACGCTCTGCTTGCGTAGATATGTATCTTCATTGATTGAATAAATTGAAAAATAATTTCAATAAATTATGATGTTTTTAACGAGCAGAATCTGCCGAGATGAGGACACTCTGGTTATGGATATTGTTTATCAACTGGTGAATGGGGTCTCTGGGCTGCCGGCGCAGGAATCGCGGCTGGCGCGTTTTTTCCTCGATAATTTTGCCCAGATCCCCGAAGCGACCATTGAGGAACTGGCGGCAAAGGCGGGTGTAAGCCCGGCGACGTTACAGCATTTTTCGCGCAGCATTGGCTGCAGCGATATCAACGATTTTATCGGCCAGGTGCGTCGGCAGCAGCAGGAGAACCGCCATGCGCTTCCGGCTGCACCCATGCTGGGCGATGCCGCGTGGGTTGATCCCAGCACGCTACAAAAGCTGGCGAAAAATGCCGGTGTGGGCAGCGAAATTCTCGCGCGTTTCTCCCACTCGATCGGACGGGAAAGCAGCGATGATATTCTGGGGCAAATTCGTCAGCGGCTGCATGATTTCAGCCAGCAGGAGTCGCGCGTTGCGCAGATGATCTTGGACGATGTGTCGTTTGCGGCCTCCGCCACTATCGATCAGTTGGCGACCGCGGCGGGCGTCAGTCCGGCAACGATCACTCGTTTTGCCCGGGCGGCGGGCTGTGACGATATTCGCGATCTGCGTATGAAGCTGGCGCAGGCAAGTACGCCGGTAGCCGGTGGGGATATGCCGGGGCCGTGGCGTGAAACGCTCAATCACATTCAGCAATCGCTCAATACCCAGCTTTGTGAGCTCTCGCCAGCGGCGGTCGAGCGGGCCACGAGTCAGATAAAACAGGCGAAAGGGCTGCATATTTTCAGCGCCAGTACCGCTGACGCGCCTTTTGCCAATCTATTACAGTACCGGCTGCTCACGTTGGGCTATCCGGCGAACGTTTGCCTGGATTCGGCGCTGATGGGGATCACCGCTTCAATGCTTGGCAAGGGGCAGGTGCTGGTGGTGTTTGCCGCAACTCAACCGGGCAGCGCGCTGATTGCTGCCGTCCATCAAGCGCGTTGGGCGGGCGCGGAAATAGTGGTGATTGGCGGGGCCGAAGAAGACGCGCTTAGCCATCAGCAAAATATCTCGCTGCCGCTTAACGATCCGCGCTACGGTGCGCTGCTGGTGATTGATTTGCTCTGTGATGGCATCGAGCGAAAATAGCATTCGTAGGCCGGATGGCGGCTTCGCCTTATCCGGCCTACCAGGCCGCCCGGTCGGTAAAAGACCCAGGAAGCCCGGAAGTCCTTGAGTCAGAACCCTGTTTCCAGCGTTTCCAGTACGTTATAGTTATCATCAACCAGCAGCAGCGCCTTCCATTTGTCGAACGTCAGGCAAGGGTGCGAGGTGCTAAATACCAAAATATCCCCCACTTTCACTTCCGCGTCTGGTGCCAGTTTTAACATCGCGTGTTGATCCATAATGCCGGTGGTTTCGATACTTTTTTCCTTCAAATCCAGCATTTTTCCTGCGCGATAGTGCACTACCGGCTGCGGCAATCCGGCGTCAAACGCGCTGTCGCGCTTGCCAAAATTGACGATTGCGCGGCCGTCTTCCGGCACCGACTGCACCATTGCCACCAGTTCCAGCGCCGAAACCAGATCGCCACCCAGATCGCAGGCCGTCTGGTCGCGAGCGATAATGGCATCCTGCGCCTCGAGATAAATGCCTTCATCGTGCGTGATATAGCAGCCAGGACGGATAACTACCCGGCAGTGCGCCGGTTTTTTCTCGGCCAGCCAGACGTTGCACACCACGTCATACCAGACTGAGCCTGCGCCGGTGAGAATGAATTCACCCTCGACGTAGCGCTCAAGCTGGCAGGCGAGAGCGGCGGCGTCGCGCAGCAGCGCTTCGACCTTCGGCTGCGGATCTTCGCCGTGCAGCACCCCTTCATAAAGCTCCAGGCCACGCAGGCGCAGCGCCGGTAGCTGGGAAATCTGCTCGCCGAGGGCCAATGCCTGCTCCGTTGTGCGGCAGCCGCAGCGCCCGCCCGGCACGCCAAGTTCCAGCAGAACATCCAGTGTCTGATTTTTTGCCGCAAAGAAGGCCGAAAGCGTACGGGCGTTGTCGAGGCTATCCACGCAGCAGAGGTAATCGACCTGCGGATAATGGGCTTTTAGATCGGCAATAAGCTGCATATTCGCCTTACCGACCAACTGGTTCACCATCAGCACGCGCTGGATACCGCTGGCCATGGCGACGTTTGCTTGCCAGGCGCTGCCTACGCCAATGGCCCAGGCGCCAGCCTGCTGCTGTTGCTGAAAAATCCACGGCGTCATAGTGGTTTTACCGTGCGGTGCCAGCGACACGCCGCGCGTATCGGCATAGCGCTGCATCCAGTGAATATTGTTGTCTAAGGCCTTTTTTTTGATGACCGCCGCCGGGAGGCACACGTCTTCATTCAGGATATTGGTAGGGGTAAACAGCGGTGCGGATTTGTGGGCAACAAGCGAGATGCTCTGGTATTTCATAACATAATTCCTTTTGGTTTTAGTCTTATATCATGATTCGTTTTATTATTAACTTACTGTAAATAATGTACTTTTTGATGCTTACTTATATTTTATGAATTAAAGTATCATAATTTGATCTGCCATTTGCGTAGTCTTTCACTGTTTTCTGCGCTTGTAAATGGTTAACTTAAGCCAGAACATTAGGGGGGTAAGGAAGCGATGAAGTTCGATTATTTATTCAGGAATGTCACGGTTATCGACGGCAGCGGCGGCCCGCAGTATCGCGGGGATGTGGCGGTAAAAGGCGATCGTATTGTTGATATCGCTCCGGCTATCCAAGGCCAGGCCGAGCAGGAGATTGACGGCACCGGGCGCGTACTGGCGCCGGGTTTTATCGACGTTCATACCCACGATGACATCAATGTAATTCGTATGCCCGAATACCTGCCGAAAATTAGCCAGGGGGTCACCACGGTAATCGTCGGCAACTGCGGGATCAGCGCCGCCACGGCGACCATGCGCGGTGAGGTTCCTGACCCAATGAATCTGCTGGGCGAGGTGTCACATTTTATCTACCCTACGGTGGATGCCTACGCTGAGGCGGTCACGCAGGCGCGTCCTGCGGTCAACGTCGGTACGCTGATTGGCCATACCGCACTGCGTAACAACCATATGGATTCGCTATTTCGCCACGCCAGCGAAGATGAAATTCAGGCGATGCGCGAGCAGCTGCGTTTGGCATTACAGCAGGGGGCTTTGGGGCTGAGTACCGGTCTGGCCTATGCTTCCGCTTTCCAGTCGACAACCGAAGAAGTGATGGCGTTGGCGGAAGAACTGGCAGCGGGCAACGGCATCTATACCACCCACCTGCGTTCGGAGTTTGAGCCGATCCTTGAAGCGCTTGACGAAGCGTTTCGTATTGGCCGCCACGGCAAAGTGCCGGTGGTGGTCTCGCACCACAAGTGCGCCGGGGCGAGTAACTGGGGGCGTACGGTCGAGACGCTGGCGCTGTTCGACAAAGTGCGCCAGCAGCAGGAGGTCGCCTGCGACTGCTACCCGTATTCCGCCAGCTCATCGACGCTGGACATGAAGCAGATCACCGCCGATTTCGACATTATTATTACCTGGTCTACGCCGCATCCAGAGATGGCCGGGCAGACCTTACAGCAAATTGCCGATGGCTGGTCCCTGACGCTGGAAGAGGCCGGAAAGCGTCTGATGCCAGCGGGAGCGATTTACTACAACATGGATGAGCAGGATGTGCAGCGCGTGCTGAGCTACCCGTTAACCATGGTGGGTTCGGACGGTTTACCGAATGACCCGATGCCGCACCCACGGCTGTGGGGGGCGTTCCCACGCGTGCTGGGACACTATAGCCGTGATGAAAAACTCTTCCCGCTGACGGTGGCCGTCCACAAGATGACCGGCATGTCGGCGGCGCGTTTCCAACTTGCCGAGCGCGGGCTGGTAAAATGCGGCTACTACGCCGATCTGGTGCTATTTGACCCGCAAACTGTCCGCGATGTGGCCAGTTTTAGCGACCCGCAGCAGCCGGCCGCCGGTATTGAAGCGGTGATGGTCAACGGCGTCATGAGCTATGGTCAGCATAACAACGTTATCGGGCGTGCCGGGCGATTCTTACGTCGGTAGGCCGCAATGATGATTAAGGAGCAACAATGAGCATTAAACGTTATGGCGTAGGTGGCAGCACCGGAACCGGTGGGCAGTCTCTGCCTTTTGCCAAAGCAGTGGAAGCGGGGGGCTGGCTGTATGTCTCCGGACAAACGCCGATGACCGACGGCGAAGTGGTTGAAGGCGGCATTATCGAACAGTCCCGGCTGGCGATTCAAAACTGCGTGGATATCATGTTGGATGCTGGTTTTACGCTGGCTGATGTGGTACACGTGAAGGTCTATCTGACCGATGCCCGCTATTTCCAGTCGTTCAACAAAGTGTTCCGCGAATTCTTCGCCGACCATCCACCAGCACGTGTGTGCTGCGTGGCGGATTTGGTGGTGGATTGCAAAGTGGAAGTGGATTTGACCTGTTACAACGCGGATCGCGCGAAGTAACAGGGTGACTCTCACCCCGACCCTCTCCCTGGAAGGGAGAGGGAGAAAAGCCCCCAGTGAGGCAGAAAAAACAACTTGTAAACGGCGCCAAGCGGTTCCCTCGCCCCTTTGGGGAGAGGGGTAGGGTGAGGGGAATGGAGAGCGCTAATCCCCCAGCGGTTGCCGATCAACCCCGCCACGATGGCTATCGAGTGCGAGCTTAATCCGGCGCAGGCGGTTTTTGGCCTGCGTCTTATTCGCCATTGCCAGCTCCGTCGCCAGCACGTCGATCATCGCCAGCATCGCGTAGCGCGACGTGCTGGGTTTAAAGATATAATCATTTTCCCGCACGATCAGCGGCATTACCACATCGGCATGATTTGCCAGCGGGGTATCGGCGGGCGTAATGGCAACCACTTTTGCCCCGTACTGGCGGGCGATCGCCGCGCTTTCCACCACTTCTTGCGTATAGCCGCCAAGCGACAGCGCCAGCACCACGTCGTTTGATGACACTGATGAACACATCATCCGCACCAGAAGGCCATCGCTTTGGCTCACCACCGGCAATCCTAAGCGGAACAGTCGGAATTGTGCTTCCTGCGCGCAGATAGTCGATCCGCCGCCCATCCCGATGGCGAGGATCTGCCGCGCGCCGCTTAACCATTCGACGGCATTTTTCAGCGCTTCCGGATTCAGCGCCCGACGGTTGATCTCAAGAACGTTGATGATCGTTTCGTAGATCCCCTGTACCCCTTCGAGATCCGGCACGTCGAGGATGAAGCGCTGCCCCACTGCCAGCGACTGTGCCAGCCTGACCTTCAGCTCCCGCACGTCTTTGCAGCCAATAGCCCGCGCAAAACGGGTGATGGAGGCTTGGCTGGTCTCCGTCAGGCGGGCCATTTCAGCGATAGGTAACGTGCTTGCGGTCTGTACGTCGTCGAGAATAAATTGCGCGATGCGCTTCTCGGTGGCGGTCAGTTCGACAAATCGGTCGGTAATACAGGAAATGATGTCGATGGAAACGGACATGGTAAGCCCCTGAAAAGATTAATGGGTACTTTGTACCACAGAAATCATGCGTCGTGGGATGACATCCATAAGAGGCGGTAAAAGGCTATTTGTTGATATTAATATGGTGAAATTCAAAACGATCGTAGCGATAGCGGATGATGCTGTATTCGAAAGGGCGCCCGTTGTCGAGATAGCTCACCTGCTCAATTTCCATGAGTGGATCGCCGCAGGCAATATCTAAATGCTTCGCTTCCAGCGAGTTGGCGCAGCAGGCTCGTAATATTTGGTGCTGGCTTTGGATGGAGACATCCGTTTCGATTTCAATATATCGGTAGATGGAGTCGATCAAATGATCGATGCGTATACCGGGGATGAGTTTAATCGGAATGTCTGTGTATTCAATACAATAAGGTTTTTTATCAATGTAACGAACGCGAGTGAAGTGATGCACGAAATCGCAGTCGTCAAGATAAAGGTTTTTGATGGTTTTTTCACTTGGGTGCACAACGCTGAATTGAAGAAGATGGGTTGAAACATTTTCATTCTGATGAGCCGCCGAGAAGCCCATACTCCGGGTTTTGAGCGGAATATTTTCGGTGAACGATGCCGCGCTTTTGACAAAAGAACCGACCCCCCGACGTTTAATGATCAGGCCGTCACTGACCAGCAGGTCCATCGCTTTTTTTACCGTGATACGACTGGCGCTATAAAGGCTGCCAAGCTCTTTTTCGAGAGGCAATTGCTGGTTTATTTTATAATAGCCGGTGATGATTTTTGTTCGGATATCATCAGATATTATTTTATATTTCAGTGTGTTGTATTGCATTTTTTTATCTTTGGATGTCAGTCAGGGTACTATAGCATTGAATACTGGCTTTGCCATCTTAGAGCGATCTCGCTGTCGGAAAGAAGGAGCGAAACCATGCTGTTTCGCTCCTGGTACCACTAGTTAATCTGTTCTATACCGAGCTCGGAGGGGTAATCGCTGACCACCGCCCCGTTACACATCTCCCAGCTATAGCGTTGGCGTTGATCGTCCACTAATACGCCGTGAGTTTGCGATGTATTTCCATAGATCTGCAGAACAACTGGTACCGTATTAAATGTCTTCAAGTGCTGCTGATGTTTCGCCAGTATGGGGATGACGGCACCCTCGCGGATAAAAATAGGGATGTCGTCCAGCGTGAGATCGACGGAAATGACGCATTGTCCAGGGTACCAGACCTTATCGTGCAAGGCATACCATCGACCTTCCGGCAAGTAAATGCTGCGTTGTCTTTGTCCTGCCTGTAACACCGGAACGATCATGATGCTATCGCCAAGTAAGAACTGGTCATCGATGGTATGAACGAACGGATCGTGCTCGAATGCCATCGCCAGATGGCGCATTAACGGCACTCCGTAATCTTGTGCTTCACAGCTTAGGGCCAGTAGATACGGTAACCATTGATAGCGAAGCTGGCTGTAGCGTCTGACAACGTCTATCGCCTGCTGGCCGAAGTGCCACGGCTCACGAGAGCTGACGCCATGGTAGCGTGCCAGCGAACATAATAAGCCGACCTGTGACCAGCGAATATAAAGCTCAGGAGCGACGTTCTTGCCTTTAAAGCCACCAATATCGCTGCTCCAGTAACATTCGCCGCTAAAACCGACGCTGAGCCCGCCGCGGAGAGTGTGACGTAGTCCTTCAAACGTGGATTCCACATCCCCTGACCAAGTGCCGGCAAAGCGTCCGCAGCCGAGAAATCCTGGCCTTTTCCAGACCAGACTTGTCCCTTGGATTTCTTCGGTCGCTTCATAGCAGGCTTTAGCGTAGAGCCAGATATAGGCATTGTGCATATCCTTGCCGCTGTAGCCATTGTGAAAACGCGCATTTTCGGGGATGCGATCCGCGTAGTCGGGTTTGAGCGCCTTAACTCCCCGGGTAAGCAGAGTTTTCAGATGTGCTTTCCACCAAGCATAGGCCTGCGGATTGGTTAGATCGGGGATACCAATATTACTGACATTGCGGCGGGATATATGCGCAATACCGCCCTCGGTGGTACGTACCAGATAACCCATCTCCAGAGCGTGGCGATAGATTTCGGTATCCGGAGGAAGGTAGGGATTGATCCATATTGAACAGGCGACTTCTTGCTCGGCAAGCTCGCTGAAAAAGGCTTCTGGGTTCGGGAAATGCTCATAGCCCCATTCGAAATCGCAACAGTCGACCCAGAAATCGGCGTACCAGTAATGTTTTCCCCAGTTAACGTCTAAATGCAAAACATCATACGGTAGCTGATGGTGATCCAATTGATGCTTTATGGCCCGTACTTCTTGCGCACTTTGGTAGGCGCAGCGGCTATACCAGACGCCTAGCGTCCAAGGCGCGGGAATGGCTGGCTTGCCCTGCATTTCCGCTTGGGTACTGACCAGGGCTTTTAGCGAGTCGCCGAAAAACAGATAGCCACGCAGCAGTTCGCTTTCGCTTAATACGCTGGCAGACTCAAAGCAAAAATGACCTATTTCCCAGTGTGTTCTTCGCGCGGTCGCGAGCATGATACCGTAACCTTCCGTGCTAAGAAGCAGCGGGTGGGCTTTATAGCTGAGATCGGTAGAATTGGTACCGCAGGCGTCCATCACGTAGCTCGTTGTCTGCGTTTGTGATTTTTCGACCTTGCCAAATTTTTCACCAAGACCATAAAAATGTTGGCCATTTTGGATATCCCAGGAGAGAAAGGTTGCTAATTGTCCCCGGTCGTCAATTCGTACACCAAGACCCGGGGTGACGGGCTGGCGCGAGATTTTCTTGTTTGACAGCGAGAAGGTGTGTCCTGCCTGATTCACCTGAAGGGTAAAAGGGACTTTACTTAAGCTCACCTGCAGACCGCTGGCGCTGAGCAGGAGGCAGTTATCCCCATACTCAACCGCTAGGGGAGCGCGGGAGGCAGAGGTGATAGGCAAGTAAAATGCCGGCATTTCATGGCCATCAGCTAACGGGCTGAATTCGAAATAGAGTTTATCGCCGTCGACGACGCTTAAGCGTAGGTAGGCTTGCTTACCGCTGGTTAATAAGACGGTCATCACGACTGCATTGGCCGTTTCCGTTACCGCAGCAATTTCGGTGACATAATCATAATGGTAACCATCACGATAGAAAATACGCTCGCTGTTTTGATAATCCCAGCCGTTAATAGGCTTATTGATAATATGCTCTTCCACTATTTTATCCCTTATTGTGCCGTTAATTTTTCATTCATTGAGTTGGCTATCTTGATGAATGGCATATAGATAGCGGTCATCACGACAATCACCAGCAACTGGTACAGCCCCCCCGAAATGTGTCCGGAGAACAGGATCCCGGAAATAATGGGCGGTACAGTCCAGGGGACGTTGTGGATGATGATGGGCAATATCCCCATTTTTGTAAGCATGACGGCACCGAAAAAAGGGATCACCCAGCTCAGCACATAGGGAATGAACATCACTGGGTTAAGAATGATCGGCAGCCCGAAGTTAATCGGTTCGCTAATGTTAAAAATGGCAGGAGCGAGGGCGAACTTAGCGGTTTTACGGTTTTCCATACGTTTTGAAAACAGGTAAACCGCAATAATGGGAGCGAGCGTCATGCCGCCTGAAGACACGGTTGAGAAATTAAGGAACAGGGTTGAGTAAAGATGATGGGCGACGCCCATGATATTTTCATTGTCGTTTATCACCCATGTCAGGCCGAATATTGGCCCCCACACAGAGGTAGCGTGGATTCCAAACCACTGCAGTAATGGCCCGGTGACTATAGCTACAACGGCGAAGAATGAAGTTGAGGCAACCGCCAGCGTAGGTTTTTGCAACAGCATCAGCAGTACTTCAGGTACGGAAGAGTTAAAGTAGGCGTGAAGGACAGCGGCTAACACCACAAAAAAGAGCAGCGTAATGCTACCAGGAATAAGCGACTCAAAGCTGCGGGCTACGGCGGGGGGCACGCTGTCGGGCATTTTAATGGTAAAGTTCTTCTCCACCAGTCGGTTAAACATCCAGATTGTGATGCCAGACACTAGCAGCCCGGTAAAAATACCTTCCTGACCAATAAACCGGGTGTTTACGATACCGCTCAGGGTGACGCTTTGCTGATGGATATCTGTGGTTGTGAACTCCCACGGGAGACAAATAAAAAAAGCCGCCAGTGAATAGAATATACAGACAACGGGTTCTTTATTTTTTGGGAAAAAACGCCGGGAGCCAAAGAACGTAAAGCCAACAATAATCAGTAACGCATTGATTGCCATTGTCCCATTGATGAAATAATTACAATAGCGCTGAAGTTGGACCATTTTCAGAGCGAAGGGGGAATGCAACCAGTTTTCATTACCGCCGGAGAACAACGCCCCTAAACCAATCCCTGAGGGGCCAAATAAAATACCGGACGGGTCAAGAATAACTGAGCTGATCATAATGGCGAAACCCGCAATCATTAATGGCACGCCAGCCATAATGAACGTATCGCGTAATGATAACAGCAGGCGATTACCCGCAATTTTGCTGATACCTTTTGTTAACATCGTCTGGGCAGTGGATAGCGATAATCTGGGCATGGGAGCACCTTTATCTAGCGATGAGGTTAGTTATTGATTAATGAATCAATGCGTATTTTAAGCGCTTCACCATTCATGCCCCCAAACTCCTGAATGCCTAAAACTATGACATATTTATCCGGGTAGTCCCGCACTACATCCTCCTGCGCCCACGCTATTTGTGGGCCAAGAATGATAACGTCGGACTCAGGCGCAATATCCTGTAGGCTAGAAAAATCATAGGCTTTAATATTATGTTGGCAACCGACATTAATATATGCCTCATGGAGTTTTTTGGCCATCATACTGGTAGACATACCTGAGTTGCAAAAAATTGAAATATTCATTTTAAACTCTATTGTTGATTATGGGTATTTGGTTTGGGAGGGGTTGATTTATGAGAAATTGAATTCAAAATACAACGATAGAATAGAATGAAAAGACTAATTTTTATAAAAGATATGTCTTTTGTGATGACCTTCCTGGTTCTATTGTGACACGTTTTTTTTAGGTTGATGTCGTAGCTGGAAGGGTGTAAATGGTAATAAAAGATATGGCTTCCATTATTTATCTTTATTTCATGAATGAAACCGGTGAGATATATATGACTATTTTATTATTTGATTGGGGTGGGAGTTCAATTAAGTACGGCGTCTGGCATCAGAATGCTTTAGCGGATACGGGAGCGGTAAAAACTCCTGATAGCTGGGAGAAGATGCAGGCACAATTGCTCGATATCTGCGGTCAGTATCAGCAGCGCTATAATATTCAGGGTGTGGCGATAAGCGCCCCCGGCAGCGTTGACCCCGTTCGTGGCGTCATTGACGGCCTCAGCGCCATTCCCTACATCCACCACTTCCCGATTGTCGATGCGTTGACGGCGCGGTTTGGCCTGCCGGTCAGCATTGAGAACGACGCCAACGCGGCGGGCATTGCTGAAGCGGCGCTGGGGGCCGGGCAGGACTACCGGCACGTACTGTTCGTGATTGTCGGTTCAGGCGTGGGCGGGGCCATCCTGGAAGATAAAGTGCTGCGCCGCGGTAGCCATGGTTATGCCGGTGAGTTTGGCCTGATGACGCTTGAGGGCGGTCAAACGTTCAGTGAATTGGGCACCGCCGTAGCGATGGCACGACGCTATGAGCAGCGGATATCGATTGAGCTAGATTCTGTATCCGGTGCTGAGGTGTTTCGTCTGGCCGAGCAGGGCGATGAGGTTGCGAAGCAGGAGGTGGAGCAGTTCTATCACTGGATGGCCGTCGGACTGCTGAATTTGCAGGTCTGCTACGATCCGGATTGCCTGGTGATCGGTGGTGGGATCTCTGCCAGCGATACCATTTTTGCCGGGATCGCATCTCACCTGACGGATCTGGTCGCGGAAAAAGATCTCGCGGAATTTATGCCGAAACTGCTGCTCTGCCAGTACCGCAACGACGCTAATCTTATCGGTGCGGCGGTGAGCTTTAGGCAACAGAGAGGCTAAAATCGGCGAAGGTACCGCTTCGGAGTGTTCTGGTTTCGCTCACGTTTTCCAGCCGCTAACCTAAAATGGTTAGAGTGATAATGAATTCAGCCGAAAGGCAGGAGGGAAACATGATGCAATATAAGCGATTGACCGTGGCGATTCTGACAGCAGGTGCGTTGTTTACCGTTGCTGGCTGTTCATCCAACCAGGCGGTAAAAACCACCGATGGTAAGACTATTGTGACCGACGGTAAGCCTCAGGTGGATGAGGATACCGGTCTGGTATCGTATGAAAATGCCGAAACCGGCAAAACCGAGCAGATTAACCGCGATCAGGTTAAAAGCATGAACGAGCTCGACAACTAAGCATTATTCGTGGCCCCGCATGACGTCTCGCGGGGCCAGCGCATAATACTTAAAGCAGTGCGCTATCAATTTTGACGATGATCTTACGTAAGGGCGCTCCCGCGCCTAGGCTTGCCATCGGACGGTGAAGTTCCCCAGGGAACAAAATCGCAATCTCTTCGGGGTGCAGATGAATCAGCGTTTCGCTGCTAATTTGTGTACAAAAGCCGATATCGTGGGCATCGTTAAATGCACCATCAGCAATGATTTCCAGCCCTTTATTCCCCGCCCCGATAATCTCCTCGCCCGCCAACACGATATGAATATCAATGTACTGCCGATGATATTCCGGGCGCTGTTCGGCAAGCGGCTTCGTTTCGCCTTCGACGACGTTAAAGAACAGGTTATCCCCTGAGACAATATATTTGCCCGGCGGCAGCGTGTGCGGTTCCTGCTGGATAACGGCGCGCAGCGCTTTGCGGATAACCGCGGGATAAAACGCGTTTTTCTCGGCGCGAGTCAGTGTATCGATAATCATGCCGGAACTCCCTGTGAGGGTTGATGAGATAAAAGGGTTAATGAGCGGGCGACAATGCTGGAGACATCGGTTGAAACGTCGACTGGCAGGATATCCGGCTCGCTAGCGTCCGGCGCTTCGAGCGCGGCAAACTGGCTGCGCAACAGCGCTTCCGGCATAAAGTGCCCCACACGTGCCTTCATGCGCTGCAAAATGCAGTCGTAATCGCCCGTCAGCCACAGAAAGCGCAGATGTGGATTACCCGCACGTAGCTGGTCACGATAACGTTTTTTCAGCGCCGAACAGACCAATACGCCGGATTCGTTTTTCTGCCCAAGGCTGAAAATGACGTCGCCGATGCGTTCAAGCCACGGCTGACGGTCGCTATCTTCCAGCGGTTGACCGGAAGCCATTTTGACGATGTTTTGCCGTGGGTGCAGATCGTCACCGTCGATAAACTTCGCGCCTAGCGCCTGCGAGAGCGCCAGCCCGACGGTGGTTTTTCCGGTGCCGGAAACCCCCATCAAAATAATGCATTGCCCTGCCATAAGTGACTCCTTATTTACACCGCAACCAGCATGCCGCCGTCAACGAACAGCAGATGTCCGTTAACAAAGTTCGACGCTTTTGATGACAGGAAAACCGCCGCGCCAACCAGCTCCTGCGGATCGCCCCAGCGGGCGGCTGGCGTGCGTTTGCACAGCCAATCGGTAAAGGCTTTGTCGTCAACCAACGCTTGGGTCATCGCGGTTTTAAAATAGCCGGGCGCAATGCCGTTAACCTGAATGTTGTGGCGCGCCAGCTCTACGCACATGCCGCGCGTCAACATTTTGACGGCGCCTTTGGCGGCGGCGTAAGGGGTGATGGTGTCGCGTCCCAGCTCGCTTTGCATTGAGCAAATATTGACGATTTTCCCCGCGTTACGAGTCACCATGCGTTTGGCGACTGCCTGAGAGACGAGGAAAACGGCGGTCTGGTTAACGGCAATCACGTCGTTCCACTCTTGTACCGGAAACTCTGTGAAGGGATGGCGGCGTTGGATCCCGGCGTTATTGAACAGCACATCGATAGCACCAATGTTTTCTTCGATATCGGCGATAGCGGCTTCAACGGAATCCGGGTCGGTGACGTTAAAGACCGCGGTGTGGGCGGTCGCGCCTTCATCGCGGAGCTTCATCGCCGCCTGTTCCGCACGTTCGGCGGAGATGTCGTTGATGATGATTTCCGCGCCGTATTGCGCCAGCCCTTGTGCCATGACATAGCCGATGCCCTGACCGGAGCCGGTGATTAAAATACGTTTGCCCTGAAGACTAAATAAGTTGTTCATCGCAGTTTCCTGTATCACGGGCTGAATGCGCCCTGGGAAGATGCTGTCTATCTCACGGTTTTTGCCGAGGTGAAACTGTGAAGTAGATCACTGCCAACTATGTTACAAAAAGGGGTTACAGCATCTGTGATCCAAAGGCGGAAATCGCGGGGGAAACCGCATTGTACGGGGCTTTGGGCCGGTGTTAGCGCATTCTCTTTTGTGGCGCTTGCGGGCATAATAGCGGGACAGAACTTGGCAATGACGGACAGGGTGAATGAAAGCACAACGGATAACGCTAGATGATATTGCGACGCTCGCGGGCGTAACCAAAATGACCGTCAGTCGTTATCTGCGAACGCCGGAAAAGGTCAAGCCGGAAACGGCGCAGCGGATCGCCTGCGTGATTGCCGAAGTGGGCTATCAACCTGATGCCGATAACCCCGCCATCAGCAGTAATATTGCGCCGCGTATTGGCGTACTGATCCCCTCCTTTAATAACCAAATATTTGCCGATGTTTTAGCTGGCGTTGAATCGGTCACTACCGCTCATGGCTATCAAACGCTGGTGGTGAATTACGATTACGACAGCCTGCGCGAAGAGGAGCAAATTGCCACTGTGCTGGCCCTGAACGTTAAAGCGCTGCTATTAACCGAGTCCGTGCATACTCTGCGCGCTGAGAAATACCTCAAGGCGGCGAAAATCCCGATTGCTGAAGTGATGGGCCTATCTGATAACGCCGGCCGTATTAATGTGGGCTTTGACAATTACCGCGCTGGATTTGATATGACGAATATGCTGCTAGCCAGCGGCAAAAAACAGATTATCTATTTTGGCTCGATGTCCGATATCCGCGATGAACAGCGCTATGCGGGCTACTGTGATGCGATGGAAGCGACCGGTTTAGCGGTCGGACGCATTGCGCCGAATAAGGTCTCTTCAGTGTCGATTGGCACCGGCATGATGACGCTGGCACGGCAGATGTATAAAGAGATGGACGCGATTTTATGCACCAACGACGATCTTGCCGTTGGCGTGTTACAGGAGTGCCTCGCCGCCGGTATCACGGTGCCGCAAGAGATGGCCATTGCCGGTTTCCACGGGCTGGAGATTGGCCAGATTGTTAGCCCACGACTGGCCAGCGTATTGACCCCGCGTTTTGAGATGGGCAAAGTCGCCACTGAGATTTTAATTAAGAAAATAAAAGGTTTACCGACCATCGAGAAAGTTGACCTGCACTATCGTCTGTCGATGGGTGAAACCATCTAGCCTCGTACACTCATGCTGTAGGCCGGGCAAGCAAGGCGCCCCGGCAATGTGCCGGATGGCGGCGTAAACGCCTTATCCGGCCTACCGCTGTAATGTTATTCAATTGTTGCCATCCAGCCCGCATTTCTTCGGGCTTTTGCTTCCACGATCACGTCATCCGTAACACTGATTTCTAACACGATCTAGCGTGATGCGGATCGCAAAATGCCCGCGTGAAAACCCGTTTGATAGGCATAACGAATTTTCGAACTCTCAAACAGGTAAAACGATGAATACTGCAAACCCGAATACTGTGTTGTTGATTGCTCCGGTCGTCGACGGCTTGCTGGATAAATTGTGCAGCGCATTCCAAGTCTATCGCCTTTATGAACAGGCCGATCCGCAGGCGTTCTTACGCGAAGTGGGCGCCGAGGTTAAGGCTGTGGTAACCCGTGGCGATATTGGCGTCTCCCGTACGGTACTGGAAGCCCTGCCAAACGTGGGCTTGGTGGCGGTCTTCGGCGTGGGAACCGACGCGGTGGATCTCGACTACACCCGCGCTCATCAAATCGCGGTAACCATCACCTCCGGCGTGCTGACCAACGATGTTGCCGATCTGGCTATGGGGCTGCTGTTATCCGGCGCACGCCAACTCTGCCAAGGCGATAAATTCGTCCGTGAAGGCAAATGGCTCAAACAGGCTCCAGTGCTGGCGACCCAGGTCAGCGGCAAGCGTATCGGCATTTTCGGCATGGGCAATATCGGCCAAGCCATTGCCCGTCGTGCCAGCGGTTTTGATATGGAGATTCTTTATACCGACCGTAAAAAGCTCAGCCATGTCGATTACCAGTGGTGCGCTGACCTGCACACCCTCGCACATGAAAGCGATTTCCTGGTGATTGCCGCTTCTGGCGGCGCTGCCAACCGTGGGCTGATTGACGCCAGCGTGTTTAACGTGATGCCCAAACATGCGTGGCTTATCAACATTGCGCGCGGCACGTTGGTAGATGAAAAAGCCTTAATTCACGCGTTACAAAACGGGGTGATTGCCGGAGCCGCGCTGGATGTTTATGAAGATGAGCCGAACGTGCCAGCGGCGCTGATAGCAATGGATAACGTGGTTCTGCAGCCGCATGTGGCGAGCGCCACCCATGAAACTCGCCAGAGGATGAGTGAGGTGGTCTTTAATAATGTCGCTGCCTTTTTTGACCACGCACCATTACCGAATGCCATTGATTAAGGATGACGTTTTCTCGCCATTCAATGACGTGACTTTCCCTCTACAGAGAGTGTGAATTATGAATGAGAAAATACCTGGCACCCGCTGGCTGCGCATCATTGCGCCTGTTCTCATCGCGTGCATTATTTCATTTATGGACCGGGTTAATATTAGTTTCGCGCTTCCCGGCGGCATGGAATCCGATTTAGGTATTACCAGCCAGATGGCCGGTGTTGCCAGCGGTATATTTTTTATTGGTTATTTATTCCTGCAAATACCGGGTGGGCGTATTGCCGTTAACGGCAGTGGGAAACGTTTCATTGCTTGGTCATTACTGGCGTGGGCGGTGGTCTCAATAGCCACTGGCTTTGTTACCCATGAATATCAATTGCTAGTGCTGCGCTTTATTCTCGGCATTTCTGAAGGCGGTATGCTGCCGGTCGTACTGACGATGATCAGCAACTGGTTCCCGGAAAAAGAGATTGGCCGTGCTAACGCCTTTGTGATGATGTTCGCCCCGCTGGGCGGCATGTTAACGGCTCCGGTATCCGGGGCGATTATTGCCGCGCTGGACTGGCGCTGGCTGTTTATTATCGAAGGGCTACTGTCGCTGGTGGTGCTGCTGGTGTGGTGGCTGATGATAAGCGATCGTCCAGAAGAGGCGCGCTGGCTTCCTCCTCGCGAACGAGAATATCTGCTGACGGCGCTGAACGCCGAGCGCGAAGCGCGTAGAACAGAAGCGCCGGTCAGTAAGGCTCCGGTGCGGGAGGTGTTCCGTAACTCTGGGCTGATGAAATTGGTGCTGCTGAACTTTTTCTACCAGACCGGGGATTACGGCTACACGCTGTGGCTGCCGACCATTCTGAAAAACCTGACCGGGGGCAGTATGGCGAGCGTCGGTATGCTGGCTATCTTACCGTTTGTCGCGACGCTCGCAGGGATCTATATCATTTCGCTATTTAGCGACAAAAGCGGCAAGCGCCGGCTGTGGGTACGGTTCTCGCTCTACGGTTTCGCCCTTGCGCTGCTGGCTTCCGTGGTGCTGCGTGACCATGTGGTTGCGGCCTACATCGCGCTGGTGGTCTGTGGCTTCTTCCTGAAGGCGGCAACCAGCCCGTTCTGGTCGATCCCCGGACGTATTGCGATGCCGGAAGTGGCGGGCAGCGCACGCGGTGTGATTAATGGCTTGGGCAATCTGGGTGGCTTCTGCGGCCCGTATTTGGTGGGGGTGATGATTTACTTCTACGGCCAGAACGTGGCAGTTTGCGCGCTGGCCGGCTCGCTGATTATCGCCGGGACCATTACCTTCTTCCTGCCGAAAAACTGCGACCTGAACCAAACACCAGACGCACCATCGGTTTCAGATAAGCCGGTCAATCAACCTTCCTGAGCCTTTACGGGGACAATGCTTAACGCGGTAGGCCTGATAAACTCAGCGCCATCCGGCACCGGTTGCCGGATGGCGGCGTAAACGCCTAATCCAGCCTACTGCCCCCAATTCCTGCGGTTACGCGATCTGATCCTGTAAGTGTCATCATTAACTGTCTAAACTCAGTGGTAAAATAATGAAGTAAGACAGGCTAATTATGATTCTGATAATTTATGCGCATCCTTATCCGCATCACTCGCATGCGAATAAGCGAATGCTTGAGCAGGTAAGGACGCTCGACGGAGTTGAAATCCGTTCTCTCTATCACCTCTATCCCGATTTTAATATCGATATCGCCGCCGAGCAGGAGGCGCTATCTCGCGCCGATCTGGTTATTTTGCAGCACCCAATGCAGTGGTACAGCACGCCGCCGCTGCTCAAGCTATGGTTGGATAAAGTGCTGTCGCACGGCTGGGCATATGGTCATGGCGGCACGGCTCTGCACGGTAAGAGCGTGATGTGGGCGGTGACCACCGGCGGCGGGGAAACGCACTTTGATATCGGCTCGCATCCTGGCTTTGAAGTCTTGGGGCAACCGCTGGAAGCGACCGCCGTCTATTGCGGTATGAAATGGCTGCCGCCGTTTGCCGTGCACTGCACCTTTATCTGTGATGAAGAGACGCTGCAGGCGAAAGCCCGCCACTATAAACAACGGCTGCTGGCCTGGCAGGAGGAGCACAATAATGGATAGCCATACGCTCATACAGGCGCTGATTTATCTGGGTTCGGCGGCGCTGATTGTGCCTATCGCCGTGCGGCTGGGGCTGGGCTCGGTGCTGGGTTATCTGATTGCTGGCTGCATCATCGGCCCGTGGGGGCTGCGGCTGGTCACCGACGCAGAAGCCATTCTGCACTTTGCGGAAATTGGCGTGGTGCTGATGCTGTTTGTGATTGGCTTGGAGCTAGACCCGCAGCGGCTGTGGAAGCTGAGAGCGTCGGTGTTTGGCGGCGGGTTGCTGCAAATGGTGCTGTGTGGTGCGTTGATTGGCGCTTTCTGTATTTTCCTCGGCCTGCGTTGGCAGGTGGCGGAACTGATTGGCATGACGCTGGCGCTCTCTTCGACCGCCATCGCGATGCAGGCCATGAATGAGCGTAACCTCACGGTGACGCAGGTTGGGCGCAGCGCCTTTGCGGTATTGCTGTTCCAGGATATCGCGGCGATCCCGCTCGTTGCCATGATCCCGCTGCTGGCGACCAGCGGTGGCACGACGACGCTGGGCGCATTTGCTTTCTCCGCGCTGAAGGTTGCTGGGGCATTGGTGCTGGTGGTGGTTCTGGGGCGCTATGTTACACGACCGCTGTTACGCTTCGTTGCCCGCTCCGGGCTACGCGAGGTGTTCAGCGCCGTGGCCTTGTTCCTCGTCTTCGGCTTTGGTTTGTTGCTGGAAGAAGTGGGCCTGTCGATGGCGATGGGGGCATTTTTGGCCGGCGTGCTGCTGGCAAGCTCCGAGTACCGCCATGCGCTGGAAAGCGATATCGAGCCGTTTAAAGGGCTGCTGTTGGGGCTGTTCTTCATCGGCGTCGGCATGTCTATCGATTTCGGCACCTTGATTCATAACCCGCTGCGGATTATTACGCTGCTGGTGGGCTTCTTGGTGATTAAATCACTGCTGCTGTGGCTGATAGCCAAACCGCTGCAGGTGCCGCGTTCACAGCGCCTGTGGTTTGCGGCGCTGCTGGGACAGGGCAGTGAGTTTGCTTTTGTGGTCTTTGGCGCGGCGCAGATGGCGAATGTGCTGGATGCCGACTGGGCGAAAGCGCTGACCCTCGCGGTGGCGCTGTCGATGGCGGCGACGCCGATTCTTCTGGTGCTCCTCACGCGTCTGGAGAAACGCGCCAGCGCGGGCGATTCGCGTGAAGCGGATGAGATTGATGAAGAACAACCGCGGGTGATTATCGCGGGCTTCGGTCGCTTTGGTCAGATTACCGGTCGTCTGCTGCTCTCCAGCGGCGTCAAAATGGTGATACTCGATCATGATCCAGACCACGTCGATACGCTGCGTAAATTCGATATGAAGGTATTTTACGGCGATGCGACAAGGGTCGATCTGCTGGAATCTGCGGGAGCGGCGAAGGCTGAGGTGTTGATAAACGCCATTGATGATCCGCAGGCCAGCTTGGCGCTGACCGAACTGGCTAAAGAGCATTTCCCACACCTGACGGTAATTGCGCGTGCCCGTGACGTTGAGCACTATATTCAGTTGCGTCAAGCAGGAGTGGACGCGCCGGAGCGTGAAACCTTTGAAGGAGCGCTGAAGTCGGGCCGACTGGCGCTGGAGTCGTTGGGGCTCGGAGCGTATGAAGCGCGTGAGCGTGCGGATCTATTCCGTCGTTTCAATATCCAGCTGATGGAAGAGATGGTGACGATGGCCGAAAACGACGCATCTTCACGGGCGGCGGCGTTTAAACGCACCAGCGCAATGCTGACGGAAATCATCAACGAAGACCGTAATCATCTGTCGCTGGTACAGCGCCACGGCTGGCAGGGAACGGAGGAGGGGAAGCACAGCGGCAATCCGCAGGATGAACCTGAGGTCAAGCCAACGCTGTAAGCGCGCCTGAACTGTAATGCTGGCTGTCCACTTTAGCTTCGTGGACTTGCCAGCAAATCTAAAAATTTTCTTATTCTTTACCTGGCTGCCAGTCGACGAAAGTTTATGCTTTCCGTATAGTGGCGACAATTTTTTTCGCATCTGGGACACACTCAATGATCAGTCTGATTGCTGCACTAGCGGTAGATCGCGTTATCGGTATGGAAAACGCCATGCCCTGGGACCTGCCGGCCGATCTGGCCTGGTTTAAACGCAACACATTAAACAAACCGGTTGTGATGGGCCGCCTGACTTGGGAATCCATCGGTCGTCCGTTGCCGGGCCGTAAAAACATCGTTATCAGCAGTCAGCCGGGTACCGACGATCGCGTGCAGTGGGTGAAGTCAGTCGATGAAGCTATCGCGGCCTGTGGTGACGTAGAAGAGATTATGGTCATTGGTGGTGGTCGCGTGTACGAGCAGTTCCTGCCGAAAGCTCATAAGCTCTATCTGACGCATATTGATGCGGAAGTGGAAGGTGATACCCATTTCCCGGATTACGATCCTGACCAGTGGGAATCGGTATTCAGCGAGTTCCATGACGCGGATGAGCAGAACTCCCATAGCTACTGTTTCGAAGTGCTTGAGCGTCGCTAAGGGCGTTTAGCCTGATGGCGCTGCGCTTATCAGGCCTACGAAATCGAAATATATGATGACGCTGTATCCCGGTGAGTTTGCGCCACCGGGCAATTAAAAAAAACGCCGGGATAAACCCGGCGTTTTTTTGTGTCTAGACTGCGAACTAGGAGGCGACGGCAGTGCTCTCGTCCGGGGCCGGACGTCGATTTGAAGGCTGCACGAAGTAGGTTTTATCCTCCCAGCGCAGGCAAGTCAGATCTCCTCCCCAGCAGCAACCGGTATCCAGTGCGTAAATCCTCTCTGGAGTACCTTTACCTTCTAGCGATGCCCAGTGACCAAAGGCAATGCTGTACTCTTCGGGAATCGGCCCTGGCAACATAAACCATGGCTTCAGCGGCGCAGGCACGTCCTCCGGCGACTCTTTGCTGTACATATCGAGCTGGCCGTTCGGGAAGCAGTAACGCATGCGGGTGAAGGCATTGGTGATAAAGCGCAGACGCGCCAGACCGCTGAGATCCGCTGACCAATTGTTGGGCATGTCGCCGTACATTGCATCGAGGAAGAACGGATAGGAGTCGCTGGACAATACGGCTTCAACGTCACGGGCGCACTGTTTCGCCGTTTCCATATCCCACTGTGGTGTTATGCCCGCGTGTGCCATTACCAGCTTTTTCTCTTCATCCACCTGCATCAGCGGCTGGCGACGTAGCCAGTTTAATAGCTCGTCGGCATCGGGCGCTTCAAGCAGCGGGTTCAGGCGATCTTTCGGCTTATTGCGGCTGATACCGGCGAAAACGGCCAGCAGGTGCAGGTCATGATTGCCCAACACGATTTTGACGCAGTCGCCTAACGATTTGACGTAGCGCAGCACTTCTAACGAACCGGAGCCGCGCGCAACTAAATCCCCGGTCAGCCACAGGGTATCTTTGCCCGGCGTGAACTCAACCTGCTGCAATAGGGCAATTAACTCATCGTAGCAACCGTGAATGTCGCCAATAAGGTATGTAGACATAATTAATGGATCAGCGTGGGAACAAAGAGACGGAAAACGGGGATATCGATAGCGAACGGCACGCCGTCCACGTCGATCATGTCATAGTGGCCCTGCATGGTGCCGAGCGGAGTTTCCAGCACGGCGCCGCTGGTGTACTGGTATTCATCGCCGGGTTCAATGTGCGGTTGAACGCCAACCACACCTTCACCCTGTACTTCGGTTTCACGGCCGTGACCGTTAGTGATAACCCAATAGCGACCAAGAAGCTGAACTGCGGTTCGCCCGAGATTGCGAATGGTAACCGTGTAGGCGAAGACGTAACGCTCCTCTTCCGGCGTGGAGTGCGTCTCAATGTAGACGCTCTGAACCTGGACGCAAACTCGTGGCGAATCGATCATGTTCTAGCTCTCCTTGGAGGGCGCATTCTCTGACAGATAATTGGCCATCCGGCAGTACTGCGCAACCGAGATATTTTCTGCACGCATCGCTGGGTCGACACCTAATTCCGTCAACAGCTCAACGCTGAACAGGTTGCCAAGGCTGTTACGGATGGTTTTACGACGTTGGTTAAATGCTTCGGTCGTAATACGGCTCAGTACGCGAACATCTTTTACCGGGTACGGTTTGGTGGTATGTGGCACCAGACGGACGACGGCGGAATCTACTTTTGGTGCTGGCGTAAACGCGGTCGGCGGCACTTCAAGCACAGGGATCACGTTACAGTAGTATTGCGCCATGACGGTCAAGCGGCCATAGGCTTTACTGTTTGGCCCGGCGACCAGGCGGTTAACCACCTCTTTTTGCAGCATGAAATGCATGTCTGCAATAGCACCAGTATAGCTAAACAGATGGAACATCAACGGTGTGGAGATGTTGTACGGCAGGTTACCGAACACGCGCAGAGGCTGACCCAGCTTTTCAGACAGCTCGCCAAAGTTCATGGTCATGGCATCTTGCTGATAAATGGTCAGCTTTGGCCCCAAGAACGGATGGGTTTGCAAACGTGCTGCAAGGTCGCGGTCAAGTTCGATAACGGTCATTTCGTCAAGACGTTCACCAACCGGTTCGGTCAGCGCAGCCAGGCCCGGGCCGATTTCAACCATCGCCTGACCTTTTTGTGGATTGATAGCCGCAACAATACTGTCGATCACGAACTGATCGTTTAAGAAGTTTTGCCCGAAGCGTTTACGGGCTAAGTGGCCCTGATGGACTCGATTATTCATTAGAGTTAACAATCATTTTGATGGCGAGATTAAGCGCCGTAATAAAACTGCCGACGTCCGCTTTTCCAAGGCCTGCCAGTTCAAGGGCGGTGCCGTGGTCAACGGAGGTGCGAATAAAGGGTAAGCCGAGCGTAATATTCACGCCACGACCAAAGCCTTGGTATTTTAGCACGGGTAGGCCCTGATCGTGGAACATTGCGAGTACGGCATCGGCGTGGTCTAGATACTTGGGCTGGAAAAGGGTATCGGCAGGCAGCGGCCCGCTCAGATTCATTCCTTTCGCTCGCATCTCATCCAGCACCGGAATGATGGTATCGATCTCTTCCGTGCCCATGTGTCCACCTTCACCGGCGTGTGGATTCAGACCACAAACCAATATGTGGGGCGCGGCAAGGCCAAATTTGCTCTGCAAATCGTCGTGCAGGATCGTAATGACTTCCCGCAGCAGCTCTAGTGTGATGGCGTCGCTTACCGCCTTTAGCGGCAGGTGCGTCGTCGCCAGTGCAACACGTAGCTCTTCGGTTGCTAGCATCATCACGACTTTTTTGGCGCCGGAGCGTTCTTCAAAGAATTCGGTATGACCGGTAAAGGCAACGCCTGCGTCGTTAATCACCCCTTTGTGCACCGGTCCGGTGACCAGCGCGGCAAACTCTCCGTTCAGGCAGCCATCACAGGCGCGAGCGAGTGTCTCGACGACGTAACGCCCGTTATCGACATTTAGCGCACCTGGCGTGACTTCCGCATGCAGCGCAACGGGCAGCAGCGTGAGCGTACCGGCGCGTTGTGGCGTAGCGGATTGGTTGGGAGAGTAGGGCAACAGAGAGAGGGGAAGGCCAAGGAGCCTGGCCCGCTCGGTGAGCAGGCCGCCGTCTGCGCAGACGACCAGTTCGAGCGGCCAGTCGCGCTGGGCCAGTTGGATAACGAGATCCGGGCCAATCCCGGCGGGTTCGCCGGGAGTGATAACAACGCGATGTTGGGTCATTAGTTGCTCAGAATTTTGACGTAGGCGCTTGCACGCTGTTCCTGCATCCAAGTTGCCGCTTCTTCGGAGAACTTACGATTCATCAGCATACGATACGCACGATCTTTCTGCGCGGCATCAGTGCGGTCGACGTTGCGGGTATCCAGCAACTGAATCAGGTGCCAGCCGAAGGAAGAGTGTACCGGGCCGCTCATCTGGCCTTTGTTCAGCTTCATTAGCGCATCGCGGAATGATGGATCGTAGATATCCGGGGTGGCCCAACCTAAGTCACCGCCCTGGTTGGCAGAACCTGGGTCCTGAGACAGCTCTTTCGCCGCTTTTTCGAAGGTGGTTTTGCCGCTACGGATGTCCGCAGCAACTTGTTCCAGCTTCGCACGCGCCTGGTCGTCGGTCATGATTGGCGATGGTTTCAGCAAAATGTGGCGAGCGTGGGTTTCCGTCACAGAAATGCTCTGGGTCTGGCCGCGCATGTCGTTAATTTTCAGGATGTGGAAGCCCACGCCTGAACGGATTGGCCCAACGATGTCGCCTTTTTTCGCCGTGCTCAGCGCTTGGGCGAAAATAGCCGGCAGCTCTTGAATACGGCCCCAGCCCATTTGGCCGCCTTTCAGCGCCTGCTGGTCTGCGGAATAGGTAATCGCCAGTTTACCGAAATCAGCGCCGCTGCGTGCCTGTTCAACGATAGACTCCGCCTGGCTCTGTGCTTCGTTAACTTGGTCTGAGCTTGGGTTTTCTGGCAGTGGAACCAGAATGTGGCTCAGGTTCAGCTCGGTGCTGGCGTCGTTCTGGGTACCAATCTGGCTTGCCAGTGCGTCAACTTCCTGCGGCAGCACGCTGATGCGGCGACGTACTTCGTTGTTACGCACTTCTGAAATCAGCATCTCTTTGCGGATCTGGTTACGGTAGGTGTTGTAGTTCATCCCATCGTAGGCCAGACGGCTGCGCATCTGATCCAACGTCATGTTGTTCTGCTTCGCAATGTTAGCGATAGCCTGATCAACCTGCTCATCAGAGACCTTCACGCCCATTTTCTGGCCCATCTGCAGAACAATTTGGTCCATGATCAAACGTTCCAGAATCTGGTGGCGCAGCGTTGCGTCATCCGGCAGCTGTTGACCCGCCTGGCCAGAGTTCATTTTGACGGACTGCATCAGACCATCAACGTCGCTCTCGAGTACGACGCCATTATTTACGACGGCTGCAACTTTATCGACAACCTGTGGGGCCGCGAAGCTGGTATTCGCAACTAAGGCGATACCGAGAAGCAGCGTTTTCCAGTTCTTCATACTTTTTCCATTTCAATTAAATGCAATACGGATGATAAGTAAACATTACAGCGAGCTTTGGTACGGCATGATATTGGAACGCAGCATCTGCTGGGTGCCCAAGCCATAGTTAGAACTCAAACCACGCAGCTCAATGCTGAAGCCGATGGAGTTATCATATTTGGACTGCCCGCCAGTGTTGCTGCCGTTATAGTCCCAACCGTTGAGCTTACGCTCGTAGCCCACACGAATGGCGTAGCAGCAGGAGTTATACTGCACACCAAGCATCTGATCGGCCGAACTATGGGTATTGGTGTCAAAGTAATAGGCACCTACCACAGACCAACGATCGACGATCGGCCAGCTTGCCGTAGCGCCGACCTGCGAGATGCCATTTTTATATTGCTCTAGGTTAACGCGGTCACTTGGCAGTGTGACTTGCATATACTCTGGACTGGCATAACGGTAGGTCAACTGCACTAAACGCTCGTCGTCCTGGCGATATTCAATGGCCGAGCTGCTGGTGGAGATGTTATTCAAACGGGTGTCGTACTGAAGCCCGCCGCGTAAGCCCCACTTGTCGCTGATGCGCCAGTAGGTGTCTCCTGCCCAAACCAGTGAGCCCGTTTTGTCGTCTTTCTCCCAGTTTACGTTGTCATCACCGGTACGAGACTCGGTGAAATAGTAGATTTGACCAACGGAAACGTTAAAACGTTCAACGGCAGCATCATCATAAATTCGCGATGTGACGCCTGTCGTGATTTGGTTTGCAGAAGCAATACGGTCAAGACCGCTGTAGCTACGATCGCGGAACAGACCGGAGTAGTCGGACTGCAGGAAGGTCGAGTCGTAGTTATTGATTTTGCTCTGGTCGCGATACGGGATGTACAGATACTGTACGCGCGGTTCCAGGGTCTGGGTATAGCCCGGCGTAAGCTCGACGTCGCGCTCAAAGACGAGTTTACCGTCCACTTTCAACTGCGGCATGGTGCGGTTGACCGAACCGGCCAGCTGATTCAAGTTGGCTGAATCGCTGTTGTAGCTGTCGATATTGGTCTGGTCGTAGTGCGTCGCCAGCAGTTTCGCTTCGGTGTTAAGACTGCCCCAGCGATTGCCCAATGGCAGGCTGATGGTCGGCTCCATGTGCACACGCGTTGCTTTAGGCAAGCTGCTATTGCTGTTGGTGAACTTCACCGCCTGGGCATAAAGGTGAGTATCAAACGGACCCACGTCGTTTTGGTAGACGTTGACGTCCAACTGCGGTTCAGCAGAGTAAGAGTTGCTGTTGGCGCGGTCGAAGACCTGGAACTGTTTTGATGACACGGTGGCGTCAAAATTCTGCACCGCATAGCCTACGCTCAGCTTTTGCGTCGCATAGCCATCGGTACTGGAACCGTACTTGGAGTCGAAGTCGTTGAAATAATCGGTATCGCTGACTTTGGTGTAGTTGGCGTTGAAGCGCCATACCTGATCCATCACCCCGGCATGGTGCCAGTAGAACAGCCAGCGGCGGCTGTTATCATCGGTTGGGTGATCGTTGGAGTAGACTCTATCTGATGGCAGGTAGTCGAGCTCAAACAGGCCCTCACCGGCCTGGCTCAGATAGCGGAATTCGTTCTCCCACATGACGCCGCCACGCTTGTCCATATAATGCGGCGTCAGCGTTGCGTCCATATTTGGCGCAATGTTCCAATAATACGGCAGCGAGAACTCAAAATGGTTTGAGCTACCGTATTTTGCGTTCGGTATCAGGAAACCTGAGCGGCGCTTATCGCCGACTGGCAGCTGCAGATAAGGGCTGTAGAAAACCGGCACCGGGCCAATTTTAAAGCGAGCGTTCCAGATTTCCGCAACCTGCTCTTCGCGATCGTGGATAACTTCGCTGCCGACTACGCTCCACGTGTTAGAGCCTGGCAGACAGGAGGTAAAGGAACCGTTTTCCAGAATGGTGTAACGGTTTTCGCCGCGCTGTTTCATGACATCAGCGTTGCCACGGCCCTGACGGCCGACCATCTGGTAGTCACCTTTCCAGACGTTGGTATCTTTGGTATTCAGGTTTGACCAAGCTTTTGGCCCTTTCAGGATCACCTGATTATCGTCATAGTGGACGTTACCGAGTGCATCAACGGTGCGAACGGGCGTGGGTTGACCATCGGCCTGTTTCTGATGCAGCTGAACTTCGTCCGCCTGCAGGCGGCTATTGCCCTGATTAATATCAACGTTGCCTTTAAATACGGCGTTGTCAGGGTAGTTACCATCGGCGTGATCGGCGGTAATGGTGACCGGCTGCTCGTTGGTCTTACCGCTCACCAATGGGCGATCGTAACTCGGCACGCCAAGCATACATTGCGATGCGAGATCTGCAGCCATTCCCTGCTGGCTATACAAGGCGCTGGCGATCATAGTCGCGAGGAGAGTGGGAATACGTTTTTTCATACGTTGTATTTGTTGTTCCGTCATCTATAGCATTGCGGCATGCAAACGGTCAGAGACTAACGTACTCATCGGTATCACGCTAGTTTTATCCTGCCCGTTCTCGCCAGAGGTGTTATGCATGGCATTGAATGACAGGTATGATAATGCATATTTTAGCCGCTGGCATGACGATTTGGGGAGTATATGCAGTATTGGGGTAAAGTGATTGGTGTGGCCATCGCTCTGATGATGGGTGGAGGGTTTTGGGGCGTTGTCCTCGGGCTGCTCGTGGGCCATATGTTTGATAAGGCGCGCAGCCGTCGCATGAACTGGTTTGCCAACCAACAGCAGCGTCAGTCGCTGTTTTTTGCAACCACCTTCGAAGTGATGGGGCACCTGACCAAATCAAAAGGGCGCGTAACCGAAGCGGATATTCATATCGCCAGCGTTTTTATGGACAGAATGAATCTGCACGGCGAATCCCGTACGGCTGCGCAGCAGGCGTTTCGCGTCGGTAAAGCCGACAACTACCCGCTACGCGAAAAAATGCGCCAATTCCGTAGCGTCTGTTTCGGCCGTTTCGATCTGATCCGCATGTTTCTTGAGATCCAGATTCAAGCGGCGTTTGCCGATGGTTCATTGCACCCGAATGAGCGCGACGTGCTGTACGTGATAGCCGAAGAACTGGGCATTTCCAACGCTCAGTTCGATCAGTTCCTGCGTATGATGCAGGGCGGCGCGCAGTTCGGCGGCGGTTATCATCAGCAGTCTCAGGGTGGCGGCGGCGGCTGGCAGCAGGCGCAACGTGGCCCTACGCTTGAAGATGCGTGTAACGTGCTGGGCGTGAAGCCTAGTGACGATGCGACGACTATTAAACGCGCTTACCGTAAGTTAATGAGCGAGCATCACCCGGATAAACTGGTGGCGAAAGGGTTACCGCCGGAGATGATGGAGATGGCGAAGCAGAAAGCGCAGGAAATTCAGAAAGCGTACGAGCTGATTAAAGAGCAGAAAGGGTTTAAATAAGGTGCGGTAGGTTGCCGGATGGCGGCTTGCGCCTTATCCGGCCTACGTTCATTCTAGGCGTAGGCCGGGCAAGCGCAGCACGGTCTTAAAAATCGACCGGCGCCTTAAACGTCATACTGTTACCAAACTGCGGATGGGTGATGGTCAACGTCTCCGCATGGAGCTGTAAACGCGGCGCCATCGCTAACGCCTCATCATGAGCATAGAAACGGTCGCCGAGAATCGGATGCCCCAGCGCCAGCATATGCACACGCAACTGATGCGAGCGTCCGGTAATCGGTTTTAGCAGCACGCGTGCGGTGTTATCCGCAGCGTACTCCAGCACCTCATACTCCGTTTGCGCCGACTTCCCGGTCTCATAACACACTTTCTGCTTTGGCCGGTTCGGCCAGTCACAAATAAGCGGTAAATCGACCAGACCTTCTTGCGGCTGCGGGTGTCCCCAAACACGGGCCACGTACTGCTTTTTCGGCTCGCGTTCACGGAACTGGCGCTTTAGCTCGCGCTCTGCCGCTTTGGTCAGGGCCACTACTATCACACCGCTGGTCGCCATATCGAGGCGGTGCACCGACTCCGCCTGCGGAAAGTCGCGCTGGACGCGCGTCATCACGCTATCTTTGTGCTCTTCCTGGCGGCCAGGCACGGACAACAAGCCACTCGGCTTGTTGACGACCATGATGTGCTCATCCTGATAAAGGATGACCAGCCATGGATCCTGTGGCGGAAAATAGTTTTCCATTCCCATTGCGGGCTCCTGTTACTGGTGAGTGACGACGATAAGACGCAGCGCGTCCAAACGCCATCCCGCCTGTGACAGGCTTTCCATCACCTGCTGACGGTTGCTTTCAATCGCGGAGAGTTCATCGTCACGAATGTTCGGGTTCACCGCTTTCAAGGCTTCCAGACGCGACAACTCTGCGCTGAGCTTCTCATCGGCTTCTTGACGTGCGGCATCAATCAGCGCCTGAGCCGCTTTCTCAATTTGCCCTTCACCCAGTTGCAGAATCGCATGCACGTCCTGCTGCACCGCGTTCACCAGTTTGCTGCCGGTGTGGCGGTTTACGGCGCTCAACTGGCGATTGAAGGTTTCAAACTCAACCTGCGCGGCGAGGTTGGTACCGTTCTTATCCAGCAGCATACGCACCGGGGTTGGTGGCAGGAAGCGGTTGAGCTGCAGCTGTTTTGGCGCCTGCGCTTCCACGACGTAAATCAATTCAACCAGCAGGGTACCGACCGGCAGAGCCTTGTTTTTCAACAGAGAAATGGTGCTGCTACCGGTATCGCCGGAGAGGATCAGATCCAGACCGTTGTGGATCAGCGGATGTTCCCAAGTCAGGAACTGCGCGTCTTCACGGGACAACGCCACATCGCGTTCGAAGGTCACCGTACAACCGTCTTCCGGCAGGCCTGGGAAATCCGGCACCAGCATGTGGTCGGACGGGGTCAGGACGATCAGGTTTTCGCCACGGTCGTCTTGGTTAATGCCGACGATATCAAACAGGTTCATCGCAAAGGCGATAAGGTTGGTGTCGTCATCTTGTTCTTCGATACTTTCTGCCAGCTTCTGCGCCTTTTCACCGCCGTTGGAATGGATTTCCAACAGGCGGTCTCGGCCCTGTTCCAGCTGCGCTTTCAGCGCGTCATGCTGATCGCGGCTGGCTTTAATCAGTTCGTCGAAGCCTTCAGTCGTATCCGGGGCTGCCAGATAGGTGATGAGTTGATCATGCACGCTGTCATAAATGGTACGACCGGTCGGGCAGGTGTGCTCGAACGCGTCCAGACCTTCGTGATACCAGCGTACCAGCACCGACTGGGCGGTTTTCTCGAGGAACGGCACGTGGATTTGGATATCGTACGCCTGACCGATACGGTCCAGACGACCAATACGCTGCTCCAGCAGATCCGGGTTGAACGGCAGGTCAAACATCACCAAATTGCTGGCGAACTGGAAGTTACGGCCTTCAGAACCGATTTCCGAACACAGCAGAACCTGCGCACCGCTGTCCTCTTCGCCAAACCAAGCGGCGGCGCGGTCACGTTCGATAATCGACATGCCTTCGTGGAACACGGCGGCGCGGATGCCTTCACGCTCACGCAGAACCTGCTCCAGCTGCAGCGCGGTGGCCGCTTTGGCGCAAATCACCAGCACTTTCTGTGAGCGGTGCGCTGTCAGATAGCCCATCAGCCATTCTACGCGCGGGTCGAAGTTCCACCAGGTGCCGGTATCGCCTTCAAATTCTTGGTAAATCTGCTCTGGATACAGCATGTCGCGAGCGCGTTCTTCAGCCGTTTTGCGTGCACCCATAATGCCAGAAACTTTAATCGCAGTTTGATACTGCGTTGGCAGCGGCAGCTTAATGGTATGCAGCTCGCGTTTTGGGAAGCCTTTTACGCCGTTACGGGTGTTACGGAACAGCACGCGGCTGGTGCCGTGGCGGTCCATCAGCATGGAGACCAGCTCCTGACGCGCAGCTTCAGCGCCTTCGCGATCGCTGTTCGCGGTTTGCAGCAGGGCTTCGATATCCTGCTCGCCAATCAGTTCGCCCAGCATGTTGAGATCGTCATTGCTCAACTTGTTGCCCGCCAGCAGCAGTGCAACCGCATCGGCCACCGGGCGGTAATTATTTTGTTCTTCTACAAACTGCTCGAAATCGTGGAAACGGTTTGGATCAAGCAGACGCAGACGGGCAAAGTGGCTTTCCATGCCCAGCTGTTCTGGGGTTGCGGTCAGCAGCAGGATACCCGGTACGCGTTCAGCCAGCTGTTCAATCGCCTGATACTCACGGCTTGGCGCGTCTTCGCTCCATACCAGATGGTGAGCTTCATCGACGACCATCAGATCCCATTCTGCATCGCACAGGTGCTCCAGACGCTGCTTGCTGCGGCGCACGAAGTCCAGTGAGCAAATCACCAGTTGTTCGGTTTCAAACGGGTTGTAGGCGTCGTGCTGGGCTTCGGCATAGCGTTCGTCATCAAACAGCGCAAAACGCAGGTTAAAGCGGCGCAGCATTTCAACCAGCCACTGATGTTGCAGGGTTTCTGGCACGATAATCAGTACACGCTGCGCGGCACCGGAAAGCAGCTGTTGATGCAGGATCATCCCGGCTTCAATGGTTTTCCCCAGACCCACTTCATCCGCCAGCAGCACGCGCGGCGCGTGACGACGACCCACGTCGTGGGCGATGTTGAGCTGGTGCGGAATCAGGCTGGTGCGCTGACCGCGCAGGCCGCTCCACGGCATGCGGTACTGTTCGCTTTGATATTTACGGGCGCGATAGCGCAGGGCGAAACGATCCATACGGTCGATCTGCCCAGCAAAGAGGCGGTCCTGTGGCTTGCTGAACACCAGTTTGCTGTCGAGCAGCACTTCGCGCAGCATGACGTTCTCTTCTGCGGTGTCTTGGCGCGTACCGATGTACGCCAGCAGACCGTTTTCTTCTTTAACTTCATCAACGAGCAACTGCCAGCCTTCATGGCTTGTCACCGTGTCGCCGGGATTGAACATTACGCGGGTCACGGGGGAGTCACTACGGGCGTACAGACGGTTCTCTCCGGTTGCGGAGTAGAGTAGGGTGACGGTGCGTGCATCCATTGCAACAACGGTACCAAGTCCCAGTTCGCTTTCTGTATCGCTGATCCAGCGTTGACCAAGTGTAAAAGGCATATGCGTTCGGCTCTATCTTTAATAAATTGCAGGCAATATTCATCCACCACCTAAATAAAGGCGGCGAGTGAATGAGGTCCAGGAATGGAAAGGGCGCTATGGTACTGGATGGCGAGACGTTAGTCACCTGTCAAAATAGACCCAGTTGCCCTGTCACTATTGTAGCAAAATCATCGTCGACAAAGGGGAGAATTCCTTCGGCAACGGGCGCTAATTGTTTTGTCAGGTAGTGATCGTAATCCAGCGGTGATTGCTGGTAGGTCAATGGTTCCGGGCCGTTGGTGGTCCAGACGTAGCGGATACTGCCGCGCTGCTGGTACTGTTGCGCACGGCCTAACCGCACGTTGTGTTCATCAGCAAGCCTAGCAGCACGAACATGCGGTGGAATATTGCGCTGGTACTCCGCCAGCGGACGGCGCAGTTGCTTGCGATAAACCAGCTGATCATCCAGCTCTCCGGCCATCAGTTTATCAATAGTTTCAAGAATGTAATCCCGATAGGGCTCGTTGCGGAAAATACGCAAATAGAGCGCCTGCTGAAACTGCTGCGCCAGCGGCGTCCAATCGGTACGCACGGTTTCCAGCCCTTTGTAGACCATCCGCTGCTGGTCGCCATCCAGAATCATCCCGGCGTAGCGCTTTTTACTGCCGGTATCGGCGCCACGGATGGTGGGCATCAGGAAGCGGCAGAAATGGGTTTCATACTCCAGTTCCAACGCGCTGGTGAGACCGCTTTTTTGCAGCTCGTCGGCCCACCACTTGTTCACGAAGGCCACCAAGGAGCGACCAATAGCCGCGGCGTCCTCTTCGCTGTGGGCGCGTTTGAGCCATACGAACGTCGAGTCGGTATCACCGTAAATAACGTCATAACCCTGCGACTCAACCAGTGCCTTAGTTTGCCGCATGATCGCATGGCCGCGCATGGTGATCGACGAAGCTAGGCGCGGATCGAAAAAGCGGCAGGCGCTGGTGCCCAGTACACCGTAGAAGGAGTTCATGATGATCTTCAGCGCCTGTGACAGCGGCTTGTTTTTATGCCGTTTGGCGTCGTCGCGGGCGTGCCAGATTTGGCTGACGATCTCCGGCAGACAGTGCTTATCACGGGAGAACCAAGCGCCGAGGAAGCCTTCGGTGCTGTGCTGCTGTTCCGGGTGCGCCATACCTTCAATGAGTCCCACCGGGTCTATCAGGAATGAACGAATGATCGAGGGGTACAGGCTCTTATAATCAAGCACCAGCACGGAATCATACAGACCGGGACGAGAGTCCATGACGTAACCGCCGGGACTTGCCTGCGGCGGCACTTCGCCGAGATTTGGCGCCACATAGCCTAAGCGGTGCATGCGCGGAAAATAGAGGTGACCGAAGGAGGCTACCGAGCCACCGTGCCTGTCGGCCGCGAGGCCGTTTACCGTGGCGCGTTCCAGCAGAAACGGCATAATTTCCGTTTTGTGGAAAATGCGTGTTACCAGCTCGCAGTCTTTGAGATTATAGGTGGCAAGCGCAGGTTTATCTTCGGCGAAACGGCGGTCAATTTCATCCATTCTGTCCCACGGATTATCAATGGCTTTGCCTTCGCCTAATAGTTCACGAGAAACATTTTCCAGTGAGAAAGACGAGAAGCTCCAGAAGGCGGACTTCAGTGCTTCAATGCCGTCGATAATCAGCCGCCCGGCGGCCTGGGCGAAGAAAACACCGTTTTTGAAACCGTGCTCGCGCCACTCCAGCTCGCTGTTGCCGCGCCCAAGACGCAGCGGCACCTTGTAGCGTTCGGCACTTTTTTGCAAAACCCGGAGATCGAATTGCACGACGTTCCAGCCGATCAACACGTCCGGGTCGTATTCGGCAAACCAAGCGTTGAGTTTTTCCAGCAGCAGCGGACGGCTGGCGACGTACTCAAGGTTGAAATCGACCTGCGGCGGCTGCTCAGGCGGGGAGCCAAGCATAAAGACGGTGCGCTGACCACAGCCCTCCAAACCGATACAGTACAGCTCGCCGTGACGGCTGGTTTCAATATCCAGCGACACCCATTTCAGCGGCGGGCGGTAGTCGGGGTTGGGTTTCATTCGCGCTTGACGGAGTAATGCGCCGTGCTGCTCGCCTTCGACCCACACCGGCGCGGTGATAAAGCGCTCCATCAAGTAGCGCTCAGGAGGACGGACGTCGGCCTCATAGACCGTGATGCCGTTTTCGCGTAGCAGCTTTTCCAGCCGCATCAGTTGGCGATGCGCGCGACAGTAAAGACCAAACACTGGCTGGCGGTGAAAGTCTTGGAGGTTAAGCGTGGCAAAGCGCAATCCCTTTTCGCCATGAAGCAGATGTTCAACCTGCGCGCGCTGGGATTGTGGGATAAAGGCCACGGACTCTTGCGGCGGCAGCGTGACCTGCAGCGGACCATTGTCGGTGGCGAGCCAAAAAGCCAGCTCTGTGCCCTGCGGCGTATCCCGCCAGTGACGGGTGAGTAAAAAACCTGCTTGTGGCTGCGTCACGCCGTTATCCCATAAAACAAAACCAGGCGTGATTATAGCCTGGTTGGGGATGTTTTGCTGTGGTTTTATACAGGGGTGATGAGTTCCTAGGCGACGTATTACGCCGCCGCAGACACCGCACCCCTACTGTCCATAATAGGCTTTCGCACCGTGCTTGCGCAGATAGTGTTTATCCAACAGCGTCTGCTGCATATCTGGTAGTTCAGGCGCCAACTGGCGGCAGAAGATGCCCATATAGGCAATCTCTTCCAACACGATGGCATTATGCACCGCATCTTCGGCGTTTTTACCCCATGCAAACGGGCCGTGGGAATGCACTAATACGCCGGGCATTTGTGCCGGGTCAATCTCGTTTTGACGGAACGTTTCGACGATTACCGCGCCGGTTTCCCATTCATACTCACCGTTGATTTCCGCATCGGTCATCAGGCGAGTGCAGGGCACCGAACCGTAAAAATAGTCGGCATGGGTGGTACCGATGGCGGGAATTGACTGTCCGGCCTGCGCCCAAATAGTAGCGTGGCGTGAGTGGGTGTGCACGATACCGCCGAGCGTCGGAAAGGCTTGATACAGTAGACGGTGGGTTGGTGTATCTGATGAAGGTTTTTTCTTGCCCTCGACCACTTCACCGGTTTCTAGGCTGACCACCACCATATCGTCGGCGGTCATCACGCTGTAATCGACGCCTGACGGTTTAATCACCAGCACGCCGCGCTCGCGGTCGACGGCACTGACGTTACCCCAGGTCAGCGTCACTAAGTTGTGCTTTGGCAGCGCGAGGTTGGCTTCCAGGACCTGTTGTTTGAGATTTTCTAACATTATTGGCTCCGTATCCGGATTTCCCTCACCCCGACCCTCTCCCTGAGGGAGAGGGGGAAGTCGGGCGCTCGTTCTGTTTTCTCCAGAGGGCGAGGGGAAAACGGCTTAGCGTTTAAACCCGTAATACACTTCGTTCCAGCGCAGTGCGTCTTTAAACGCTGGCAGTCGGGTATCGTTGTCGATAACGGCAATCTCGATATCGTGTAACTCGGCAAACTGGCGCATATCGTCCAGCGTCAGCGCATGGCTGAACACGGTGTGGTGCGCGCCGCCAGCGATGATCCATGCTTCAGAAGCGGTTTCTAGATTCGGATGCGCGCGCCACAGGGCGTTAGCCACCGGCAGTTTCGGCAGGTTGTGTGGGGTTTTCACCGTTTCGATGGTGTTGACCAGCAGGCGGTAGCGATCGCCGAGATCGATCATGCTCGCGACGATCGCAGGGCCAGTTTGGGTGTTAAAGATGAGACGCGCCGGATCGGCCTTGCCGCCGATGCCAAGATGCTGTACGTCCAGCAACGGCTTCTCTTCCACGGCGATGGATGGGCAGACTTCCAGCATGTGTGAGCCGAGCACCAAGTCATTACCACCGTCAAAGTGGTAGGTATAGTCTTCCATAAATGAGGTGCCGCCCTGTAGACCGGTCGACATCACTTTCATAATGCGAAGCAGGGCGGCGGTTTTCCAGTCGCCTTCGCCCGCAAAGCCATAGCCCTGCTGCATCAGGCGCTGCACGGCAAGTCCGGGGAGCTGCTTTAAGCCGTGCAAATCTTCAAAGGTGGTGGTGAAGGCATGGAACCCGCCTTCTTCGAGGAAGCGTTTCATCCCCAGTTCAATACGCGCAGCGTCTAGCACGTTCTGACGTTTGTCGCCGTGGATCTGGGCTGCATGCGTCAGGCGATAGCTGCTTTCATACTCATCGACCAGCGCGCTGATTTCACCGTCGGTGACGGCGTTGACCACCTGCACCAGGTCGCCCACAGCCCAGGTATTAACGGAGAAACCGAACTTAATCTGCGCCGCCACTTTATCGCCATCGGTCACCGCCACTTCGCGCATGTTGTCGCCAAAGCGGCACACTTTCAGCTGACGCGTATCCAGTTTTGATACGGCCTGACGCATCCAGCCACCAATACGTTCCTGCGCGTGTTTATCCGTCCAGTGGCCGGTCACCACGCTGTGCTGCTGGCGCATACGGGCGCCAATAAAGCCGAATTCGCGGCCGCCATGCGCCGTCTGGTTGAGGTTCATAAAGTCCATATCGATGCTGTCCCATGGCAGGGAAGCATTGAACTGGGTATGGAACTGTAGCAGCGGCTTATTGAGTTGGGTCAGGCCGTTGATCCACATTTTCGCCGGTGAGAAGGTATGGAGCCAGACAACCAAGCCAGCACATTTATTGTCGTAATTGGCATCACGACAAATGGCGGTAATTTCGTCCGGACGGGTCCCCAGTGGTTTCAGCACCAGTTTGCACGGCAGTTTGGCTTCGGCATTTAAGGCATTAACGACGTGCTCCGCGTTTTTCGTTACCTGACGCAGTGTTTCTGCGCCATACAGATGCTGGCTGCCAATAACAAACCACACTTCATAATTATCAAAAACGGTCATAGTCGTATCCTTTAATGAGTCAACGCTGCGGGGGTCGCCGTGGATTTTTCCGACGAAGCAGCTGGAAGATAATGGTGTTCGGCGCTGACAGCCCATTGCTGGTAGCGCTGGTAAAGTTCTTCAAAGCGCATAGCCTGCTGCGGCTGTGGCTGGAGGGTATGTTCGACGCGGCTGGCCATCTGTTGCTGTGCCGCCGGAATATCGGCGTGAACGCGAGCGGCGACGGCGGCAAAAATGGCGGCGCCGAGGGCACAGCATTGATCGGAGGCGACAATTTGCAGCGGACGGTTAAGCACGTCGCAGCAGGCCTGCATGATGACGCGGTTTTTACGGGCGATACCGCCCAGCGCCATCACGTTATTGACCGGGATGCCTTGGTCGGTGAAGCATTCCATAATGGCGCGCGCGCCAAAGGCGGTGGCCGCAATCAGCCCACCGAACAGCGCCGGGGCGTCGGTGGCAAGATTTAAATCGGTGATCACCCCTTTCAGACGCTGGTTGGCGTTCGGGGTACGACGGCCATTGAACCAGTCAAGTACCACCGGCAGATGGTCAAGCGACGGGTTTTTGGCCCACGCGTCGGTCAGCGCGGGCAGCAGTTGTTTCTGGCTGGCCTTGATCTGCTCTTTCAGCTCAGGATGCTGGGCTGCAAGCTGTTCCAGCGGCCAACCGAGCACGCGGCCAAACCAAGCGTAGATATCACCAAACGCCGACTGGCCCGCCTCCATGCCGATAAAGTTCGGCACGACGCTACCGTCAACCTGGCCACAAATACCTTTCACGGTACGACTGCCGACGCTGTTTTTATCGGCGATCAGAATGTCGCAGGTGGAGGTGCCAATCACTTTCACCAGCGCGTTAGGCTGGGCACCTGCGCCAACGGCACCCATATGGCAGTCGAATGCGCCGCCGGAGATGACCACTTTTGTCGACAGCCCCAGGCGCTCGGCCCAGTCGGCGGTCAGGTTGCCAACCGGCACATCGGCGGTCCACGTCTCGCTAAACAGAGGGCAGGGCAGATGCTGATTGAGGATGGGATCAAGTTCATCAAAGAACGATGCAGGCGGTAGGCCGCCCCAGCTTTCGTGCCACAGGGATTTATGTCCGGCGCTGCAACGCCCGCGGCGAATATCCTGCGGACGCGTTGTGCCGGACAGCAGCGCGGGAACCCAGTCGCAAAGCTCAATCCACGAGGCGGCAGCCTGCGCAACGGCGCGGTCTTCACGGGTGACGTGGAGAATTTTGGCCCAGAACCATTCGCTAGAGTAAATGCCGCCAATGTAACGGGAATAGTCCTCTTTGCCCGGCTGATGGCACAGACGGGTGATGGCTTCCGCTTCTTCTACTGCGGTGTGATCTTTCCACAGCACGAACATGGCATTCGGGTTATCGGCGAACTCGTCTTTCAACGCCAGCACGTTACCGTCGGCATCAATCGGCGCGGGCGTTGAGCCGGTGCTATCGACGCCAATGCCGACGACATCCGCACGCTGAGCGCTTGAAAGTTCGGCCAGCGCGCCTTTCAACGCCGCTTCCATCGACTCGATATAGTCGCGTGGGTGGTGGCGGAAACGGTTATTCGGCGCGTCGCAGAAGCGTCCTTCCTGCCAGCGCGGATACCATTCGACGCTGGTCGCGATTTCTTCGCCCGTCGCGCAATCTACGGCGAGGGCGCGTACTGAATCACTGCCAAAATCGAGGCCAATTGCGATTGCCATCGTGTTACTCCATCTCAAAGAATACGTGATAGTGAAACAGTAGATATCTCTGCTCAAAACCGTCAGGCAGGAACCGCTAATCTTATGGATGATCTTGCTGTTACCTCTCAAAGTGTGACGCCGTGCAAATAATCAATGTGGACTTTTCTGCCGTCTTTATAGACACTTTAGTTGCCGTCCAAACGGCCAGTCATTCGCGGATGAATTCTCTAAATGCCTTGAAATGACGGGGTTGATTGCGGCTCCTGCGTGGTTCTGAATCCCAGGCATCTGCGGTGCAGATAAAAAATTGAATATGGATAATTGGTTTCTTGAGACATCAATGAGGGTGAGCTGAAATGGCTGAGATGCAAAACGATCCCCTGCTTCCAGGTTATTCGTTTAATGCCCACCTAGTGGCCGGGTTAACGCCGATTGAAGCCGGGGGCTACTTGGACTTTTTTATCGACCGGCCGCTCGGGATGAAGGGCTTTATTCTGAATATGACGGTGCGCGGTGAAGGGGTGATTGAAAACCAAGGCAAACAGTTTGTTTGTCGTCAGGGCGATATGCTGCTGTTCCCACCGGGCGAAATTCACCATTATGGCCGCCATCCGGATGCCAGTGAGTGGTATCACCAATGGGTCTACTTCCGTCCGCGTGCCTATTGGCACGAGTGGCTGAACTGGCCGGCCATCGTCGCGCAAACGGGCTTTTATCGTCCCGGTGAAGCCCATCAGGCGGAAATTGCTAACCTGTTTGGCAAAATCATTGATGCTGGGCAGGGCGTTGGACGCTACTCGGAGCTGCTGGCAATCAATTTGCTTGAGCAGTTGTTGTTACGCCGCATGGAAGCGATCAACGAATCATTGCATCCTCCGATGGATAACCGGGTGCGCGATGCCTGCCAGTACATCAGCGATCACTTAGCAGACAATCACTTTGAAATCGCCAGCGTGGCGCAGCACGTCTGCCTGTCGCCTTCTCGTTTATCGCATCTGTTTCGTCAGCAGCTTGGCGTGAGCGTGCTGAGCTGGCGTGAGGATCAACGTATTAGCCAGGCAAAACTGCTGCTGAGCACCACACGCATGCCTATTGCCAGCGTAGGTCGTAATGTTGGTTTTGAAGATCAGCTTTATTTCTCGCGGGTATTTAAAAAGTGCACTGGCGCTAGCCCCAGCGAATTCCGCGCGGGGTGTGAATAAAAGGTAAAGAAAAGGAAATGCACTGTGCCGGTTTTTGTCTTTGCCAGTAAACTCTTAAGACAATTGAAGGCTTGACGTTGCCAGGGGCGGTCTGGAGAATCCCTGCTTCGTTTTCAAACCGGGCGCACTATGCAAGCACTGCTAGAACACTTTATTACTCAATCCACGACCTATTCGCTGATTGCGGTTGCGCTGGTGGCATTTCTTGAATCGCTGGCGCTGGTCGGTTTAATTCTACCAGGAACCGTGATGATGGCGGGGCTGGGAGCGCTTATCGGCAGCGGCGAGGTGAATTTCTGGCAGGCGTGGCTGGTGGGCATTGTCGGCTGTTTACTCGGCGATTGGATCTCTTTCTGGTTGGGGTGGCGCTTTAAAAAGCCGCTGCACCGCTGGTCATTTATGAAAAAGAACCGCGCGCTATTGGATAAAACCGAGCATGCGCTGCATCAGCACAGCATGATTACCATTCTAATTGGCCGCTTTGTTGGCCCGACGCGTCCCCTAGTGCCAATGGTTGCGGGGATGCTCGATCTGCCTGTACGCAAATTTATCACGCCAAATATCATCGGCTGCGTGCTGTGGCCGCCGCTTTACTTCCTGCCGGGGATTCTGGCTGGGGCGGCTATTGATATTCCAGCTGATGAAAACAGCGCCAGCTTTAAATGGCTGCTTCTGGCGGCGGCGCTGTTGCTGTGGCTCGGTGGTTGGTTGTGCTGGCGTTTGTGGCGTAGTGCCAAAGAGAACCACGATCGCCTAAGTACCTATTTACCGCGACAGCGGCTGCTTTGGCTGGCGCCTTTGGTATTGGGCGTAGGCGTGGTGGCGCTGGTGAGCGTGGTGCGTCATCCTTTGATGCCGATGTACATTGATATTTTGCGCAAAGTCGTCGGGCTATAAGCGCGGTATTGCCGGATGGCGGCTACGCCTTATCCGGCCTACAAATCCGAGCTGTTGGTCGGCAGCATCACAATCCAATGTAGGCCGGATAAGCGTAGCGCCATCCGGCAGCACATTAGGCGCCAATCCCCAGCAGTGCGGAAGCGCTGGCATTACCGCTCAACAGTTCTTGCGTACCGCCGTCCCAGGCGATACGTCCATCGGCAATCACCATCGCTCTTGTGGCAATGCGCACCGCGTCCTCCACGCTGTGTGACACCATCAGTAAGGTTAATTGCTGACGCTGGCAGACGTCGTCGACCAGCGCCAACATCTCTTGACGCAGCGCCGGATCGAGCGCGGAAAAAGGTTCATCCAGCAGCAAAATCGGCTGTTCTCGCACGAGGCAACGCGCCAGCGCCGCACGCTGACGCTGGCCGCCGGAAAGCTCGCCGGGCAATCTGTCCAGCATTGTCTCAAGACCCATCTGTTCAGCCAGAGCCTGCAGCTTGCGCTGCTGTTCGGCTGTGAGCTTCATACGCGGGCTCATGCCCAGCGCAATGTTCTGCCGCACCGTCAGGTGATTAAATAGATTATTTTCCTGAAACAGCATCGACACCGGCCGCTGCGAGGGCGGCGTGTCCGTATGATCATGACCTTCAAGCAATATCGTGCCACTGGCGGCGGGGAGAAAACCGGCAATCAGATTGAGCAGTGTGGATTTACCCGCTCCGCTAGGACCGAGGATCGCCACTTTCTCACCTTGGGCGATAGACGCGGTAAAGCGCATGGGTAAATGCTGATACAGCCAGATGACATCATTGAGTTTTAGCATCGCGTCCGGGTAACTTTTCGATAACGGTAAACAGTGCAAAGCACAGCAGCAGGAGAATGAGGGCAGTCACCGCGCCGTCTTGGCTGCGATAGGCGCCAATTTGCTGATAGAGATAAAAAGGCAGGGTGCGGAAATTCTCGTTGCCGAAGAGCGCCACGACGCCGAAGTCGCCAATCGACAGTACGCAGGCAAATGCCAGCGCCTGCGCCAGTGGGCGTTTCAGCGCCCGAAGTTCGACCACCCATAGCCGATTAAACCCGCTTAGCCCCAACGATTCACACAGGTGAGTGTAGCGCGCGGCGGTATCACGCATCGGTGTCTCCAACACTTTGATAGCATAAGGCACCGCCATCAGCGCGTTGGTGAAAATGACAATGCCATCGGCGGATTCAGGCAGGCCAACGGTGTTGTTCAGCAGCAGGAAGAAGCCGGTTGCGAGCACGATCCCCGGCATCGCTAGAATCAGCATTCCACTGAGTTCCATCGCCTGACCGGCGAGCGGTCGATTGCGCGCCCGCAGCTCGCGGCTACTCCACAGCAGCATCATTGTCAGTACCACGCACAGAACGCCGGCGGCGAGGGCGATACGTAGCGAGGTGCCGATAGCCTGCCATAAAATCGGCTGCGTCAGCACCTGCAATAGGCTGGCGTTGAGACCATCAAAAACCACTGCCAGCAGCGGCGGCAACAGCATTAGGAGCGTGAGCATAATCAGCAGCGTATCGATGATGCGGCTGTGCCAGCGGTCATCGGGATCACGCCAGCCCTGGACCTGAGTATTGCCAACGGCAATGGCTTGGCTTAACCGCTGGCTTAATAACACCAACGCCAGGCAGCAGGTCATCTGGATTATTGCCAGCATTGCGGCGCGCGCCGGGTCGTAATCAAAGTTTAGCGACTGGTAAATAGCCAGCTCAATGGTGGTGGCCGATGGCCCCCCGCCCAGTGAGAGCACGGTGGCAAAACTGGCGAAGCAGAGCATAAAAATCAGGGTCGCGATGGGCAGAATTTGTCGTCGCATCCACGGCCATTCAACATAGCGGAAGAACGGATAGCCGCGCATGCCTAGCTGGGCTGCAAGCTGGCGCTGTTCGCCGGGAATTTGCTCCAGCGCCTGTAGCAACAGGCGAGTTGCCATCGGCATATTAAAGAATACGTGCGCCAGCAAAATCCCCTGCAAGCCGTAGGGAGAGAAATTCCACTGCCAACCAAGCCATACGCAAAGCTGTGCCAGCCAACCCTGACGGCCATAGACGCTAAGAATACCAAATACGGCGACCAGCACCGGCAAAATCAGCGTCATGGCGCAGAGTCGCAGCAGGAGTTGACGACCGGGGAAGCGGCGTCGATAGAGCGTACGGGCCAAGAAAATGGCCGGCACAACGGACAGTAGCGCCGACAAAAACGCCTGCCAGAAGGAAAAGCGCACCACGTGCCACAGGTAGCTATCCCCGAGCAGCGTCGACCATGAAATCTCCGGGGCGTTTAGCCACAGCGCAGAAAACGCCGCCAAGGCAACGGCCACCATCAGCGTGGTAGCCGTAAGGCCCGGGCAAAGCCAGCGTGGAATTAGCGGCTGGCTGCGCGGAGCCATGCGTTAATCCAGTTTTGACGTTCAGTAGCGACCTGCTGTGGGGTAAATTCCAGTGCGGTCTGCGGTTTTACCAGACCATTAAAACCTTCCGGCAGTGTGACTTGGGTGACTGGATACATCCAGTTGCCGGTCGGGACTGCGTTCTGGAAAGCAGGGGAAACCATAAAGTTGAGGAATTTGTCCGCTAACTGTTGCTGTTTGCTGGCGGCAGTTTTTGCCGCCACTTCAACTTGCAGGTAATGACCTTCCGTAAAAGCCGCCGCCGCGTAGTTATCTTTCTTCTCTTCGATGATGTGATACGCAGGAGAGGTGGTGTAGCTCAGCACTAGGTCGCTTTCCCCTTTCAGGAACAGGCCGTAGGCTTCGCTCCAGCCTTTGGTAACGGTGACGGTTTTGGCCGCCAGTTTCTGCCAGGCTTCCGGCGCTTTGTCGCCGTATACTTTCTGCATCCACAGCAGCAGCCCCAGGCCCGGCGTGCTGGTGCGCGGGTCTTGGTAGATAACGCGCCATTTTTGGTCGCTTTCAACCAGTTCTTTCAGGCTCTTCGGCGGGTTTTTCAGTTTGTTTTTGTCGTAGACGAAGGCGAAGTAACCGTAGTCGAATGGCACGAAGGTATCATTGTTCCAGCCGCCAGGAACGCTCACCGCGCTGGCTGGTACGTTGCTTTTGGCAAACAGTTTGGTGTCGGTAGCAGCCTGCAGCAGGTTGTTATCAAGCCCTAATACCACGTCAGCTTTGCTGTTTTTGCCTTCCATGCGCAGACGGTTGAGCAGCGAAACACCATCTTCCAGCGCGACAAACTTCAGCTCGCAGTTACAGTCGGCTTCAAACGCTTTCTTCACCACTGGGCCTGGGCCCCAGTCGGCGGCGAAGGAGTCGTAGGTATAAACCGTCAATACTGGTTTGGCGAGGGCAGGGAAGGCCATGAGGGCCAACAGGGGGAGTAATTTTTTGAACACTTTGCACCTTTAATATATTGGTGGCAAAGGATTTTGAGTGAGCCTCAAATCCCTTCGCCGGGATTATCCGGATCAGGTTCGACGGGTATATCTCAGCATACGTCTTTGGCGTAGCACCCCGTTGAGAACGGCACATTGTAATGATTACGTGAATAAATCAAAAGCCCTAAGCGTTAACCATCAGGCGCTATGGATTCGGCGGCGCAAACCAGGCCGATTTAAAGTCAAACCAGCCTAAGGTATTCATCCTTACGCCGCGCATACTGCGCTGGCCTTGGATCATCAGCCAATGGTGAATGAGCGGCACAATGCATTGATTTGCCAGCAACTCCTGACACCAGTCAGCCTGCGGCAATTCACCTGCCCGCCAGCGCTGGGCATCGCCCTCCCAGTCGATGGGAACGCAGTTACGAATAAGTGGCACTTCATACAGATAAGCAAAGAGAGAGAAATCCAGCGGCAGGGTAAAGTTGGCGCTATTGAGCCAAATATCACTGACGACCTCGCCCCGGTGCCATTCGTCGTAATCCACTTCTTGGATATTCAAGGTGACCTGATGTTCAGCCAGTAGCGCCTGCATGATGAGGCCTATCGTCTTGTGCTCAACGTGTTCCCGGTAATAGGTGAGGGTGACGGATTCCAGCCCGGCCGGTTTTTCACAGACGTGGCTACGCGCATGGTGCCAGCGTGGCAGCAGCCCGTAAGCCGGAAACCAGTGACTTTGATGCTGTTCGCCCGCGCGGTAGAGAAGATTGTTGGGATGGAAGATATGGCTTAGCCACTGGCGCACCGTAGGATTGCTGCCTCGTGGGCTACGGGTATCAAATAAAAGGTAGTAGCAGCCTTCCTCAAGGCGGCTTTCAACCGCTTTTTCGCTTTGCGTCGTGCCCTGAATCGTCAGGCCACAACTGTGGTCTTCGCCGATTTCCGGCAGCACCCAAACATTAACCTCATCAATCAGTGCCCTAAAGCCAAAGTAATCGTCAAAAGCGAGGATTTTCAGCTGGTTCTGGTTGTTGCGCGCTACCGCATACGGGCCGGTGCCAACGGGCATTCGTGAGAAATCTGGTAGCGATTGCCACTCTTGCGGAAGGATCATCGCCGAGACTTGACCCAACAATAGCGGTAGCCAGCGGTCTGGCTCGATTAAGTGCACGTCCAGCGTCCAAGCGGTTGGCGAATCGATGTGTGAAATATTGGAATAGAGCGGCAGCGTCATACTGCGATGCAGCGAAGTGATGACGTCATCCATCTCCAGTTCACGACCATGATGGAAATGAATGCCGGGACGCAGGTAAAAACGCCAGTGTAATGGGGAAATAGCTTGCCAATGGTGCGCAATATCCGCTTCCAGTTCCCCATTTACCTCATTAATTCGAGTTAATGCGTTAAAAATCTGCCGCGCAATATGGGTTTCAGAGCGTCTAAGCGCGGTACCTGGCAGCAAATTGTGCATTGGGCGGTAATACTGCACGCGCAAAATATGCTTTCCTTGGCGAAAGCTACGCCCCAGATGCGAGACCAACATTTGTCGCACCGCCGATTTATCTCCGACCAGTTGCACCAGTTGATCGATACGATCCTGCTCCAGCAGATCTTCTGCCCGCTGCTGCTGTAAAGCCAGTCCGGTATAGAGGAATGTCAGCCTAGAGCGCTTGCCACGGCCGGCTTCCGCTTCCCAAGTTAGCCAGCCGCGCGCTTCCATGGTGTTTAACAGCGTGCGCATATGACGACGGGAACAGCTGAGCAGTTCGGCCAGATTATTCAGCGTGGTTTCTTGCGCTTGGCCTTCGCAGCACTGCCATAAGCGGATGAATTGTTGTTGCAGTCGACCTGAAGGCATAAAAGAGGAACTCCCGCTAAAAACTCAGCAATTTATTAATCCCTATATTAGGCCAATAATCACTTTCGATGAAGCGAGGAGATGATTATGAAGAGGTCAACCATCCATCAGTTCTACCAGCGTTATTTTTCTGCTACCAAAAATGTTTCCTGGCTGGCCCGTCAGGCGACCGCGCAGCGGCTTGAAGTGCTGAACTATCTGATGCAGTGGGAAGTTACGAAACCGACCTCTGAACATTAATTCGCCTAATCATGTGTGACTGAGTATTTGCCAGCAGGTATTATCTGCTGGCTTTTTTTTATTCTTTCGCGAAAGGATCTCTGATGCTCTGGTTAATGACGATGGGACGACGTCTCAACGGTGTGTATGCCGCCTTTATGCTGGTGGCGTTTATGATGGGCATAGCGGGGGCATTACAGGCACCGACGCTGAGCCTGTATCTCAGTCGCGAAGTCGGTGTGCAGCCGTTTTGGGTTGGCCTGTTTTACACCGTGAACGCCATCGCCGGGATTGTGGTGAGCCTCGGGCTGGCAAAGCGATCCGATAGCCGGGGCGATCGCCGTAAGCTGATCATGTTCTGCTGCCTGATGGCGGTCGGTAACGCGCTGCTGTTTGCTTTCAATCGTCATTACCTGACGCTGATTACCTGTGGTGTGCTGCTGGCTTCAATTGCCAATGCCGCCATGCCGCAGCTGTTTGCGCTGGCGCGCGAGTATGCCGACAGTTCGGCGCGTGAAGTGGTGATGTTCAGCTCGGTGATGCGCGCCCAGCTCTCGCTGGCGTGGGTCATTGGCCCGCCGCTGGCCTTTATGCTGGCGTTGAACTACGGCTTTACCGCGATGTTCTCCATTGCTGCCGCTATTTTTGTGATTAGCCTTGCGCTGATTGCCTTGACGCTTCCCTCGGTGGCGCGGGTTGAACCGACCGCAGAGGCCGTACAGATTCCGATTAGCGGTTGGAAAGATAGCAACGTGCGAATGTTGTTTATTGCTTCGACGCTGATGTGGACCTGCAACACCATGTATATCATCGATATGCCGCTGTGGATCAGCAGCGATCTCGGCCTGCCAGATAGCTTGGCGGGGATCCTTATGGGTACCGCAGCCGGGCTGGAAATTCCAGCGATGATCCTCGCAGGCTTTTATGTGAAGCGCTTTGGCAAACGTCGGATGATGCTGACCGCCGTCGCGGCCGGGGTGCTGTTTTATGTCGGCCTGATTTTCTTCCACAGTCACACTTCGCTGCTGATATTACAGCTGTTTAACGCCGTGTTTATCGGTATTGTCGCCGGGATTGGCATGCTGTGGTTCCAAGACCTGATGCCGGGGCGTGCGGGGGCGGCAACGACGCTATTTACCAATAGCATTTCTACCGGGGTGATCCTTGCCGGGATTGTGCAGGGCGCATTGGCGCAGAGCTTTGGCCATTTCTCGGTGTATTGGGTGATTGCGGGGATTTCGGTGGTGACGCTTATGATGACGTGGCGGGTGAAGGACGTTTAACTGCGCCGGAGCCTACAACGTGCCGGATGGCGGCGTAAACGCCTTATCCGGCCTACAATGGGCGTACGTTTGTAGGCCGGATAAGCGCAGCGCCATCCGGCATATAAGGCTGGTCGCGCCGCATCCGGGGTGGTGGCGCGACAAATTACTGCATAAACGCTGGCTGCTTGTTCTCGTAGGCGGAAATCGCCTCTTCGTGCTGCAACGTCAGGCCGATGCTATCAAGGCCGTTAATCATGCAGTGGCGACGGAAGTCGTCGATTTTAAAGCTGTAGGATTTATCTCCGGCTTTCACCACCTGTGCTTCCAAGTCGACTTCGAATTTGATCCCCGGATTGGCTTTAACCAACGCGAACATCTCGTCTACCTGCGCATCGCTCAACGTCACCGGCAGAAGCTGGTTGTTAAAGCTATTGCCGTAGAAGATATCGGCGAAGCTTGGGGCAATCACCACTTTAAAACCGTAATCGGTTAACGCCCATGGCGCGTGTTCACGTGATGAACCGCAGCCGAAGTTTTCACGCGCCAGCAGGATAGAAGCGCCTTTAAATTCCGGGAAGTTCAGCACGAACTCTGGGTTTGGTTGCTCGCCTTTATCGTCCAAGAAGCGCCAGTCGTTGAACAGATGCGCGCCGAATCCGGTGCGGGTCACTTTCTGCAAAAACTGTTTCGGGATAATCGCATCGGTATCGACGTTTGCGGCATCCAGCGGCACCACCAGTCCCGTATGTTGGGTAAATTTCTCTGCCATGATGGTTTCCTTATTTCAAGCTACGAATGTCGGCGAAATGACCGGTTACCGCAGCGGCTGCTGCCATTGCCGGGCTGACCAAGTGGGTACGACCACCACGGCCCTGACGGCCTTCAAAGTTACGGTTGCTGGTGGAGGCGCAGCGTTCGCCTGGGTTCAGGCGATCGTTGTTCATGGCCAGACACATCGAGCAGCCAGGCAGACGCCATTCAAAACCGGCTTCGATGAAGATCTTATCCAGACCTTCCGCTTCCGCCTGCGCTTTCACCGGGCCGGAGCCAGGCACCACTAACGCCTGCACGCCTGGTGCGACTTTACGGCCTTTGGCGATTTCGGCCGCAGCGCGTAAATCTTCAATACGCGAGTTGGTGCAGGAGCCGATAAACACTTTGTCGATAGCCACATCGGTCAGTGGAATGCCTGGTTTCAGGCCCATGTAGGCCAACGCTTTCTCGGCGCTGGCGCGCTCCACCGGATCGCTAAAGGATGCTGGGTCCGGAATATTGTCATTCACGGAGATCACCTGGCCTGGGTTGGTGCCCCAGGTAACCTGCGGCGCAATCTCTTCTGCTTGCAGAGTCACGACGTTGTCGAAGGTTGCACCGTCGTCGGTTTTCAGGGTTTTCCAGTAATTCACCGCATCGTCAAAATCTTTGCCTTTTGGCGCGTGCAGACGACCTTCGACATAGTTGAAGGTGGTGTCGTCCGGCGCAACCAGACCGGCTTTGGCGCCCAGTTCGATAGCCATGTTGCACAGGGTCATACGACCTTCCATGGTCAGGTCACGAATGGCCTGGCCACAGAATTCCACGACATAGCCCGTCCCGCCAGCGCTGCCGGTTTTACCAATAATCGCCAGCACAATATCTTTGGCGGTGATGCCCGGCGCCGCTTTGCCGTTGACTTCAATCTTCATGGTTTTCGCCCGACCCTGCTTCAGGGTCTGGGTCGCCAGCACGTGTTCCACTTCCGAGGTGCCGATACCGAACGCCAGTGCGCCAAATGCACCGTGTGTGGCGGTGTGGGAGTCACCGCAGACGATGGTCATGCCCGGCAAGGTCACGCCCTGTTCTGGCCCCATCACGTGAACGATGCCCTGGTACGGGTGGTTCAGGTCATACAGTTCAACGCCGAACTCGTTACAGTTCTTAATCAGCTCCTGCATCTGAATGCGCGCCATCTCGCCGGAGGCGTTGATGTCTTTGGTCTGCGTGGAGACGTTGTGATCCATAGTAGCGAAGGTTTTGCCCGGCTGACGCACCGGGCGCTTGTGCGCGCGCAGGCCGTCAAATGCCTGCGGCGAGGTCACTTCGTGCACCAAGTGGCGGTCGATGTACAGCAGCGGCGTTTCGTTCGGCGCTTCAAAGACCACGTGAGCATCAAACAGTTTTTCGTATAAGGTCTTCGCCATGGTTACACCCCTTCGGCAACATAGCGGGCAATGATGTCGCCCATTTCATCGGTGCTGACCGCCGCGCCGCCGCGGGCTAAATCACTGGTGCGTACGCCTTCTTCCAGCGCGCGGTTGATGGCGGCTTCAATGGCGGTTGCCGCGTCGTTGGCATCGAGGCTGTAACGCAACAGCAGCGCCAGCGACAGAATTTGCGCAATCGGGTTGGCAATGTTTTTACCAGCGATATCTGGAGCTGAACCGCCTGCCGGTTCGTACAGGCCAAAGCCTTCTTCGTTCAGGCTGGCGGACGGCAGCATGCCCATGGAACCGGTGATCATCGCGCACTCGTCGGAGAGAATGTCGCCGAACAGGTTGGAGCACAGCAGCACGTCAAATTGGGACGGATCTTTAATCAACTGCATGGTGGCGTTGTCGATGTACATGTGTGCCAGTGCAACGTCGGGATACTCTTTGCTGATTTCGCTGACGATTTCACGCCACAGAATAGAGGACTGCAGCACGTTGGATTTGTCGATAGAGGTCACTTTGTGACGGCGTTTGCGGGCAGATTCAAAGGCAATGCGGGCAATACGCTCAATTTCGAAACGGTGATACACCTCGGTATCAAACGCCTTCTCGTGCTGACCGCTGCCTTCGCGGCCTTTCGGCTGGCCGAAGTAGATACCGCCGGTCAGTTCACGGACGCACAGAATGTCGAAGCCGTTGGCGGCGATGTCGGCGCGCAGAGGGCAGAATTCTTCCAGACCTTGGTACAACTTTGCCGGACGCAGGTTGCTGAACAGTTTGAAGTGCTTACGCAGCGGCAACAACGCGCCGCGCTCTGGTTGCTGGGCCGGTGGCAGATTTTCCCATTTCGGGCCGCCTACGGAACCAAACAGAATGGCGTCCGCTTGGTCACAGCCATCAACGGTCGCCTGCGGCAAAGGTTCACCGTGATTATCAATGGCGATGCCGCCCACGTCGTGGTGGCTGGTGGTGATACGCATGTCAAAACGTTGACGCACGGCTTCCAGTACTTTCAATGCCTGTGTCATAACTTCCGGGCCAATACCGTCACCTGGTAACACAGCAATATGGTAATTCTTCGACATTACACGGTTTCCTTTTTGTTCTCGTTATTCTTAATTTTGCGTTGCAATTCTTTTTCGACTTCGGCGGCGCGCCAGATGTTGTTCAGCACGTGAACCATCGCTTTTGCGGAGGATTCAACGATATCCGTTGCCAGGCCGACGCCATGGAAGCGGCGACCGTTGTAGTTCACCACGATGTCTACCTGGCCCAGCGCATCTTTGCCCTGACCCTTGGCGTTGAGGTCGTATTTGACCAGTTCAACGTCGTAGCCGGTGATACGGTTAATCGCTTGGTAAATCGCGTCTACCGGACCATTACCATTAGCGGCTTCTGCCTTAGTTTCTTCACCACAGGCCAGTTTCACTGAAGCGGTGGCGATATCGCTGGAGCCTGACTGCACGCTGAAGTAATCCAGACGGAAGTGCTCTGGTTCTTCCTGCTGCTTGTTGATGAATGCCAGCGCTTCCAAGTCGTAGTCGAAGACTTGGCCTTTTTTGTCCGCCAGCTTCAGGAACGCGTCATACAGATGGTCCATGTTGTAGTCGGTATCTTTGTAGCCCATCTCTTCCATGCGGTGTTTCACCGCAGCGCGGCCGGAGCGGGAGGTCAGGTTCAACTGCACCTGATTCAGGCCGATGGATTCCGGAGTCATGATTTCGTAGTTTTCGCGATTCTTCAGTACGCCATCCTGGTGGATGCCGGAAGAGTGGGCGAAGGCGCCGGTACCGACGATGGCTTTGTTTGCCGGGATGGGCATGTTGCAGATCTGGCTGACGGTCTGGCTGGTGCGCCAGATTTCATTGTGGTTGATGTTGGTGTGCACTTTCATGATGTCTTTGCGCACTTTAATCGCCATGATGACTTCTTCCAGCGAGCAGTTACCTGCGCGCTCGCCGATGCCGTTCATTGCGCCTTCAACCTGCCGAGCGCCCGCATGTACGGCTGCCAGTGAGTTGCCGACCGCCATGCCCAAGTCGTCGTGGGTATGGACGGAGATAATGGCTTTGTCGATATTCGGCACGCGTTCATACAGGCCGGTAATGATATTGGAGAACTCGAACGGCAGGGTGTAGCCGACGGTGTCTGGGATGTTGATGGTGGTCGCACCGGCGTTAATCGCCGCTTCAACAACGCGAGACAGCTGATCGATTGGCGTGCGTCCCGCGTCTTCACAGGAAAACTCAACGTCGTCGGTGTAGTTGCGGGCGCGTTTTACCATATAGATTGCACGTTCAATAACTTCGTCCAGCGTGCTGCGCAGCTTGGTGGCGATATGCATCGGTGAGGTCGCAATGAAAGTATGGATGCGGAATGCTTCAGCAATTTTCAACGACTCGGCGGCAACATCAATATCCTGCTCGACGCAACGTGCCAAGGCACAAACGCGGCTGTTTTTAATGTTGCGTGCGATGGTCTGTACGGACTCGAAATCCCCCGGAGAAGAAACCGGGAAGCCGACTTCCATTACGTCAACGCCCATACGCTCGAGGGCGAAAGCAATTTGCAGCTTCTCTTTTACACTCAGGCTGGCCTGTAATGCTTGTTCACCATCACGTAAGGTCGTATCAAAAATAATGACTTGCTGGCTCATGGTTTAGGTCCTTGGTTAACTTGGGGCGCCTTGCTACGAGCATAAAAAAACCCGCGCAGTGGCGCGGGTTTCGTTTTACTGATGATGACTTAACGTTATACGTCGCACACCAGTCTACCGCGCACAGAAGATGCGTTTAGTAGTAGTAGACCGTTAATGCGAGTTGTACGGGACATGTCATCATTCTCCAGATGAATTCGTTATGCCATTAGTGGTACTGGATATGACAACTGATGTCAACCCTGAATGAAAATGAGAGGGCGTTTAAGCCGGTAAACGAAACGGCTAGATTAGCTAATTGTGCTGATGAGCCTCTAATTTTATAGTGAATTATTTGTTTGAATGATTCATTGTTTTAATATTTTGTCGCATTTGCATAAAGTTTATTGCATTCGCTCATGTATTCGTCATGTGTTTATTTTTCTTGTATCGTATTGATAGTTATTGAGTTGTTCTCTTTGGTGACGATTTTTTATAGCGCAAAAAGAGTATTACTGATACAGGAATGTTAATTTTTAATCACCATAAATAAAACATTTTTAAGAATTCTATTATATTGGTCCAGTTTTGGAATACTGTTTATTTGTCTAATCTATTGGTAAGCTAGATACTATCAGCCTGGTGATATAAATAAGAGCCGCTTTGTCCTTCATGAATCGCGCTTTTGCATCTTTATATATTCCTATTTTTATTAAATTCTCTTTTTTGGATCTTATATGCATGGTAAATCATATAGCCTCAATATATTTATGCTATTTCGCAAAAGGAGTTTTGTATGACAGAGGGAACTAATAGCGTAATAAACGCACCGGAGCAGCAGAGCGTATCCGTTAATGGAGGGGCAAAGCCACCGCTCCGAATGGTTGATTTAAATTTGCTGACCGTGTTTGATGCGGTAATGCAGGAACAAAATATAACGCGTGCAGCGCATGTGCTTGGTATGTCACAGCCTGCAGTGAGTAATGCCGTTGCTCGGTTGAAGGGCATGTTTAACGATGAGCTGTTTGTGCGCTACGGCCGGGGCATTCAGCCTACTGCCCGCGCATTCCAACTTTTTGGCTCGGTTCGACAGGCGCTGCAACTGGTACAAAACGAACTTCCAGGCTCGGGCTTTGAACCATTAAGTAGCGAACGTGTTTTCAATCTTTGTGTATGCAGTCCGCTAGACAATTATTTGACTTCAATAGTCCTAAATAAGGTAAATGAAGTTGCGCCATATATTCATATGGTCTTTAAATCGGCATTAAATCAAAATGCCGAGCATCAACTTCGTTACCAGGAAATTGAATTTGTGCTGGGATATGAAGAGTTTCGCCGTCCTGAGTTTGCAAGCGTGCCATTATTTAATGATGAAATGGTTTTGGTCGCCAGCAACAAGCATCCTCGTATTAGCGGGCAACTCTCTGAAGACGAAGTTTATCAAGAAGAACATGCGGTGGTTTCGCTGGAACGCTATGCGTCATTTAGTCAGCCGTGGTATGACTCAGTGGATAAACAAAAACTCATAGCGTATCAGGGGATGGCTCTGGTGAGCGTGCTGAACGTTGTTTCCCAAACCAATTTGGTTGCTATTGCGCCTCGCCGCTTAGCAGAGGAATTCTCTGAACAGCTTGGGCTGCAGGTTTTACCATTGCCAATGCAGCTAAACAGCCGTACCTGCTATCTTTCTTGGCATGAATCTGCCGGACGGGATAGAGGCCATCAATGGATGGAAGAGCTATTGATTAATGTCTGCCGTCAGCAGTAATGTGTATAAATAAACAGGGTGCTAAAGCACCCTGTTTATTTTGTTAATTGTTAAATGTACAAAATATTGTTCTGTTATGAGTCGTCGGTGGTCGCGACGATAAAGTGAAAAATGCAGGTTTTGCTGTAAAGATGCGTTTCGCCCGAGTATCTACGCTATTCTTTTATTATCGCTGAAGTTATCAGCCATCATTTTCCCTTTTCCCCTAGTTTTTTGACTTATGCGTACCAGTTCTACTGCAAACGTGTGAATTGCCTGCCTAGTGGCGAGCGGTTATGTTAGGTCTTTACCCCTCATTTCGCGTCGGCGGATGAATTACGCGCCGTCGGCACATGGCCGCAGGAAAATGAGTTCCTCGGTCATCAAGATGCAAGAACAGCCTGGAGGCAAACCATGGAGATGTTGTCTGGAGCCGAGATGGTCGTCCGATCGTTAATCGATCAGGGCGTGAAGCAGGTATTTGGCTATCCGGGAGGCGCGGTCCTCGATATTTATGACGCGCTACATACGGTTGGCGGTATTGACCATGTGCTGGTGCGTCATGAGCAGGCAGCGGTGCATATGGCCGATGGCCTCGCGCGAGCAACCGGGGAAGTGGGCGTTGTATTAGTCACATCCGGCCCTGGCGCGACGAACGCGATTACCGGTATTGCCACCGCCTATATGGACTCTATTCCGCTGGTGGTGCTATCCGGACAGGTGGCAACCTCGCTGATTGGTTACGATGCGTTCCAAGAGTGCGATATGGTCGGGATTTCGCGGCCGGTAGTGAAGCACAGTTTCTTGGTCAAACAGACCGAAGATATTCCCGGCGTTTTGAAAAAAGCCTTCTGGCTGGCGTCCAGCGGCCGTCCTGGCCCCGTGGTGGTCGATCTGCCAAAAGATATTCTCAATGCGGCCAATAAGATGCCGTACGTTTGGCCTGATGCCGTGAGCATGCGTTCCTATAATCCGACCACTTCAGGCCACAAAGGGCAGATTAAGCGCGCACTACAGACTCTTATTGCGGCGAAAAAACCGGTGGTTTACGTCGGTGGCGGCGTCATTAATGCCGAGTGTCATGCGCAGTTGCTGACGCTTATCGAGAAACTCAATTTGCCAGTTGCTTCTTCCCTGATGGGGTTGGGTGGTTTTCCGGCGACTCATCGTCAGGCATTGGGAATGCTGGGCATGCATGGTACCTATGAAGCCAATATGACCATGCATAACGCTGACGTGATTTTTGCCGTTGGGGTTCGCTTTGATGACCGCACGACCAACAATCTTGCGAAGTACTGCCCGGACGCCACCGTACTGCATATCGATATCGATCCGACGTCGATCTCCAAAACGGTGCCGGCGGATATTCCGATAGTCGGTGATGCTGGGCGCGTTCTGGATCAAATGCTGGAGCTGCTGGATCAAGATATAGGCTCACAGCCGCTGGATGATATTCGCGATTGGTGGCAGAAAATTGAGCTATGGCGTGGGCGCCAGTGCTTGAAATATGACACCCAGAGCGGGCAAATAAAACCCCAAGCGGTGATTGAAACCATTTGGAAGCTCACCCATGGCGATGCCTATGTGACTTCCGATGTCGGCCAGCATCAGATGTTTGCCGCGTTGTACTACCCGTTCGATAAACCACGTCGTTGGATAAACTCCGGCGGCCTCGGCACGATGGGCTTCGGCCTGCCTGCGGCGCTCGGCGTCAAAATGGCGCTGCCGGATGCCACCGTAGTCTGCGTAACCGGCGATGGCAGCATTCAGATGAATATTCAGGAACTCTCCACCGCGCTGCAATATGAACTGCCGGTGCTGGTGCTGAACCTCAACAATGGCTATCTGGGTATGGTGAAGCAGTGGCAGGACATGATCTACTCCGGCCGTCACTCGCAATCCTATATGCAGTCGCTGCCTGACTTTGTTCGTTTGGCGGAAGCGTATGGGCACGTGGGTATTCGTATTGCGGAACCGTCGGAGCTCGAAAGTAAGCTTTCCGAGGCGCTGGAGCAGGTACGCAATAACCGGCTGGTGTTTGTCGACGTCTGCGTCGATGGCAGCGAGCACGTCTACCCGATGCAAATCCGCGGTGGGGCGATGGATGAGATGTGGTTGAGCAAAACGGAGAGAACCTGATTATGCGCCGGATATTATCTGTATTGCTGGAAAACGAGTCTGGCGCGCTGTCTCGCGTGATTGGGCTTTTCGCGCAGCGTGGCTACAACATTGAAAGTCTGACCGTTGCACCTACGGATGACCCTACGTTGTCGCGCATGACCATTCAAACGGTCGGCGATGAGAAGACGATTGAGCAGATTGAAAAGCAGCTGCATAAGCTGGTTGACGTGCTGCGGGTGAACGAGCTTGGGCAAGGTGGGCACGTCGAGCGTGAGATTATGCTGGTGAAGGTCCAGGCCAGCGGCTATGGCCGTGATGAAGTGAAACGCAACACGGAGATCTTCCGTGGGCAGATAATCGACGTTACGCCGTCGCTCTATACCGTTCAGTTGGTTGGCACGAGTGACAAGCTGGATGCATTCCTCGCCTCGCTGCGCGATGTTGCCAAAATTGTCGAGGTGGCGCGCTCCGGCGTGGTCGGATTATCACGTGGCGACAAGATAATGCGCTAGCCTAGAACTCATCGCTTTATCGTAGCCCGGCAAGACGTCGGGCTTTTTTTTGCGAAATCAGCAAGAAGTGCGAAGAAAAGCTATTGCCGATGAGATCAATCTGCGTTTAGATGTTACGGATTATACTTATAAAGCAAGGGGCAATTGTGAAACTGGATGAGATCGCCCGGCTTGCCGGTGTTTCCCGAACCACCGCCAGCTATGTGATTAACGGCAAAGCGAAGCAGTATCGCGTGAGCGATAAGACTGTTGAAAAAGTGATGGCCGTGGTGCGAGAGCACAACTACCATCCTAACGCGGTCGCTGCCGGTCTGCGTGCTGGACGCACGCGTTCTATCGGGCTTGTGATCCCCGACTTAGAAAACACCAGCTATACGCGCATTGCGAACTACCTCGAACGGCAGGCGCGCCAGCGTGGCTATCAGCTGCTAATTGCTTGTTCCGAAGATCAGCCGGATAACGAGATGCGCTGCATTGAGCATCTGCTGCAACGTCAGGTTGATGCGATTATTGTTTCTACCTCTCTACCGCCAGAACATCCTTTCTACCAGCGCTGGGCTAATGATACCTTCCCGATTGTCGCGCTTGATCGTGCGCTCGATCGTGAACACTTCACCAGCGTTGTGGGTGCGGACCAAGACGATGCGGAGATGCTGGCCGCTGAGCTACGTACGTTCCCGGCGGAAACGGTCCTTTACCTAGGCGCGTTGCCGGAACTGTCGGTGAGCTATCTGCGTGAGCAGGGTTTCCGTACCGCGTGGAAAGACGATCCGCGTGAGGTGAATTTCCTCTATGCCAACAGCTATGAACGCGAAGCATCTGCGGTGCTGTTTGAAAAATGGCTGGAAACGCACCCAATGCCGCAAGCGTTGTTCACGACCTCATTTGCGCTATTGCAGGGGGTGATGGACGTGACGCTGCGTCGTGAAGGCAAGCTGCCAACCGATCTTGCTATTGCAACCTTCGGCGATCACGAACTGCTCGATTTTTTGCAGTGTCCGGTACTGGCGGTGGCACAGCGTCACCGTGATGTTGCTGAGCGTGTGCTGGAGATCGTGCTGGCAAGCCTCGACGAGCCGCGCAAGCCGAAGCCGGGATTAAGCCGTATTCGTCGTAATCTTTATCGTCGCGGGAGTTTGAGCCGCCGGTAATCATTTCGCGATGAAGGCAGCTATAGGTTACCTTCATCGCGCAATATGCCTGTAATGCTTTAAGTTGCAGGTGCGTTGGCTGCGGTTGGTCGCCAGAATCGTTATGCGCGGCAACTCGAATTATTTGGGGTATACATTATTCTGGTGTGGATATTCAGATAATTCCTTATTTTTTGTTAGCCTTCTATTTAATTCCTCTTTTTTACTGCGCTCAGGTGCTTATTAATGTGAACGCAAAGTAAAATTATATTATTTGTGTATTATTTTGTTACATTCTCCCGGCGGATTGCCGAAATAACAAACACTTCTTAGCCAACCTACCAAAATGAGTCTCCCGTCGCCTATGAAATCCGCGAAGGGGCGCGCCACAGGGACTGTTAACGGACCGCAGAATGTCCTAAAATGCCGCTCGCGTCGCAAACTGACACTTTATAAATTCTTTTGATGATATTAAGTCGCGTTAACGCGTTGTGAATCAGTCTGTATTTTTCTTACGGGTATTCATGACGTTAATTTGCCTCGGCGGTGGGATAATTTTTAATCAGGGCTATTGTCGTCCGTAAATAACGGTATTTTAGACTCTGTTGGCATTCATGCTGGCTTGACAAGCTTTTCCTCTGCTCCGTAAACTCCTTAAAGTGGGAATTTGTGGGGCAAAGTGGTAATTAGGGGAGAGGCTGGCATGTTCCGAGGGGCAACGTTAGTCAATCTTGACAGCAAAGGGCGTTTAGCCGTCCCTGTCCGATATCGGGATATGCTGCTTGAGAGCGCTACCGGTCAAATGGTTTGCACCATTGACATCCATCACCCCTGCCTGCTGCTTTATCCTCTGCCCGAGTGGGAAATTATCGAGCAAAAGTTATCGCGTTTGTCGAGCATGAATCCCGCAGAGCGTCGCGTACAGCGACTGCTGTTGGGACATGCAAGCGAATGTCAGATGGATAATGCCGGGCGATTATTGATTGCGCCGGTTTTACGGCAGCACGCCGGATTGACCAAAGAAGTGATGCTGGTCGGGCAGTTCAACAAATTTGAACTGTGGGATGAAACGGCCTGGTATCAACGGGTCAAGGAAGATGTCGACGCTGAGCAATCTGCTTCAGGGGCGCTGTCGGAGCGATTGCAGGATTTGTCCTTATAAATATGATGGAAAATTTTAAACATACCTCAGTACTGCTGGATGAAGCCGTGAATGGCCTGAATATTCGTCCAGGCGGTATCTATATTGATGGCACCTTTGGCCGCGGCGGCCACTCGCGCCTTATTCTCTCGCAGCTTGGCGAGCAGGGCCGTCTTATTGCGATCGATAGAGATCCCGAAGCGATTGCGGTGGCAAAAACCATCGACGATCCGCGCTTTTCCATTGTGCATGGCCCTTTTTCTGCCTTGGCAGACTACGTTGCTGAGCGCGATCTGATTGGCAAGATCGACGGCATTCTCCTCGATCTTGGCGTTTCTTCTCCACAGCTTGATGACGCCGAACGCGGTTTCTCCTTTATGCGTGACGGTCCGTTGGATATGCGTATGGATCCAACCCGCGGTCAATCAGCGGCGGAATGGCTGCAAACGGCGGAAGAAGCGGACATCGCATGGGTGATTAAAACCTTCGGCGAAGAACGTTTTGGTAAACGCATTGCGCGCGCCATCGTGGAGCGCAACCGAATTGAACCGATGACGCGAACAAAAGAGCTGGCAGAAGTCATTGCCGCCGCGATGCCGGTGAAAGACAAATTCAAACACCCCGCAACCCGTACCTTCCAGGCGGTGCGCATTTGGGTGAATAGTGAGCTGGAGGAGATAGAGCAGGCGCTAAAAAGCTCGCTTGGCGTGCTGGCCCCGGCAGGAAGGCTCTCCATCATTAGCTTCCACTCGTTGGAAGACCGCATTGTGAAACGCTTTATGCGTGAACAAAGCCGCGGTCCGCAGGTTCCAGCAGGGATCCCGATGACTGAAGAGCAACTCAGAAAGCTGGGTGGCCGTCATTTACGAGCGCTAGGCAAGTTGATGCCGGGCGAAGAAGAAGTGGCCGAGAATCCACGTGCTCGTAGTTCAGTGCTGCGTATTGCAGAGAGGACGAACGCATGATCGGCAGAGTGACAGAAACCCTAAGCAAAATTTCCGGGTCGTTAGGAAATAGCGAGCGCCATGCTTTGCCTGGCGTCATTCGCGACGACCTTTTGCAGTATGGGAAACTGCCACTCTGTCTGTTCATTTGCATTATTGTCACGGCGGTAACGGTGGTGACGACCGCTCACCATACTCGCCTATTAACAGCCCAACGAGAGCAGTTGGTGCTGGAGCGTGATGCGTTGGATATCGAATGGCGAAACCTGATCCTCGAAGAGAATGCTCTTGGCGATCATAGCCGTGTCGAACGTATTGCTACAGATAAGTTGCAGATGCAACATGTTGATCCGTCAAAAGAAAACATTGTTGTGCAGAAATAAGGATTATTGCAACGCATGAAACCGGCGGCAAAAACGCTTAAACCGAAACGTCAGGAAGAACAGGCCAACTTTATCAGTTGGCGTTTTGCGTTGCTTTGCGGCTGTATTCTGATCGCTCTTGGATTCCTGCTTGGTCGCGTGGCCTGGCTGCAAATTATTGCGCCGGACATGCTGGTGCGCCAAGGCGACATGCGCTCGCTGCGCGTACAGGAAGTTTCGACTTCACGTGGGCTGATTACCGACCGTTCTGGTCGCCCGCTGGCGGTGAGCGTGCCGGTAAAAGCCATCTGGGCTGATCCGAAAGAGCTGCACGAGGCCGGCGGTGTGGTGTTGAACAACCGCTGGAAAGCGTTAGCGGATGCGCTCAATATGCCGCTGGATCAGCTGGCATCACGCATCAACACCAACCCGCGCATGCGCTTTATCTATCTGGCCCGTCAAGTAAACCCTGACATGGCTGACTACATCAAAAAACTCAAACTCCCTGGGATTTACCTGCGTGAAGAGTCACGCCGTTATTATCCTTCCGGCGAAGTGACCGCTCACTTGATTGGTTTCACCAACGTCGACAGTCAGGGGATTGAAGGGGTTGAGAAAAGTTTCGACAAATGGCTTACCGGTCAGCCGGGTGAACGTATTGTGCGTAAAGACCGCTACGGACGCGTCATTGAAGATATCTCCTCGACCGACAGTCAGGCTGCGCACAACCTCGCATTGAGTATTGACGAACGCCTGCAGGCGCTGGTTTACCGTGAACTCAACAACGCGGTGGCATTTAACAAAGCGGAATCTGGCAGCGCTGTGTTAGTTGATGTCAGTACGGGTGAAGTGCTGGCGATGGCTAACAGCCCATCCTACAACCCGAACAACTTTACCGGCACGGCAAAAGATACCATGCGTAACCGGGCGATCACCGATGTGTTCGAACCCGGGTCAACGGTTAAACCGATGGTGGTAATGACTGCGCTTCAGCGCGGCGTGGTGCGTGAAAATACCGTGCTCAATACCATTCCATACCGAATTAACGGTCACGAAATCAAAGACGTGGCGCGTTACAGCGAATTGACCCTTACCGGGGTACTACAGAAGTCGAGTAACGTCGGCGTTTCCAAGCTGGCGTTAGCGATGCCCTCCTCAGCGTTAGTAGATACTTACTCACGTTTTGGACTGGGAAAAGCGACCAATTTGGGGTTGGTCGGGGAACGCAGTGGCTTATACCCTCAAAAACAACGGTGGTCTGACATAGAGAGGGCCACCTTCTCTTTCGGCTACGGGCTAATGGTAACCCCGTTACAGTTAGCGCGAGTCTACGCAACGGTTGGCAGCTACGGTATCTACCGTCCGCTGTCAATTACGAAAGTTGACCCGCCGGTACCCGGCGAGCGTATCTTCCCGGAATCAATCGTTCGCACCGTCGTGCATATGATGGAAAGCGTGGCGCTGCCTGGCGGTGGCGGCGTAAAAGCGGCGATTAAAGGCTACCGTATCGCGATTAAAACCGGTACAGCGAAAAAAGTCGGTCCGGATGGACGCTACATCAATAAATACATTGCTTACACCGCGGGTGTTGCACCAGCTAGCCAGCCACGTTTTGCGCTGGTGGTGGTCATCAACGACCCGCAGGCGGGTAAATATTACGGCGGTGCCGTTTCCGCGCCGGTCTTTGGAGCCATCATGGGCGGCGTACTGCGCACGATGAATATTGAACCGGATGCGCTGGCAACGGGCGATAAAAGTGAATTAGTGACAAATCAAGGCGAGGGTTCAGGTGGCAGATCGTAATTTGCGCGACCTTCTTGCTCCGTGGGTGCCAAATGCGCCGGAGCGAGTACTGCGGGAGATGACGCTCGACAGCCGTGTGGCTGCATCGGGCGATCTGTTCGTAGCGGTAGTGGGTCATCAGGCGGACGGGCGTCGTTATATCCCGCAGGCAATTGCGCAAGGTGTCGCGGCGATTGTCGCCGAGGCAAAAGATGAAGCGACCGACGGCGAAATCCGTGAGATGCACGGCGTGCCGGTTATTTACCTTAGCCAGTTAAATGAGCGCTTATCGGCATTGGCCGGGCGTTTTTATGATGAGCCGTCCGACAGCCTGCGCCTGATTGGCGTGACCGGAACCAATGGTAAAACCACCACCACTCAGTTGATTGCGCAGTGGTGCCAACTGCTGGGTGAAACCAGCGCGGTGATGGGTACCGTCGGTAACGGTCTGCTGGATAATGTTATCCCAACCGAGAACACCACCGGTTCAGCGGTTGACGTTCAGCATGTGCTCGCAGGCCTAGTGGCGCAGAACGCGACCATGGCGGCAATGGAAGTCTCTTCCCATGGGCTGGTGCAGCACCGTGTCGCGGCACTGAAGTTTGCCGCCTCCGTGTTCACCAATCTTAGCCGTGATCACCTTGATTATCATGGTGATATGGAACACTACGAAGCGGCAAAATGGCTGCTCTATTCCACTCACCACTGTGGTCAGGCGATCGTGAACGCTGACGATGAAGTGGGCCGTCGCTGGCTGGCTCGCCTGCCGGATGCGGTTGCCGTGTCGATGGAAGATCATATCAACCCAAATTGCCACGGTCGTTGGCTGAAAGCGGTTGAGGTGAAATACCACGACAGCGGCGCAACGATCCGCTTTGAATCCACCTGGGGCGAAGGCGAAATTGAAAGCCGCCTGATGGGCGCATTTAACGTCAGCAACCTGCTGCTGGCGCTGGCTACGCTGCTGGCGCTGGACTATCCGCTGGCTGGTCTGCTGCAAACCGCGGCGCGCTTAAAACCTGTTTGCGGGCGTATGGAAGTGTTTAGCTCGCTGGGTAAACCAACGGTGGTTGTTGACTATGCTCACACCCCAGATGCGCTGGAAAAAGCGCTGCAGGCAGCGCGTTTGCACTGTGTTGGCAAGCTCTGGTGCGTCTTTGGCTGTGGCGGCGATCGCGATAAAGGTAAACGTCCGCTGATGGGCGCGATTGCCGAAGAGTTCTCCGACATTGTGGTTGTCACCGATGACAACCCGCGTACCGAAGAGCCACGCGCCATCATTAACGACATTCTGGCCGGAATGGTTGATGCCGGCCACGTGAAGGTCATGGAAGGCCGCGCTGAGGCGGTAACCAACGCTATCATGCAGGCGAGAGAGAATGATGTTGTGCTACTGGCCGGTAAAGGCCATGAAGATTATCAAATTGTCGGCAACCGTCGTCTGGATTACTCAGACCGTATTACCGCAGCGCGTCTGCTGGGAGTGGTGGCATGATTGGCGTAACGCTTAGCCAGCTTTCCGGCGTACTCAACGGCGAGCTTCACGGTGATGATTTACTGATTGATGACGTCACGACCGACACTCGAAAAATTACCCCTGGCTGTCTTTTTGTGGCGCTGAAAGGCGAGCGCTTTGACGCTCATGATTTTGCGCAAACGGCGAAAGATGCAGGCGCAGGTGCTCTGCTGGTCAGCCGTAAGCTGGCCATCGATCTGCCGCAATTGGTGGTGAGCGATACTCGTCTGGCATTTGGTGAGTTGGCTGCTTGGGTGCGTAAGCAGGTGTCCGCTCGCGTGGTTGCTCTGACCGGTTCATCCGGCAAAACCTCCGTCAAAGAGATGACCGCTGCCATTCTGGCGCAGTGCGGTAACACGCTTTATACCGCGGGTAACCTAAATAATGACATCGGCGTGCCGATGACATTACTTCGCCTGACGCCGGAACATCAGTTTGCCGTCATTGAGCTTGGGGCAAATCATCAAGGTGAAATAGCCTGGACGGTGAGTCTGACTCGCCCAGAGGCGGCTCTGGTGAATAACTTGGCGGCTGCGCATCTGGAAGGATTTGGCTCATTAGCCGGTGTGGCGAAGGCGAAAGGCGAGATTTTCTCCGGCTTGCCAGATAGCGGCATTGCTATTCTGAACGCCGATAACAATGACTGGCAAAATTGGCAGCATATTATTGGCGATCGCACCGTATGGCGCTTCTCGCCAAATGCGGCGGATAGCGATTTTAGCGCTGCAGATGTGCGTATTACCGCTCAAGGTACCGTATTTACGCTGCAGACTCCGAACGGTAGCACTGAGGTGATTTTGCCGCTGCCGGGGCGTCATAACATCGCCAATGCGCTGGCTGCAACCGCACTGGCGACAGCAGTCGGCGCTGATTTAAAGGCGGTGAAAGCCGGGCTTTCGCAGCTTAAAGCGGTACCGGGTCGTCTGTTCCCCGTTCACCTGTCGGAAACGCAGCTTGTGCTGGACGACTCCTACAACGCCAACGTCGGTTCCATGACCGCAGCGGTGCAGGTGCTGTCTGAAATGCCGGGCTATCGCGTGCTGGTAGTGGGCGATATGGCAGAACTGGGTGCCGAAAGCGAAGCGTGTCATATCCAGGTCGGCGCGGCCGCGAAAGCAGCGGGCATCGACCGGGTACTGAGCGTGGGTAATTTAAGTCAGTCCATCAGTGCCGCCAGCGGGGCAGGGGAGCATTTCACCGATAAAGCATCGGCGATTTCTCGTCTTAATACGCTGATAAACGAACATAAAACTATCACCATTCTGGTGAAAGGATCACGCAGTGCCGCCATGGAAGAGGTCGTACGCGCATTACAGGAGAACGGGACATGTTAGTATGGCTGGCCGAACATCTGGTCAAATATTATTCTGGCTTTAACGTCTTTTCCTACCTGACGTTTCGCGCCATCGTCAGCCTGCTGACCGCGCTGTTCATCTCTTTGTGGATGGGCCCGCGCATGATTGCCCGCCTGCAAAAAATGTCCTTCGGCCAAGTTGTACGTAACGATGGTCCGGAATCCCACTTCAGCAAACGCGGGACACCGACGATGGGGGGGATCATGATCCTCACCGCGATTGTGGTTTCCGTCCTGCTTTGGGCTTATCCATCTAACCCATACGTGTGGTGCGTGCTGACGGTACTCATTGGCTACGGCATTATCGGCTTTGTCGATGACTACCGAAAAGTGGTCCGTAAAGACACTAAAGGTCTTATCGCCCGCTGGAAATATTTCTGGATGTCGGTGATTGCCCTAGGCGTTGCCTTTGCGTTGTACCTTGCGGGGAAAGATACCCCAGCCACCGAACTGGTTGTGCCGTTCTTCAAAGACGTGATGCCACAGTTGGGTCTGTTCTACATCCTGCTGGCCTATTTCGTTATCGTGGGCACCGGCAACGCGGTCAACCTGACCGATGGTTTAGACGGCCTCGCGATTATGCCAACGGTGTTTGTGGCAGCGGGCTTTGCGCTGGTAGCGTGGGCGAGCGGTAACATGAACTTTGCCAGCTATCTGCATATTCCTTACCTGCGTCACGCGGGGGAATTGGTGATTGTCTGCACGGCTATTGTTGGTGCGGGTTTAGGCTTCTTGTGGTTCAACACTTATCCGGCTCAGGTCTTCATGGGTGATGTGGGTTCACTGGCACTGGGTGGCGCGCTGGGCATTATCGCCGTGCTGCTGCGTCAGGAGTTCCTGCTGGTCATCATGGGCGGCGTTTTCGTCGTCGAAACTCTGTCGGTTATTCTGCAAGTCGGTTCCTTCAAACTGCGCGGTCAGCGCATCTTCCGTATGGCGCCGATTCACCATCACTATGAACTGAAAGGCTGGCCGGAACCACGTGTCATCGTGCGCTTCTGGATTATTTCGCTGATGCTGGTGCTGATTGGCCTAGCAACGCTGAAGGTACGTTAATCATGGCAGATTACCTGGGTAAAAACGTCGTCATTATTGGTCTTGGATTGACCGGGCTTTCCTGCGTGGATTTTTTCCTTGCGCAGAACGTCACGCCGCGCGTGATGGATACCCGAGCGACGCCACCCGGTCTGGATAAGCTGCCGGAAGCGGTAGAGCGTTATGTCGGAAGCCTGAATGAAGACTGGCTGATGGCGGCGGATCTTATCGTCGCAAGCCCAGGTATTGCCCTGGCACATCCGGCACTTTCCCGTGCGGCGGATGCTGGCATCGAAATTGTTGGTGATATCGAGCTGTTTTGCCGTGAAACCCAGGCGCCGATCGTTGCGATTACCGGTTCAAACGGTAAGAGCACCGTCACCACGCTGGTGGGGGAAATGGCGAAAGCCGCGGGCGTTAACGTAGGTGTTGGTGGCAACATTGGCCTACCAGCATTGATGCTGCTGGACCCGACTCGCGAACTGTACGTGCTCGAGCTTTCCAGCTTCCAGTTGGAAACTACCTCCAGCCTGCACGCGGCGGCGGCAACGATCTTAAACGTCACTGAAGATCACATGGACCGCTATCCGCTGGGACTGCAGCAGTATCGGGCTGCCAAACTGCGGGTGTATGAAAATGCCAAAGTTTGCGTGGTTAATGCCGATGACGGCCTGACTATGCCGGTTCGCGGCGCGGATGAGCGCTGTGTGAGTTTTGGCGTTGACGTTGGCGACTACCATCTCAACCGCCAGCAGGGGGAAACCTGGCTGCGGGTGAAAGGCGAGAAGGTATTGAACGTCAAAGAGATGCCGCTCACCGGGCAGCATAACTACAGTAATGCACTGGCAGCGCTGGCGTTAGCGGATGCTGTCGGTCTGCCTCGCGCAACTAGCCTGAAGGCGCTGACTACCTTCACCGGGTTGGCCCATCGCTTCCAAATAGTGCTTGACCACGACGGTGTGCGCTGGATTAACGACTCTAAAGCCACCAACGTTGGCAGCACCGAGGCGGCGTTAAACGGTCTGCATGTCGCGGGTACACTGCACCTGTTACTTGGTGGCGACGGCAAATCAGCTGACTTTGCGCCTTTGCAGCGTTACCTGACCGGCGACAATATTCGTCTTTACTGCTTTGGTCGTGACGGCGGTGAACTCGCGGCCCTGCGTCCTGAGATTGCAACGCAAACTGACACCATGGAGCAGGCAATGCGTTTGCTCGCGCCGTTGGTGAAAAAGGGCGATATGGTGCTGCTGTCACCGGCCTGCGCTAGCCTCGATCAGTTTAAAAGCTTTGAACAACGCGGCGATGTTTTTGCTCGTCTGGCGAAGGAGTTAGGTTGATGCGTTTTTCACTCCCGCGCCTGAGATTGCCTCAACTGAGGCTACCGCGTGTGCCGGGTATGGGCATCTTCAGCTGGCTGTTTGCTGCGCTGAAAGGCTGGGTTATGGGGTCGCGGGACAAAGACTCCGACAGCCTGATTATGTACGACCGCATGCTGCTATGGCTAACGCTAGGCCTTGCGGCAATCGGTTTTATCATGGTGACCTCGGCGTCAATGCCGGTGGGACAGCGTCTGGCGAACGACCCTTTCTTGTTCGCCAAACGTGATGGACTGTATCTGCTGCTGGCACTCGGGTTGTCGCTGATTACTCTGCGTTTGCCGATGTCATTTTGGCAACGGCACAGTACTTTCATGCTGATTGCTTCCATCGGGATGTTGTTGATTGTCTTGGTGGTAGGTAGTTCCGTTAACGGGGCATCGCGCTGGATTGCCTTCGGCCCGCTGCGTATCCAGCCGGCTGAGCTGACCAAGCTATCGCTGTTTTGCTACATCGCCAACTATCTGGTGCGTAAAGCCGACGAAGTGCGCAACAACCTACGCGGCTTCTTAAAACCGATGGGCGTGATTTTCGTACTGGCGATTTTGCTGTTGGCGCAGCCCGATCTGGGTACCGTGGTGGTGCTGTTTGTGACCACGCTGGCGATGTTGTTTCTCGCGGGCGCTAAGCTGTGGCAATTCATCGCGATTATCGGCATGGGGATTTCAGCGGTCGTGCTGCTGATCCTTGCCGAACCGTACCGTATTCGCCGCGTGACTTCCTTCTGGAACCCGTGGGAGGACCCGTTCGGCAGCGGCTACCAGCTTACGCAATCGCTGATGGCGTTCGGCCGAGGCGAGATGTGGGGGCAGGGCTTAGGTAACTCGGTGCAGAAACTGGAGTATTTACCGGAAGCGCATACCGACTTCATCTTCGCCATCATCGGCGAGGAATTGGGTTATATCGGTGTGGTACTGGCCCTTTTAATGGTATTCTTCGTCGCTTTCCGCGCCATGTCCATTGGTCGCAAAGCGCTGGAGATCAACCAACGTTTTTCTGGCTTCTTGGCTTGCGCAATCGGCATATGGTTCAGCTTCCAGGCGTTGGTTAACGTAGGGGCAGCGGCCGGTATGTTACCGACTAAAGGCCTGACCCTGCCGTTGATAAGCTACGGTGGCTCCAGTCTTCTGATTATGTCGACTGCCATTATGTTCTTGTTACGTATTGATTATGAAACGCGTTTGGAAAAAGCCCAGGCGTTTACCCGAGGTTCACGATGAGTGGTCAAACAAAGCGGTTAATGGTGATGGCGGGCGGTACTGGTGGACATGTGTTCCCAGGACTGGCGGTTGCGCACCATTTAATGGATCAAGGCTGGCAGGTACGCTGGCTGGGAACCGCCGATCGTATGGAAGCCGATTTGGTGCCTAAACACGGCATCGAAATTGACTTCATTCATATCTCCGGGCTGCGTGGGAAAGGTCTGAAAGCGCTGCTGTTGGCTCCGATGCGTATTTTTAACGCCTGGCGTCAGGCACGCGCCATTATGAAGCGCTTTAAGCCGGACGTCGTGCTGGGCATGGGCGGTTATGTTTCCGGGCCTGGTGGTTTGGCTGCGTGGTCACTGGGTATTCCGGTGGTGTTGCATGAACAAAACGGTATTGCCGGTCTGACCAATAAATGGCTGGCGAAAATTGCCACGAAAGTGATGCAGGCTTTCCCCGGCGCATTTGCCGATGCGGAAGTGGTCGGTAATCCGGTGCGCGTTGATGTCCTGGCGCTGCCATTGCCGGAACAGCGTCTGGTTGGTCGCGATGGGCCAATTCGCGTGCTGGTCGTGGGTGGCTCGCAGGGCGCGCGCGTACTCAACCAAACTTTGCCGCAGGTGGCGCAACGCTTGGGCGATGCTGTGACTATCTGGCATCAGAGCGGCAAAGGTGGACAGCAGACCGTTGAGCAGGCTTATGCCGATGCCGGTCAACCGCAGCATAAAGTGACTGAATTTATTGATGACATGGCGGCCGCCTACGCGTGGGCCGATGTGGTGGTATGCCGCTCCGGTGCGCTGACGGTCAGTGAAATTGCCGCAGCAGGTCTGCCGGCAATTTTTGTGCCGTTCCAGCATAAAGACCGACAGCAGTACTGGAACGCGCTGCCGCTGGAAAAAGCAGGGGCAGCCAAGATTTTTGAGCAGCCTCAGTTCACTGCGCAAGCTGTCGCTGACACGCTGGCAGGCTGGGATCGTCAAACATTATTAGAGATGGCCGAGCGCGCACGCGCGGCGGCTATCCCGGATGCTACCGAGCGGGTAGCAAAAGAAGTGAGCCTAGCGGCAAAGGCTTAATCATCGCGGCGCATTTGCGTCGCCCGAATTTGTAGAAGTGATGGCGTTTAGAGAATGAATACACAACAACTGGCGAAACTGCGTTCTATCGTGCCCGAGATGCGTCGCGTCCGGCACATTCACTTTGTTGGCATCGGCGGCGCCGGTATGGGCGGCATTGCTGAGGTATTGGCTAACGAAGGGTATCAGATTAGCGGTTCCGACCTTGCGCCAAACCCGGTGACGCAGCAGTTGTCTCAGTTAGGCGCCACCATTTATTTCAACCATCGCCCTGAAAATGTGCGTGATGCGAGCGTTGTTGTGGTCTCAACGGCGATCTCTGCCGATAACCCAGAAATTGTTGCCGCGCATGAAGCGCGTATTCCGGTGATTCGTCGGGCGGAGATGCTGGCGGAGCTGATGCGTTTTCGTCACGGTATCGCGATTGCTGGGACTCATGGCAAAACCACGACTACTGCGATGGTCTCCAGTATTTATGCGGAAGCCGGGCTTGACCCGACGTTCGTCAACGGCGGTTTGGTGAAAGCCGCAGGCGTGCATGCGCGTCTGGGCCACAGCCGCTATCTGATTGCCGAAGCGGATGAGAGCGATGCGTCGTTCCTGCATTTGCAGCCGATGGTGGCTATCGTCACCAATATCGAAGCCGACCATATGGACACTTACCAGGGCGACTTCGAAAATTTAAAACAGACATTTATTAATTTCCTGCACAATTTGCCGTTTTATGGTCGTGCAGTGATGTGTGTCGACGATCCGGTTATTCGTGAACTGCTGCCGCGCGTTGGACGCCAGACGACAACCTATGGTTTTAGCGATGATGCCGACGTACGCGTTGAAGACTACCAGCAGATTGGTCCGCAGGGACACTTTACGCTGGTTCGCCAAGATAAAGACAATCTGCGCGTGACGCTGAATGCACCGGGCCGCCATAACGCTCTGAACGCCGCCGCCGCGGTTGCGGTTGCGACTGAAGAAGGCATTGAAGACGACGCAATCTTGCGCGCGCTGGAAAGCTTCCAGGGCACCGGCCGCCGCTTCGATTTCCTCGGCGAGTTCCCGCTTGCAGAAGTCAATGGCAACGAAGGCACAGCGATGCTGGTTGATGACTACGGTCATCACCCAACGGAAGTGGATGCGACGATTAAAGCGGCTCGTGCGGGCTGGCCGGATAAAAAACTGGTGATGGTCTTTCAGCCGCACCGTTATACCCGTACACGCGATCTGTACGATGATTTTGCCAACGTCCTGACGCAGGTTGATGCGTTACTGATGCTGGACGTTTATCCGGCAGGGGAAGCGCCAATTCCGGGGGCGGATAGCCGTTCCCTGTGTCGTACCATTCGTGGTCGCGGGAAGGTTGACCCAATTCTGATTTCTGATCCTGCGCAGGTGCCGGAAATGTTGGCGTCAGTCCTGACGGGTAATGACCTTGTACTGATTCAGGGCGCGGGAAATATCGGTAAAATTGCGCGTAACTTAGCTGAAATCAAACTCAAGCCGCAAACTCAGGAGGAACCGCGTCATGGCTGATAAAATCGCGGTTCTTTTGGGGGGGACCTCGGCCGAGCGTGAAGTGTCGCTCAATTCCGGGGCCGCCGTGTTAGCCGGTTTGCGTGAAGCAGGCATTGATGCTCATGCAGTAGACCCGAAAGAGACAGATGTTACCCAACTGAAAAGTATGGGTTTTAAGAAAGCGTTTATTGCACTGCATGGTCGCGGCGGGGAAGATGGCACGCTGCAGGGGCTTCTTGAGCTTATCTCTTTGCCTTATACCGGCAGCGGTGTAATGGCATCGGCAATATCCATGGACAAACTGCGCAGTAAATTGCTGTGGCAGGGGGCGGGATTACCGGTGGCTCCGTGGGCCGCAATAACGCGTGAAATGTTCGAAAATGGGTTATCTGACGAGGTGTTAGGTCAGGTTGCTAAGCTGGGTTTGCCACTGATTGTTAAACCAAGCCGCGAAGGATCAAGCGTTGGCATGTCGAAAGTCACAGAGAGTGACAAACTTGCCGATGCGTTATCGCAGGCGTTTCAACATGATGACGAAGTTCTGGTGGAAAAATGGCTGAGTGGGCCTGAATTTACCGTTGCTGTGCTCGGTGAAGAAATTTTGCCCTCAGTTCGCATCCAACCTGCCGGAACCTTCTATGATTATGAAGCGAAGTATCTCTCTGATGAGACAAAATATTTCTGCCCTGGTTGTGAGGAAGTAGACCAAGAAGCCGCGATGCAGTCTCTGGTGCTGAAAGCTTGGAAAGTTTTAGGTTGCTGCGGTTGGGGTCGAATTGATGTGATGCAGGACAACGACGGGCAATATTATCTACTGGAGGCGAACACGTCTCCGGGGATGACCAGTCACAGTCTGGTGCCGATGGCGGCGCGACAGGCGGGAATGAGCTTCTCGCAGCTGGTAGTAAGAATTCTGGACCTGGCGGGGTGATATGTCGCAGGCTGCGCTGAATACGCGGAATCGTGAGGAAGAAGAGTACTCCTCTTCACGGCGCAATAATGGAACACAGCTAGTAGGCATCTTTTTCCTGCTGGCGGTGTTGTGTACCGTGTTTGTTAGCGGCTGGGTAGTGCTGGGCTGGATGGAAGATGCGCAACGTTTGCCCATCTCAAAACTGGTAGTGACTGGCGATCGTCATTACACGCGTAACGATGACATCCGTCAGTCCATTTTGGCACTGGGATCGCCGGGAACCTTTATGACTCAGGACGTGAACATCGTCCAGAGCCAGATTGAACGCCTGCCGTGGATTAAACAGGCAAGCGTAAGAAAGCAGTGGCCGGACGAATTGAAGATTCATCTGGTTGAATATGTGCCCATTGCGCGTTGGAATGATCAGCACATGGTGGACGCAGAGGGCACAGCCTTTAGCGTACCGTCCGATCGTGCCAATAAGCAGAATTTACCTATGCTCTATGGCCCTGAAGGTAGTGCAAGCGAAGTGTTGCAGGGTTACCACGACATGGGGGCGGTGCTTGCGAAAGGGAAATTCACGTTGAAGGTTGCGGCGATGACCGCGCGCCGTTCGTGGCAGTTGACGCTTGATAACGGTATCAAGCTGAATCTGGGGCGGGGCGATACGATGAAGCGGCTGGCGCGTTTTATGGAACTGTATCCAGTTCTTTTGCAGCAGGCGCAAACAGAGGGTAATCGGATTAGCTATGTTGATTTGCGATACGACTCGGGGGCGGCAGTAGGCTGGGAACCTGCTCCTGCAGCGGACACCAATCAACAACAGAATCAGGCACAGGCAGAACAACAATGATCAAGGCGACGGACAGAAAACTGGTAGTTGGACTGGAGATAGGCACTGCGAAAGTAGCCGCTTTAGTAGGGGAAGTTCTGCCCGACGGAGTGATTAATATCATTGGGGTTGGCAGTTGCCCATCCCGTGGTATGGACAAAGGCGGAGTGAACGACCTTGAGTCGGTAGTGAAATGCGTACAGCGCGCTATCGACCAGGCCGAGCTGATGGCAGATTGCCAGATCTCTTCTGTGTATCTGGCGCTTTCCGGTAAGCACATTAGCTGTCAAAATGAGATAGGGATGGTGCCTATCTCAGAAGAAGAGGTCACGCAGGAAGATGTTGAAAACGTGGTGCACACGGCGAAGTCAGTTCGCGTCCGTGATGAGCATCGTGTTTTGCACGTCATTCCACAGGAATACGCCATTGACTACCAGGAAGGGATTAAAAACCCGGTAGGTTTGTCCGGCGTCCGTATGCAGGCCAAGGTACATTTGATCACCTGTCACAACGATATGGCAAAAAACATTGTCAAAGCGGTTGAACGTTGTGGTATGAAGGTGGATCAGCTGATTTTTGCCGGGCTGGCGTCCAGTTATTCTGTATTAACGGAAGACGAACGTGAACTAGGTGTCTGCGTCGTGGATATCGGTGGCGGTACAATGGATATCGCGGTGTACACTGGCGGCGCACTGCGTCACACCAAAGTTATCCCGTATGCCGGGAACGTGGTGACCAGCGATATTGCTTATGCCTTCGGTACACCGCCAAGCGATGCCGAGGCGATTAAAGTGCGCCATGGCTGCGCATTGGGCTCCATTGTGGGCAAAGATGAGAGCGTTGAAGTGCCAAGCGTGGGTGGACGTCCTCCACGCAGCCTGCAGCGCCAGACATTGGCAGAGGTTATCGAGCCGCGTTATACCGAGCTTTTGAACCTCGTCAATGAAGAGATTTTACAGTTACAAGAGCAACTGCGTCAGCAAGGGGTAAAACACCACCTTGCGGCGGGGATTGTATTGACCGGTGGCGCAGCGCAAATTGAAGGGTTAGCGGCCTGCGCACAGCGGGTGTTCCATACGCAGGTTCGTATTGGCGCACCGCTGAACATTACTGGTCTGACGGACTATGCCCAGGAACCGTATTATTCAACGGCGGTGGGCCTGCTGCACTACGGGAAAGAGTCCCATTTAAGTGGTGAAGCAGAGGTAGAAAAGCGCGTAACCGCATCGGTTGGATCGTGGATCAAACGGCTGAATAGCTGGTTACGCAAAGAGTTTTAATTTTTAAAGAGACCGGGCACGTTATCGGTCTCAGGCGACAGGCACAAAACGGAGAGAAACTATGTTTGAACCTATGGAACTGACCAACGACGCGGTGATTAAAGTCATCGGCGTCGGTGGCGGCGGCGGTAATGCCGTTGAACACATGGTGCGCGAACGCATTGAAGGTGTTGAGTTTTTTGCAGTTAACACCGATGCACAGGCACTGCGCAAAACGGCTGTTGGCCAGACTATCCAGATTGGTAACGGTATTACCAAAGGTCTGGGTGCTGGGGCTAACCCAGAAGTAGGCCGCAATGCGGCTGACGAAGATCGTGAAGCGCTGCGCGCAGCACTGGAAGGTGCGGACATGGTCTTCATCGCAGCAGGCATGGGCGGCGGTACCGGTACCGGTGCTGCGCCAGTGGTTGCTGAAGTAGCTAAAGATTTAGGTATTTTGACCGTTGCTGTCGTGACCAAGCCTTTCAACTTTGAAGGCAAGAAGCGTATGGCGTTTGCGGAACAAGGTATCACCGAGCTGTCCAAACACGTGGACTCGCTTATCACGATTCCAAACGACAAATTGCTGAAAGTGCTGGGTCGTGGGATTTCCCTGCTTGACGCGTTCGGCGCAGCTAACGATGTGCTGAAAGGTGCGGTTCAGGGTATTGCCGAACTGATTACCCGTCCTGGCCTGATGAACGTCGACTTTGCGGACGTTCGTACCGTGATGTCCGAAATGGGCTATGCCATGATGGGTTCCGGCATTGCGAGCGGTGAAGACCGTGCAGAAGAAGCGGCTGAAATGGCTATCTCTTCTCCGCTGCTGGAAGATATCGACCTGTCCGGCGCACGCGGTGTTCTGGTCAACATTACCGCTGGCTTCGATCTGCGTCTGGATGAGTTTGAAACCGTAGGTAACACCATCCGTGCGTTTGCATCGGATAACGCTACCGTGGTGATTGGTACTTCCCTTGACCCGGATATGAATGACGAACTGCGCGTGACCGTTGTTGCGACCGGTATTGGTATGGACAAACGTCCAGAAATTACCCTCGTTGCTAACAAGCAGGCGCAGCAGCCGGCTCTGGATCGTTACCAGCAGCACGGTATGGCACCATTGACGCAAGAGCAGAAACCGGCAGCTAAAGTGGTCAACGACAATACGGCGCAAACCACCAAAGAGCCTGATTACTTGGATATCCCAGCATTCCTGCGTAAGCAAGCTGATTAAGAATTAGCTGGAATTAGGGAATATTCGCTCTTTGTGCTAAAGTGGTCTACCGAATGTATAGTACACTTCGGTTGGATAGTTAATTTGGCGAGATTATACGATGATCAAACAAAGGACACTTAAACGTATCGTTCAGGCGACTGGCGTCGGTTTACATACCGGCAAAAAGGTCACACTGACGCTGCGCCCTGCGCCGGCAAATACCGGGGTCATCTATCGTCGCACCGACTTGAATCCACCGGTAGATTTTCCGGCCGATGCCAAATCTGTGCGTGATACAATGCTCTGTACTTGTCTGGTCAACGAGCATGACGTGCGGATTTCGACCGTAGAGCACCTTAACGCCGCGTTGGCGGGCCTGGGTATCGATAACATTGTTATTGAAGTCGATGCGCCAGAAATCCCGATCATGGACGGCAGTGCTGCGCCATTCGTTTATCTGCTGCTGGATGCTGGCATTGATGAACTGAACAGCGCGAAGAAATTCGTCCGCATTAAAGACACCGTTCGTGTTGAAGATGGCGACAAATGGGCTGAATTCAAACCGTACAATGGTTTTTCGTTGGATTTCACCATCGACTTTAACCATCCGGCAATTGATGCAAGCACCCAGCGTTATGCGATGAACTTCTCCGCAGACGCATTTGTCCGTCAGATCAGCCGTGCCCGTACTTTCGGCTTCATGCGTGATATCGAATATCTGCAGTCCCGTGGCTTGGCCCTGGGCGGTAGCTTCGATTGTGCCATCGTTGTTGACGATTATCGCGTACTGAACGAAGACGGCCTGCGTTTTGAAGATGAATTCGTTCGTCACAAAATGCTGGATGCTATCGGTGACTTGTTCATGTGTGGTCACAATATTATTGGTGCATTTACCGCGTTTAAATCCGGTCATGCGCTGAATAACAAACTTCTGCAGGCAGTCCTGGCAAAACAGGAAGCTTGGGAATATGTGACCTTCGAAGACGAAGCAGAACTGCCACTGGCGTTCAAAGCACCGACAACGGTTCTGGCGTAAGCCCGACCGTCACGTAAATTCGACTGGCAACCTGATACTCTCTCCGGTCAGGGAACCAGTCGTTTTTTCTTTTTGCCTCCGATACTTCCCTTTCCCGCTATTGCTTACCTGTAAAGCGAATATAGCTGTGCAACCGCTGATTTCTTGACCTGTTTTTCGCCGATCATTTCGTCATTACTGCTGCTGTAGTGCTGCATTAATGGTAATATCTGGTCGCTAAAATAGAATAATGACAATAAAACCGAAGGTGGAACATTACGTGAGTGGAATGCTGACGCGCTGGCGACAGTTTGGTAGACGCTACTTCTGGCCGCATCTCCTGTTGGGGATGGTTGCTGCTGGATTTGGCCTGCCTGCACTTGCGAATAATACCGAACCAGCATCACCTGCACGCACGACGGCCAGCAATCATAGCCCATCGCCGAGAATCGACTTCACGCAGTTGGCGCGATTGGAAAACAATCGACGTCCTTCCTTTAACGTTGATTATTGGCACCAGCATGCGATTCGTACGGTTATCCGTCATCTCTCTTTTGCCATGGTGCCGACCGCGCTGCCGGTTGCGGAAACGACCTCTCCGCTGCAGGCGCAGCATCTGGCATTACTTGATTCTCTGAATGCGTTACTGAACGTAGAAAGCCAACCGTCAGTGGCCATTGCACAGGCTGCGGTATTACCCGCTTTACCACCACAAGTATTTAACATCCCTTCTTGGTTTAGCCAGGTGCATGGTATCCGCGCCGGGCCGCAGCGCCTCGTCTGAAAATAACCGTTTTAATTCTTTTATTTTTCTGACTCCGAAATGTCGGGGCGTTTGAGATTTTATTATGTTAATCAAATTATTGACCAAAGTTTTTGGCAGCCGTAACGACCGTACTCTGCGTCGTATGCGCAAAGCTGTAACCCTCATCAACGCGATGGAACCGGAACTGGAAAAGCTCTCCGATGACGAGCTTAAAGCCAAGACCAACGAATTCCGCGCCCGTATTGAAAAAGGCGAAAGCGTAGAGAGTCTTATTCCTGAGGCGTTTGCCGTCGTCCGTGAGGCGAGTAAGCGTGTGTTTGGCATGCGCCACTTCGACGTGCAGCTGTTGGGCGGTATGGTTCTGAATGACCGCTGCATCGCAGAAATGCGTACAGGTGAAGGTAAAACCCTGACCGCGACGCTTCCTGCTTACCTGAATGCGCTGTCCGGCAAGGGCGTGCACGTGGTTACCGTCAACGACTATTTGGCACAGCGTGATGCTGAAAACAACCGCCCGCTGTTTGAATTCCTAGGCATGACCGTTGGCATCAACATGTCTGGCCTGCCTGCGCCGGCGAAGCGTGAAGCCTATAACGCGGATATCACCTACGGCACCAATAACGAATACGGCTTCGATTACCTGCGCGACAACATGGCGTTCAGCCCTGAAGAGCGCGTTCAACGTAAACTGCACTATGCGTTGGTGGATGAAGTTGACTCCATCCTCATCGATGAAGCACGTACTCCGCTTATCATTTCCGGCCCGGCTGAAGACAGCTCGGAAATGTATAAGAAAGTGAACAAAATCATTCCACATCTGGTTCGTCAGGAAAAAGAAGACTCCGACACCTTCCAAGGTGAAGGCCACTTCTCCGTGGATGAAAAGGCTCGCCAGGTCAACCTGACTGAACGCGGTCTGGTACTGATTGAAGAACTGCTGGTCAATGAAGGCATTATGGATGAAGGTGAGTCTCTGTACTCTCCGGCAAACATCATGCTGATGCATCACGTTACCGCTGCTCTGCGCGCGCACGTGCTGTTTACCCGTGACGTTGACTACATTGTTAAAGACGGCGAAGTCATTATCGTCGATGAGCACACTGGCCGAACCATGCAGGGTCGTCGCTGGTCTGATGGTTTGCACCAGGCGGTGGAAGCAAAAGAAGGCGTTGATATCCAAAACGAGAACCAGACGCTGGCCTCTATCACCTTCCAGAACTACTTCCGTTTATACGAGAAGCTGGCGGGGATGACCGGTACTGCGGATACCGAAGCCTTTGAATTTAGCTCTATCTACAAGCTTGATACCGTCGTGGTGCCGACTAACCGTCCAATGATCCGTAAAGACATGCCGGATCTGGTCTACATGACGGAAGCGGAAAAAATTCAGGCTATCATCGAAGATATCAGAGAACGTACCGCCAACGGCCAGCCGGTTCTGGTGGGGACTATCTCCATTGAAAAATCTGAAGTCGTTTCAAATGAACTGGTCAAAGCGGGCATCAAGCACAACGTGTTGAACGCTAAGTTCCACTCCAGCGAAGCGGATATTGTTGCGCAAGCGGGCTATCCAGCAGCGGTCACCATCGCCACCAACATGGCGGGTCGTGGTACCGATATTATGCTCGGCGGTAGCTGGCAGGCTGAAGTGGCTCAACTTGAAGAGCCAACGCCTGAGCAGATCGCTCAGATTAAAGCTGACTGGCAGGTGCGCCATGATGCAGTGCTGGCGGCAGGTGGCCTGCATATCATCGGTACCGAGCGCCATGAATCTCGCCGTATCGATAACCAGCTTCGTGGTCGTTCCGGTCGTCAGGGTGATGCGGGTTCTTCCCGTTTCTATCTGTCCATGGAAGATGCCCTGATGCGTATCTTTGCCTCTGACCGTGTGTCCGGCATGATGCGTAAACTGGGTATGAAACCGGGCGAGGCGATTGAACACCCGTGGGTAACGAAGGCAATTGCTAACGCCCAGCGTAAAGTGGAAAGCCGTAACTTCGATATTCGTAAGCAGTTGCTGGAATATGATGATGTTGCGAACGACCAGCGTCGCGCTATCTACTCCCAGCGTAATGAACTGCTCGACGTGTCCGACGTGAGCGAAACCATCAACAGTATCCGTGAAGATGTCTTCAAGGTGACCATTGATGCACACATTCCTCCGCAGTCACTGGAAGAAATGTGGGATATCCCGGGCCTGCAGGAACGTTTGAAAAACGACTTCGATCTTGAGCTACCAATCTCCGAATGGTTGGATAAAGAGCCTGAGCTGCATGAAGAAACGCTGCGTGAGCGTATTCTGGAAAATGCAGTTGAAGTCTACAAACGTAAAGAAGAAGTGGTTGGCACCGAAATGATGCGTCACTTCGAAAAAGGCGTGATGTTGCAGACCCTCGACTCCTTGTGGAAAGAGCACCTGGCGGCGATGGATTACCTGCGTCAAGGTATCCACCTGCGTGGCTATGCGCAGAAAGATCCAAAGCAGGAATACAAACGTGAATCCTTCGCGATGTTTGCTTCAATGCTGGAATCACTGAAGTATGAAGTGATCAGCACGCTGAGCAAGGTTCAGGTTCGCATGCCGGAAGAAGTCGAAGAGATGGAGCTGCAGCGCCGTCAGGAAGCTGAGCGTCTGGCGCAGATGCAACAGCTGAGTCATCAGAGCGATGATGCTGCGGCTGCCGAGGATCTGGCTGCGCAAACCGGCGAACGCAAAGTGGGACGTAACGATCCGTGCCCATGCGGTTCCGGTAAAAAATACAAACAGTGCCATGGCCGTCTGAGCTAAGAGCAAATAAGACAATAAAAGGCGCAGAGATCTGCGCCTTTTTTATGGGTATAACATAATGAAAAAACTGCAAATATCTGTCGGTATCATTCGCAATGCGGCAGGGGAAATTTATATCACCCAGCGCGCTGCCGACGCGCACCAGGCGAATAAGTGGGAGTTTCCCGGCGGTAAGATTGAAGCGGAAGAATCGGCTGAACAGGCGGTGATCCGCGAACTGCAGGAAGAGGTGGGTATTGTCGTCACGTCACTACAGCAGTTTGATAAGCTGGAATATCAGTTCCCCGATCGTCACATCACTTTATGGTTCTGGCTCGTTGACGGCTGGGAAGGTGAGCCGTGGGGGAAAGAAGGGCAACCGGGACGTTGGGTTGCGCAACAGGATTTAGTCGCGGATGAATTTCCGGCTGCGAACGTACCGGTGATTGAGAAATTAATTATCGGCTAATTGCGCTGGCAGGCCTGATAAGCGAAGCGCCATCAGGCGCAAGTGAAACCGCCGGAGAGCGGTTTCACTTTATCCGGCCTACCGATTATTGCTGCTCTTCGCTCCAGCCATCGCTGTCGGAGAGGTCACTGCTGCTTGGGATGCGTTTTTCTTCCGCCGCCCACTCGCCCAGATCAATTAACTGGCAACGCTTAGAGCAGAATGGTCGAAAAGGACTTTGCTCGCCCCAGATAACCGGTTTGTTGCAGGTTGGGCAATTTACCATCGTGATGTCAGACATTATCGCTCCTTAGCAGCATGCCAGTTCAAAATCGAGACGCTCAGGAACGACGCCGTGTTCGCTATCCAGCGGCATAAAGCGAATGGCAAAGCGGCTCTTGTGGCCGGAAATTTGCGGATACAGCTGGGATACCTGTTCAAGCTTAAGACGCAGCAGGTCTGCATCGTCGCCGTTGTCCTGATAGAAGCCATTAAGACTGGTTTGCTTGCGGAATTGTGCAGAGTTACGAACCAGATCCAGGATCAGAGTTAGAGCCTGATTCAGTGGCTCAAGGCTTGTCAGCCAAGATTCCACCTGCGCATCGCGCTGGTGCTGTTTGGCATGCAGCCATATGTGCAGAGTCGGTAGATCAAAGCTGCAGCAGCCGCCGGGAATACTCAGGCGCTGGCGTACTAGCGCAATCAGGCGATCTTCACGTAGAAATTGCCCGATACGCGGTGCGGCCATTAAGCAGCTGCTGCTGTTTTTTAACTGCTGGCGTAACGCATCAATGCGGCTCAGGTCAACGCCCGGCACTTCGCTCCATGCATTTAGTTTACGCTGCTGGCGTTCCAGCTCTTTGAGGAGTTCAGTGCGGATGTCACCGCGCTCGAACACATCCAGTAAATCCCCGACATTACGAAAAAAATGCAGTGCGCTGGCGTGATCCCTGATAGGTAAATTGGCATTCAATTGCTCTGTCAGAAATTCAATACGCAGCCAGGTACGCATTTTTTCATTCAAGGGATGCTCGAATAGGATGTGGGTGTGCATTACGATTTTTCCTGTGAGACAGCCTGCGCTGCGAGCTGAAGATAGCGCGCGTGAAGGCGAGCGACATCCGATGCGATAGCATCTGGTGTGCCGTTGTTATTAATGACGTCATCCGCTACCGCTAGGCGCTCTTCACGCGTGGCTTGGGCGGCAAGAATATTTTCCGCATGCTCTCGTGATACATGGTCACGTTGCATGGTTCGATGGAGTTGGGTTTCGCGCGTAACATCGACGACCAGCACGCGATCGGCCCGAGTATAGAGCTTATTTTCCACCAGCAGTGGAACGACCCAGAGCACATAAGGCGAGGTAGCCTGCTGAAACTGGCGCCGCGTTTCCTGCTGAATTAAAGGGTGTAATAGGGCGTTTAGCCAAGCCTTGTCTTCAGGGTGAGCAAAAATACGCTCACGCAAAACCCGTCGGTTAAGTTCACCCTCTGCAGTCAGCATGTGAGGACCAAAAAATTCTGCTATTGCGGCAAGCGCTGGCGTACCCGGTTCGACAACCTGGCGGGCGAGAATATCTGCATCAATAACGTTAATTCCTAGGCGAAAAAATGCATCTGCGACCGTGCTCTTACCGCTGCCGATGCCGCCCGTTAACGCTACTGTGTAAGTCATACCGCTTTGCCCTGAAATTTTAGTATGAAAATCATTTGGTTAATAAACCTGCGACCCACAACGAAGATATCAATGTTGCACGGTACTATTCGCCAGGTAAATTTATGGGATTGTAGCTTAAAAAAAGTGAAAATCGCAGTCTTGCGAAGCCCTGATTAGTGCGTATGATTGCATTACTGGAGTTGTGCTCTCAAATTCATTGCCATTAACCCCAGGAATCCGCACATGCGTATCGAAGAAGATCTGAAGTTAGGTTTCAAAGACGTTCTTATCCGCCCTAAACGCTCTACTCTTAAAAGTCGTTCCGACGTTGAACTGGAACGCGACTTCACCTTTAAACATTCTGGACAACGCTGGTCTGGCGTGCCGATTATCGCAGCAAATATGGATTCCGTTGGTACCTTTGGGATGGCAAAAGTCTTGTCTTCTTTTGGTATTCTGACCGCCGTACACAAACACTACACCGTTGAAGAGTGGCAGGCGTTTGTACAGGCTGAGTCTGCTGAAGTGCTCAAGCATGTGATGGTTTCTACGGGGACCTCTGACGCTGATTTTGAAAAAACGCAGCAGATCCTTAAATTGAGCCCGGGACTGACCTTCGTTTGTATTGATGTGGCAAATGGTTACTCCGAGCACTTCGTTCAGTTCGTGGCGAAAGCCCGTGCAGCATGGCCGACCAAGACTATCTGTGCAGGTAACGTCGTCACCGGTGAAATGTGCGAAGAGCTGATTCTTTCCGGCGCTGATATCGTTAAAGTCGGTATTGGCCCTGGCTCCGTGTGCACCACCCGTGTAAAAACCGGCGTCGGTTACCCTCAACTTTCTGCTGTTATCGAGTGCGCTGATGCTGCACACGGCCTTGGCGGTCAGATCGTCAGCGACGGTGGCTGCACCATGCCGGGCGATGTGGCAAAAGCCTTTGGCGGCGGCGCTGATTTTGTCATGCTGGGCGGGATGCTGGCCGGTCACGACGAGAGCGGCGGCAAAGTGGTTGAAGAGAACGGCGAGAAATTCATGCTGTTCTACGGCATGAGCTCTGAATCTGCGATGAACCGTCACGTTGGCGGCGTTGCTCAGTACCGTGCAGCTGAAGGTAAAACCGTTAAGCTACCGCTGCGTGGCCCGGTCGAATTCACCGCGCGCGATATCCTTGGCGGCCTGCGTTCGGCGTGTACCTATGTCGGTGCATCGCGTCTGAAAGAACTGACCAAGCGTACGACCTTTATCCGGGTGCAGGAACAAGAGAACCGCGTGTTCAACAGCCTGTAATCCTCTGCCTAGCGCTGGTGCCTTTTGCGCCAGCGCTATCCCATTCCGCTAATGGCATCTCCCAGATGAAAAATGGGCAGATACATTGCGACGACTAGCGTGCCAATAATTAATCCCGTCACAATCAGCAGCGCAGGCTCTAACAGCGAGGTTAGGTTCTCCGCCAGATTTTGCGTGTTTTCATCGTGATGATGCGCAAGGTTATCCAGCATTTCATCCAGCGCGCCGGACGCCTCCCCGGTTCTGACCAACTGCAAACAAAGCGGCGTGAACACCTGACTTTTTTCCATGGCCTGCCAAATGGTGCTGCCTTGGGCGATATCGTGATGAAGCGTCACGATGGCCTCCCGCCACCACGGACAGGTGAGCGTGATTTCGACCGCCTCCAGTCCCTGCAAAAAAGCGATGCCCGCACGTTGGGTCAGCGCTAGCACGGTAAAAATCTGGCTGAGTTTCTGCCCACGAGCGAGCTTTCCTATCACCGGCAGCGATAGGAGAATTTGTTGGCGTGTGCGCTGCCAAGAACGGTTATTTTTTAGCAGCATGCTGAGGGCGGCAGGAAGCAGCGGCAGCATCAGTAGCGCAATGGACCACCGCTCAACGAAAGCCGCCATCGCCATCACGGCAAGCGTCAGCGTGGGCAATGGCGTGTTAAACGTGCAGTATATCGCCGTGAACTCCGGCAGGACAAAGCCGGTCATGGCTGCGACCACGAGTGCGGCGAGTGCCAAGATAATCATCGGATAGCGCAGGGCTTTTTTTACCTTGGCAGCCAGTAGAAGCTGTGCTTTTTGCTGGCGAACGAGCTCAAGACAGCACTGCTCTAACTTACCGGTCACTTCACCGGTATGGATCATTGCAAGATACAGCGGTGGAAAGGCCTGCGGCCATTGTTGCAGCGCCTCTGAAAGTGAAACTCCCTGCGCTAACCGATTCGCCAGCGAGTCCAGTAACGCTCGCCATTGCGCGATGGGATGCTGCTGGGATAGGAGCATTAGACTATCAGATAGCGTCAGCCCGGCCTGTAGCAACGTGGCTATTTGGCTGATAACCATGCAGCTGTGCTGTGCGCGCCACAGTGAGGGGTTAACCTGACGGCGCTTTAGTTTCACCACCGTAATGCGCTGTTGCTGCAACGTTATCAGCACCGCGGGACGATGACTGGCCCAGATTGCACCGTTTAGCCTCTCGCCGTTGGCATTAAGCCCTTGCCAGTACCAGAGATGTTCACGCATCGTGCGGGATCCCAAGAACGCGAAGCAGCTCTTCTTGAGTCGTCAACCCCTGCTCGACGGCAAGGCAGCCGCTCTCAAACAGCGTACACATCCCGTCCTGCCGGGCATGGCGCAGCAATTCGGTCGGATCGGTGCCATGGGCGATGGCTTGCCGCAGCACTGGCGTTAACGGTAGGACCTCAAAGAGAGCAAGTCGACCCTGATAGCCGTGGTAGCAGTGTGAACACCCAGGCGTTGTCCAATGCGGGAGCGTTCGTGGCCACAGCGAAAGCGGCAAGGGTGGATGGCCCTGAGCTTTGACCCGGCAGTGAGGACATAGCTTACGCACCAGCCGCTGCGCGACCACCATCAGCAGGGCTGAAGAGACCATCCATCGGGCTACGCCCATTTGTTCGAGACGCACCAGCGTTTCTACCGTGGAATTTGTATGCAGGGTTGAGATCACCAGATGCCCCGTTTGCGCCGCCTTAATGGCTATCTCGGCGGTTTCGCTATCGCGGATTTCGCCGACCATCACAATATCCGGGTCTTGCCTTAACAAAGAGCGCAACACGCTTTGAAAGGTCAGCCCCGCGCGGACGCTAACCTGCGTCTGGTTGAGGCCATCGAGCGGGATCTCAATGGGGTCTTCAACGCTGCAGATATTCACATCGCTGCCGTTACGACTTTGCAGTGCGCTGTAAAGCGTGACTGTTTTTCCGCTGCCCGTTGGACCGGTAACCAGAATCAGTCCTTGGGGTTGATTGAGCGCCGACTGGAACTGTGCCAATGCTGCAGATGACATGCCCAAATACTGAAGATTCAGCGCCTGTTCGACTTTATGCAGTAGACGCAGGACCACTTTCTCGCCGTAGCGACAGGGCAGCGTGGCAATGCGAAAGGAGAGAGGCGTGCTGTTGACTTCCACCGTAAATTGCCCGTCCTGGGGAAGTCGGCGCTCGGCAATGTCTAGGCTACCCAGTACCTTCAATCTGGCAATCAATGACCCCATTATCAGCGGTGAGACGGTTGACTGCTGATGTAACACGCCGTCCACGCGTAGCCGTATGCGCAGGTGATGTTCAGTGGGTTCAAAATGGATATCAGATGCACGCTGTAAGAGGGCTTGCCGAAACAAGTGGTTCAGCAAATCTACCGGATTATTGTGTTCTTCATTGCTAATAGGACGGCTCACGCCGCTGTTTTTTTGCCGATAGTTATCCATTCTGTTTTGATCCCAACACTCAATATCTACCCGTTTTTGTGTCGCAAAGCGCAGGGACTCCATAAGCTCGGCGGGCGGCGTGCCAACCACCGCGATGCTGAGCTCTTCCTCGCCGTTTGAAAGCAGCGCCGCATGATGCCGCTGGCACAGGGTGAGCAATTGTTCGTGCTTCATTGATGGCTCCTTGCCTTATTCGGCATCAAAGCGGAATACGTCTTCACAGGCCTGCTGTAACGCGCTGTCGTTCTGAATACCGCAGGTGCGCTGCCAGCCAGTGATGCCGTTAGCATTGTCCCAGCCGGGGACGAGTGTGACGGTTAGCCCATTCAGGCTCTCTTGGCCCGTGAGTGTGACGGTGCCGCTTGCGATGCTCATACCGGAGACGTAGCGAGTGGTGGTCGGTGCCGGAATACCGTTGCTGCTGGCGTTGCAGTTATCAATGCCGCCTTTGTCGAGTGCGCATAGCTCAATGGCGGTGCGGTAGGGCACAAAGGTTTGCAGCATATCGGTCAATGCCGCTTTGCGTAGGTAGTTTTGGTAGGCCGGAATGCCGATGGCGCTGAGGATGGCGATAATGCCAATGACGACCATCAGTTCGATGAGGGTGAAGCCTTTTTGTTTTTCCATGATCTGCTCCTTGCTGAGTCTGGCGCCACTGTGTCAAAGCGCAGAGAGACCGACGAGGGGCAAAAATGAATTCAGGAAGCGGCATTCCAAGATGAATTATCACGCTTGCAATACGACATAAAAATGGGGAAGCGGTGTCGAAAAAAATGCCCTCCGAGAGGAGGGCATGAGAAAGGGATCAGCGGTTAACGAAAGCGCATTGAGAGGTCGAGTGCGCGAACGTGTTTGGTGAGTGCACCGACGGAGATAAAGTCGACGCCGGTTTCTGCAAACTCGCGTAGGGTGTCGATGGTGACGTTCCCGGAGACTTCCAACTGCGCCTGGCCTTGGGTAATTTTGACCGCTTCGCGCATCTGGTCGGTGTCGAAGTTATCGAGCATGATGATATCCGCACCGGCTTTCAGCGCTTCTTCCAGTTCTCTCAGACTTTCGACTTCCACTTCCACCGGCACATCAGGGTGCAGCCAGAAGGCTTTTTCCACGGCCTGGCGCACGGAACCGGAGGCAATGATGTGGTTTTCCTTAATCAGGAAGGCGTCGGAAAGCCCCAGACGATGGTTCGCGCCGCCGCCGCACAGGACGGCATATTTCAGCGCCGTGCGCAGACCCGGAAGCGTTTTGCGGGTATCCAGCAGCTGCGTTTTGGTGCCTTCCAGCAGGTTGACGTATTGACGTACCACGCTGGCAACGCCGGAGAGCGTCTGGACAAAATTGAGCGCAGTGCGTTCGCCTGTCAGCAGCACGCGGGATGGGCCGACAATCTCAAATAGCGGTTGGTTAGCGGTAACGACATCGCCGTCAGCCACGTGCCAAGTCAGGGTGACATCATCACCGGCCAGTTGGATAAAGACTTCTTCAACCCAACGCTTACCGCAAAAAACGCCGTCTTCACGAGTGATAACGACCGCATGCGAGCGGCTGTCTTCCGGTAAGAGTTGGGCGGTAATATCGTTATGGGCATCAACTTCACCACCGAGATCTTCACTCAGCGCATGAGCAACAGCGTTAGGGATGTCGAGGTTGATACGTTCTAGCAGCGCGTCACGTCGATGGTCTGAGTTATAGCGGCGAGGCGGCATGATTAAGCTCCAAAATGGTAACGATGCGAAAGATTGAAACATGCTACTCTGAACCGAATAGCATAACCACTCATAAGGAGATCCCCAATGCAGTTAGATAAGGGTTGGCTGGTGGGCGTACGCCATGTGCCGTCGCCCCATCACGATTGCCGCCCAGAGGATGAAATCCCCTCACTGCTGGTTGTGCACAACATTAGCCTGCCGCCGGGTCAGTTCGGCGGCCCTTGGATAGACGCGCTGTTTACCGGAACGCTTGATCCTAACGCCGATCCTTTCTTTGCCGAGATTGTTCATCTCAGGGTTTCCGCTCACTGCCTGATCCGCCGTGATGGTGAAATTGTGCAGTATGTTCCTTTTGATAAACGCGCCTGGCATGCGGGCGTATCGAGCTATCACGGTCGTGAACGCTGCAATGATTTTTCCATTGGTATCGAACTGGAAGGCACCGACACGCTGGCCTATACCGATGCGCAGTATCAGCAGTTGGCGGCACTAACCCAACTGTTAATGAGTGAATACCCGTTGATAACTCACAATATAACCGGCCACTGTGATATCGCGCCCGTGCGCAAAACCGATCCCGGCCCGGCCTTTGATTGGGACCGTTTTCGTGCGCTGATCACCCCTTCGTCAAATAAGGAGATGACATGACGTTGTTTACCACGCTTCTGGTGTTGTTTGCTGAACGCCTATTTAAACTGGGTGAGCACTGGCAGCTTGACCATCGGCTAGAGACGCTGTTTCGGCGGGTGAAGCACTACTCGCTTGCCGGTACCCTAGTGATGACCATTGTGGCGATGGCCGTAGTCGGTATTATTCAGCGGGCGCTGAGTGGCATATTGTTCAATGTGCCGTCGTTAATTTTCTGGATCCTACTGGGGCTGCTGTGTATAGGGGCAGGCCGTGTGCGTCTTCATTACCACGCTTATTTGAAAGCGGCTTCACGCAATGATGCGCACGCCCGTGATGCCATGGCGAGCGAGCTGACGATGATCCATGGTGTCCCCGCGGGTTGCGACGAGCGCGAGTATTTACGTGAACTGCAAAACGCGCTGCTGTGGATCAACTATCGTTTCTACCTCGCACCTCTGTTCTGGTTTGTGGTTGGCGGTTCGTGGGGCCCCGTCGCGTTGATGGGATACGCGTTCCTGCGCGCCTGGCAGTCCTGGCTGGCGCGTTACCAAACGCCGCACCAGCGCTTGCAGTCGGGTATTGATGCCATCCTGCACGTGGTTGATTGGATTCCGGTACGTTTGGTGGGCGTGGTGTACGCATTGGTTGGTCATGGCGAGAAAGCGCTTCCTGCGTGGTTTGCTTCACTGGGCGATCGCCATTCCTCGCAGTATCAGGTGCTGACCACGCTCGCTCAGTACTCCCTGGTGCGAGAGCCGCACGTCGATAAAGTGGAGACGCCGAAGGCGGCGGTGTCGATGGCGAAGAAGACGTCTTATGCGGTGGTGGTGGTGATGGCGCTGCTGACCATTTACGGGACGTTGGTGTAGTTGTTTGCCGGATGGCATTGCGCTTATCCGGCTTACTATCATGCGGTTTTTGTAGGCCCGGTAAGCGAAGCGCCACCGGGCAACGGCTCAGAGAGTATCCGCAGGCGGTATACCGAAGTCCGGCATACCGTCTTCCTTCCAGCGCACCGTTTTCAAACGCGTATGCCGATTCGGGTCATACAGCGGATCGCCTTCAATCTCTGTGTAGTTTCTCGCGTGATAGACCAGCACATCGTCACCGTCCGCCGTTTGGGTAAAGCTATTATGGCCCGGCCCGTACTGACGGTTTTCGTAGCTGGTGGTAAACACCGGCACCGGTGATTTATGCCAGTTTTCAGGTCGGGTCATATCGGCATCTTTATCGATCCACAGCAATCCCATGCAGTAGTTTTCATCGGTGGCGCTGGCGGAGTAACTGATAAATAACCGATTACCGTGGCTGACGACGGCTGGCCCTTCGTTCACCAGAAAGCCCCGGCATTCCCAATCAAACTCCGGTTTGCTTAGCATCACTGGCTCGCCTTTAATGGTCCACGGATTTTCAAGCTCTGCCAGATAGATATTAGAGTTACCGGCTATCTCCGGAGATTTCTGCGCCCACAGATACCACTGTTTTCCTTGGTGATGGAAGGTGGTGGCATCAAGGCAGAAGGTATCAAACGGCGTCTTCACCTGGCCTTTTTCGACCCACTTGCCGGTTAACGGCGACGCATCGCTGCACTCGAGGGCAAACATACGGTGTTGGAACATTCCTTGCGCATCCAGCGCGTGGGTGTGCGCCGCGGCGAAGTAGATGTACCATTTGCCGTCGATGTGATGCAGCTCTGGTGCCCAAATCAGGTTTCCCATCGGGCCGTCGTTCGGTTTACGCCACACCACAATCGGTTGTGCATCGCGCAAGCCATCGATATCGGCTGCGTGGCGGATCTCCAGCCGGTCGTATTCCGGCACGGAGGCGATAAAGTAGTACTCTCCCTGGTGGCGCAGAATAAAGGGATCGGCACGTTGTTCAATAAAAGGGTTGGGCCAATTCTTCATCAGACTTTCCTTGCGTGTTCAGTCGTTTGCAGTTCTTGCTGGTATTCGTTCAACTCACGGTAATTGGTGCGGCGTTTCTCGAGATCTTCCTGAATCTGTTTCATCAAATTGCGGTCAACTTTGAGCATGCGCACGACGCCTGCAGTGATCAGATAACCTACGCCAGGAATTATCGTAAACAGCAGCATAATGCCGTTGAGGGTGGTTTCGCTTTGCGCCTTCGCCCCGGCATCGTAACCGTACCAAGACAGCAGGAAGCCGACCATCGCCCCGGCAACCGCCAGTCCCACTTTCAGGAAGAATAGGTTACCGGAGAAGCTGATCCCGGTGATACGTTTGCCTGTTTTCCACTCGCCGTAGTCGTCGACGTCGGCCATCAGCGACCAGTGCAGCGGGGACGGGATCTGATGCAGGATGTTCAGCAGGAAGTAGAGCACGACAATCAGCATCGTGGCGTGTGGGTCGAAGAAATAGAAGGCGATGGAGAAGATAGCCAGCGCGATGTTGGTCCAGAAGAAGACCTTCAGCTTACACCAGCGGTCGGTGAGGACTTTTGCCAGCATGCTGCCAATCATCATGCCGATAACCCCAAGGCTAATAAAGAGAGTCGCGAAGTGGGTGCTTTCGCCCATCACCCACGTCACGTAATACATAGTGGCGGCCATGCGGATGAAGCCTGGGCAGACGTTGCACAGGGTCAGCAGCAGAATGCGCACCCACTGGTCGTTTTTCCAGACATCTTTTAAATCCTGCTTGAGTTCATCGTTGGTCTGCACCGCCGGGCGTACGCGTTCACGTACGGTGGCGAAGCAGAACAGGAACATGCACATGCCGATAAAGGCCAGCACGGTCATCGCCATCTGATAGCCTTTCGCTTTATCTTCACCGCCGAACCAGTCGGCCATCGGCAGCAGGGTCAGCGACAGCAGCAGGGTCGCGATACCAACCAGCACGAAGCGGTAGGATTGACAGGCGACGCGCTCTTTCGGGTCGTTAGTGATGACGCTGCCGAGGGAGCAATACGGAATGTTGATCGCGGTATAGGTGATGGAGAGCAAGAAGTAGGTGACGAACGCATAGATAACTTTGCTGCTATAGCTCCAGTCTGGCGTGGTAAACATCAGCACGCTGAAGAGGGCGTAGGGGAAGGCTATCCACAGCAGCCATGGACGAAAACGGCCATATTTGCTGCGGGTACGGTCGGCCATGGCACCCATAATCGGGTCGGTTACGGCATCGATAACGCGAACAGAGAGCAGTAACACGCCGACAAGCGCCGGTGCCAGGCCGAAAATATCGGTGTAAAAATAGTTAACGAACAGCATGATAGCGCCGAAGATGACGTTGCACCCCGCATCGCCCATGCCATAGCCAATCTTCTCTTTTACTGACAGTTTACTTGAGTTCATCGCCAGATCTCTCTTGTGTGATATGGAGAAGATTATTGGCTGTTAATTCAGGAAATGCGTAGCAGGATAACGTTGTTGATATGGATAAAGTTGCTGCTAGTGGGAAAGTGTGAAGCAGATAACAGGCCAGGGCAGCGGTTTATACCCGCTACCCTATGTGGAGAGTTAGCGAAGATCGGCGGCGGGCACCAATACGCGCGTTTTACCGTAGATAATGGTCAGAATCATCGGCACGCTGAAGGCGACGATAATGGCGAACACTTCATAGATAGCTTTGGATTCCGGTCCGCTGAACAGCCCCAGTTCAAAGACGTTAAGCACCGGCAGGAAGCTGTAGGTTTTGACCTCCAGCAGCCCGGTAATCGCGCCACCCAACGCCGCACCGATGCAGCCGAAGATAAACAGCATTCGATACTTCAGGTTAACGCCATATAGCGCAGGCTCGGTGATGCCGAAGAAGGCTGAGATAGATGCCGAAATTGCCAGCTGTTTGTCTTTAAGATTGCGGGCGATAAAGATGGCCCCAAATGCTGCGCCAAACTGCCCCATTACGGCGGACATAAACATCGCCATCACCGTATCGTAGCCGTTCACCTGCATGTTAATGAGCGCAATAGGGATAATGCCCCAGTGGACGCCGAAGACCACGAACAGCTGGCCGATCCCCGCCAGTAATGCGCCGGAGAGCATTGGGCTGAGGTTATAAAGCCAAGTATAACCATTAGCGATGCCGATGCCGATATAGTCGGCAATCGGGCCAATGACGGTAAACACCACAAACCCGCTAATAATCAGCGACAGGCAAGGCACAAACACCAGCGCTGCGATTTCCGGCACCCACTTTTTACACCAGCGTTCGACATAGCTCAGGAACCACACGGCAAAGATGGCCGGGATCACCGCACCGCCATATATTTTCAGCGGGAATGCGAGGCTGAAGATTTCGACATGGCTTGGCGTAGCGGCATCGGTCAGCGGGAAGATCATCGCGGCGGTCAGCGCCAGCGCGGTGAAGCGGCTGGTTTTGAATCGGTCGGCCGCGGTGACGGCGATAAACAGCGGCAGCATCACGAATACGCCGCTGGAAAGCGCGTTAAACACTACAAACAGCCAGGATTGGGTTGATATAAGCTCCATCGTTTGTAGCAGCACCACCAGCCCTTTCACCACCCCAACACCGGCCAGCACGCCAATGTACGGAGTGAAAATAGCGGAAAGGGTGGCCAGCAGGCGGTTGAACACAGACGCATTTTGCGTCTCAACCGATGCGCTTTCCTGCGCGCCCGGAAGCAGTTCGCTGAGTGCCGCGAAGATTTTCTCGACTTTTGGGCCGATAACTATCTGAAACTGACTGCCGTTGTTGACCAGCTTTACCACCTCAGAAATATCGTACAGCGCTTTTTCATCAACCTGCGCATCGTCTTTTAAATTCAAACGTAGGCGTGTCGCGCAGTGGGTTGCGTGGTCGATATTCTCCTGTCCGCCAACAGCGGTGAGGATCCTTTGTGCAACGGCTAAATATTGAGTCGCCATAACGAGGCACCTTTATCAGTAGGTAGGGTACAGGCTGTGGATCAGGCGTAATCGCCAGGTTTTGTTTTGCTTTTCACCGCGACGCCAAAATCGGTAAAGATCCGCTGCGGCAGGTTGTTGCCCTTCGCCTCGGCAATGTGATGGGCGAGGATCTGGAAGGGGATAACCATCAACAACGGCAGGACGGTTTCGGGTGTCTTCACATTCAACGCCAAGGTGTGCGGGTCGTTACTGGCTTCAGGGGTCACGGTATAGACGTATTGCGTGTGGCGCTGTTCGTATTCACGCAGCAGCGCGAGCCGCTCGCGGGCAACGCTCGGGATGTCGAGAAAGAACAGGCGATGCTGCGGATTAATTTCAAAGTACGGGCCGTGCATAAAGACTTCCATCTCGATGCCCTGCGAAGGCACCCGTACCGTTTCGGTAAACTTGGTCGCCATTTCCATACACACGCCGATAGCCGGGCCGTAGCCGATGCTGGTGAAGCGCGGAGACGCGGTTAACTCAGCCTGCCAGCGGCTAAAGAAGGCTTCCGTGGAATCGATGATTGAGCCAATCGCATTCACCGCTTCACGCAGAATTGCCAGCTCTTTTTGCTCGCGAGCATCGTCGATGGCGTTGACCGCGCGAGCGTGACGCAGGCCCATCAGCATTAATGTCAGGATGGTCGCCACATAGCCTTTGGTTACGTAGCCCACGCGCTCTTCGCCGATATCCAGCAGCACAAAGCGGTCAGCGGTAGTGGCCAGTTCACTGCGTGGCTTGCTGGTCACCCCAACCGTTTGCAGTGAAAAACGCGCTTTCAGCGTTTCCAGCGCGTGTAGCGTCGAGGTGCTTTCTCCGCTCTGGGAGATGGCAATCACCGTTTTGATAGCGGGATTATGTTTTTCAAAATGCTGATAGTGGAAAGGTTCAGCCAGCGTCAGGCGCACCGCGGAAAGGCTTTCGATGTAGTACTTGGCGCTGACGGCGGCGTTGGCGCTGGAGCCGGTTGCCAGCAGCAGCCACTCACTGTCGTCGTCAATGGCAGGAATATTCTGCGGGTAGTTATCCAGAATACGGGCAAGTGTCGCCTGCTCTTCGTGGATATAGGTCATCATGGTCGGTTTCATTACTGCCTCTCATTGCTAAAAACTGAAAACGTTTTCAGGAAAATATTATGAGAGAAGATGGGGCGTCAATTTCATGAACGGGGATCTGTGATTGAGATCTGAATATTTAATGCGCAGCTGGCCCGGCGGCCAGCCGGGAGATTAGGCCGATTCGCCGGTAATAAGCAGCGGGGTGATAGGGGAAACAGTGGGCAGCATATCCTGCAAAAGCATCATCATGTGCTGAATAACTTGTTGACCAATCTCATTATTTTTATGATCGACGGTTGTTATCCGCGGAATGAAATACTCACTGCCAGGGAAATACTCGCAGCTGGCGACGGCAATATCATCGGGCACCGACAGACCATTATCTTTCAGCGCACGGATGGCGCCCATCGCGACACGATCGTTAATCGCAAGGATTGCCTCGGGCAGCGGACGCCCGGATTTCAGCAGCTGCACCGCCGCTTCATAGCCGTGCTCTGGGTAGAAGTTGGTTGCAAAAATGGCAGCTTGTTGCTCATCAATACCGGCGGCTTTTAGCGTTTGCAGGAAGGTATTGACGCGCTGGCCGGTCATGTAAACGTGCGATGAACCGCCGACAAACGCGATGTCGCGATAGCCTTTTTCCAGCAGATGGCGGGTGATCATCGCCACGCAGTTGACCTGGTCACGCTCAAGGCAGGCGTAGTCATAGCGGGCGAGTTTACGTCCGACGACGATAACCGGCAGAGAGGTAATGAGCTTTTTGAGGCCTTGCAGGTAGCTATCCGGAACCTTCAGGTAGTCGATATTGCCGCCCAAAATGATGACGCCGTCGAGCTGGCTGTCGATGATAGTGCTGAAGATCTGGTCTTCGGCAATCACCTGGGTGGAGCCGGTGCGCTTATTCGCCGACTGGGTATCGAAGAGGATAATTTTGTATCCAGCCTGCAGACAGGCTTTCTCAATTTGCTCGACGAGCGTGGCGAAGTAGGGGTTAGTGATATCGGAAACCACCACGGCAAGCGTCATACTCTTGCGCGAAATCATGCTGCGCGCCATCAGATTCGGGCTGAAATGGTGCTCGTCGATGACCTTTTGGACTTTGGTTCGGGTTTTATCCGAGACCCAACTGTTGTTGTTGAGCACCCTTGAAACGGTGGCGATAGAGACGTTTGCCAGTTCAGCAATGTCTTTGATAGTGAGGTTTTTTTTCATCGGCCACCCAGGTCCTTTTGTCGACGGTAACGCTGGAATGGTACATCAGTTTGGCGGGAGGGTGAACGCTCTGTACCCAAGACGAGTACAGAGCGAGGACAGAAATTAGTGCGCTTTTACGGTTTTCACGCTTTTCTGTTTAAACATATAGCCGATGCCGAGGATGACGATCCACACCGGAATCAGCCATACAGAGATGGCCATACCCGGCGTCATCACCATGATGACCAGCACTGCCGCCATGAACACCAGGCAGACCCAGTTCCCCAACGGATAGAATATTGCCGGGAAACGCGTGGTAACGCCCTGTTGTTGTTTGGCTTTGCGGAATTTCATGTGCGCAAGGCTAATCATCGCCCAGTTGATGACCAGAGCGGAAACCACCAGCGCCATCAGCAGACCGAATGCAGATTCCGGAGCCAGATAGTTAATCAGCACGCACAGCGCGGTAACCACGGCGGAAACCAGAATGGTATTCACCGGTACGCCGCGTTTGTCGACGTTAAGCAGCGCTTTCGGCGCGTTCCCTTGTTGTGCCAGACCGAACAGCATACGGCTGTTGCAGTAAACGCAGCTGTTGTACACGGAGAGTGCTGCGGTCAGAACGACGATGTTCAGGGCGTTTGCAACAAAGGAGTCGCCCAGTTCATGGAAGATCAGCACGAACGGGCTAACGTCGGCGGTAACACGGGTCCACGGCATCAGGGAAAGCAGGATGGCCAGTGAGCCCACATAGAAAATCAGAATACGGTAGATAACCTGATTGGTGGCTTTTGGAATGCTCTGCTCTGGGTTATCCGCTTCTGCCGCGGTGATCCCGACCAGCTCCAAGCCGCCGAAGGAGAACATGATGATAGCCATCATCATCACTAGTCCGGTCCAGCCATGTGGCAGGAAGCCGCCCTGTTCCCACAGGTTACGCACGGTGGCCTGTGGCCCCGCGGTATCGCTGAACAGCAGCCACGCGCCGAACAGGATCATCGCGATAACGGCGATAACCTTGATGATGGCAAACCAGAACTCCATCTCACCGAACACTTTGACGTTGGTCAGGTTAATCGCATTGATGGCGACGAAGAAGATGGCCGCTGATGCCCAGGTTGGAATTTCCGGCCACCAGAACTGGATGTATTTACCGACCGCGGTCAGCTCAGCCATGGCAACCAGGACGTACAGCACCCAGTAGTTCCAGCCTGATGCGAAGCCTGCAAAGTTGCCCCAGTATTTATAGGCGAAGTGGCTAAAGGAGCCTGCTACCGGCTCTTCAACCACCATTTCGCCCAATTGGCGCATGATCATAAAGGCAATAAAACCGGCGATAGCGTAGCCCAGAATAATCCCTGGACCTGCCGATTGGATAACGGAGGCGCTGCCGAGAAACAGGCCTGTGCCGATAGCGCCGCCCAGAGCGATCAGCTGTATATGGCGGTTCTTAAGGCCGCGCTTAAGCTGTGCGCCTTGCTGTTGACCTTCCATTGTGAAACCTCGTGTGTGGTTATTATTGTGACGCTGTTGTGCGTATGTACTTAAGAAATTCCATTTTCCGTATTGTTTTGTTTACGAATAGCTTTTCTTAAAAAGAGGTAAGGCTCTTTCGTCATTTGCAGAATAGTGGTAAGCGCGAAGGAATGCACCTGCTTTATGAAGGGATGAAGACAGGTTGGATAAAAAGCCAACAGCTGTCACGGCGGTGTGCAAATGTTACATTAACGCCACAATGAATTATTAATCACATAAATGAATTTATATTCATTTATAGCGGAATTGAAACGCTTCAGTTTGCTTATTTTTGTTTTTATTTAGTTAATTGTACTTCTTTGTAGGTAACGTTGTTTTTTGTGCAAGGTTACAATTCTGAAACATCATTTCTGTAATGTTGTTAAAAAGTGCCGGGTTTACTGATTTCAATCAAAACCTGTATGGACAGAAGGTGAATACTTTGTTACTTTAGCGTCAAGAACATGAAATTGGTAAGACCAATTGACTTCGGGCAAATGGCTTAAGACAGGAAATCATGGCCTACAGCAAAATCCGCCAACCAAAACTCTCCGATGTGATTGAGCAGCAGCTGGAGTTTTTAATTCTTGAGGGGACATTACGCCCCGGAGAAAAACTCCCACCGGAACGCGAGCTGGCAAAACAGTTCGATGTTTCCCGTCCCTCTCTGCGTGAGGCGATTCAACGCCTCGAAGCGAAGGGCTTATTGCTGCGTCGCCAAGGTGGTGGCACTTTTGTTCAGAGCAGCCTGTGGCAGAGTTTTAGCGACCCACTGGTAGAGCTGCTCTCCGACCATCCTGAATCCCAATTTGACCTGCTTGAAACACGCCATGCGCTGGAAGGTATTGCCGCGTATTACGCTGCATTACGCAGCACGGATGAAGACAAAGTGCGTATCCGTGAACTCCACCATGCCATCGAGCTTGCCCAACAGTCTGGCGATCTTGACGGTGAATCTGATGCGGTTCTTCAGTATCAAGTTGCTGTCACCGAAGCGGCGCATAATGTGGTGTTGCTCCATCTACTAAGGTGTATGGAGCCGATGCTGGCGCAGAACGTTCGTCAAAACTTTGAATTGTTGTACGCGCGCCGCGAGATGCTGCCGCTAGTCAGCAGTCACCGTACGCGTATTTTTGAAGCGATAATCGCCGGTAAGCCTGAAGAAGCGCGTGAAGCGTCGCACAGTCACCTGGCGTTTATCGAAGAGATTCTCCTGGATCGTAGTCGTGAGGAAAGCCGTCGTGAACGCGCCTTACGCCGCCTGGAGCAACGCAAGAATTAATGATTTTTCTGGTAGAAATTTAACCAGAAGATGTTGTAAATCAAGCGCTATTTAACGCGCGGCAACTAAACGCAGAACCTGTCTTATTGTGCTCTTTCGCAAGAACACAATGGGACAGGTTCCAGATAACTCAACGTATTAGATAGATAAGGAATACCCCCATGTCAGAACGTTTACCAAATGACGTGGATCCGATCGAAACTCGCGACTGGCTACAGGCGATCGAATCGGTCATCCGTGAAGAAGGTGTTGAGCGTGCTCAGTATCTGGTCGACCAACTGCTTTCCGAAGCGCGCAAAGGCGGCGTTAAGGTAGCGGCGGGTGCAGGAGCGAGCGGTTACGTCAACACTATTGCCGTTGAAGATGAACCGGAATACCCGGGCAATCTGGAGCTGGAACGTCGTATTCGTTCTGCTATCCGCTGGAATGCCATCATGACCGTGCTGCGTGCGTCTAAAAAAGACCTCGAGCTGGGCGGCCACATGGCTTCCTTCCAGTCTTCAGCCACATTCTATGAAGTGTGCTTCAACCACTTCTTCCGCGCACGCAACGAGCAAGATGGCGGCGACCTGGTGTACTTCCAGGGTCACATCTCCCCGGGCGTATACGCACGTGCATTCTTGGAAGGCCGTCTGACCGAAGAGCAGATGAACAACTTCCGTCAGGAAGTTCACGGCAAAGGCCTGTCTTCCTATCCGCACCCGAAACTGATGCCAACCTTCTGGCAGTTCCCGACCGTTTCCATGGGTCTGGGTCCAATCGGTGCGATCTATCAGGCTAAGTTCCTGAAATATCTGGAACACCGTGGTCTGAAAGACACCTCTAAACAAACCGTTTACGCCTTCCTGGGCGATGGCGAGATGGACGAACCAGAATCCAAAGGTGCGATCACCATCGCGACCCGTGAAAAACTGGACAACCTGGTCTTCGTTATCAACTGTAACCTGCAGCGTCTGGACGGCCCGGTCACCGGTAACGGTAAGATCATTAACGAACTGGAAGGCATCTTCGCGGGCGCTGGCTGGAACGTTATCAAGGTCATCTGGGGCGGTCGTTGGGATGAGCTGCTGCGTAAAGATACCAGCGGTAAACTGATCCAACTGATGAACGAAACCGTTGACGGCGACTATCAGACCTTCAAATCCAAAGACGGCGCTTACGTTCGTGAGCACTTCTTCGGTAAATACCCAGAAACCGCTGCACTGGTTGCTGACTGGAGCGACGAGCAGATCTGGGCACTGAACCGTGGTGGTCACGATCCGAAGAAAGTCTTTGCAGCACTGAAAAAAGCACAAGATACCAAAGGCAAAGCAACCGTCATCCTGGCCCATACCATCAAAGGTTACGGCATGGGTGATACCGCTGAAGGTAAAAACATCGCTCACCAGGTTAAGAAAATGAACATGGACGGCGTACGCTACGTCCGCGATCGTTTCAATGTGCCGGTTACCGATGAGCAAGTTGAAAAACTGTCCTACATTACCTTCCCAGAAGGTTCTGAAGAACACACCTATCTGCACGCTCAGCGTCAGAAACTGCACGGTTACCTGCCGAGCCGCCAGCCGAACTTCTCTGAGAAATTAGAGATGCCAACTCTGGAAGATTTCGGCCCGCTGCTGGAAGAGCAGAACAAAGAAATTTCTACCACTATCGCGTTCGTACGTGCTCTGAACGTGATGCTGAAGAACAAGTCCATCAAAGACCGTCTGGTGCCAATCATCGCCGATGAAGCGCGTACCTTTGGTATGGAAGGTCTGTTCCGTCAGATTGGTATTTACAGCCCGAACGGCCAGCAGTACACCCCGCAGGACCGTGAGCAGGTTGCATACTACAAAGAAGACGAAAAAGGTCAGATCCTGCAGGAAGGCATCAACGAACTGGGTGCTGGCGCATCTTGGTTGGCGGCTGCGACCTCCTACAGCACCAACGATCTGCCAATGATCCCGTTCTACATCTACTACTCCATGTTCGGGTTCCAGCGTATCGGCGACCTGTGCTGGCAGGCAGGCGATCAGCAGGCTCGTGGCTTCCTGGTCGGCGGGACTTCCGGTCGTACTACCCTGAACGGTGAAGGTCTGCAGCACGAAGATGGTCACAGCCATATTCAGTCTCTGACTATCCCGAACTGTATCTCTTACGATCCGTCTTACGCGTACGAAGTTGCGGTCATCATGCATGATGGTCTGGTACGTATGTACGGTGAAGCGCAAGAGAACGTTTACTACTACATCACCACGCTGAACGAAAACTACCACATGCCGGCAATGCCAGCAGGTGCCGAGGAAGGTATCCGTAAAGGTATCTACAAACTCGAAACCGTCGCCGGTAGCAAAGGCAAAGTTCAGCTGTTGGGTTCCGGTTCTATCCTGCGTCACGTCCGTGAAGCAGCGCAGATCTTGGCGAACGACTACGGCGTGGGCTCTGACGTGTACTCCGTCACCTCCTTCACCGAACTGGCGCGTGATGGTCAAGACTGTGAGCGCTGGAACATGCTGCACCCAATGGAAACCCCGCGCGTTCCGTACATCGCTCAGGTGATGAACGACGCTCCAGCGGTAGCTTCCACTGACTACATGAAACTGTTTGCTGAGCAGGTTCGTACTTATGTACCGGCAGATGACTACCGCGTACTGGGTACCGACGGCTTTGGCCGCTCTGACAGCCGTGAAAACCTGCGTCACCACTTCGAAGTTGATGCTTCTTACGTGGTTGTAGCGGCACTGGGCGAACTGGCTAAACGTGGCGAAATCGATAAGAAAGTGGTTGCGGAAGCCATCACTAAATTCAATATCGATGCAGAAAAAGTTAACCCGCGTCTGGCGTAAGAGGTAAAAGAAACATGGCTATCGAAATCAATGTACCGGACATCGGGGCTGATGAAGTTGAAATCACCGAGATCCTGGTCAAAGTAGGCGACACCGTTTCCGCTGAACAGTCGCTGATCACCGTAGAAGGCGACAAAGCCTCTATGGAAGTTCCGTCTCCTCAGGCTGGCGTCGTTAAAGAGATCAAAGTCTCTGTCGGCGACAAAACCGAGACCGGCAAACTGATCATGATTTTCGATTCCGCCGACGGTGCAGCAGCTGCTGCACCTGCCAAGGCAGAAGAGAAGAAAGAAGCGGCTCCGGCAGCAGCACCTGCTGCGGCAGCGGCGAAAGAAGTTAACGTGCCGGACATCGGCGGTGACGAAGTTGAAGTCACTGAGATCATGGTTAAAGTTGGCGATACCGTTGCTGAAGAACAGTCCCTGATCACTGTAGAAGGCGATAAAGCCTCTATGGAAGTTCCGGCACCGTTTGCGGGCGTGGTTAAAGAGATCAAAATCAACACCGGCGACAAAGTGTCTACCGGCTCGCTGATCATGGTCTTCGAAGTAGCAGGCGCTGCGCCTGCTGCGGCACCAGCTCAGGCTGCGGCTCCTGCACCAGCAGCTGCTGGCGGCGCGAAAGACGTTAACGTTCCGGATATCGGCGGCGATGAAGTTGAAGTGACCGAAGTGATGGTGAAAGTGGGCGACAAAGTTGCCGCTGAACAGTCACTGATCACCGTCGAAGGCGACAAAGCTTCTATGGAAGTTCCGGCACCGTTCGCGGGCACCGTAAAAGAGATCAAAATCAGCACCGGCGACAAAGTGTCTACCGGCTCTCTGATCATGGTCTTCGAAGTAGAAGGCGCTGCACCTGCTGCGGCTCCGGCTGCTGCACCGGCACCTGCTGCTAGCGCACCGGCTCCAGCCGCGAAAGCTGCAGCTCCTGCTCCGGCGGCTAAAGCGGAAGGTAAATCTGAGTTCGCTGAGAACGACGCTTATGTTCACGCGACTCCGCTGATCCGCCGTCTGGCGCGCGAATTCGGTGTGAACCTGGCGAAAGTGAAAGGTTCCGGCCGTAAAGGCCGTATCCTGCGCGAAGACGTTCAGGCTTACGTGAAAGACGCTATCAAGCGTGCTGAAACTGCACCAACCGCAGCCGCTGGCGGCGGTCTGCCAGGCATGCTGCCATGGCCGAAAGTGGACTTCAGCAAGTTTGGTGAAATCGAAGAAGTGGAACTGGGTCGTATCCAGAAAATCTCTGGTGCTAACCTGAGCCGTAACTGGGTGATGATCCCGCACGTTACCCACTTCGACAAAACCGATATCACCGATCTGGAAGCGTTCCGTAAAGCTCAGAACGACGAAGCGGCTAAGCGTAAACTGGACGTGAAATTCACCCCAGTGGTCTTCATCATGAAAGCCGTTGCTGCAGCCCTTGAGCAGATGCCACGCTTCAACAGCTCCCTGTCTGAAGATGCACAGCGTCTGACGCTGAAGAAATACATCAACATCGGTGTTGCGGTTGATACGCCAAATGGTCTGGTTGTTCCAGTCTTCAAAGACGTGAACAAGAAGAGCATTACCGAGCTGTCTCGTGAACTGATGGCGATCTCTAAGAAAGCGCGTGATGGCAAGCTGACCGCGGGCGAAATGCAGGGCGGTTGCTTCACTATCTCTAGCCTCGGTGGTATCGGGACGACTCACTTCGCGCCAATCGTTAACGCGCCAGAAGTGGCTATCCTCGGTGTTTCCAAGTCTGCGATGGAGCCAGTGTGGAACGGTAAAGAGTTCACTCCGCGTCTGATGATGCCGATGTCTCTCTCCTTCGACCACCGCGTAATCGACGGTGCTGATGGTGCGCGTTTCATCACCATCATCAACAACATGTTGAGCGACATTCGCCGTCTGGTGATGTAACAAAAAAGCCGGCCTGACGGCCGGCTTTTTTCTGGTAACCTTGAGCTTGTTTCGGGTTATCAGCAACAAAGGACAAAATCGTTTGCCGTTTGTTGTTTAAAAATTGTTAACAATTTTGTAAAATACACGCGGATAGAACGTCCCGGTGGACATGGGCGTAATAACATAAGCGTCAGACCCGCCGGATATAAATGATAGAGGTCATGATGAGTACTGAAATTAAAACTCAGGTCGTGGTACTTGGGGCAGGTCCTGCGGGCTACTCTGCTGCATTCCGTTGCGCTGATTTAGGTCTGGAAACCGTAATCGTAGAACGTTACAGCACCCTCGGTGGTGTTTGTCTGAACGTTGGCTGTATCCCTTCTAAAGCACTGTTGCACGTTGCAAAAGTTATCGAAGAAGCCAAATCACTGGCTGACCACGGTATCGTCTTCGGCGAGCCGAAAACCGATATCGACAAAATTCGTACCTGGAAAGAGAAAGTTATCACTCAGCTGACCGGTGGTCTGGCGGGTATGGCCAAAGGCCGTAAAGTGAAAGTGGTAAACGGTCTGGGTAAATTCACCGGGGCAAACACCCTGGAAGTGGAAGGCGAGAACGGTAAAACCGTGATCAACTTCGACAACGCTATCATCGCGGCGGGTTCCCGTCCGATTGAACTGCCATTCATTCCGCATGAAGATCCACGCGTATGGGACTCCACAGACGCACTGGAACTCAAAGAAGTGCCAAAACGCCTGCTGGTTATGGGCGGTGGCATTATCGGTCTGGAAATGGGTACCGTGTACCATGCGCTGGGTTCAGAGATTGACGTGGTTGAAATGTTCGACCAGGTTATCCCGGCTGCAGACAAAGACATCGTTAAAGTCTTCACCAAACGTATCAGCAAGAAATTCAACCTGATGCTGGAAACCAAAGTGACCGCTGTTGAAGCAAAAGCAGACGGTATCTATGTTTCTATGGAAGGCAAAAAAGCGCCAGTTGAAGCACAGCGTTACGACGCGGTACTGGTCGCGATTGGTCGTGTGCCAAACGGTAAAAACCTCGATGCAGGCAAAGCCGGCGTTGAAGTTGACGACCGTGGCTTCATCCACGTCGACAAACAGCTGCGTACCAACGTACCGCACATCTTTGCTATCGGCGATATCGTCGGTCAGCCAATGCTGGCGCACAAAGGTGTTCACGAAGGTCACGTTGCTGCTGAAGTTATCGCAGGCCAGAAACACTACTTTGATCCGAAAGTGATTCCATCCATTGCGTATACCGATCCAGAAGTTGCCTGGGTTGGTCTGACCGAGAAAGAAGCGAAAGAGAAAGGCATTAGCTACGAAACCGCCACCTTCCCGTGGGCTGCTTCTGGCCGTGCTATCGCTTCCGACTGTGCAGATGGCGTCACCAAACTGATCTTCGACAAAGAATCTCACCGTGTTATCGGTGGTGCGATTGTCGGCACCAACGGCGGCGAGCTGCTGGGTGAAATCGGTCTGGCTATCGAAATGGGCTGTGATGCTGAAGATATCGCGCTGACCATCCACGCTCACCCGACTCTGCACGAGTCTGTGGGCCTGGCAGCAGAAATCTTTGAAGGTAGCATTACCGACCTGCCGAACGCGAAAGCGAAGAAGAAGTAATTCTGCGCAACGTTGCCGGATGGCGACGCAAGCGTCTTATCCGGCCTACAAATATCGAGTAGGCCTGATAAGCAAAGCGCCATCAGGCAAATAAAAAGCGGCTAGTCAGCCGCTTTTTTTACGCCCTCTATTCCGCGAGTTGCCACGGTGCTTGCGCGTCAAAGCGGGTCATTGCCGCGATTTTGTCCGTCGTTTGCTCACCGAAATCGGCCTGGTAGACCTTATCATTCTGGCTGACCATAAAACTCATCACCCCCGTTTGCCCCCATTCAACCGGCCATGCCAGCAGGGCCACTTCACCTTTATCGCCGTTGGTGATAATACGGAAATGGTAACCATGGTAGCCTTCACCTGGTACGGCTGGAGCGAAGTTTGGCCCCAGTGGACTTGGCGCTTCACCCGGTACGATGGGCCAGTAGAGACCGTCTTTTTGGCCCTCGGTGCTGATGATTTTCTGCGCCCAGCGGTGGTTTAGCTGGTAATAATCCTGCTGTGCGTCAACGTACGCGTGCATGGCTTGAATGGCGGAGAGCTCATTGCGGCCAATGGCGCGGGTCTGAATTTCATCCTCCCCGGCGGCGATATTGAACGCCCAGCCTGTGCTGCTTCGTTCCATTGGGATTGGCAACCGCCAGTTATCGTTGCCAACATCCAGCCAGGCGGTATCGGACTGTTTCACGATGCGGTGGCCAAGCTGCCAGTCGCGTAGGAAGCGAGCTACCGCCTCTGGGTCGACCCCATCGGGGGGCAAAAACTGCTGCCAGTTTTCGCCTAAAAGATTATTCAGCGCGGCATCGTCTTTGTGGCTAATGGCATTCGCCAACTCGCTGGCTGCTTGTTCTGGACTAGAGAATGTTTGCTGCGCCAGTGCCATCAGTGGCGACATCGCCAGCGCCAGCAGGGCCATCTGTATCTGCTTTTTCATTCGAATATTCCTTAGCGTCGACGTAGCTCATGGTGTCCGGAGCGTTCGCCATCAAGGCCTGAGGCATGGCGGCTTTGTAACCCACGAGACTGCTGTGCCTGCCATGACGGTGCCCGGCTTTCATTACCGCTGAAGGCATTATTGCGTTGTCCTCTCTCGCGGTTTAGCTGCGCACCGCGCTGGTCCGTTATCTTCTGCTTCAGGTGTGGCGTTTGCGCATGGTCACGATGCTGCGTTGTGGCCGAATGTGACTGCTGCCGAACCTGCTGTGCTGCGGCGTGAGCTTGTGCAGTGTGTGCAGGGGTGTCGTAACCGCGGAAGTTATCCCGCTGCACGGTTTTGTTGAGCTGCTGTGAAGCCGCGTGGCGCTGGGCGTCACGCGAACCTAACGCGCTGGCATTACCGCCGTTTTGCGTGCGCTGATGAAGCTTATCCATTGCCGCCTGCCGCTGGCTATCGCGGTTTGGCTGTGAGTGAGCGGCTGCGCTTAATCCTCCCGCGACATCGGTGGGATGCGCGCCAGCAAGCGTCGGCGCAGAGTGTGTCGCGCTTAATCCCCCTGCAACATCGGTCCGGTGATAGCGCTGCGCAACGTTGTTATTAGGGTAAGGCACATTGCCGCGATAGGCGGGGTTATGCTGCCAATCCAGCGTCTTACCGCTGATATTTTGTCGCGTTATCTGGTTGAAATTATTTACATTAATGTTGATGTTATCGCCATTGTGCTGGTAGCCGTTGCCATGATAATCGTCATCGTGGTGGTGATGATCGTCATCATCCCAATCGATATTGCTGAAAATGGCGTAGGTTGTCGCCACGCCTAGGCTGTAGCCGAAGCCGCGCACGAAGCTATCGGCAAACTGTTGCCCCGGTGGAGGCGGAAGGTAGACCGGTGGTGCGGCGGTGTACGGCCAACTGTTGCCGTAAACGACCGACGGGTTGTAGTTAGGAACATAGACCACTTCCGGGGTTGCAGGCTCGATCTTAATGACCGTGGGCGCGCTACTGGTGCTGGAGACTGAACCCGCTTCCGCGGTGCGTTTAGTGGTCGTTACCGTTTGCTGGGGCGTGGATTTCAGCGAGCCGGTTTTCTGCGCCAACTGACGCAGATTTTGCACCGCATCCATCACATCCTGCGGCTGCGCTAGGAAGGCGTTACCCAGATTTTCTACCCATTGCGGATCTTCGCCCATCATTCCGGTGAGCTGCGGGAAAGCCACCAGCGATTTCACGCTGGCATCCCAAGGTTGATCGGCCACCGCTTTGATCGCTGCATCCCCTTGCTGCGTTGGATTATCCTTTGACCATTGCACCGCCTGGGCGACGCTGGCGGGGTAGGTTGACGCCATCAGCACCTGTGACAGCAGTGGGTCAGGGTAAAGGGCAATGGGAGCAACCCACTGGGTGATTTGCGCGGTGGTGTAAGTGGGCGCGGCAACGACTGGCGGCGCTGCTGGCACAGATACCGGCGCGGGAGCCGCAACGGCTGCCGCCACTTCTGCTACTGCTGGCTCGCGGCTTTTGACATACAGCGTGCCTGCGGCCGCCAGCAGCCCGGCGCTGCATAGCAACGCGATATAGTGAGGCTTAATAGGCAAATTCATGGTGGATCTCCAAGAACAATACAGTCCGTATCAGAGAGTCGGATTTCCGCGAGTATAAAGAGGCTGTTGTCTATTTTTTGATTAAAGCAGGGAATTGACGACTTGTAGGACATTCTTACCGCTGCTTACACACGAGCGGGGGAGGGCGATAGTAGCGGAATCTGCTGGAACTTGCGCGATGCGCGCCCGCTTGCTCGTAATACTTTCATAACAAAATGCGGATTTCCCTTGCTGGTGTCTGGTTTAATTCCGCCGTTAAAAGGCTTTTTTTAAACTGATATATCAACATTAACGATTCAGCAAATATTTAATGTTGCTTTTTTGTAAACGGATTAACACCCTCCAGAAATCCTGCTATGCTGGCCCTCGCGGCATCGGGCTTTTACCCTACAAACTGCTGTCTCACAGGAGCGTGAAGAGATCGCCGACCGCATATGACAATGAGAGCGAGGAGATACCGTCGTGCTAAAAGAATATCGTGAGCACGTAGCTGAGCGTGCCGCCGAAGGGATTGTTGCCAAACCCCTAGATGCAACCCAAATGGCCGGCTTGGTTGAGCTGCTGAAGAATCCGCCTGCTGGCGAAGAAGAATTCCTGTTAGACCTGTTAATCAATCGCGTACCGCCGGGCGTTGACGAAGCCGCCTATGTTAAAGCGGGCTTCCTCGCTGCCGTCGCGAAAGGCGAAGCTACCTCCCCGTTGGTCTCTCCAGAAAAAGCCGTTGAACTGTTAGGCACTATGCAGGGTGGTTACAACATCCATCCGCTGATTGACGCTCTGGACGATGCCAAACTGGCACCAATTGCTGCGAAAGCGCTGTCTCAGACGCTGCTGATGTTTGACAACTTCTATGACGTAGAAGAGAAAGCCAAAGCGGGCAACACCTTTGCCAAACAGGTTATCCAATCCTGGGCCGATGCTGAATGGTTCCTGAACCGTCCTGCGCTGGCGGAAAAAATTACCGTTACCGTCTTCAAAGTCACCGGTGAAACCAACACCGATGACCTGTCTCCGGCGCCTGATGCGTGGTCTCGTCCGGATATCCCACTGCACGCGCTGGCGATGCTGAAAAACGCCCGTGAAGGCATTGACCCGGATCAGCCGGGCGTTGTGGGTCCAATTAAGCAGATCGAGGCGTTGCAGCAAAAAGGTTTCCCGCTGGCCTACGTGGGCGACGTTGTGGGGACCGGTTCTTCCCGTAAGTCCGCGACGAACTCCGTACTGTGGTTCATGGGCGACGATATTCCTCACGTGCCAAACAAACGCGGCGGCGGCCTGTGTCTCGGTGGTAAAATTGCACCTATCTTCTTCAACACCATGGAAGATGCGGGCGCATTGCCAATCGAAGTTGACGTGAACAAGCTGAACATGGGCGACGTGATTGACGTTTACCCGTTCAAGGGCGAAGTGCGTAATCACGGAACCAACGAACTGCTGGCGACCTTCGAACTCAAAACCGACGTGCTGATCGACGAAGTGCGCGCCGGTGGCCGTATTCCGCTGATTATCGGCCGTGGCCTGACCACCAAAGCGCGCGAAGCGCTGGGTCTGCCGCACAGTGAGGTATTCCGTCAGGCGAAAGACGTGGCGGAAAGCAGCCGCGGCTTCTCTCTGGCACAAAAAATGGTTGGCCGCGCGTGCGGCGTAACCGGTATTCGTCCGGGCGCTTACTGCGAACCGAAGATGACCTCCGTAGGTTCTCAGGATACCACCGGTCCAATGACCCGTGACGAACTGAAAGACCTGGCGTGTCTGGGCTTCTCTTCAGATTTGGTCATGCAGTCATTCTGTCACACTGCCGCCTATCCGAAGCCGGTTGACGTCACCACGCACCACACGCTGCCAGACTTCATTATGAACCGTGGCGGCGTCTCGCTGCGTCCGGGTGATGGCGTTATCCACTCTTGGCTGAACCGCATGCTGCTGCCGGATACCGTGGGTACCGGTGGTGACTCCCATACCCGTTTCCCAATCGGCATTTCCTTCCCGGCGGGTTCTGGTCTGGTGGCGTTTGCTGCGGCGACCGGCGTTATGCCGCTCGACATGCCGGAATCCGTACTGGTGCGCTTTAAAGGCAAAATGCAGCCGGGTATCACCCTGCGTGACTTGGTCCATGCGATCCCGCTGTACGCGATTCGCCAAGGCCTGCTGACCGTTGAGAAGAAAGGTAAGAAAAACATCTTCTCCGGCCGTATCTTGGAAATTGAAGGTCTGCCGGATCTGAAAGTAGAGCAGGCGTTTGAACTGACCGACGCCTCCGCCGAACGTTCTGCGGCAGGCTGCACCATCAAGCTGAACCAGGCGCCTATCACCGAGTACCTAACCTCTAACATCGTTCTGCTGAAGTGGATGATTGCCGAAGGTTACGGCGATCGTCGTACGCTGGAACGTCGCGTGCAGGGCATGGAAAAATGGCTGGCGGATCCGCAGTTGCTGGAAGCCGACGCTGACGCAGAGTATGCGGCGGTGATCGACATCGATCTAGCGGATATCAAAGAGCCAATTCTGTGTGCGCCAAACGATCCGGACGACGCACGTCTGCTCTCTGATGTACAGGGCGAGAAGATCGACGAAGTCTTTATCGGTTCTTGCATGACCAACATCGGTCACTTCCGTGCTGCCGGTAAACTGCTGGATACCCATAAAGGCCAGCTGCCAACGCGTCTGTGGGTGGCTCCGCCAACCCGTATGGATGCCACGCAGCTGACCGAAGAAGGCTACTACAGCATCTTTGGTAAAAGCGGTGCGCGTATTGAAATCCCTGGCTGTTCCCTGTGTATGGGTAACCAGGCGCGCGTTGCTGACGGTGCGACGGTGGTTTCCACCTCAACCCGTAACTTCCCGAACCGTTTAGGTACCGGTGCGAACGTCTTCCTGGCTTCAGCCGAACTGGCTGCGGTTGCCGCGCTTATTGGCAAACTGCCGACGCCGGATGAGTACCAGACCTTTGTTGCTCAAGTGGATAAGACCGCAGTAGATACCTACCGTTATCTGAACTTCGACCAGCTGACTCAGTACACTGAGAAAGCGGACGGCGTGATTTTCCAGACCGCGGTATAACCAATGCCACCCTCTCCCTGCGGGAGAGGGGCTGGTAGCATAAAGGGTGAGAGTGAAGACTCTCACCCTTTTTATTTTCCATTCCTCCCGCCGCTACGCTTTTTTTATTCCCCCATACTGCGATAATTACCTATAGGTACAATGCAGCGGTGACGCATTGCCTTTGTTGAGGAATAGATCATGGAATACGAATTTCTGCGCGACGTTACCGGAGGGGTAAAAGTACGAATGTCGATGGGCCACGAGGTGGTCGGTCACTGGTTTAATGAAGAGGTCAAAGACAACCTCTCACTACTGGATGAAGTAGAGCAGGCTGCAGGTACCGTAAAAGGCAGCGAACGTTCATGGCAGCGCACCGGGCATGAATATACCCTGTGGCTGGATGGCGAAGAAGTGATGGTTCGCGCTAATCAGCTGGAGTTTACCGGCGATGAAATGGAAGACGGAATGAACTACTACGACGAAGAGAGCTTAGCGCTCTGCGGCGTGGAGGACTTCTTACAGGTGATTGCGGCGTATCGCGAATTTTTGCAACAGCGGTAATGGATGCGGAGCCTTGGGGCTCCGCACTGCGCTTTATTTCACGTAGGCCAGCAGGCTTAACGAATCGCGCGCCAGCGCTTTACATTTCTTCGCCGTCGGGATGCCAATACCGCTGAGATCGCGGTAGCTGTCTTCACCGAGAGACTTCATGTTAAATGTATCGTAGTTGCTGAGATCCCACTGATTTTGCTGAGCAAAAAAGACCAGTGCACGACGAATTTGGGTGTTGGGTAAATTCTGGTAGCCACAGTCGTTTTTCAGGAACACAAATACCGCCGTTAAATCGGCCATATCTTCCGCTTCAGACTCGCTTAATGCATAACTCGAGCTGGACATCGCCAACAGCGATCCAAGCAGCACCGTTCGGAAAAACATCTTCATTTCTTCTACCTTACATCGTCGATATTCAACGTTAACATACTTCCCAACGGGACGGGGAGCATTATTCACCGCTTTATGCTTGACCTTCCTGCAGGGGTAGGGTTTAAGCTCAATTAATCACCAGAAGCCGAAAAGGATGTAACGATGCATCGTCGTGATTTTATCAAATTAGGTGCCGCCATCGGCGTCGCCAGCGCCTTGCCTCTGTGGAGTCGAGCGGTATTCGCCGCCGAGCGTCCCAGCTTACTGATTCCACCATTGCTCACCGCTGATGCGAATAACCAAATCCTGCTCAACGTACAGGCCGGAAAGACCGCGTTTGCCGGGAAAATGGCAACCACTTGGGGATATAACGGTAATCTGCTCGGTCCGGCGATTCGTCTGCAACAATGGAAGCAGACCACGGTAAAAATTCAAAACAACCTTGCGGAAGAGACCACCGTGCACTGGCATGGCCTAGAAGTGCCGGGCGATGTTGATGGCGGGCCACAGGGCGTGATTAAACCCGGCGACAGCCGCACGGTCACCTTCACACCCACCCAGCGTGCCGCAACATGCTGGTTCCATCCGCATCAGCACGGCAAAACCGGGCGACAGGTGGCGATGGGGCTTGCAGGGCTAGTGCTGATTGATGACGAAGACAGCCTCAAAATGATGCTGCCAAAGCAGTGGGGTATCGACGATATTCCGGTGATTATGCAGGATAAAAAATTCACCCCGGCGGGAGAAATTGATTATCAGCTCGACATCATGAGCGCGGCAGTGGGTTGGTTTGGCGATACGTTGCTGACCAATGGCACGCCGTACCCGCAGCATGCTCCGCCGCGCGGCTGGCTGCGCCTGCGTTTGCTGAACGGCTGTAACGCGCGTTCGCTGACGCTGGCCGCTAGCGATAAACGCTCGCTGTATGTTGTCGCCAGCGATGGGGGTTTCTTACCGCAGCCGGTTGAGGTCAACGAACTGCCGATGCTAATGGGCGAACGTTTTGAAGTGCTGGTGGATGTGCGTGATGGCAAACCGTTTGATCTGATAACGCTGCCGGTGACCCAGATGGGCATGGCAATTGCGCCATTCGATAAGGCTGTGCCGGTGCTGCGCGTCCAGCCGGTTGGCGTTCCGGGTTCTGGTACGCTGCCGGACTCGCTGGTCTCCATGCCTGCGCTGCCGTCGCTGGACGGGCTGACCGAGCGTAAGCTGCAGCTGTCGATGGATCCGATGCTCGACATGATGGGCATGCAGGCGTTGATGAAGAAATACGGCAAACAGGCGATGGGCGGCATGATGGATCATGGTGGAATGATGGACCACGGTGGGATGAATATGGACCACGGCGCGATGGACAATATGCATCATGGCGGCGGGGCGTTTGATTTCCATAATGCCAACCGTATCAACGGCAAAGCGTTCGACATGGACGTGCCGATGTTTGCTGCTGCGAAAGGCCAGTATGAACGCTGGGTGATTTCCGGTGAGGGCGACATGATGCTGCATCCGTTCCATATTCACGGTACCCAGTTCCGCATATTGCGTGAAAATGGTCAGGCACCGGCGGCACATCGTTCAGGCTGGAAGGACACGGTACGGGTTGAAGGCGGTATCAGTGAAGTGCTGGTGAAGTTTGACCACGAGGCGTCGAAAGAGCAGGCCTATATGGCGCACTGCCATCTGTTGGAGCATGAAGACACCGGCATGATGCTTGGGTTTACGGTATAAAAATGCCGGATGGCGCTACGCTTATCCAGCCTACAGATCGACACCCGTAGGCCGGATAAGGCGCTAGCCGCCATCCGGCACATAACATCGCAACACCGGTAGGCCGGATAAGGCGCTAGCCGCCATCCGGCGCATCACCTTACTTCGCGTCGTCCGGCAACGCGTAGGCCACGATATAGTCGCCCATTTTGGTACCAAACGAACCATGACCGCCTGCGGAAATGACCACATACTGCTTGCCATTCACTTCATAGGTCATCGGCGTTGCCTGGCCACCGGCCGGTAGACGTCCCTGCCACAGTTTCTCACCGTTGCTCATGTTGAACGCACGCAGATAGTTATCCGCAGTGCCCGCGATGAACAGCACGTTACCGGCAGTAGAAATTGGGCCACCCAACATCGGCATCCCCATATTGAACGGCAGCGGAATCGGCATTGGGAATGGCAGGCTATCCTGCGGGGTACCCAGACGTTTTTTCCACACCACTTCGTTGGTTTTCAGATCCAGCGCGGAAATGTAACCCCAGGCCGGCTGTTTGCACGGCAGGCCAAACGGTGACAGGAAGGCGTTCAGCGTGACGCCGAACGGCACACCGTACTGGGGTTGAATGCCGGACTCAGTGCCGCTGGATTTCGCGTCTTTCGGCGGTTCCATCGGGTTGCCTGGGCCACGAGGGATCAGCTTCGACACAAACGGCAGCGCCATTGGGTTGGCGATCGCCACCTGACGGTTAGGGTCAACCGAGATGCCGCCCCATTCAAACATCCCCAAGTTACCCGGGAACACCAGCGTGCCTTTCTCAGACGGCGGTGTGAAGATGCCTTCATAGCGCATCTGGTGGAACATCACGCGGCACACCAGTTGGTCAAACATGGTGGCGCCCCACATGTCCGCGCCGGTTAAATCTTTCTTCGGACGGAAGCTCAGGTCAGAGAACGGCTGGGTTTTGCTGACGTAGTCGCCTTTCGCCGCACCCTGTGGAACGGGTTTTTCTGGAGCCGGAACCACCAGCTCGCCGTTACGACGATCCAGCACGAAAATGTTGCCGGTTTTCGCCGGGGCATAGACCACCGGTACGGTTTTACCGTCAACGGTGATATCCGCCAGGGTCGGCTGAGACGGCATATCCATATCCCACAGGTCGTGGTGAACGGTCTGATAGCTCCACACCAGCTTACCGGTCGTCGCATTCAGCGCCACAATCGAACTGGCGTAGCGTTCCTGCTCCGGTGTGCGATTGCCACCCCAGATATCCGGCGTGGTCACGCCCATCGGCAGATAGACCAGATCCAGTTTCGCATCATAGGCAGCAGGTGCCCACGAGTTCGGTGAGTTCAGGCTGTAATGGTGCTCGTCACCCGGAATAAGATTTGGGTCTTTAGCACCGGGATCGAATGCCCACAGCAGCTTCCCGGTGTTGATATCAAAACCACGAATCACGCCAGACGGCTCGCGGGTTGAGAAGTTGTCGGTAACCGCACCGGCAATCACAATCACCTTATCAGTGACGATAGGCGGTGAGGTTGGCTCGTACATACCCGGCGTCGTGACCGGCATATTGGTTTGCAGATTGAGGATGCCTTTGTTAGCAAAGGACTCGCACGGCTTACCGGTATCGGCGTTCAGCGCAAACAGACGACCATCGTTCACCGGCAGAATGATGCGGCGTGGACAATCGGCTACCACGTCCGGTGACGCGGTCTCCGCCGTGGCTTCATGGTAAGACACGCCGCGACAGGTTACATGCTGGAAGCTAGGGTCTGTGCCCAGTTGCGGGTCAAAGTGCCATTTCTCTTTACCGGTCGCCGCATCGAGCGCAAATACGCGCTGGTGGGCGGTACACAGGTAAAGCATATTGCCGATCTTGATCGGCGTAACCTCGTTGGTGATTTCGCCCGGATCGTTCGGCTGCTTCAGGTCGCCGGTGCGGAACACCCACGCTTCCTTCAGGTTGTGAACGTTATCGGCGTTGATTTGCTTGAGCGGGGAGAAGCGCTGGCCTTCTTGGTTACGCCCATACGCCGGCCAGTCCTGATCGGCGACTGGCGAAATAGGCTCAGCAGGCGTCGCATCGGCGCTCAGCGTGCCGTTAACCTCCTGTGGGTCGTTGAATCCGGCCCAGGTGAGGATACCGGCGCTTATCACCAGTGCGACCAGCAGAGCAGCAACGGCGCCGCTGGAAGGCACAGCTAGGCGCTGCCAGACGAACGGCAAAATCAGCCACACGCCGAAGATGACCAGCACGTCGCTACGCGGCGTGAGCGCCCAGAAGTCGAAGCCGACTTCCCACACGCCCCAGATCATCGTGACCAGCAGCAGTGCGGCATATAGCCACAGCGCCGAGCGTTTAGCGCGCCACAGCATCGTGGTAATGCCCAGCATCACCAGACCGGCGATAGGGTAGTACCAAGAGCCACCGATGGCGACCAGCCAGATGCCGCCGATTAACAAATACAGCCCGCAGAATGCCGCGAAGAGGGCCGTTAGCCTCACGAGTAAACGTGATTGTTGATGTTTTGTTTCAGCCATAGAAAGGGTGCCCGTTAGTTTGTTAATTATTGCTTTCATTTCATTATAGGATTTAACAAGTGTGATCGAAATCACAAAATGAGCTTTATTATCGAATTAGCCGCCCGATCCGTTTTGCTGGTATACTTTCTCGCTTGCTGATCAACCCGTTAGCTCTGGGTTAACGGGTTGAGTGATTTACATTTAAAATCATGTGGTTAGTTAAATGAAACATACTGTTGAAGTGATGATCCCGGAAGCGGAGATCAAAGCGCGTATCGCCGAATTAGGTCGTCTGATTAACGAGCGCTATCAAGATAGCGGCAGTGAAATGGTGTTAGTGGGTTTGCTGCGCGGCTCGTTCATGTTCATGGCTGACCTGTGCCGTGAAGTGCAAGTTCCACACGAAGTCGATTTTATGACGGCATCTAGCTATGGCAGCGGTATGTCCACTACCCGCGACGTGAAAATCCTCAAGGATCTCGACGAAGACATTCGTGGCAAAGACGTGCTGATCGTTGAAGACATTATCGACTCGGGCAACACCCTGTCGAAAGTGCGTGAAATTCTGGGTCTGCGTGAGCCGAAGTCGCTGGCAATCTGCACGCTGCTCGATAAACCGTCCCGCCGTGAAGTTGATGTGCCGGTTGAGTTTATCGGCTTCTCCATTCCTGACGAGTTTGTGGTCGGTTATGGTATCGACTATGCACAGCGTTATCGTCATTTGCCGTACGTGGGCAAAGTGGTTCTGTTAGACGAGTAAGGTGCTGGAGCGCCTGATGGCGCATGCTTGTAGGCCGGGTAAGGCGTAGCCGCCACCCGGCAATGCCTTTGCTACTTATGATTGACGTGTTTTAACTTGAGGTTGGAAATCCCGTGGCGGTAACGTTGCTCCAGGGTTTCTCGGCTGGTGGCGGTCACATCGAGATCGCGCAGTAGGCCGTCGTGAATACCGTAAGCCCAACCGTGAATCATCACCTTCTGGCCGCGCTTCCACGCTGATTGCATGATGGTGGAGTGGCCCAAGTTATATACCTGTTCCATCACGTTCAATTCGCAAAGCGTATCAAGGCGACGTTCTGGCGGCATCTCGCCAAGCAATGAGCTATGTTTGAACCAGATATCGCGAATATGCAGCAGCCAGTTATCGATTAACCCGAGTTCAGGATTTTCTATCGCTGCTTGAACACCGCCACAGCCGTAGTGGCCGCAAATAATAATGTGTTCAACTTCCAGCACATCAACGGCATACTGCACCACGGAAAGGCAGTTGAGGTCGGTGTGGATAACCAGGTTTGCCACATTACGGTGAACAAACAGTTCACCAGGTTCAAGACCGGTCAAACGTTCGGCGGGAACGCGGCTGTCAGAACACCCAATCCATAAAAAGCGCGGTTTTTGCGCTTGCGACAGCTTCTCAAAAAATCCGGGATCCTCTTCTATCAGCATCTTTGACCATAGTGCGTTGTTGCTGATAAGTGTATCTATGTCGTTCATGGAGGCTGTAACCCAGTAAATTGCGTTGGGCTAATATAGGGCAACTCCTGATTTATTAAAACCTAATATCAAGTATCAGAATGTAAGGTAAGCAAAAATCTATGACCATTGCACTGGAATTAGAGCAACTGACAAAGACCTACCCCGGCGGCGTTCAGGCGCTGCGTGGGATAGATTTAAAAGTTGAAGCCGGCGATTTTTATGCGCTTTTGGGGCCAAACGGCGCGGGTAAATCGACCACCATCGGCATTATCAGCTCGCTGGTAAATAAATCCTCAGGACGCGTGAGCGTCTTTGGCTATGACCTACAAAAAGATGTGGTTAACGCCAAACGCCAGCTCGGGCTCGTGCCGCAGGAATTTAACTTCAACCCGTTTGAAACCGTGCAACAAATCGTGGTCAATCAGGCGGGTTATTACGGCGTTGAATATAAAGAAGCGATGATTCGCAGCGAAAAGTACCTCAAACAGCTCGATTTGTGGGAAAAACGCAACGAACGCGCGCGGATGCTGTCCGGTGGGATGAAGCGCCGTCTGATGATTGCCCGTGCGCTGATGCACGAGCCAAAATTGCTGATCCTCGATGAGCCGACGGCGGGCGTCGACATTGAACTGCGCCGTTCAATGTGGGGCTTCCTCAAAGATCTCAACGATAAAGGCACCACCATTATCCTCACCACCCACTATCTGGAAGAGGCAGAAATGCTGTGCCGCAATATCGGCATCATCCAGCGCGGTGAGCTGGTGGAAAACACCTCAATGAAGAACCTGCTTTCCAAACTGAAGTCAGAGACCTTTATTCTCGACTTGGCGCCGAAAAGCCCGCTGCCGCAGTTGGAAGGCTACCGGTACAGTCTGGTGGATACCTCAACGTTGGAAGTGGAAGTGCTGCGCGAGCAGGGGATTAATAGCGTCTTCTCCCAACTGAGCGCACAGGGCGTTCAGGTGCTGAGTATGCGTAACAAAGCGAACCGTCTGGAAGAGCTGTTTGTTTCGCTGGTTAATGAAAAAGGAGATCGCGCATGACGCATCTTTACTGGGTCGCGCTGAAAAGCATCTGGGCGAAAGAGATCCACCGGTTTATGCGTATCTGGATCCAGACGCTGGTGCCGCCTGTCATCACCATGACGCTGTATTTTATTATTTTCGGTAACCTGATTGGCTCCCGTATCGGGGAAATGCACGGCTTTACCTACATGCAGTTTATCGTGCCGGGTCTGATCATGATGGCGGTGATTACCAACGCCTATGCCAACGTGGCATCGTCGTTTTTCAGCGCTAAGTTCCAGCGCAATATTGAAGAGCTGCTGGTGGCACCGGTGCCGACGCACGTGATCATCGCCGGGTTTGTTGGCGGCGGTGTGGCTCGTGGGCTGTGTGTTGGCGTGCTGGTTACCGCCATCTCGTTGTTCTTTGTGCCATTTCAGGTACATTCGTGGGTGTTTGTTGCGCTGACACTGGTACTGACGGCAGTGTTGTTCTCATTGGCGGGGCTGTTGAATGCGGTCTTCGCCAAGACCTTTGATGACATCAGCCTGATCCCGACCTTCGTGTTGACGCCGCTGACCTACCTTGGCGGCGTGTTCTATTCGCTGACCCTGTTGCCGCCGTTCTGGCAGGCGCTGTCGCATCTGAACCCGATTGTCTACATGATCAGTGGATTCCGTTACGGTTTCCTTGGCATTAGCGATGTGCCGCTGCTGACGACCGTCGGCGTGCTGGTGGTGTTTATCGCGGCCTTCTATCTGCTTTGCTGGTACTTAATTCAGCGTGGACGCGGACTGCGTAGCTAAATCTGCTGCATTTCCCGGCAGGTGAAATCTGCCGGGAAGCATTTTATGACAGTCATCACTCCCCTCAATAGATTGCTCCGCTAAACTACTTGCCTGCTAAGGAGGCAAGCTATGTTGGGTTGGGTCATTTCCTGCCACGACGACCAAGCACAGGAATTGCTGGATCGTCTGGAAAAAAAGTATGGACCGCTGCCGCAGTGTCGGGCGGTTAACTATTGGCGTGGACTGAGCGCAAACATGCTCAGCCGTATGATGTGCGAAGCATTACACCAGACTGACTCTGGTGACGGCGTTATCTTTCTTACCGATAGCGCGGGCGCTGCCCCCTACCGCGTGGCATCGTTGATGAGCCACAAACAAAGCGGCTGTGAAGTCATCGCCGGTATCCATTATTCATTGATTGAGCAAATGGTTCCGTTGCGGGAATCCATGAGCAGCAGCGAGTTTCGCCAACGAATTGTTGAGCTGGGAACCCCCGGAGTGACCAGTCTTTGGCATCAGCAGCAGAAAAATCCGCCCTTCGTACTACTCCATGATTTGTATGAGAATTAAACGTTGGTATTGATGCGGCTTTTGTTAGAATAGTCTTGTCGGTTCCCGCTTTGGTTATTGCTCATGGCTATACGCGCTGTTGTTTTGTTTTTGTTGTTCCTCTCCGGCGGTGCCGTTGCCGCTTTGCCTATGCATTACATGCAAACCACCGAAGATGCGACGGTCTGGGCGCGCATTGGCAATAAAACCATGACGGTGGGAAATCTGCGCGCCGGGCAAATCATCGCCATTGAGCCCGACGTGGAGGATTATTACACCTTCAACTTTGGTTTCGGCAAAGGCTTTATCGATAAAGGCCACCTTGAGCCGGTACAGGGCCGTCAGCGGGTAGAAGATGGGCTGGGCGACTTGAATAAGCCGCTCAGCAATCAGAACTTAATCACCTGGAAAGATACGCCGGTTTATAACGCACCGGACATTAGCAGCGCGCCGTTTGGCACGTTGGCGGAAAACCTGCGCTACCCGGTGTTAAACCGCCTCAAAGACCACCTCAACCAAACTTGGTATCAAATCCGAATTGGCGATCGGCTGGCCTATATCAGCGCGCTGGACGCTCAGCCGGATAACGGCATCCCGATATTGACCTACCATCATATTCTGCGTGATGAAGAAAATACCCGTTTTCGGCATACCTCCACGACCACTTCGGTGCGCGCTTTCAGCAACCAGATGACCTGGCTACGTGATATGGGCTACACCACGTTGACCATGTATCAGTTGGAGGATTATCTACACAACCGCACCAACCTACCGGCGCGCGCGGTGGTGATTACCTTCGACGACGGTTTGAAATCGGTGAGTCGCTATGCTTGGCCGATACTAAAGCAGTACGGAATGAAGGCGACGGCGTTTATTATTTCGTCACGTATCAAGCGCCATCCGCAAAAGTGGGCGCCAAAATCGCTGCAGTTTATGAGTATTTCTGAACTGGAAGAGATTAAAGATGTATTCGACTTCCAGTCGCATACCCACTTCCTGCATCGGGTCGATGGCTACCGTCGCCCCATTTTGTTAAGCCGCAGCTACCACAATATTTTGTTTGATTTTGAACGCTCGCGAAGGGCATTGGCGCAGTTTAATCCGCATGTGCTGTATCTTTCTTATCCCTTTGGTGGTTATAACGCCACGGCGGTGAAAGCGGCGGGGGATGCCGGTTTTCATCTGGCGGTGACCACGGTAAAAGGGAAAGTGAAGCCGGGTGATAATCCGATGCTGCTCAAACGGTTGTATATTCTGAGGACGGATTCGCTGGAGACGATGGCGCGGTTAGTCAGTAACCAGCCGCAGGGGTAGAAGCTGGCGCTCGGCTATGCCAAGCGCCAGTGGGTATCAGGCAACCTGAACCGGAATGGCTTTCGCAGTACGTTTCATTTCGTTGTCGCCTTCAAAGTAGGCAACGTTCGGGCGCCAGCTGCGTGCTTCTTCGTCAGACATGGTGACGAAGCTGGCGATGATAACGATATCACCGACATCAGCGTTGTGTGCTGCTGCACCGTTGACGGAGATGATTTTAGAACCACGTTCCGCCGCAATGGCGTAGGTTGAGAAGCGTTTGCCGTTGTTAACGTTCCAGATATCAATGGCTTCGTTTTCCAGGATCCCCGCGGCGTCAAGGAAGTCCTGATCGATGGCGCAGGAACCTTCATAGTGCAGGTCAGACTGCGTGACCTTAACGCGGTGGAGTTTGCCCTGCAGCATAGTGCGAATCATAGCGTCTACCTTTAATTCTTAACGGAAACAAAGCAGTCAGCGACTGCCTTGAGAAATTTCGCAGGCAGTATTGCCCGATTTAAACGAGGTGTCCATCTGCGATTTTGCCAGCTGGCGAGAATTGCGTATCGTCACGCATATCGCTCTGCAAACGCTGTCGGCTGATGGCACCGGCGTTAGAGTTCTACGCTTTGATTATCAATCAAACGCGCCTTACCAAGCCAAGCGGCCATCAGGATAACCGCACGTTTGCTGTTTTCCGTCAGGTCGAGCAGGGTATCTGCATCGCGAATTTGGATGTCGTCCGCGCGGAAGCCTTTTTCGTTCAGCGCCTGTGCTGCCAAGGTAATCATTTCATCTTGGTCGCGCTCGCCGGCCTTCAGCTTCTCCGCCACGCTGTTCAGCACTTTATACAACCCCGGCGCGATCTTGCGTTGTTCTGCCGTCAAATAGCCGTTACGTGAGCTTAGCGCCAGACCGTCTTTGGCCCGAATAATCGGCACGCCGACGATCTCGATGTCATAGCCCATATCAGCGACCATCTTGCGCAGCAACGCTAATTGCTGGAAGTCTTTTTCACCAAAGCAGGCAATGTCGGGTTGGATCAGGTTGAAGAGCTTACTGACAATCGTGGAGACGCCACGGAAGTGACCCGGGCGGCTGGCGCCCTCCAGCATGGTCGAAAGACCCGGAACATCCACGAAGGTGTGGCTTTCGGTACCCTGCGGATAAATTTCGGCAACGGACGGCGCGAAGACGTAATCGACCTTACGCTTATTGAGCTTTTCACAGTCTTCTTGCAGCGTTCGCGGATAGTTAGCTAAATCCTCGGCGCGGTCGAACTGCATCGGGTTAACGAAAATACTCACGACCACGACGTCAGCGCGGGTCTTCGCTTCTTCAACCAGCGTCATATGACCGTCGTGCAGGTTGCCCATGGTCGGAACCAGCGCGACGCGCTTGCCTTCCTGACGCAGACGACGAATATGCTGACGCAGCAGCGGTAGGGTTTCGATAATTAACACAACAAGACTCCTTCAATACGATGCCTGATGGCGCTTCGCTTATCAGGCCTACGCGAGCGGTTTGTAGGCCGGATAAGACGCGTAGCGTCGCCATCCGGCGTAATGATGTACAGGCGAATAAATTAATGGAAACTGTGTTCTTCGCCCGGATATGCACCGGACTCGACTTCCGCCATATACTGCCGCACTGCGGCACGCATGTCGCCCGCTTCGGCGAGGAAATTTTTGGCGAATTTAGGAATGTGACCACCGGTGATGCCGAAAGCGTCGTGCATCACGAGGATCTGCCCATCGGTGACGTTGCCGGCACCGATACCAATCACCGGAATCGACAGCGCTTCAGTGACGCGTTTTGCCAACTCAACCGGCACACACTCCAGCACCAGCAGCTGTGCGCCAGCCGCTTCTAACGCCAGCGCATCATCCAGCAGCACTTGGCCCGCATCGCCGCGTCCCTGAACTTTGTAACCGCCAAAAATATTGACCGATTGCGGCGTTAGCCCCAGATGACCACATACCGGGACGGCGCGGTCGGTCAGCATTTTCACCGTATCAACCAGCCAAGCACCACCTTCAATTTTGACCATGTTGGCACCCGCACGCATCACCGCTGCCGCGTTTTCAAACGCCTGCTCTGGCGTGGCGTAAGCCATAAACGGAAGATCGGACAGCAGCAAGCAGAGAGGTGCCCCGCGGCGTACGGCGTGGGTGTGGTAGGCGATGTCTTCAACGGTCACCGGCAACGTGGAATCGTGTCCTTGGACGGTCATGCCCAGCGAGTCACCCACTAACATGACATTAATGCCTTCATCGGCAAACAGCTTCGCAAAGCTATAGTCATAAGCGGTAATGGTCGCAAAGCGCTTCTTTTCCTGCTTACATTTTTGTAGTAAGGCGATGGTAGTTGGTTTCATCGGGACCCCTGATTAGACAATAAGAATTTCCGCATTGTAGGGGATGATGACCGCGGGTGTTAGTGCTTTATGGCGAAGTAGGGCAGGGATTACCCCTGCCCAGTTGCATCAAGGGTAAGTGATGGTAAAGGTGCCGGTAGCCATAAATTCGCCTGCAACAATCGGTTGCTCACCGTCTTGCTTCATTCGGGCTTTGAAATCAAGTTTATGTACTGCACCATTTTGAATAATCGCCGAGAGCGTTGCTTCTGAATAGGATGGGCTATCGGCCTGCATTAAATCCTGATAGGCAGCCCCGCCGGGCACCATAAGCGTATTGCCGCTGATAATGTTGCTTTGGCCTGTTATCTGCACGCCCACGCCGCTGGCGAGTGCCTGCCCCTCAGTGGTTAACTTATTGGCTAACAAACTTTTGTCGGAGATGCCGACGTTGCTGGATGAGAGCTTCACCGCGATAAATTTGGTTTGCATGCAGCCGGTGAGCAAAATAGCGAAAGGAACGTTAGCGACGTTATCATTTATTAGCTGACCGGTGGTGTATCTGCCCATATCAATGGTATTCGGCGCGCCGCTGGTGCCAGTGACAACGGAGCCATAGCAGGTCGGGGGGGAAATATAGAGTTTGGAGCTGATGTTAATCGTCCAGTAACTGCCGTCTCCACTTGCGTTTTCCAGTCGAATGCCAGCGTCAGAGAAGGGGGCGTTTGGCAGCACGCCCGACGTCGCAAAAGTTACCGGCGCGGTAATTGAGTGCTCGTTAAAACTAAACGTATTGTCGGTGTAAAAATTGACCTGAATCTGAAAAATCATCCCGCCGATAAGCCTATTAAAACCATTGCCACAATAGGCCCATTGGGTGTCGCCAACAATATCCTGTTTTCCTGAGGGAAGATAAAATGAATTAGGAGCAAAGGTGGTATAGGCACCTCTTACACTGACGATATTGACATCGAAATATAACCCCTGATGGCTGGTTTTATAGAGCTGGTGGCCGCTATACGTCGGGCCAGCCACCAGGTTATGGGTGAAACGTAGGGTCTCGCCAATGGTGCCGCTTGGGCCATTTTTACAATAGAGACCACCTTGAGAGTCAAAATTAATCGGCGGCAGGTTAACGCCGGTACTGGCGAGCGAAGTATTGGTTCGGAACACCATATTTGTGCTCTGAAAAGGCATCAGCAGCAAGCTGAATGATGCGGGGTTGTTGGCGTTGCTGCCATCCAGCGCACCCAGCATCAGATAGATTGCCTGCGCGGAAAACGAGGTCATCACGGTCGCCAGCATGGTCAGGCTCAGAAGCAGTTTTTTCAGTTTATTCATAGGAAACATCCACAATCACTTTGCTCTGGATTAGCCCAGGGGTCACGGCGCTGCCGCTGCTGATTTTTTGCATTCGCGAATAGAAGCGCCACTCCGAGCCATCCAGCGTGCTGGCATCAATGGGGAAGATTGCGCGGGATGCGCCATGACTATCCAGAACATTGAAGCGCTCGGCGTCATCTTGGGCGGAAAAAATGACGACGCCTACGTTTTTCGCGCCATAACTCTGATTGACAATATCGTTGGCGAAAACCTGTTGGTTATCGGCGGGGAGTTGGCCGCTACTTGGGTGAAAATCCATTTTTAGCTGTGATTTCGCGTTACCGTCTGATGCGCACTCAACAACACGGATAGCAAAAGTCACGCCGCCAGGATAATCATCATTGGCGGTGACGGTATCGGAAAAATAATCCAGTTTTTGGGTGCCGAGATTAACAAATGCATTGCTGATTTCGGTTTTGCAGGTGTTATTGATAATGGTTGCAGTCATATCAACATCGGTATCGGCGCAAAGTACCGCAGAAAACAACCACGCCACGCTACCCGCAGCAATGGAAGAGGAAATGTTTCGCCGTCTCATTATCTTTCATCCTTAAAGATTATTCGTAGGTGATGTTGAAGGTTGCCGGGGACTTAAACTGGCCCGCGACGACTTGTGTGCGTTGTTTACCGGGTGTTACGACTAGGCGGGCGCTCAGTGGGTAATCGACTGTGGCCGTGCCGCTGGCCGTGGAGATGTTCACTTGTTGCGTATTGCGATTGGCACAATTGAATTGCACGCTACCGCCACTTTGCGGCGTGTTCGTCGTCCAGACCTCAACGGCGACATTCGCTGCCGCAATATCCTGTTCTAAACTGGGGATAAAACCGTTGGCAAAGTCTGGGGAGTTCCCCGTGGTGCCCGCACAACCGATTCCTTTTGGCAACAGCGTGATGTTCGCTTTGCGGCCCGGTACGCCTACGCAATCGGTAAATTGCAGCTTAAACGTTTTGACTTTATTACCTAGCTCAGAGGTGTAGACGTCGCCGAAAGCGACTTCGGAGATAATACTGTTTCCGCTATCACGTAACGTTGCCGTACAGGTGCCGACGGTGATATCGCTGGTGACGTTAAGCGTTATGTGGGGAGTCGCTTTCATCTCCGCATGTGATGAGAAGCTCAGCCCCTCTACAATCCACATTGCGCATAGCGCCAGGCGAGCGATTGTTTGATTCATTCGATTCATCCCTGATCACTGATAGATGAAGTTAAATATCACTTGCGCGTCGAAGGAACCCGCTGACCCGCTGCCGGGTGTGGTTTCACGCAAGGCCGCGGTCATTTCGAGCCCGGAGGTGAACTCTTCGCTTGTCCATGTTAGGGCGGTCGTATTATCGGGTTTGATAAATCCGCTATCGTCGCTGCCGCGGCGTTTAAATCCGATGCCGATATTTGCCGCAGGCGTCCCACGAGTTGAGGTGTTGTTGACCAGATTTCCAGAAACTGACGCAGCCTGGATTTTGGTTATGATGCCAGTGGTATAGCTGCTGCATTCATCATGTACAAACTTAAAGTCGGCTTGTGCGGCGGCATCGCCTTTGATAATTTTATCCAGCCCGACGCTGGGAATCGTTAATGTGTATGTGTCATCAGAACCGCCTGTTAACTGCGAACCGTTCAGTGATTGCAGCGTAATAAGACATGTGTTTTCCACAATCTGGGCTTTAAAATCGATATCAATATTTTGCGCAATGCCCATGTGCGGGAATAACAGATATAACGAGCCCCAAAAAACGCTAAAGACTCTTAGTTTCATTGTGCCCCCTGGCCGGATGTCGATTTACAGATCACATTGTTGAGCAGCAGCATTTTGCTTTGGCCGATGGTCAACGGCGTTTCAGGGAAACGGTACTCTGCTCGGCACTGTTTTTGTTGGCTCTTCTCATTCCAGCGCAGCGTCAGTTCCCCCTGCGGACCAATGCCGCGGACAAATGCCTGCCCGCCTTGCCCTACGGTGCCAATTGACTGCCCGTTTTCGGACACGTCGGCGGCAAAAGGTAGCGGCAAGCCATCGTCGCGCGTGATATTGATAACGGCGGCGAGGCGCTGATCGGTTTCAAAGTTGCTAAAGATAACGGCGCCATTGCCCGGAATAACGGTGGTGCTGGTGCTCTTTAGCTCCACATCGTCTTCCATATTATCTATATTGAGCGACACCTGATTTTCATGGTAAGCACTGAGCGCAGAGGCGGCGCCATATCCCCAGCGATCAATGGTGTTATTGCCATAGTTAATGCGTGCGCCTTTCGCTCCAGGGGCTTTGACCAGTACCAGCGTATCGTTATCGCTAAAGTTGTCATTCGTGAAGGTCAAACCGCCACGATGCAAAATAAATCCGCCATCGGTACTCAAAGAGTACTGCCGGTTTTGCTCGTTATTGGCCGATGCCGAGCCTGAAAGACTTCCCCATGGGGATTCATAGCTGGCGTAGCCACCGACGGAACTCAGGTTTTTATCCTGATTTTGGATGGCATAACTGGTGTTCAGGCTGTAGCTCACCGTATTGTCTTCACTTCCACCATTGCTACTGAGATTAAATTGGTGATTGCCTTTCATATCGCTATTCATCTGGGCATCAACGGAGCGGAATCCCGAGCGAGGAGTTGCGCCGCCAGTGAAATTATTCAACGGGATGCTGAAGCTCAGGTAAACCGCGTCGTCCTTTTGGCCTGACTCATTCCAAGTACGTTGAACGCTAACGGTATAACTTCCCCAAGACACGCCTTTGCTGTAGCCCATGCTGTAGTCGCTACGGCTATGGTCATCCTGCCAGTAATCTGACCAACTACCTGATAAATAAAAAGAACCGTAATCTGTGTTATCAATTTTCAGCGGTTGGTTGATACTGACCGTAAACTGGTTTCTCAGGCGAGAGTAGTTGTTCATCGTATTTTTCGATGACCCGTTGGAAGTGTTGCGTGCATCGTCAATCAGCGTGAGCGCATCATTTAAGCCGAGGTAATCTTGTGTTGAATAGCGGTAGGCCGCCAAGTTTAGCGACGTATCGGTTGGGCCAAATAATTTGTTCCAGCTTAAGCGATAGCTTTGCCCCTGATAGGTTTTATCGTCCGGAATATCGGTTTTCGAATGGGTAACATCCAGTGCAAACGCTCCCATTGGCGTATTCAGACCGACACCGAGTAAACCTGCCAGGTAATTATCGTCCGTCATCTGAATACCGGTGTAGCCGGTCAGGAAGTTGTTAAGACCATAATAAAACGAGCCCTGGATGAGATTAGGTTCATGGCGCAGCTGATTGTTAACCACCTTTCCCGCTGAAATATCCCAACGGCCAATGCCCGGACGCTGCATCTGGATAACGGAGGAGAAGGGCTGGGTGAAGGTATGCTTTGAATGATCGGCTTCTTCCACGGTGACGACCAGGTCGTTGCCGTAGCCTGAAGGCGTCAGATCATCAATCACAAATGCGCCAGGCGGCACCGTTGCTTCATAGATTTTGTAGCCGCCCTGCGTCACGGTCACTTTGGCATTGGTATTCGCCACGCCGCGGATAATCGGCGAAAAACCGGCCAGCGCTGAGGGGAGCATACGCGCATCACTATACAGACGCGCACCCCTGATACTAACGGAGTCGAACGTTTCCCCGGTAGTGTAAGATTCGCCAAGTATCAGCTGTGAGCGCAGTGTGGAAAGATCACGCTGCAGGTAGCGGTTTTGAAAATCGAACGCGCTTTGACCGTCGCTATTCCAGCTATAGTTACCGCGAGCGCGCAGACGCCAGGCACCTAGGTTGATCCCTGCATTTAGCCCGGAATAGATGCTATCCGAATGACTCTCTCCTGTATTGCTATGGTAGGCGTTGGCACTGTAAGAGAGCAGTGCGGCGTTAATGCCTTCATCCCAAAGCGAGGGATCGATATCGTCATGATATTTTTTAACTAACCAAGCCTGTGGTACCTGAATGTTTAATTGTTGATCGCCATTATTGTAACTTAGCGTGGCGCCTTCAATAAGACGTGGAAGATTAAGGCAATCCTCATTTTCGCCATCACGCTTAAGTAAGATGGCGTTTTCATCAATGTGCTCAGGAAGACGAATATGCAGCTGCGCCAGATTTTTACGCGTCAGGCAGGCATGCGCTGTTTTTCCTCCGGTATCAACAAAAGGGATGCTCAGACCCGCCGCAGAGGCGTCATTAACGGTGGTATTAACGTCGTATATCCCTGCTGGTGTTGGGTTACCCTCAGAAAATCTGCTGATATCGATGCTCGATGCCGCGCCTCCCATCAGGAATGAGCTGTCGTATTCAATATTTTCGGCCGCACTCACCCCTTGCCCCCAGATGCAGGTAATTAATGCTGCACCAAGCGTTGTCCTTGGAAAAATCGATTCTTTAGGCGACATAAGCATCCTTGCTTGAATAGAAACCATAAAAATTAATTAATGCGGGCCTCTCCATGGCTGATGCCGCCGTAATCATTAATGGTGGAATAAACTATTTTTGCACCTGCTGGGGTTCCGGACAGGCCCTGGATGTTAAACGTCGTGTTTACGCCGGGTGCGGCCATTGTGGCAGCAATGGCATAGCTCCGGCCGTTTGCTTGCAGCTTCGCGTCATTGAAAGAAACGTGATAAACGGTTGGGTTGGTGACTCGCACAATGGTATGACCCTGACTATTTTCCAGTTTCCATTTTAGTTTAGCGGGAGCCTCAGCCGGGTTTCCCGGCAGCCCCTGTGGGCGCCAGAACAACTTAATGCGTGTGCGAAAAGCGAGTTGCAGTAAATTTTGATTTTTTTCGTTGTCTTTGATTTTTGGTGGTACTTCGAGCACGTTGAACCAAAATACGCTTTCTTTGTCATTAGGTAGCGTGGTGCTGCCGGTAAACATAATTTTTACCGTCTGACCCTGTTTAGATTCTATCCTTGAGACCGGCGGTGTAGAGATAAAAGGAACTTTGATGGTTCCTGGGTCAGCGTTGTCATCACCCGTATCCAGCCAGTTTTGTACCAGCAGTGGGCTGGCCCCTTTATTTTCAAGGCGAACGCTAACGTTTTTCTGCCCTTCCGGATAAATAACGCGAGTGCCAGAAATTACGATATCTGCGTGCGCGAATGGGCTAATCAACCCCAAAATGAACGGTAAGATAGAAAATCCATTTTCCAAATATTTTTTCATATGCACTCCGATGCATTCTAAAATAAAACTTTTTCTCTCTAAGTATTAAAATTCAACACGATAAAAAATTGGGCTTGTAGTATTTGCTATCTAAGCATGATGGGGGCAGGTAAAGTGTGTTAATATATTAAGTATCCACCTCTGGCAAATTTCTGCCAGAAGCAGATACCTGATAATGTGATGTGTAACTTTATCTCAATGAGTAGATACTGCAGCTAAAAATTTTAGCTAATGAAATAAAGCATTAATGATGTTACTCGTAAGATAAAGAATAAACGGCATTAGAGGAAACAAAGCCTGCCTTAACCGCGTCTGAGCTATTCGCTTTTACATAAGAAACCTGGAAATTATAGGTTGCTATTTTGCTAGTAGTATCGAGCGTTTGGGTATGTACATCGGCTGGGTTGTTCAGTTTAACCTGAACCGGTGTACCTAAAGTCACATCGTGAATGGCAAGGTTGACGCCTTTAGCCGCTTCAATACCCGCTGATACAACATTCTCGTTGTTATCCAGCGTTCCTTTGCTGTTAGCGTAGGAAGGTGAGCCCATAACCAGATTAACTTTGGTATCTTCGCCAGTCGCTTTACTACAATCAACAAGAATAGAAAAATCGGCCGGCTTTGCACCGACAGCAGCAGCCTGAACCTCAGAAGTGATATCATCGACTTTAGCTTTATCCAAGGTAACGACAGACGTACCGGATACGGTGGCAGCACCATTAGACTTCAGCGTGGTTGCGCAAGTGCCCGCTTCTACCATGCCTTGAAAATCAATCTGGCCACCGTCTTCAAAAGCCATAACCGATCCAGAAGCCAAAACAAGACTAGCGGCGAGAAGTGTTTTTTTCATTGAGCATATCCTTATTAATAACATGATGTACATAAGCCTGTTCCAAGGCTGGTAAGTAATTTTATATATAGATTAGTTTTTTTCTTATGCTGTGTAAAATCACCAGAATTAATTTTTTTTAACGCTCGTATAATTTTTATATTGGAAATATCAATTATATTTGCTGGGTGTATGGATTGGGTTTTTTTTTGCACTTATATTGCGTTTTACATATTAAATATGAATTGATTTATCAGTAAAAACACGTGCATTAATTTTTCTTAATTATGAATTTAAAAAAATTAAAAAATACGAAGCAAGCTGAAATTGTCTTCAGCATGATAGATGCGTTTGTAACATAGAGTCTATATTATTAGGCTATTTTTCCCAGCGCAATGGCTCGGGAAAGCGTTTTTGATGTATCAGGTGTTTAAGGGATGAACCATCCGGAAAAGATAACGTTGGCGCAATCTCAAACAGTGGCCACAGCATAAAACCTCGATTTTTCATATCGTAATGCGGCACGGTTAAGCGTGGAGTATTAATAACTTCGTTACCGAACAGCATAATATCGAGATCTAGCGTGCGTGGCCCCCAGCGTTCTGCCTTGCGTACGCGGCCCTGCTGCAGTTCGATGTGCTGGGTATGGTTGAGCAGCGCTTCCGGCGAGAGCGTAGTCTCCAGCGCCACGGCAGCGTTTAGATAATCGGGCTGATCCTGCGGGCCTAGCGGTGGAGTCCGGTAAAAAGAAGATACCGCGACAAGGCGCGTTTGCGGGATTTCACCCAGCGCCTTGACGGCAGCATTGACCTGCTCAAGTGGTGAGGCGAGGTTGCTGCCTAATGCGATATAAACCAGCGTCACGCGCTGCCTTCACGGCGTGGCGCACGTTTACGTGGGCGACGATGACGACGGCGGTTATCCGGCTCTTCATCCAGCTCATTGAGCATGTCTTTTTGCGCCGGCGGCGCCAGTACCTGGAACTCGCTCCACCATTCGGTCAGGCTTTGCAGTTCACGATTATTTTCGGCTTCAGCACGCAGTGCCAGCAGGTCGTAAGCGGCGCGGAATTTAGGATGTTCCATCAGCTTCCAAGCGCGTTTACCCTGACGGCGAGACATACGCAGCTGCAATTGCCAGATGTCACGTACCAGCGCAGTAATGCGTTTCGGAATGGCCAGCGAACGGCAGGCTTCATCCAGCACGTCGTTCATCGCCAGCGCGAAGGCGTCGTGATAGGTAAGGCCGCTTTCTTGGGTAATTTTCTGCGCCATTTCCAGCAGCGGATACCAGAACATCGCTGCAAACAGGAACGCCGGGTTAACGCGCATATCGTTATGAATGCGGTTATCGGTGTTCTTCAGCACCTGCGCAATGATGCGCTCCATCGGGCTGTCGCCCTCTTCGGTGAAGTAGCGGGTGATGGTCGGGAACAGTGGCTGGAACAGATTGTATTCACGCAGCAGCTTATACGTTTCATAACCGTAGCCCGCCTGCAGCAGTTTGAGCGCTTCTTCAAACAGACGCGCCGGCGGCACATCGTTCATCAGCATTGCCAGACGTGGAATAGGCTCGGCGGTTTCCGGGCTGATACGCATGCTCAGCTTGGCGGCGAAACGCACGGCGCGCAGCATCCGCACCGGATCTTCGCGGTAGCGGGTTTCCGGGGAGCCAATCAGACGAATCACACCATCTGACAGATCCTGCATGCCGCCTACGTAGTCGCGGACGGAAAAGTCGGCCACGCTGTAATAGAGACTGTTGATAGTAAAGTCACGGCGCTGGGCATCGTCTTCGATGGAACCGAAGATGTTGTCGCGCAGCAGCATGCCGTTTTGCCCACGCTGTGAGGTGGTACGGTCAGACTGACCCTCTTCGTGATGACCACGGAAAGTGGCCACCTCAATAATCTCCGGGCCGAACATGACGTGGGCCAAACGGAAACGGCGACCAACCAAGCGGCAGTTACGGAACAGCTTACGCACCTGATCGGGCGTCGCGCTGGTGGTCACATCGAAATCTTTCGGTTTTTTGCCTAAAAGCAGGTCGCGGACACCGCCGCCAACGAGGTAGGCCTCGTAGCCTGATTTATTCAGACGATAAAGAACCTTGAGGGCGTTCTCGCTAATATCTTTGCGGGAAATAGCGTGCTGCTCGCGCGGAATCACGGTCATAGAAAGTTTTGCGACGGCGTTTTCAGCCTCGCTCTCCTCACGGCTTAGCACCTTGCGGCAGAAATTAGCGACTCGGGTAAAAATGGTGCACCTCGGTAATATCAGTATCCAGGACAAAAAAATAGCGGCTAATCATAGCTCAGCATAACGCATTTGAGAATGGCGGATTGATCTTCGCCGTCTCAGGCACGGTGGAAAGCGACCACATATTGACCGCATTTTGCAATAATTCCGCCGTATTGAGATCCTGCCATTGTGCTGGCGTATCCTGGCCCAAAAAGTGTAGCGCCTGAATAAGCACCGGGCGCGGATCGCCGCTTGGAAGAGCAGGTGCATGATTTTGCTTGGAAAGCTTAGCACCTTCTGCCGTCAATGCCAGCGGCAAATGAATATAGTCAGGGGCCTGCCAGCCGAACTGCTGGTAGAGCGAAATTTGCCGGACGGTGGGCTCAATTAAATCTGCACCGCGCACAATTTCGGTCACCCCCTGAAAATGGTCATCGACCACCACGGCCAGGTTATAGGCGAACAATCCATCGCGACGGTGAATAATAAAATCTTCCCGGGCTAGGCGTTCGTCGGCCTGTAGGGTGCCGCGCAGCGTGTCGTGAAATGCGGTGACGGGATGCAATTGACGCAGACGTAAGGCGGCATTTTCCGGGCCATGATGAAGGTCACGGCAATGCCCATCGTAGGTGCCACCAACGCTTTGGATACGCGCTCGTGTACAGGTACAGAAATAGCACAAGTCCTGCTCTTTCAGCCAAGCTAACGCTTCACGGTAGGCGTCATGACGTTGAGACTGCCATAGAATGTCGCCATCCCAGTGCAGGCCGTAATGTTCCAGTTGATGCAAAATGGTGGTTGCAGCACCGGGAACTTCACGAGGGGGATCGATATCTTCAATGCGGACTCGCCAAATGCCCTGCTGGGCGCGAGCGCGTAGATAGCTGCCAAGTGCGGCAATCAGCGAACCAAAATGCAGTTCACCGGAAGGTGAGGGGGCGAAACGCCCGATATAAGGTTGTGGTGACATGGCTTATTGCAATAAAACAACAAGGCGGGAAGTGACTCCCGCCTTGAAGATAGAGTGTTAGCGTTCTCTTAACCTGCCATCTGCTTTTCGCGGATTTCTGCCAGCGTTTTGCAGTCAATGCACAGGTCGGCCGTTGGGCGCGCTTCCAGACGACGAATACCAATTTCAACACCACAGGATTCGCAGTAGCCGAAATCTTCATCTTCGACTTTCTTCAACGTCTTCTCGATCTTTTTGATCAGCTTACGTTCACGATCGCGGTTACGCAGCTCAAGGCTGAACTCTTCTTCCTGCGCGGCACGGTCTACCGGGTCAGGGAAGTTTGCAGCTTCGTCCTGCATATGTGTAACGGTGCGATCGACTTCATCCCTAAGTTGATTACGCCATGCTTCAAGAATACGTCGGAAGTGCGATAGCTGGGCTTCGTTCATATACTCTTCGCCCGGTTTCACCTGGTACGGCTCCACCCCAGCGATGGACAGAATACTCAGGGACGATGTTTTACGGTTTTGCCCTTCTTGCATGTTGTTTCTCCTTAACACGCACTATCGATCCCCGTGTTCGGGGGAAAAATCAGGCCGCTATAAATAGCAGATGCTTTTCCGGATGGCAATTATCTAAACGTAACACTTGACAATGCTGTGAGGAAAAGCGTATTTGCGCCGCAGCCCGAACACTTTCTATGCAAATTCACCCGTGGTCAACGAAACGGGTAACGGCGATATCAGAGTCATATTATCGGCAGAAAGTTCCGCTTTATAAGCCAAAATCTCCACCCCCTTTATGTGTGCCTCATTCAATAGCTTTGCGTATCGTGCATCAATATGGTGTGCAGGAGAGAAATATTCAATGGTTGAATGCAAGATTGCAAACAGTAAAACGGCGCGCTCTCCGTCCGCCACAACACCCATCAGCTCGCGTAAATGCTTCTGACCCCGCACCGTGACAGCGTCGGGGAAATAACCCAATTCATTTTCAGCAAGCGTTACCGACTTCACTTCAATATAGCATCTCGGGCGATCATCTGCCTGTAACATGATATCAATCCTGCTGTTTTCCTCACCGTATTTCACTTCACTTTTCAGCGTGTTGTAGCCGGTGAGTTCAGGAATATTTCCCGCCTCGATTGCTTCTTTTGCTAGAGCATTCGCTCTTAGCGTGTTGACGCAGATAAATGCGCCATTTTGTGTTTGGGTGAGCTCCCAGGTATGCGGATATTTGCGTTTAGTGTTTTGCGATGTTGAATACCACACGGTATCGCCTGGCGTGGCACAACCGGTCATCGCGCCGGTATTTGGACAGTGCAGAGTGAAGATTTCACCTGTGGGTGTAACCACATCGGCAAGAAAGCGTTTATAGCGTTTAATTAACGTGGCGGACTGGAGCGGTGGCGTAAATTGCATCGGATTTCCTTAGAGCCTATTTATTGCTGAGCGTCCAGCGCTGTAATGGCGTATATCGCGTGCGCCCTGCGCTATAACGCGATTCGTACAGAACAAACTCCGTCACCGGAAAGTCCCAGTGAAAGCCGGGGGCGGGGATTGCCACCGCCTGACCGGCGTTGCGCAGCAACGTAAGATGGGGATGAAACGGCTGCGGGCTCTGATAGCACCCGCTGCGGGCGGCCTGTGCACGAAGCATGTTGGCGAGCTGCAGCAACCCGCGCGGCGGTTGGCGAGTACCGAGCCACACCACGCGAGAACGCAGCCACTGCCCGGCATCATCAAGCTGCAGCGTGAAGTCCGGCTGATGGATGCGTCCAGCCATCGATGCCAGCGCGCGCTGTTTTTCCGCACTGACTTCGCCGAGAAACGCCAACGTGATGTGCATATTGGCGGCAGCCACCGGTACACCAGCGTCGGCGGGAAAGTTATCCGCTCGCCATTGCACCAGCTGTTTGCGGATTTTCGCCGGGATCTCAATGGCGAAAAACAGTCTTTTTGACTCAGACATCATGGGTACTCGGTTATGAATTGACGCGATGCTACAATGTCCGCCGTTTAATGTTAACCCCTGGAGCCATTCGTGTCCCTGTTGCCGGTCGCAAGTATCCTTCCTGAACTGCTTCTCGCCTTACGACAATCCCCACAGGTGTTGCTTAATGCGCCGACAGGGGCCGGTAAGTCGACCTGGCTGCCGCTGCAAATTTTACGTGATGGCGCAATCGAAGGTCGTATTCTGCTGCTGGAGCCGCGTCGGCTGGCGGCGCGCAACGTGGCCCAGCGTCTGGCTGAACTGCTGGGCGAGAAACCGGGCGAGACGGTGGGCTACCGAATGCGTGCTGAAACCTGCGTTAGCTCCGCGACGCGCTTGGAAGTGGTGACTGAAGGGATCTTGACTCGCATGATCCAGCACGATCCTGAACTTTCCGGCGTAGGTCTGGTGATCCTCGATGAATTCCACGAACGCAGTCTGCAGGCGGATCTCGCGCTGGCGCTTTTGCTGGACGTACAACAGGGGCTTCGCGATGACCTGAAGCTGCTTATCATGTCAGCGACGTTGGATAACGACAAACTCCAGCAGTTGCTGCCGCAGGCTCCGACGATTATCTCCCTGGGCCGCGCCTTCCCGGTTGAACGCCGATACCAGTCACTGCCGCCGCATCAGCGCTTTGACGAAGCGGTCGCTATCGCAACGGCCGAGCTTTTGCGTACTGAGCCGGGTTCACTACTGCTGTTTTTGCCCGGCGTGGGCGAGATCCAACGGGTACAGAACTTTCTCGCGGAACGCGTGGCTGACGATGTGCTGCTCTGCCCTTTATATGGCGCGCTGTCGCTCGCAGAACAGCGCCAGGCAATTCTTCCGCCGCCGCCGGGCAAACGCAAAGTGGTGCTAGCGACCAATATCGCGGAAACCAGCCTGACCATTGAAGGTATTCGGTTGGTGGTGGATTGCGCTCAGGAGCGCGTCGCACGCTTTGACGTCCGTAGCGGGCTGACGCGTCTGCTTACGCAACGTATCAGCCAAGCGTCGATGACCCAGCGTGCGGGACGCGCTGGGCGGCTGGAGCCGGGCGTGTGTGTCCATCTGCTGGCAAAAGAGCAGGCAGAGCGGGCGACGGCGCAAAGCGATGCCGAAATTTTACAAAGCGATCTTTCGTCGCTGTTGCTTGAACTATTGCAGTGGGGATGCGCCGACCCGACGCAGCTCAACTGGCTGGATCAACCGCCTGTTGCCAATCTCGCGGCGGCGCGTCGATTGTTGACGCAACTGGCGGCGCTGGCCGATGGGCGTTTGACGGCCAAAGGGCAGAAAATGGCCTCGTTGGGCAACGATCCGCGACTGGCGGCAATGCTGGTGGCGGCGCAGACCGATGATGAAGTGGCAACGGCAGCGCGGCTGGCTGCCATTCTCGAAGAGCCACCGCGCGGCGCCAATCATGATCTGCTCCAAGCATTTTCCCGCCCGCAGGGGCAGTGGCAGGTGCGTAGCCAGCAGCTCTACAAGCGTCTAAATCGCCGCGCAGGGCAGGTTGACAGCGATGCCATTCCGGCACTGTTGGCGCAGGGGTTCCCCGACCGTATCGCTCGTCGGCGTGGACAAGAAGGGCGCTACCAGCTGGCAAACGGGATGGGGGCGATGCTGGATGCAGACGACGCTTTAAATCGTCATGAATGGCTGATTGCCCCGCTGCTGTTACAGGGCAATGCTTCACCGGATGCTCGCATTTTGCAGGCCTGCGCGCTAGATATCGATGCGCTCATTGGCCGCTGCCCTCAATTGCTTCAACAATCTGACACGATTGAGTGGGATGATGAGCGAGGCACGCTAAAGGCGCTACGCCGCAGTCAGATTGGTCAGCTAACCTTAAGCGTTCGTCCGCTGGCGAAACTCTCAGAGAGCGAGCTTCATCAGGCGATGCTGACCGGTATTCGCGAGAAAGGATTAAGCGTACTCGACTGGACGAGCGCCGCGCAGCAGCTACGCTTGCGTTTACAGTGCGCTGCGCGCTGGCTGCCGGAAGAGGCATGGTCTGCGGTAGACGATGCTACGCTGCTTGATGAGCTGGAAAACTGGCTGTTGCCGCATATGACCGGCGTTCACTCTTTGCGTGGGCTGAAATCGGTGGATATTTACCAAGCGCTGCGCGATCGGCTGCCGTGGTCATTACAACAACGTCTGGAGAGTTCTTTGCCAACTCATTACACTGTGCCGACGGGAAGCCGAATTGCCATTCGCTATGATGAAGATAATCCTCCCGCGCTGGCGGTGCGGATGCAGGAAATGTTTGGTGAAGCCAGTACCCCGACTATCGCCCAAGGGCGCGTGGCATTGGTACTGGAGCTACTTTCACCCGCGCAGCGGCCACTGCAGATCACCCGTGATTTAAGCGCGTTCTGGCAAGGGGCGTACCGCGAGGTGCAAAAAGAGATGAAAGGGCGTTATCCGAAGCACGTCTGGCCGGACGATCCGGCGAACACCGCGCCCACGCGGCGGACGAAAAAGTATTCATGATTTTCCCCCTCTCCCTGTGGGAGAGGGCCGGGGTGAGGGCATCAGCGTGTACGTTTCCCCCTCACCCTAACCCTCTCCCTCAAGGGAGAGGGGATTGATCGAGCGGAAAATTGAGAGATATCTTCTTCTGTCACAGGACCGAAGAATTGAAAATCAGGCCTTTATGCCTGAATGTTGCGGAGAGAAAGCATGGCGGGGAATGACCGCGAGCCGATTGGACGAAAAGGTAAGCCTGCACGTCCGGCGAAACAAAAGGTAAGCCGTCGACAGCTCAGAGATGATGAGTATGACGACGATTATGATGACGATGACTACGAAGAGGAAAAACCGCGTTCGCGTAAAGGCGGCGGTAAAGGGGGAAAACCACGCGGCAAACACCGTTGGTTCTGGTTCCTGCTCAAACTCGGCATCGTCTTTGCGGTATTGATGGCCATTTATGGCGTCTACTTGGATCAAAAAATCCGCAGCCGTATCGACGGTAAAGTCTGGCAGCTTCCTGCGGCGGTATATGGCCGTATGGTTAACCTCGAGCCAGACATGACCATCAGCAAAAATGAGATGGTTCAGTTGCTGACGGCGACCCAGTATCGTCAAGTGACGGCGATGACGCGGCCGGGTGAGTTTACCGTGCAGGCCAACAGCATTGAGATGATCCGCCGCCCGTTTGATTTCCCGGACAGCAAAGAAGGGCAGGTGCGCGCGCGTCTGACCTTTGATGGCAATCATCTGGAAACCATCGAGAACATGGACAGCAACCGCCAGTTCGGTTTCTTCCGTCTCGACCCGCGCCTGATCACCATGATGTCCTCGCCAAACGGCGAACAGCGTCTGTTTGTTCCGCGCAACGGTTTCCCTGATTTGTTGGTCGATACGCTTATTGCCACCGAAGATAGGCACTTCTACGAGCATGATGGCATCAGCTTCTTCTCGATTGGTCGTGCCGTGCTGGCGAACCTGACTGCGGGTCGTACGGTGCAGGGGGCAAGTACGCTGACCCAGCAGTTGGTGAAAAACCTGTTCCTCTCCAGCGAGCGTTCTTACTGGCGTAAAGCGAATGAAGCGTACATGGCGCTTATCGTCGATGCGCGTTACAGCAAAGACCGTATTCTTGAGCTGTACATGAATGAGGTGTACCTCGGTCAGAGCGGCGACAATGAAATTCGCGGCTTCCCGCTGGCGAGCCTCTATTACTTTGGCCGCCCGGTCGAAGAGCTGAGTCTCGATCAGCAGGCATTGCTGGTGGGAATGGTGAAAGGGGCGTCGGTTTATAATCCGTGGCGTAACCCGAAACTGGCTCTGGAACGTCGCAACTTGGTGCTGCGCCTGCTGCAACAGCAGAAGGTTATCGACCAAGAGCTCTACGACATGCTGAGCGCCCGTCCGTTAGGCGTACAGCCGCGTGGCGGGGTGATTTCACCGCAGCCTGCGTTTATGCAGATGGTACGCCAGGAGCTACAGGCGAAGCTTGGCGACAAGGTGAAAGATCTTTCCGGCGTGAAAATCTTCACCACCTTTGACTCGGTGGCGCAGGATGCGGCAGAGAAAGCGGCAACCGAAGGCATTCCGGTGCTGAAGAAACAGCGCAAGCTGAGCGATCTGGAAACCGCGATGGTGGTCGTTGACCGCTTCAGTGGCGAAGTGCGCGCGATGGTCGGCGGTGCGGAACCACAGTTTGCCGGTTACAACCGCGCGATGCAGGCGCGTCGTTCGATTGGTTCTCTGGCAAAACCGGCGACCTATCTGACGGCATTAAGCCAGCCTAATCAGTATCGCCTGAACACCTGGATTGCCGATGCGCCGATTGCCCTGCGTCAGCCAAACGGCCAGGTGTGGTCACCGCAGAACGACGATCGCCGTTACAGCGGTCAGGTGATGTTGGTGGATGCGTTGACGCGTTCTATGAACGTGCCGACCGTCAACCTCGGGATGGCGCTGGGTCTGCCAGCGGTGACCGATACTTGGCAGAAACTGGGGGCGCCGAAAGATCAGCTTAACGCCGTTCCAGCTATGCTGCTGGGGGCGCTGAACCTGACGCCTATCGAAGTGGCACAGGCGTTCCAGACTATCGCCAGCGGCGGTAACCGCGCACCGCTGTCGGCGCTGCGTTCGGTGATTGCTGAAGACGGCACGGTACTGTATCAAAGCTTCCCGCAGGCCGAGCGTGCTGTTCCGGCGCAGGCGGCGTACATGACGCTATGGACGATGCAGCAGGTTGTTCAGCGCGGTACGGGTCGTCAATTGGGCGCGAAATATCCGAATCTGCATTTGGCCGGGAAAACCGGGACCACCAACAATAACGTCGATACTTGGTTTGCCGGGATTGACGGGCGTGAAGTGGTGATTACGTGGGTAGGTCGCGATAACAACCAGCCAACCAAGCTGTACGGTGCGAGCGGGGCGATGTCTATCTATCAGCGCTATCTGGCGAGCGAATCGCCGATTGCGTTGGATCTGACGGCGCCTGAAGATATCGTCAACATGGGCGTTGATGATAACGGCAACTTTATCTGCGGCGGCGGTGGCGTACGTATGCTGCCGGTCTGGACGACCGATCCGGATGCGCTCTGCCAGCAAAGCCAGCAGCAGATTGAACAGCAGCAGTCAGCGAATCCGTTTGATTCTTCTTCCTCACAGCCTCAGCAGCAGCAACAGCAGCAGCCGGCGCAGCAACAAGAGAAGAAGGATAGTGATGGCGTCGCTGGCTGGATTAAGGATATGTTCGGCGGGAATTAATGCCCGCCGCCGTTGCTGCGGTTAGTTATAGGTAAACGTCAGGGTCCCAGAGGCATTAGCCTTGCCTGCGGTCACGGTCTCTGCCGTCTGGAAATACTGGGCGGTAAATGTCAACTCGTTGCTGGCAAGCGCGCCTCCGGGGCTATTTGGTGCTCCGAAGATTTGATAGGGCACCGCTCCCTCACCATCCGAGGTGGCGAATGTTCGTTGAGACAAAAATATCTGCTGCGGGGTATTCAGATGCAATATCCCGACGTTAGATAAAATCAACTGAACGCCTACGCCGGTGGCGGCGCCTTCTTCTTGGGTCAGAGCGATAACGTCGTTATTATGATTGTAGCCGCTGGCGGGCGTAGCGTTCAGGCTGATTGCGACATTGGTGCCGGGTTCGCAGGCAAGCGTCATTTTCTGTGCCGCCCCCGTGCCTGATATCGCATTGCCGTAGGATTTAAAGAGTGAAATGCTCTTGTGGCCCATATCAAACTTTAGGCTACTGGTGCTAGCGGTGCAGCCCATGGGAGTGAGTTGTAGGGTTGTGTCCCCAGACATGTTGACGTTTATTGCACTTGACTGTGAACTGGATCGGCTATCGTTAATTTTGAGGGTGGCGAGCGTACCTGAAAAACGCAAGCTACTGTTTGAGGGTACTTGTCCTCCTAGGCTTATTAATTTCAGCCGATATGAAGGGGTAAAATCAACGTTATCAGCAAAGTCGAAGATGCCATCGTTTGTCCTACCAAGAGAAAATGAAGTGCTCTCAACATAGGCCGTGACATCTACCGACTTGTCGTGTAGTCCATTCGTCCAGACGATATTCGGCGTGACAGAAAGTTGTATGCCGATATTGGGGACAGCGGTTTGGTATATCTGATCGCTACCGCCTGTGGTAATGATACCGCTCGTGGTGGCATCGCTGCTCCAGGTTAAGTGGCCTGTTACGTCTCCCTTACAGTCCTGGATGTGGCCTTTTGTACTGCGCTTTTCTCCGCTGTCGTACAGTACGGTGCCGGAGGTGTAGCTTCCGGCTTTGAGCAGTATTTGTGCGGGGAGCGTGATATTGGTAGACGACAGTGAGCTAGTCCCACACCCCCAGCTATAGCCCGGAATCATCAACGCTAGCAGAAATAACTCGAATACTTTCATCAACTTCTCCCTTATTTGTAACTAACGTTAAAGGTGACGGTGGTACTGAATTGTCCCCCGGTGACATCGCCATACGGGGTGTACAGGCGCGCTATCATTTTAAACGTATTGCTGTCTGCATCCTTGATAAACGGGAATTCGTAAGCGTCGCCGTTCCCCAGTGGGGCAAATGTCTGGCCTCCTTCAGTAGACGTAAACAGTTGCAGACCGACGCCGCCAGCGGCGCTCTCACCGCTGATTTTATTTTTATAAATCATCGTGTACGTTGCATCGTAGGGATCGCCACTGAAGGTTATTGTGGCGGAGGCGATGTTGTCGGTACATCCCGAAAATTGCAGTGAAACTAATGTGTAGGGGCCGTTACCGCCGGGTCTTCCTTTGAGGTACTGTGTGCCAATTGTACCGAGATTGATGTTGTCCGATGGCAGAACAGCCACATTGCACGAAACCGCGTCAATGGTACCTGTGACATCAAAAAACACCGTGCTGCTTTCGTCATACGCCTGCGCGGATGCGCAGATAAACAGCAGCGCACAGAGTAAAATGTGGTTTTGTTTCATCGTTGTTTTCCCGTAGAACCCAAGTTGATAGGGTTACTGACATTCCGCCTTCGCCACGATGATGTCATCGGCAAGCGCTTGAATGGAGAAGTCATAGGTCGCATAGCATTGCTGATAGCTCTCTTTTCCCCAGCGGACAGCAATCGCGCCTTTTTCTGCCAGCCCCGCCAGATAGACCTGTCCATCATCACCCACGATGCTCGTTTGCGGGTCGCCAACTCTGTCGTCGTTTTCCATCGACCTGTTTGAGACAACCGCGCCGAAGGGGACGTATTTACCCCGGTAATGCAGGGTGAGCATGGCGCGATAACCCACGACAGCGGCGTAGCTAACTTTGACTATCGCACCGCGTGTTGGGACGACGGTCTTCGCCACATTATCCACTTCAGCATTGCTTTGCTGCTGGGTTTCATCGAGTGCGACGCTGTTTTGATGATAGGAACGGGCGTACGGCACAATGGCGTAGCCTGAGGCATCGGTGGTGACGTTGGTTTGTCCTCGCACCGCAATACCTTTGACGCCTGAGGTTTCTACCAGTACCGCTTGGTCGCTCAATGTGCGACCAAGGGTCAGTCCGCCAGCGTGGAGGAGCATGCCGCCGCGTAGGCCATAGTTGTAATGAGTACTGTAATTGTCGTAGCCATAACCGGCGGTGATTTCGCCCTGAGAGCCTTGGTACCCCATGTTCAGGTTACCAGAGGTACTTTTATCTTGAGTGTCATACCCTTCTTGAGCGCTCCAGCTCAATGAGCGATCCTCAAATGCCGTGCCGTTGAGCCCGATGCTGTGCGTGGCGTTACCGCTGCGGCTATCGTTCAGGCTGTACTGTGCACTTATATCGCTGCCGAACGGAATGCTGACTGTGAGTGAAATCACACTGTCGCTGGTGGGTTTCTCGTTGTCACCGCTAGGCGCGTTGCGGTTATACGAATAGTTTAAAAAGTACGAAATATTGCCCCAGGTATTGCTGTAGCCCGCGCTTAGCGAATCCATGCTCGAGCTGTCCCAATAGGAGGTGTTGATCAGGGACAACGATATGGAACCCAACTGTTCGAAAAACTGCGAAATTGAAACATCAAAACGGTTACGTGGGCGACCTGATAGGTAGTAGATGGAACTGTCGGTCACTGAGCTATTGATGAAGTCTTGAAATGAATAGTAGCCACTGGTGGAATAGCGGTATCCGGCTACCGAGAAGTTTGTCCCGGTCTGGACAACGTTTTTACTGTAACGCAGACGTAATGACTGGCCGCTGCTGGTGTTTTTTTTGCTTACGTCATTGGTACGCTCTTCAATATCAGCCCAGGCTTGCGAGATGTCGAAGGAAAGCGCGCCGATTTCCCCAAGGTTGAAGCCAGAGCCGAGCAATAGGTTGGTATAGCTGTCTTCTGCCTGCTGAAAACCGCCGTAGAGGGTGATATTGTTGGTCGCTCCCCAAGCAGCAGAAGATTGGATAAAACGATAATCTTTGGTGCTGACGTTACTGGCGGATTTGGTTTTCCCGCTGTTGAAAGCATAGTTAAACCGTCCCTCGCGCTGTAATACCGCGAGGGCGGCATAGGGCACCACAAAGCTTTGCTGACTGCCGTCAGACTCTTTCACCACTACGGTCAAATCGCCGGCGCTGCCGGTCGGGTAGAGATCGGTAATTTCAAAAGCACCGGGTGGGACGGTGGTTTTATAGATATTGTTGCCGTTCTGATATACGGTGACGTCCGCTGTACTCCTTGCTACACCGCGGATCGTTGGTGCAAAGCCCTGCATACTGTCTGGCTGCATCTCGTCATCGGAGTTGAGTTGTACCCCGGTGAAACTAACGCTATCAAATATGCCAGACGTGGTGTATGTCTGGCCTATCATTAGTTGGCTTTTCAGGAAGGTCACGTCGCGGGCAATATAGCTGTAGACCGATTCCCACTGATTTCCACTGTCGTCGTGGTTTAAGGTACTGTAGTTACGTAAACGCCAGCGGCCTAGGTTTAACCCAGGTTGCAGGCTGATAAACTGGCTATCGCTATTCCCTTCGCCGTTTCGCGAGGAGCTGGATTGTCCTGAAATATTGTAGTTCAGCAGTGCAGCGTTGATGCCGTCCTGCCACTGCTTTTCTGGCACATAACCTTGAGGGCGGTTTAGCAATGCCACTTGTGGGAACGTGAGGTCGATGCGCTGGTGTTCGAGCGCGACGTTTACCTCAGACCCCGGAATGGCAGACAGTAGGGCACAGTCGGATTCGGCGACAAACAGCGTCGAGTAATCCTCGACTTTGACACCCCAGTCAACTAAGTGCTGACGATCAAAACAGGGTTGGACCGTACTGTCCTGATTGTCACGCACTTTCTTAAAGGTCAACTTTCCGGTGTCGATATAGTGTCCGTTAACGTAGATATCCAGCGTGTAATCACCAGGGGTCACTGAGTCGCTGGATATCCATGACAGATCAACCGCTGTCGCGTTGGTTTCGGTTGTTTCAAGTAGATGAGGGTTAAAATACTCCTCAGCATTGACCCGAAACACGGCAACAGGTAAGCAGAAAAGTAAAATAACCGTTCTGCGTTTAACGAACGGAAGCGTTGTATTGGTTATCGGACATGCCATAATCATTGATAACACTCCATGTTACCTGTTGTTTTCCTGACGAGCCAAATCCCGTTGGTAGAGGAATAGTGAGATCTCTATTAGGTGCGACAAACCAGCCACCCGGAATATCCTTGCCGCCATAGTTGATTCGCGAAAAATTGATATAATAAGATGAAGTGTTTTTTACTCTGATTGCTCCATCTTCCTTGTACCATTGCAGTTGTGCAGCAACTTTCTCTGGCGAAGAGTTTTTTAATGATTCGGGGCGATAGATAAATTTAATTCTTGAATTAATGGCGAACTGCACTACGTTTTCGCTTTCTTTCGGCGCATTTTCCAATGCGGGAATGCCTTTGATATTTAGCCAGAACATCGATTCACGATCTTCAGGCAATGGACTCCCTGTACGTACAATACGCACAAATCCCTGCCCACCTGCTTTTAACTTAAATAGCGGTGGCGTAATGACAAAGGTATCCTTTGATGGAGATGAAGCGTCGACAGGTGATAGCCACGATTGCACAATATTGGTTGTCTTATCTTTGTTCTCGACACCAATACTGGTATTTTTTTTCGCACCGTCAAAAATAACTCGCGTGGCCTCAACGACAACGCTGGCATGAGTGGTACTGATGAAAAGGAGTAACAGCAAGCAATAATACTTTCGCATATGCAGTACCTGTAAAACGAAAACGACCTGTAGGTAATCCCGTTAGGTTATTCTGTCTATTGAGTTCGGATTGTCAGGACAGCGCGTGAAAAAACTCAGTCGATTTTCGTTTTAATTTCCAGCGCTGCCTGTAGTTACTTGAACTGTCAAAAATAATCTTGCCTGTTGAGAGACGCCAGCCTCTCGCAATGTGACAGATTAGTAATAGGTAACGTTATAAGTGACGGTGCTGGTTACGCCACCTTTACCTACAGTACCGACTTTAGCCATTTTGACTACGTAAGGCACAATCGCAGCACCGCTGGAAATATCAATTTCGCTGCCTTCTGTGTGACTTTTCACCGCCTTACCAGACGCGCCGCTGCTCCCCTCGTAAATGGCGATGGCAACGCCCGTTGCGGCTCCGGCATTTTTAAAGTAATCAGGATTGGTAGTATCGGTATCGCCGTCAATGGTGATTTTGGCTTTTGTGGGTACACCTTCACCGGTGGTAGGGCAGCCTGTTAAGTCAATTTTGAAATCTTTAGCCGCGCTGAAGGAGTTGGCCTCAAGGTCGGTCTTGGAGACGCTACCCATCTCAACCGTTGTGGTACCGCCATCAAGTGCTACCGAACAGGTTGCATCCAGTACCGTACCATTAAAGGTGATGGTGTTAGCTGCTTGCGCTGCGCCCACACTGCCAGCAGCAACAAGTCCGGCAATTAATGTTAATTTTATGTCCATGCGAATAATATCCTATATAAATATTAGTTAGTTATGTACGTTAAGGATTCCTTAAGCGAGACAGAATGCCAAAGTTACATAAACCAACTGATTAACACTCGGTGGATTAATCATTGGTATTAATATTAATGCTAGCTCATCATTCCGTTGAATGGTTTATTACGTTGAATAATTTGCCACTATGGAATATGAATTATATTTAATACCCCTGATCAACAAAATATCGTATCACAGGAAAATAATAGGGGCAATATTTCTGCTAGCGATCGTAATACAACAACTTGGTAGCTATTTATCATGGTGGTGTTTCATGAGGGGGGTATTTCTTGAATGTTTGTTTTTAATTCCCCCCCCCATTTCTTACATTGACTATTTTGTATTGTTTTAGTTTTATTAATATTGCAATGAAGTAAAAATAATGGATTAATATAAAAATAGATGTTATTGGTGTTGTTGATGATTGCAATATATTAATTAACACGGTGAATGTTTATGGGTGCTATATTGCCATTAATATAAGATAAAACGTTGGTTATTTTAATTATCCCTCTTGTGGATAATGGTATGAGATTTTTATGAACGTACTTATGGGGTCGTGGGAATGTTCAAAAGATATTATCGGCTGATTGATTTTTTTATCCACTGAAGAGTGCCTGCAATGAGTAATTATATTGCTTAAGCCGATATCAATAATGTAGTCATATCTATAAACAATACATTTTAACGCACACGATCTGGTTGGCCTGAGATAGCGTTAGCATTGTTAGGCATGGTGCGCTAGTTGGCGGCACAAGCAACTTATCAGGTCTACATCAACATGGGAGAGCATTCATCCATACAGGCAATCTGTGTTAAATTTTTAACCCTTTCTTTTCATCTGGTTATTTCTTAACCCCTTAGTTTTAGTAGGGTCGCGTATTGCTTGCTATAGCAACAGCGTTTCGAATATCATTCCTGTGGTTATAATAATAATTCTCGTTTACGTTATCATTCACTTTCATCAGAGATATACCAATGGCGCGTCTTAAAACTGCTCAGCCAATCCACTCGCTGCGTAAAATCGCAGTCGTAGTCGCCACGGCGGTTAGCGGCATGTCTGTTTACGCACAGGCTGCAGAAAAACCTAAAGAAGAAACCATCACCGTTACCGCGGCTCCTACGACCCAAGAAAGTGCTTGGGGCCCGGCAGCAACGATTGCTGCAAAACACTCGGCAACGGCAACCAAAACGGATACTCCGATTGAGAAGACGCCACAGTCTGTTTCGGTGATTACCCGTCAAGAGATGGATATTCGTCAGCCAACGACTGTGAAGGATGCGATGGCCTATACGCCAAGCGTCTTCTCCACTCGTGGTAGCTCTTCTACTTATGATGTTGTTTCCATTCGTGGTTTCACAGCACCTACCACCGTTAATACCAACCAATATCTGGATGGTATGAAGCTTCAGGGTAATAACTACTCTGAAATTTCGATGGACCCTTATTTCTTGGAACGCGTTGAAGTTATGCGCGGGCCAACTTCTGTGCTGTACGGTAACAGCAACCCGGGCGGTATTGTCAGCATGGTCAGCAAGCGTCCGACCACTGAACCGCTGCGTGAAATCCAGTTCAAAATGGGCACGGATAACCTCTGGCAGACCGGTTTTGACTTCAGCGATGCTATTGATGACGATGGCGTCTGGTCCTACCGCCTGACCGGTTTAGGCCGCAGTCAGGATGCCCAGCAGGATATGGTTAAATCCAGCCGTTACGCCGTTGCGCCTTCCTTTAGCTGGCGCCCGGATGATAAAACCAACTTCACTTTCCTGAGCAACTTCCAAAGCGATCCGGATGCGGGTTACTACGGTTGGCTGCCGCGTGAAGGTACCGTGGTACCGTACGTTGATGCCAACGGCAACTCACACAAGCTGCCGACCGATTTCAACGAAGGTGAAAGAGATAACAAGATGCAGCGTCGCCAGCAGATGGTGGGCTACAACTTCTCGCACGAATTTAATGACACCTTCACCGTGCGCCAGAATCTGCGCTATGACCAAGTGAAAACGCTTTACCGTTCTGTCTACGGCTTTGGCTACGATGGCGCTGGTAATATCAACCGTAACTACGTTCGTTCTGACGAAGATCTCAACACCTTCACCGTCGATACTCAGTTGCAATCCAACTTTGCCACCGGTGATGTTGGCCATACGCTGCTGACTGGCGTCGATTACTCGCGTATGCGTAACGACATTGATGCGCTGTACGGTTCCGCTGATTCTCTGAATATGCTGAATCCGCAGTACGGCAATGCGAACATTAACGTGAGCGGTCCGTATGCTAAATACCAGGTTCTGAACCGTATGGAGCAGACCGGCCTGTACGCGCAGGATCAGATGGAATGGGACAAATGGGTGCTGACGCTGGGCGGTCGCTATGACTACGCTAAGACCTCAACCCTGACCCGTACCACTGGGACAGAAGCCATGAACCACGATCAGCAGTTCACCTGGCGTGGCGGTATTAACTACCTGTTCGATAACGGTATTACTCCATACTTCAGCTACAGCGAATCTTTCGAACCGACTTCTGGCTCCACCAAAGAAGGCAAGCCGTTCGATCCATCTCGTGGCAAGCAGTATGAAACGGGCGTGAAATACGTACCGAAGGATATGCCGGTTGTGTTGACGGCAGCGATCTACCAGCTGACCAAAAACAAGAACCTGACCTCCGATCCGAACGACGCTACCGGCCTGTACAGTGTACAGACGGGTGAAATTCGTTCTCGTGGTCTGGAACTGGAAGCGAAAGCGGCAGTTAACGAAAATATCAACATCACAGCTGCCTACAGCTATAACGATGCTGAATATACCGAAGACACCATCTTTAAAGGCAAGCGTCCGGCAGAGGTTCCGCGTAATCAGGCTTCTCTGTGGACCGACTATACCTTCTACGATACCGTGCTTAGCGGTCTGACCTTCGGCGCGGGTGTGCGTTATACCGGTTCAACCGTCAGCTACTACAAAAATGACACGACAACCGGCAAGAAAAACGAATCGTTTAACGTAGGCGACTACACCGTGGCTGATGCGATGGTGAAATACGATCTGGGCCGCTTCGGCTTACCGGGTTCGTCCGTTGCCGTTAACGTCAATAACCTGTTTGACCGTGAATACGTTTCCAGCTGCTACAGCGAATACGCTTGCTACTGGGGCGCAGAGCGTCAGGTTGTTGCAACTGCAACGTTCCGTTTCTAACCACCTCCAGGGCGCGGACTTTCCGCGCCCTTTAACATGTTGACGGTTATGCAGGACAACACAACTCATTCTGATACGACCTTTTCTCTCGAACAGGTCGTTTTTCGCGTTCCTGGGCGTACGCTTCTCCATCCACTTTCCTTAACCTTTCCTGCGGGTAAAGTGACCGGACTTATTGGTCATAACGGTTCAGGCAAATCTACGCTGCTGAAAATGCTGGGCCGCCATCAGCCGCCGTCCGAAGGGGAAATCCTGCTGGACAACCAGCCGCTGGCGAGCTGGAACAGTAAAGCGTTTGCCCGCAAAGTCGCCTATCTGCCGCAGCAACTGCCGCCGGCGGAAGGGATGACGGTGCGCGAGTTGGTGGCGATTGGTCGTTACCCGTGGCATGGTGCGTTGGGGCGTTTTGGCGTGGCCGATCGTGAAAAGGTCGATGAAGCCATTGCGCTCGTGGGCTTGAAACCACTAGCACAGCGCTTGGTCGACAGTCTCTCCGGCGGCGAACGTCAGCGCGCATGGATAGCGATGCTGGTGGCGCAGGACAGCCGTTGTCTGCTGCTGGATGAGCCGACCTCAGCGCTGGATATCGCGCACCAAGTTGACGTGCTGGCGCTGGTGCACCGTTTAAGCGAACAACGTGGTCTGACGGTGATTGCCGTGCTGCATGATATCAACATGGCGGCGCGCTACTGCGACTATCTGGTGGCGCTGCGCGGCGGAGAAATGATCGCCCAAGGCACGCCAAATGAACTGATGCGCAGTGAGACGCTGGAAAAAATCTACGGCATCCCTATGGGCATCCTGCCTCATCCAGCCGGTGCCGCACCGGTAAGTTTTGTCTATTGATGACCGCTTCAAATCTGATTAGCCGCCGCCGTTTATTGACGGCGATGGCGCTCTCACCGCTGCTGTGGCAGATGCAAAAAGCGCAGGCTGCGCCTGTTAGCGCCGAACGAATTGTGGCGCTGGAGTGGCTGCCCGTCGAGCTGATGCTGGCGCTGGGCGTCACGCCTTATGGTGTGGCGGATATTCCCAACTACCGGATGTGGGTCAACGAACCGGTGCTGCCGGACTCGGTGATCGATGTCGGGCTGCGTACCGAACCGAACCTTGAACTGCTGACGCAGATGAAGCCATCGATGCTTGTCTGGTCGGCAGGCTATGGCCCTTCGCCGGAAATACTGGCAAAAATCGCCCCTGGCCGGAGTTTTGCCTTCAGCGACGGCAAACAGCCGCTGGCTCAGGCGCGTCGCTCTTTGTTGGACATGGCCGCGATGCTCGACAAAGAGGCGGTGGCGCAGCGTCACTTAGTGGAGTTTGATGGTTTTATCGACTCCCTGAAACCGCGCTTTAAAAACCGGGGCGACCGCCCGCTGCTGATGGTGTCGCTGCTAGACCCGCGCCACATGCTGGTGTTCGGCCCTAACTGCCTGTTCCAAGAAGTGCTCGACAGGCTGGGTGTGAAAAATGCCTGGCAGGGCGAAACCAATTTCTGGGGCAGTACGGTGGTCGGGATCGATCGCTTAGCGGCATTTAAAGACGTTGATGTCCTGTGCTTTGAGCATGGTAACGAAGCCGGTATGCGCCAGCTTACCGCAACGCCGCTGTGGCAGGCGATGCCGTTTGTTCGCGCTAACCGCATCCAGGTTGTCCCGGCGGTTTGGTTCTATGGCGCGACGCTGTCGGCGATGAATTTTGCCCGTATTTTAGATAATGCTCTGGGAGGCAAGGCGTGAAAGCAAAACTGTCGCCATTTGCCGCCATCTTACTGTTCGCACTGTTCGTTGCCGCGCTCGCGTTGACTTGGTTTAACTTCTCTATCGCGCTGCCCAATAACCTGTGGTTTAAGGCAATGCGTCAACCGAATATCGATGCCATCGATCAGATGCTGTTCCACTACAGCCTGCTACCGCGCTTGGCGGTTTCGCTGTTGGTTGGCGCAGGTTTGGGGCTGGTGGGCGTGCTATTCCAGCAGGTGCTGCGGAACCCATTGGCGGAGCCGACTACGCTTGGCGTGGCAACCGGCGCGCAGCTTGGGATGACCGTGACCACGCTGTGGGCGGTGCCGGGGGTACTGACCCCACAGTTCGCGGCGCTAGCGGGAGCCTGTATCGTGGGCGCGCTGGTGTTTGGCGTAGCGTGGGGCAAACGTGTCTCGCCGGTGACCCTGATTTTGGCGGGTCTGGTTGTTAGCCTCTACTGCGGTGCCATCAACCAACTGATGGTGCTGTTCCATCATGACCAGTTGCAAAGCATGTTTTTGTGGAGCACCGGGACGCTAACGCAGACCGACTGGAGCGTAGTCCAGCGCCTGTGGCCGCAGCTGCTGGGCGGCGTGATGTTGACGCTGCTACTGCTGCGCCCATTGACTCTGATGGGACTGGATGACGGCGTAGCCCGTAACCTTGGGCTGGCGCTATCTCTGGCGCGTCTGGGGGCGCTGACGCTGGCGATTGTCATCAGCGCCTTCCTTGTCAATGCGGTTGGGATCATCGGTTTTATCGGCCTGTTTGCGCCGCTGCTGGCGAAAATGCTCGGCGCGCGACGCCTGCTATCGCGCTTGCTGCTGGCGCCGTTGATTGGCGCGCTGATCCTGTGGCTATCCGATCAGCTGATCCTCTGGCTGACTCGCGTATGGATGGAAGTCTCTACCGGTTCGATCACCGCGCTGATTGGCGCGCCGCTGCTATTGTGGTTGCTGCCACGCTTGCGCAGCATGAGCGCACCGTCAATGAACACCAGCGAAAGCGTTGCCAACGAGCGCCATCACGTTCAATGGTTTGCACTGGGTGGGCTGATTATTTTGCTCACGGCGGTCTTTGTCGCGATGGCACTGGGACGCGATGCGCAAGGCTGGCATTGGGCTACCGGCTCTCTGCTCGATGAACTGTTGCAATGGCGCTGGCCGCGTATCGCCTCGGCGCTGATTGCTGGGGTGATGCTGGCGGTAGCAGGCTGCATCATTCAACGTTTAACCGGCAACCCGATGGCGAGCCCTGAAGTGCTGGGGATAAGCTCCGGTGCTGCATTTGGCGTGGTGCTGATGCTATTTATCGTTCCGGGCAATGCCTTTGGCTGGCTGCTGCCCGCCGGGAGCGTTGGTGCGGCGGTGACGCTTATCGTTATCCTGATTGCCGCAGGGCGCGGCGGATTTTCACCGCAGAGAATGCTGTTGGCGGGGATGGCGCTGAGCACGGCCTTTACCATGCTATTGATGATGCTGCAGGCCAGCGGGGATCCGCGAATGGCTCAGATCCTGACGTGGATTTCCGGCTCGACCTATAATGCGACCGGCAAGCAGGTTGCGCAGTCAGCGGTGGCGATGGTTGTGCTGGTGATGTTGGTCCCGCTGTGTCGTCGCTGGCTCACCATTTTGCCGCTCGGCGGCGAAACCGCGCGTTCAATTGGCATGGCGCTGACACCTGCGCGCGTGGGCCTGCTGCTGCTGGCGGCCTGTCTGACGGCGGCGGCCACTTTGACCATCGGGCCGTTAAGCTTCGTAGGGCTTATGGCACCGCATATCGCGCGGATGATGGGCTTCCGTCGGACGATGCCGCATATTGTGATTTCGGCACTGATCGGCGGGTTGCTGCTGGTCTTTGCCGACTGGTGCGGCCGAATGCTGATGTTCCCGTATCAGATCCCCGCAGGGCTGCTGTCGACCTTTATCGGCGCACCGTACTTTATCTATCTGCTAAGAAAGCAGAGCCGATAAAAAAGCCGGATAGCATTTGCGCTTATCCGGCCTTTGAAAAGGGCACCTATGTAGGCCGGGTAAGGCGAAGTCGCCCCCCGGCATTGGTGCCAGACTTACAGCTTAGCGAACACCCGACGCGCTGCGTCGATGGTGTTATTGATATCATCTTCGCTGTGGGCAATTGACATAAAGCCCGCCTCAAACGCCGATGGCGCAAGGTAAACGCCTTCATCAAGCATCAGGTGGAAGAAACGCTTAAAGCGTTCGACATCGCACTTCAGCACATCTTGATAGCAGGTCACTTCTTTCGCATCGGTGAAGAAAATGCCGAACATGCCGCCGACGTTGTTCACCACCAGTGGAATGCCCGTTTCGTTTGCTGCGTCCAGCAGCCCTTGCGCTAGTTGATTGGTCAATTCGGTCAGGGTTTCATGAACCCCTGGCTGGGCGACTTCGGTTAGACAGGCGAAGCCTGCGGCCATGGCGATAGGGTTACCGGAAAGCGTACCAGCCTGGTATACCGGGCCGGTCGGAGCCAGCGCGTCCATGACGTCGCGGCGGCCACCGAATGCGCCAACCGGCATCCCGCCGCCAATGATTTTGCCAAGGCAGGTTAAATCCGGTTCTACGCCGTAGTAATCCTGTGCACCGGCCAGTGCGACACGGAAGCCGGTCATCACTTCGTCAATAATCAGCAGCGCGCCGAATTCATCACACAATTCGCGCAGGCCCGGCAGGAAATCTGGCTGCGGCGGGATGCAGTTCATGTTACCGGCAACCGGCTCAACGATGATGCAAGCGACTTCCTGTGGGAACTGTTCGAACGCGGCGCGGACGGACGCCAGATCGTTGTAGGTGCAGGTAAGGGTATGTTTGGCAAAATCGGCCGGCACACCTGGCGAGTTTGGCTGGCCGAGGGTCAGCGCACCGGAACCGGCTTTGACCAGCAGGCAGTCCGCGTGACCGTGGTAGCACCCTTCAAATTTGATGATTTTATCGCGGCCGGTAAAGCCACGTGCTAGGCGAATTGCGCTCATGGTCGCTTCGGTGCCCGAGTTAACCATACGCACCATGTCCATGGTTGGCACCAGTTCGGTAACCAGTTTCGCCATGGTGACTTCCATCTCAGTTGGCGCGCCGAAGCTCAAGCCACGCTCTGCAGCCTCAATCACCGCATTACGAATAGCAGGGTGGTTGTGACCCAGAACCATCGGCCCCCAAGAACCGACATAATCGATATAGGCTTTGCCATCGACATCATACAGATACGCGCCATCCGCACGTTCGATAAACAGCGGCGTTCCGCCAACGCCGGTGAAGGCACGTACCGGCGAGTTCACGCCGCCGGGAATCAGTTCACGCGCAGCGCTATAGAGATTTTCAGATTTGCTCATTGCCAGGTTCCTGGTAGGTGAAAAAAGTTTTGCCCGTTATTCTAAGTTATTACGTGGAGGTTATGAAATTTTTGGCCATTTGGGCGTGAAGGGGATGCGGGAACGACCCGCATTATGAGCGGGTTGAGTTTTGTCTTAGTGGGAAAATACGTGTGTTAATGATGGCAATATTGACCTCGCAGGGGGTGCCATCGTCCAGATAAACGGTTTCGTCAATTTCCATAACGGCATCATTTTCTTTCAGATTCAGCAGACTCATGATGTCTTCATCGACCAGATTTATCGAGGTTAAATTCTGATCCCGACGCTGGACTTTTTTCCCGGTAATACTTTCGATATAGCTGTATTTGGATATTTCGAGCTGACTTAATTCCATACTGGTGAACATATTGACCGGTAGATGGATATGCTCCAGCGCCACGGGGATATCGTCAAAGCACATCAGGCGTAGGATTTTATATATCTGGTCGCTATTTTTGATGCGTAATGACTGCGCCATTTCGGGCGTGGGAACTTTCATTATGCTGAATTTTATGACTTTTCTGACACCTTTATGGCCGTTCTTTTGCGCCTGGAAATCAAAAGGTGAAAGCGCGTGGAATCGTCCCAAGTGATTACTTTTACCGATTGAGCCCACGAATAAACCTGAGCCTTTCACACGATAAATGCGCTGCTGCTCAATGAGCAGACGTGTGGCTTCGCGCACCGTTGCCCGCGTGATGCCGATATTTTTGGCAATCGCAATCTCGGTGTCCAGTTTATCCCCGGGTAAAAGGTTGTCCGTCTTTATTTTCCTGAGAATGTAATCGACTACCTCTTTTTGCTTCTCTGTGATGCCATCAACCATCGACTTTCTTCCTAACCAATGTGAGCGCTAGCGCTACGGAGTCCTGTTTACAGATATGCCTTACTTTGTTTTCCGCCTACCAGACAGTTCACGTCATATTGTGAGCAAGTTAACGAATTTGATCGAACAAACCCGGCATCTCGATAAAAACCATTTTTGCATATTGTATCTGGACACGTCTATGTGCATCATCAAGATGACTAGACAAGTGAAACATGTATAGACTTGTTTTTTCTAGGCGTAAGAATGCAGGGTGAAGTGAAGATAGATATTCATTTCATTGTATTTTAACGACTATTTATTACTTCTTTGCCGAGTTGGATGTTAGTGGCGTTGATGGGCGTGTCCGAACGATACAACGATAAAAATAAACGATGAGCGCGACATGTCTGTTCATGCTGGGCTGGTGGAAAATCCAGAAACGTTATTCTTGAATGCATAATCTAGGGTAAGAGAGAGACGTATGATCAACAGAAAGCTAGCGAATGCCATTAGGATCCTGAGCATTGATGCGATCCAGAAAGCCAACTCAGGCCACCCGGGTGCACCAATGGGAATGGCTGATATTGCTGAGGTTGTATGGCGTCGCCACCTGCGCCATAACCCGAAAAATCCGCAATGGCCCAACCGCGATCGCTATGTGCAGTCAAACGGTCATGGCTCAATGCTGGTCTACTCTCTGCTGCACCTGACGGGTTACGACCTCGGCATGGATGATATTCGTGATTTCCGCCAGCTGCACTCCCGCACCCCAGGCCACCCAGAGTATGGCTACACCCCCGGTGTTGAAACGACGACCGGCCCACTGGGGCAGGGCGTGGCAAATGCGGTAGGAATGGCGATTGCCGAAAAAGCGCTAGCTGCAGAATTTAATAAGCCGGGCTTTGATATCGTTGACCACCACACTTGGCTATTTCTCGGTGACGGCTGCCTGATGGAAGGCATCTCTCATGAGGCATGTAGTCTTGCTGGAACGTTGGCGCTGGGCAACCTGATTGCCGTTTGGGACGATAACGGCATCTCTATTGACGGTCATGTGGAAGGGTGGTTTGCAGAAGATACCGCCGCACGTTATCGCGCCTACGGCTGGCATGTGATTGAAGGCATTGATGGTCACGATCCGCAGGCCGTAGATGCTGCGGTACAGGAAGCCAAAAGCGTTACCGACAAGCCTAGCCTCCTGTGCTGCAAAACCATTATCGGTTTCGGTTCGCCGAATAAAGCTGATAGCCATGAATGCCATGGCTCGGCGCTGGGCGCTGATGAAGTTGCTCGGGTTCGTGAGCAGCTGCAGTGGCCGTACCCGCCATTCGAAATTCCGGCCGATATTTACGCGGCCTGGGATGCCACAGAAAAAGGCGCGCAGTATCAGCAGGAGTGGGACGCTCTGTTTGCCGCTTATGCGCAGCAGTGGCCGGCGCTGGCAGCCGAGTTTACCCGTCGGATGAAAGGCGATCTCCCGGCCGAGTGGTCGGCGAATATGCAGCAGTATGTGCATGAGTTACAGGCCAATCCGGTGGCACTGGCTACGCGCCAGGTCAGCCAAAACTGTTTGAATTTCTTCGCGGATATGCTGCCGGAACTGATGGGCGGCTCGGCGGATCTTTCCCCGTCTAACCTGACCCGACACCAGAAGTCCGTGGATTTTTCCGCCACAAACGCAGGTGGAAACTATATCTCCTATGGCGTGCGTGAGTTTGGTATGTCAGCCATCATGAATGGTTTGGCACTACATGGCGGGTTTATCCCCTACGGCGGCACGTTCCTGATGTTTATGGAGTACGCACGCAACGCGCTGCGAATGGCGGCGTTGATGAAAATCCGTTCCGTATTTGTCTATACCCACGACACGATAGGTCTTGGTGAAGATGGCCCAACGCACCAGCCTGTTGAACAGCTGGCCTCGCTGCGCCTGACGCCAAATATGGAAACCTGGCGCGGATGCGATCAGGTTGAGGTTGCAGTCTCTTGGCAGCAGGCAATCGAACGCAAAGATGGGCCATCCGCGCTCGTGCTTACTCGCCAGCCACTTGCACAACAGCCCCGCAGTGACGCGCAGCTCAACAATATTTCCCGCGGTGGATATGTGTTAGTGGACTGCGAAGGGACGCCAGAATTGATTTTGATATCAGCAGGCTCAGAAATTGAACTGGCGGTTGCCGCCGCCCAGACATTACGGCAGGAAGGCCGCCGCGTCCGCGTTGTCTCCATGCCATGCACTGAACGCTTTGATAATCAGGATGAGGCATATAAAGAAGCCGTTCTGCCAAAACACGTTCGCTGCCGTTTGGCGATTGAAGCCAGCATTGAAGGGTTCTGGCAACGCTACACCGGATTGGATGGCAAAGTTATCGGCATGAGCTCATTTGGTGAGTCGGCGCCGGCTAGCGTGCTGTTCAAATACTTTGGTTTTACGAAAGAGAATGTGACTGAAACTGCGCGTAGCATGCTTTAGTCGCCACTTTTTTATCATTGAGAACGACAGGTAATATCCATGCCAACATTATCTAACTGGCTGAATAAAAATAAAATTCAGTATGTGGAATCCGTTGCTGACTGGAAAGAAGCGATTCAGATTGCGGCCCGTCCGCTGCTGGATGAAGGCGCAATTTCAGCAGATTACGTTGATACGATAATCAAACAGAAAGAAGAGATCGGGCCGTACTTCGTGATTGCGCCACGTATTGCGATGCCGCATACGCGTCCAGAACACGGTGCAAAAGCACTGGGGCTATCGATTGTGAAGCTGGGGCAGGCGGTCGAATTCAACTCTGAAGAAAACGATCCGGTTGATGCGATTTTTATGTTCTCGGCGCCTGACAGCAACAGCCATATTGAAATGATATCTCAGCTCGCTGAAGTGCTCTGTGATGATGAAGTCATGCAGAGAATCTTCAATAGCCAAAGTTCAGAAGCGTTACAGGGCATCTTGCTCGGTGAAACATCAGCTTCTTGTTAAATATACCCTAATCGAAAAATATGAGGTCAATTATGAAAATTATGGCGGTATGTGGTTCAGGTCTGGGTAGCAGCTTTATGATGGAAATGAACATCAAGAAAGTGCTCAAAAAAATTAATGTCACCGCTGACGTTGAACATTCGGATTTAGGCTCAGTGACGCCCGATCTCGCGGACGTATTTGTCATGGCGAAAGACATCGCTTTCAGCGCAAATTTGCCGGCGGATAAAGTTATTATTATCAATAACATTATTGACTTAAATGAAGTTGAACAAAAAATAAAAGACTACTTCGACCAGCAATAATCAAGTGGGCAAGAAAATACCCTGCGACAGAGGTTAATATGTTTGTTCAAAACTTTTTACAGCTTATTGTTGATATCCTGAAGGTGCCATCAATCCTTGTCGGGTTGGTTGCGTTGTTTGGTTTGGTTGCCCAAAAAAAATCATTCCCCGATGTGATTAAGGGCACCGTTAAAACGATTTTGGGTTTTTTGGTGCTATCCGGGGGCGCTATGGTCCTGGTTGGCTCGTTATCACCATTAGGTGATATCTTTAAGCAAGCCTTTGATGTGCAGGGTATTATCCCAAACAATGAAGCAATGGTTTCCATTGCGCTGGAAAAATATGGTGCACCGACAACGCTTATCATGGCCTTTGGCATGGTGGCGAACATTGTGGTTGCCCGGTTTACCCGTCTTAAATATATCTACCTCTCCGGACATGTGACTTTCTACATGGCCTGTATGGTGGCGATTATTCTTTCTGTCGCCGGTTTCGAGGGCGTGCAGCTTATTTATACCGGTTCACTCGCACTGGGTATGCTGATGGCGTTTTTCCCAGCCATTGCGCAGCCTTACATGCGTAAAATTATTGGTGGTGACCAGGTTGCGCTGGCGCATACCGGTACCATTGGCTATGTCCTTTCCGGTTGGATTGGCTCTAAGGTTGGTAAAGGTTCCAAATCTACCGAAGAAATGAACATGCCTAAGAACCTGAGCTTCTTACGCGACAGCACCATTTCTATCTCGCTGACCATGATGATCATCTATTTGATTCTTTCAGTGTCCGCCGGTAAAGAGTACGTCGAAAGCAATTTCAGCCATGGTCAAAACTACCTCGTTTATTCGTTTATTCAGGCAATTACGTTTGCGGCTGGGGTATTCATTATCCTTCAAGGGGTTCGCTTAATTCTTGCTGAAATCGTTCCTGCATTTACCGGTTTCTCTGAGCGCTTGGTGCCTAACGCTAGGCCGGCACTCGATTGCCCAATCGTCTTCCCGTACGCCCCTAACGCGGTATTGGTCGGATTTATCTCCAGCTTTATCGGCGGGTTGGTCGGTTTGTTTATCCTTGGACAGCTCAAATGGGTGCTGATCCTGCCAGGCGTTGTGCCTCACTTCTTCTGCGGTGCAACGGCAGGGGTGTTTGGTAATGCGACTGGGGGTAAACGCGGCGCTATCATCGGCGCATTCGCCCACGGTATTTTGATTACCTTCTTGCCTGTCGCGCTTATTCCTGTGCTCGGCGCGCTTGGGTTAACCAACACCACGTTCTCCGATACCGATTTTGGCGTCGTCGGCATTATCCTTGGCAACATGGCGCGCTTTATGACGCCAGGCACGATAACCATGACCATTACCGGCATCTTTGCTCTCCTTGTTATCTACAACTTCCTTGGCAAAAAGAAAGTTGCGGTAGAAGAGTAATGATTGAGTCGAAATAAAACATGCCTCCTTCATGGGGGCATGTTCAATATAAACGCCCGTCTAGTCAGGTGCAGGGATCGGATTATGTGGATGTTAACCGGTCTGTTTCTTTCATTGATCTTCTGCACCGCCTTCTATTTCTTCACGCTAACCGATGTTGAACTAAAATTTTACCCCGGTGCAACAAAGCATCACTGAGGCATTTTTTTCGCGACGCCGCGCGCATGTGTGGTTAAAATGCCCTCCCTTCCCATTTGTATTACCAATTAGTGATGACGTGATGAAAGCAGAAATAACTCCTTTGGAGGCACAACGGATCGTTCATTTACGCCGCCGCGATGTGGTGCGCAAATTATTGAACCGGGATAAGACGCCGCTGATGGTGCTGCTGGCGGCCGCCGTGGTGGGTTCCCTCGTGGGATTTGTCGGCGTGGCGTTTGAACATGCGGTGAACTGGGTGCAAAACGCGCGTATCGGGACGCTGGCGCAGGTGGCTAACCACTGGTTTATTGTGTGGCCGTTGGCATTTATTTTGTCCGCCCTGCTGGCGATGGTGGGCTACTGGCTGGTGCGTCGCTTTGCGCCAGAAGCCGGTGGATCGGGTATTCCAGAAATTGAAGGTGCGCTCGAAGAACTCCGCCCAGTGCGCTGGTGGCGGGTGTTGCCGGTGAAGTTCGTTGGCGGTATGGGGACGCTAGGCGCGGGGATGGTGCTGGGGCGTGAAGGGCCAACGGTACAAATCGGCGGCAATATTGGACGCATGGTGGGAGATATCTTCCGTCAACGTGGCGAAGAGTCCCGGCATACGCTGCTGGCGACCGGTGCGGCGGCGGGCCTTTCGGCGGCCTTTAACGCACCGCTGGCGGGCATTTTGTTTATCATTGAAGAGATGCGCCCGCAGTTCCGCTATAGCCTTATCTCTATTAAAGCGGTGTTCGTGGGCGTGATTATGTCGAGCATTGTATTTCGCATCTTCAATGGCGAAACGCCGGTGATTGAAGTCGGAAAGCTGACTAACGCTCCAGTGAACACGCTGTGGCTCTATCTGGTGCTGGGGATTATCTTCGGCTGTGTCGGCCCGTTATTTAATACGTTAGTGCTGAAAACCCAAGATATGTTCTTTCGTATTCACGGCGGAGATATCAAAAAATGGGTGCTGATTGGCGGCCTGATCGGCGGCGGTTGCGGTATTCTTGGGCTGATTCAGCCAGCAGCATCGGGCGGTGGGTTTAGCCTGATCCCGATTGCAGCGGCCGGTAACTACACCGTCGGTGCTCTGCTATTTTTGTTTGTTGCGCGTGTCGTGACCACGCTGCTGTGCTTCTCCTCGGGGGCTCCCGGCGGGATTTTTGCGCCGATGCTGGCGCTGGGTACGCTGCTGGGTACGGCATTTGGGATGGCGGCGATGAATCTTTTCCCGGCCTACCATCTGGAAGCGGGAACCTTTGCCATTGCCGGAATGGGGGCTCTGCTGGCCGCTTCCGTTCGCGCCCCGCTGACGGGAATCGTATTGGTGCTGGAAATGACCGATAATTATCAGCTCATTTTGCCAATGATTATTACCGGACTCGGTGCCACGCTATTAGCCCAGTTCCTCGGTGGACAGCCGCTCTACGCCACGATCCTAGCGCGAACCCTGGCAAAGCAGGAGGCTGAACAAGAGGCGAAAGCACAGCGGTCGGCTCCGGAGAATACTTGAACGATTTACTCGGGTATTAGATAATGACACAAAGAGTCGGGTGAATATTAGCCTGAACCTGCAGTATTAATGGGAGCAAAAAATGAGTGATGACGTAGTGCTGCCGCTGGAGTTTACCGACGCCGCAGCCAAAAAAGTAAAAGTCCTGATCGCGGATGAAGAAAATCCAAACCTGAAACTGCGCGTGTATATTACGGGCGGCGGCTGCAGCGGCTTCCAGTATGGTTTCACCTTTGATGACCAGGTAAACGACGGTGATATGACCATTGAAAGACAGGGCGTAGGCCTGGTGGTCGATCCGATGAGCTTGCAATATCTGGTCGGCGGTTCTGTGGATTATACCGAAGGGCTGGAAGGTTCTCGCTTTGTCGTGACCAACCCGAACGCGACCAGCACCTGTGGTTGTGGTTCTTCGTTCAGCATCTGATTGCTGTTCCTGATGCCGGATGGCGGCATAAATGCCTTATCCGGCCTACGGGAGTGTGCAGTTTGTAGGCCCGATAAGCGCCGCGCCATCGGGCATTACTCCACGCTATTTCCCCTGTTCGTCCAGCGCGAAGGTCGGCAGCTTCAGGTGCCAGCGAATCGCCGCCAGACGAATAGCCAGCGTCACCACCATTCCCATCATACTGGCATTTTCCAAAGGCATGCCGAAGGTATAGTAGGCCGTTGCGTGGACAATCCCGCCCACAATACAGGCTGTGGCATAGATTTCAGTGCGCAGGATCATCGGTACTTCACGTGCCAGCACGTCACGAATAATCCCGCCGCCGACGCCGGTTACCACGCCCATACATATCGCAACCAGTGGCCCTGAGTGGGCGATAAACGCTTTATTGACGCCAATACCGACAAAGACCGCCAGCCCGACGGCGTCCAGAACCGGCAAAACCCATTTAGGTAAACGGCGCGGCTGACGCACCAGTACGATAGTCAGCATACAGGTGACCATTGCCACCACCAGATCCGTAGGGTCTTTTACCCAAAATACCGGGCCGTTGGCCAGCGCCATATCGCGGATGGTGCCGCCACCCACCGCAGTAACCACCCCGAGCACCAAAACACCGAACGGATCCATACGCAGCTTACCCGCAAGCAAAACGCCGGAAACCGCGAAAACCATGGTGCCTACAATATCCAGCCAATAAACAAGCATGACCAATTATCCAATTAATGAACCTGCGCGAGTGCAGTACAGAGTTGTTTTGCGGCGAGGATAATACGTGGGCTTGCCCGTTCAAACCAGTCACTATTGAGAGGAATGATGGGGATTGTGAGCTGGCTGGCCCAGTAGTGCTGTATTTTCGGAATTTGACTCTCGTCGCCGGCGGCAACGATGACCTGCGGCTTACGCATCAGCACTTGTTCACGGCTAACCTGCGGCCAAGCAACGCGGCTGTCGGCGAAGATATTTTCACCGCCGCAAACTTCCAGCACCTGATTTTGAATCGCGCTTTTGTTACTGGTGAAAATGGGGTTAAAACCAAACTGCATAAACACCCGTTTTTTCGGCGCGTTTGCGTACTGCGCTTTTAGCTGTTGGTAGTCATGAAGCAGAGCTGCCGCCGCTTGTTCGGCTTTCTCGGGCGTCGGACTCCATTTCGCCAGTTGGTGCAGCGTGGCGGCAATCTCTTCAATACTGTGGGTATCAACCCATAAAACGGTGATCCCCAGCGTGCGCAGCTGGTTCACTTGGCGCTCGGCGTTACCTTCTTTCCATGCCAATACTAGGTCGGGATGCAGCGCGACAATACGTTCCAGATTGATCCCCTGCCATGAGGAAACCTGTTCAATCTCTTTGGCTTCGGCGGGATAGTCAGACCAGGCGCTGACACCAATAGGAGTGATGCCGGCAGCGAAGGCCAGTTCGGTATTCGCGGGGGAGAGGGAAATAACCCGCGGCGCAGCGGAAAGCCACGCCGGGGCACTAAGCAGCAGGGCGAATAGCCCGGTTATCAGCCGCTTAGCCACGCGCCAGCTTCTGCACCAGCGTTTCTACCATCAGGGTCGATTGCTTCGCCGCAACCGCCAAGAACTCGTCAAAGCTCAGATGGGACTGCTGATCGGCCACGTCGGAAATAGCGCGTACAACCACAAACGGAACGGCAAAGCTATGGCAAACGTGGGCAATCGCCGTCGCTTCCATTTCTACCGCAATGGCCTGCGGGAAGTTGCTACGGATTTTTGCCAGACCTACGGAACCGTTGATGAAGGCATCGCCGCTAACAATCAGGCCGCGCACAGCGTTCAAATCGAGGGATTTAATGCATTCTTCGGCGGCAGCAATCAGCTTATCATCCGCTTTGAAGGCCGCTGGACAACCTGCCATCTGGCCGATTTCATAGCCAAACGCGGTGACGTCTGCGTCGTGATAGCGCGCTTCGTCGGAGACGACGATATCGCCCACTTTCAGAGTTGGTGCGAGGCCGCCTGCGGAACCGGTATTAATGATGACATCCGGCTGGCAGCGTTCCAGCAGCAGGGCCGCGCCCATTGCAGCGGCGACTTTACCAATGCCGGATTTCAGTAACGCGACGTCAACGCCATTCAGCTGGCCGGTGTAGATTTCACTGCCGCCAATGGTGATGGTCTGACGATTTTCGATTTTGTCACGCAGCAGCGTAACTTCTTCTTCCATTGCGCCAATAATGCCGATTTTCATAGATTTACTCGCGATATGCCATGTTTAAAGGCATAGTCTATCATGCGGTTCAGGGGAAGCGCATTGCTTGCAATAAAGAGCTCGTGACGGAGAAGCTATGGCTACGATTGATTTTCGCAATAAAATTAACTGGCGTCGGCGCTATCGTTCACCGCAGGGCGTCAGTTCTGAACATGAGATCCTGCGTATTTTCGAAAGCGATCGTGGACGTATTATTAACTCTCCGGCGATTCGCCGACTGCAGCAAAAAACGCAGGTTTTCCCGCTTGAGCGCAACGCGGCAGTGCGCACGCGCCTGACACATTCAATGGAAGTACAGCAGGTTGGGCGCTACATCGCCAAAGAGATCATTAGCCGCCTAAAAGAGCAAAAGCTGCTCGGAACCTATGGGCTGGACGAACTCACCGGCCCGTTTGAAAGTATTGTTGAGATGGCGTGCCTGATGCACGACATTGGTAACCCGCCGTTTGGTCATTTTGGTGAAGCGGCAATTAACGACTGGTTCAGTCAACGGCTGGCGCCGAAAGATGCTCGCCAGCAGCCGCAAAGCCATGACCGCTGTGATGTCATCGCCCTGCAGCTGCGGGAAGGCGAAGAAGCGCTCAACGTGCTGCGCAGTAAGGTTCGCCAGGATTTGTGCCATTTTGAGGGCAATGCGCAGGGCATCCGCCTGGTGCATACCTTGATGCGTATGAACCTAACCTGGGCGCAGGTGGGATGCATTTTAAAATATACCCGCCCGGCGTGGTGGGCGAACGACGTGCCGAAAACACACAGCTATTTAATGAAAAAACCGGGCTATTATCTGGCCGAAGAGCACTATATTGAGCGCTTACGTAAAGAACTGGATTTGGCCCCTTACAATCGCTTCCCATTAACTTGGATTATGGAGGCGGCCGACGATATTTCTTATTGCGTTGCCGATCTTGAGGATGCGGTAGAAAAAAGAATATTCAGCGTTGAGCAGCTTTACCAACATTTATATGAAGCATGGCCTGAGCATACTAAAGGTTCGCTGTTTTCACAGGTCGTGGAAAACGCTTGGGATAAATCTCGTGCTAATTCGTTAAGTCGAAGCGCGGAAGATCAGTTTTTCATGTATTTGCGGGTAAATACATTAAATAAACTGGTGCCTTATGCGGCCCAGCGATTTATAGATAATCTACCGCAAGTTTACGATGGTGATTTTAACCATGCGCTGCTGGAAGATGAAAGTAGCTACAGCAAACTACTTGCCTTATACAAAAATGTGGCAAGGAAACATGTGTTTAGCCATCCTGAAGTTGAGCAGTTGGAATTACAGGGTTATCGGGTGATTGGTGGCCTGTTGGATATTTATTCACCACTGTTAAAATTATCGCTGAGTGAATTTAGTGAGCTGGTGGAACAGGAGAGAGTGCGTCATCTACCAATAGAATCGCGGCTTTTTTGCAAGCTCTCAACACGTCATCGTTTGGCATACGTTGAGGCGGTTAATAAAATTTCGCGTGCATCCGTGGAATTTCCGGTAATGGAATATTATTATCGCTGTCGCCTGATTCAGGACTATATCAGCGGTATGACCGATCTCTACGCGTGGGATGAATATCGACGGTTGATGGCGGTGGAATAATCAGAAGTTTTGTAAAGATGCTCAATAAATTTTTACTTTTCCCATGTGTAGTTGCAGGGAACTTAGTGCCATAAAGTGAATCTGATTAGTCACGAACATCGTAACTTTGCGTAATCTGAAATTGAGATTGAAACACATGAAAAAAACCACGTTAGCAATGAGTGCACTGGCTCTTAGTTTAAGTCTGGCTCTGTCTCCGTTGTCCGCTAGCGCGGCCGAGACGGCATCTTCCACTGCATCCGCAGCGCAACCTATGCCAAGCCTAGCGCCGATGCTGGAAAAGGTTATGCCATCTGTCGTCAGCATTAATGTTGAAGGCAGCACAACGGTAAATACCCCGCGTATGGGGCGTAACTTCCAGCAGTTCTTTGGTGACAATTCGCCGTTCTGCCAGGATGGTTCTCCGTTCCAGAGCTCACCTTTCTGTCAGGGTGGCGCGGGTCCAAACGGCGGTAATGGCGGCGATCAACAGCAGCAACAGAAATTTATGGCGCTGGGTTCCGGCGTGGTGATTGACGCGGCCAAAGGTTACGTCGTGACCAACAACCACGTGGTGGATAACGCCAGCGTCATTAAAGTACAGCTTAGCGATGGCCGTAAGTTTGATGCGAAAGTAGTGGGTAAAGACCCGCGCTCTGATATCGCGCTGATTCAGATTCAGGACCCCAAAAACCTAACCGCGATTAAGCTGGCGGATTCCGATGCCCTGCGCGTTGGTGACTATACTGTGGCTATCGGTAACCCGTTTGGTCTGGGTGAAACCGTGACCTCGGGTATTGTGTCGGCGCTTGGCCGTAGCGGTCTGAATCTGGAAAACTACGAGAACTTTATTCAGACTGATGCCGCGATTAACCGTGGTAACTCAGGCGGCGCGTTGGTTAACCTGAACGGTGAGCTTATCGGGATCAACACCGCGATCCTCGCACCGGACGGTGGCAACATCGGTATCGGTTTTGCTATCCCAAGTAACATGATGAAAAACCTCACCGACCAGATGGTGAAATTCGGCCAAGTTAAGCGCGGTGAGCTGGGCATTATGGGGACCGAGTTGAACTCTGAACTGGCGAAAGCCATGAAGGTTGATGCTCAGCGTGGCGCCTTCGTAAGCCAGGTCATGCCGAATTCCTCTGCGGCGAAAGCGGGCATTAAAGCCGGTGACGTGATTACCGCCCTGAACGGTAAACCGATCAGCAGCTTTGCCGCCCTGCGTGCGCAGGTTGGTACAATGCCAATTGGCAGCAAAATCAGCCTCGGCCTACAGCGTGATGGCAAACCGCTGACGGTCGAAATTGAACTGCAGCAGAGTAGCCAGAATCAGGTGGATTCCAGCTCTATCTTCAGCGGTATTGAAGGTGCTGAGATGAGCAATAAAGGCCAAGACAAAGGCGTAGTGGTGAGCTCTGTGAAAGCAGGCACTCCGGCGGCGCAGATTGGCCTGAAGAAGGGTGATGTGATTGTCGGCGCTAACCAGCAGGCGGTGAAAAATATCGCCGAGTTGCGCAAAATCCTCGACAGCAAACCTTCTGTACTGGCGCTGAATATTCAGCGTGGCGATAGTTCTATCTATCTGCTGATGCAGTAATCTCCCCTCTAAACCCTTTCCCCTGATGGGGGAAGGGTTTCTCTTTGCGTTATGTGAAGCCTCCCACAACTCCATAGATCTCAACCGTGCTTTGTGCATTTGCACAGTGCGGGCCTTTCCCATCTTTCCTATCATGTAACCTGCTCACAGGAGGGGTTCATGGCTAGCTGGCATCTCGATACTAAAATGGCGCAGGATATCGTGGCGCGCACCATGCGCATTATCGATACCAACATCAACGTAATGGACGCCCGTGGGCGCATTATTGGCAGCGGCGATCGCGAGCGTATTGGTGAATTGCACGAAGGCGCGTTGCTGGTGCTGTCTCAGGGACGCGTTGTTGACATTGATGATGCGGTCGCTCGCCATCTGCACGGGGTGCGCCAGGGGATTAACCTGCCGCTGCGTCTGGAAGGGGAGATCGTCGGCGTTATCGGTCTAACCGGTGAGCCGGAGACGCTGCGTAAGTACGGTGAGCTGGTCTGTATGACGGCAGAGATGATGTTGGAGCAATCGCGGCTGATGCATCTGCTGGCGCAGGATAGCCGCCTGCGTGAAGAGTTGGTGATGAACCTGATTCAGGCTGAGGAAAATACGCCAGCGCTGACCGAATGGGCACAGCGCTTGGGTATCGATCTCAATCAGCCGCGCGTGGCCGCGGTGGTGGAGGTCGACAGCGGACAGCTAGGTGTCGATAGCGCGATGGCTGAACTGCAGCAGCTGCAAAATGCGCTGACCACGCCGGAGCGCAATAATCTAATAGCGATTGTGTCGTTGACCGAAATGGTAGTGCTGAAACCGGCGTTGAATCAGTTTGGCCGCTGGGATGCTGAAGATCACCAAAAACGGGTTGAGCAGTTGATTTCGCGGATGAAGGAAAACGGGCATTTGCGCTTCCGCGTCGCACTGGGCAACTACTTTACTGGACCGGGCAGCATTGCTCGTTCCTATCGTACCGCACGCACCACCATGATGGTCGGCAAACAGCGCATGCCCGAGAGTCGCAGCTATTTTTATCAGGATTTGATGCTGCCGGTGCTACTGGATAGTCTGCGGGGCGGCTGGCAGGCCAATGAACTCTCGCGCCCGCTTATGCGTTTGAAAGCGATGGATAATAACGGCCTGCTGCGTCGGACGCTGGCCGCGTGGTTTCGCCACAACGTCCAGCCGCTGGCGACTTCGAAGGCGCTGTTTATTCACCGTAATACGTTGGAGTATCGGTTGAATCGAATTTCGGAGCTGACGGGGTTGGATCTGGGGAATTTTGACGACAGGCTGTTGCTGTATATCGCCTTACAACTGGATGAGCAGCGGTAGGTAAACGTGCCGCGTAGGCCTGATAAGCGTAGCGCTATCAGGCTCCACCGCGCACATTGCCGGATGGCGGCGTGGCCTTATCCGGCCTACACGGCTCAGACACCCCGTAGGCCTGATAAGCGTCGCGCCATCAGGCAAAAATGCCGGGTGGCGGCGTCGCCTTACCCGGCCTACGAACACATCATACGCTGTTACTTACGCGTCAGTTTTTCCAGATCGGCTTCAATTTCACTGATCTTATTGGTGACGACGCTTTCCAGATGACGCAGATCGTCTAGGATCTTACGCTTGAGGTCGACTTCGGTACGATCGCGCTGGCAGATTTGATCCAATTCATCAATCACATAGCGGAGGTTAGGGCTGATTTCCTGCACCTCTTTAAAACCTTGTCCTACGCCATCGGCGGCCACGGTTTTACGTTGGCGTGGATACTTGAACTTCACGCTCTTGGCGAAAAATTCCCCTTTATCCTTCTGGAAATAGATTTTTAGGATATCGTTATTGGCTTCCTGCCGGAGGCTGTAACGATCGATTTCATCGGGATTGGTAATGCCCAAACTTTTCAGATTATCGTACATAGCGGCACCCTTGATCTAAATTAACTATTGAATAATTAACGAAAAAATCATTTTCCGCCAGCTTACGAATAAAAAAAAGCGGGGTAGCCCCCGCTTTTACACATCGTATTAATCGATGGTACGTAGCAGTTCGTTGATGCCCACTTTGCCGCGGGTTTTCGCATCCACTTTCTTCACGATAACTGCGCAGTACAGGCTGTACTTGCCGTCTTTTGATGGCAGGTTGCCGGACACCACCACGGAGCCCGCAGGTACGCGGCCGTAGAAGACTTCGCCAGTTTCACGGTCGTAGATTTTGGTGCTCTGGCCCAGGTACACGCCCATGGAGATAACGGAACCTTCTTCAACAATCACGCCTTCTACAACTTCGGAACGTGCGCCGATGAAGCAGTTGTCTTCAATGATGGTTGGGTTAGCCTGCAGTGGTTCCAGAACGCCACCGATGCCGACGCCGCCGGACAGGTGAACGTTTTTACCAATCTGCGCACAGGAGCCGACGGTCGCCCAGGTATCAACCATGGAACCTTCGTCAACGTATGCGCCGATGTTCACATAGGATGGCATCAGCACGGTGTTGCGCGCGATGTATGCGCCCTGGCGTACGGCTGCCGGTGGTACCACGCGGAAACCTTCTTTCTGGAAACGCGCTTCGTCGTAGTCAGCGAATTTCATTGGTACTTTATCGAAGTAGCGGCTTTCTGCACCGTCGATAACCTGGTTATCGTTAATACGGAAAGAGAGCAGAACCGCTTTCTTTAGCCATTGGTGAGTGACCCACTGGCCATCGATTTTTTCAGCGACACGCAGCGCACCGGAATCCAGCAGAGAAATAACCTGATTCACCGCTTCGCGGGTTACGGTATCCACATTTGCCGGCGTGATGTCGGCGCGACGCTCAAAGGCGGACTCAATAACGTTCTGTAATTGCTGCATTGTTTACTCTTTCCATTTACTAATAAAAAATCGTTACCCTTTATCGTTTGGATTGAGGGCTGCTGTCAACCGTTGTTGCACTTCTTGTTGCAGCACATTATTAAGGGCACGCCGGTCGGCGGTGGCGATTATAAATAAATCTTCTACTCGTTCACCAATTGTCGTAATTCTCGCCCCGTGAAGTGAAATACCGAGGTCGGCGAACACCTGTCCAACACGTGCGAGCAGGCCCGGCTGATCGAGCGCAATCAGTTCCAGGAACGACCGTTTGTCGGTATGGGTCGGCAGGAAATTGACTTCGGTATCGACCGAGAAGTGACGCAGTTTTGCCGCTTGCCTGCGCGGTTGTGGTGCCTGCCAGCTGCGCTGGGTAATCGCCTGTTCAAGCCCCAAACGAATGGCCTCATGGCGATCGCTGGAGAGCGGACTGCCGTCCGGCTCAAGCACGATAAACGAGTCCATTGCCATGCCGTCGCGGGTGGTGAAGATCTGCGCATCGTGCACGCTAAGGTTGCGGCGGTCGAGTTCGGCGCAGACGGCGGCAAAGAGGTAAGGGCGATCAGGGCTCCAAATAAAGATTTCTGTGCCGCCACGCGTGGCCTGCGGGCTCAGCAGGATCATCGGCTGATTGAGATCATGCTTGAGCAGGTGGCGGGCATGCCATGCCAGCTGATTTGGCGTATGGCGAACAAAGTAGTTGGCGCGACAGCGGTTCCAGATTTGGTGCAGCGCTTCCTCATTGATATTGTCCATCCGCAGCAGCGCCAGCGCCTGCATTTGATGATGGCGTACGCGCTCGCGCATATCCGGCGTGTTCTGCATGCCACGGCGCAGCTGTTTTTCGGTCGCGAAGTAGAGTTCGCGCAACAGGCTCTGCTTCCAGCTATTCCACAGGGTTTCATTGGTCGCGCAGATGTCCGCCACCGTCAGACACACGAGGAAGCGCAAACGATGCTCAGTCTGCACCTCTTCGGCGAACTGTTTAATCACTTCCGGGTCCTGAATGTCACGCCGCTGGGCGGTGACTGACATCAGCAGATGCTGGCGCACCAGCCATGCAACTAACTGGGTTTCACGTGAGTTCAGACCGTGCAGCTCGGCAAATTTGAGCACGTCCTGAGCGCCCAGCACCGAGTGGTCACCGCCGCGGCCTTTCGCGATGTCGTGGAACAACGCGGCAATCAGAATCAACTCTGGGTGGTTCAACCGTGGCCAGAGATCGACGCACAGCGGGTGACGCGGGCGGGTCTCCTCACGGGCAAAACTTTCCAGCTTCAGCAACACGCGGATGGTGTGTTCATCCACGGTATAAGCGTGGAATAGATCGAACTGCATCTGCCCAACAATATGCGACCACTGCGGCATGTAGGCCCACAGCACGCTGTGGCGATGCATGGGCAGCAAACCACGGCTGACGGCGCCTTGATGACGCAGCATGCTCAGGAACAACTCGCGGGCTTCCGGGATATAGCACAGCGGTTGACTCAGGTGGCGGCGAGCATGGCGTAGATGCCGCAACGTGGTCGAGTAAATACCGGTAATGCTGCTGTTACGCACCATGATGTGGAACATCCGCAGAATGGCCTGCGGCTCACGGATGAATAACGTGTCGTCGCGCAGGTCAATCAGCGTGCCACGCAGTTGGAAATCGTCATCGATAGCCCGTGGTTTTTCATCTTCGGTCAGCGCGAGAATGGCTTCATCGAACAGCTGCAACAGCATGTGATTAAGCTCGCCCACCCGGCGGGTGACGCGGTAGAAGTCCTTCATCATGTGTTCGATAGGCTGATTGCCTTCACCGGCATATTTCAGCCGCTGCGCCACGCTCAGTTGGCGGTCGAACAGCAGACGGTTATCGTAGCGATTAAGCTCAAGATGCAGAGCAAAACGAATGCGCCACAGCAGATGTAGACATTCGTTTAGCTCGTTACGTTCCGCTTCGGTTAGGAAGCCAAAGCTGACCATTTCATCAAGCGAGGTGGCGCCAAAGTGGCGACGCGCGACCCACTGAATGGTGTGAATATCCCGCAGGCCGCCGGGGCTGCTTTTGATGTCTGGCTCGAGATTGTAGCTAGTGCCATGGTAGCGCTGGTGGCGGGCTTCCTGTTCGGCGACCTTGGCTGGGAAGAAGGTTTCTGACGGCCAGAAGCCCTCGCTGAAGACGTTTTTTTGCAGTTCGAGGAATAGCGCAACGTCGCCAATCAGCAGGCGGGATTCAATGAGGTTGGTGGCGACGGTTAAATCCGATAGCCCTTCCAGCAAGCACTCTTCTAACGTTCGTACGCTATGGCCGACTTCCAGCTTGAGATCCCAAAGCAGCGTCAGCAGTTCGCCAATTTTTTGCGCCTGCTCATCGGGCAGTTTTTGGCGGCTTAGGATTAGCAAATCAACGTCGGACAGCGGATGCAGTTCGCCACGGCCATAGCCGCCAACGGCAACTAGGGCGGCATCTTCGACTTCACCAAAACCGTATAACAGCCATAGGCGTTGAAGGAGTTGGTCAATAAACTCAGTGCGGGCCTCAACCAATTGCTCTGCGGAGATCCCGCTGTCGAATGCTTCCCCTAGCCAACGCTGAAAATTATCGAGGCGAGTTTTAATCTCCACGCAGTTCAGCGTGTCCTGTGGCCAATCCACCGGGTTTTCCGGCTGATTAGGCAGGGTGGGGTGAATTGCGCATGCCAGTTCAGGTAAGGAGTTCGTCATCAGACCACCCATAAGAAAAAACTATCACCCATAAAAAAAGCCGGCAATCGCCGGCTTTTCGTTATTCGTTGTGCGAGATTATCGCCGGGATGGTGTCATCCTTGCGTAACGTCAGTATTTCGCAGCCGTTGTCGGTTACCACAATAGTATGCTCGTACTGTGCAGACAAGCTACGGTCTTTGGTTTTTACCGTCCAGCCATCTTTCATGGTACGGATTTCTTTCTTGCCGGCGTTCACCATCGGTTCGATGGTGAAGGTCATGCCCTGCTTTAATACCACGTCGGTTTCGCGTGAGTCGTAGTGCAGTACCTGCGGTTCTTCGTGGAAGCCGCGACCGATGCCGTGTCCACAGTATTCGCGCACCACGGAGAAACCTTCTGCTTCGACGAATTTCTGGATAGCTGCGCCAATTTCGCGCAGGTTAACGCCTGGCTTCACCATTCTCAGCGCGACGTACAGGCTCTCTTTGGTCACGCGGCACAGACGCTCGCCGAGGATCGTCGGTTTGCCGACGATAAACATTTTCGAGGTGTCGCCGTGGAACTCATCTTTGATGACGGTGACGTCGATATTGACGATGTCGCCGTCTTTCAGATGCTTTTCATCATCCGGAATACCGTGACACACCACTTCGTTAATCGAGATGCAGACCGATTTCGGGAAGCCGTGATAGTTCAGGCATGCGGAGATGGCTTTCTGCTCGTTGACAATATAATCGTTACAGATGCGATCCAATTCACCGGTGGTGACGCCAGGTTTGACGTGCGGTTCAATCATTTCCAGCACTTCAGCGGCTAAACGGCCGGCAACGCGCATTTTTTCAATATCTTCAGGGGTCTTAATAGAAATAGCCATGGAATATGTCCATCAGTGTCGATTTTTTCGACAATAATTGAGTATTAGTGTTGTCAATGTTAACAGCCAGGAGCCATCCCTGCCAAATTGAGAATGATTCTGAACTTCGCCTTTCGTGCCCTGCGGAACAACAACAACTGTTGGTGTCTTCGCCGCTTTTATGGTATAAAGCGCGCCGAACTTCCGTTCATTGTTTTGGCCGGAAGCGACAAATCTCACTTTGTGTAAATAACACACACGTATCGACACATGTTCCGGGGTGCCCTTAGGGGTCGGTAACATGGGATACGTGGAGGCTTAACCCCAACTTTATCTATAGAGGTTTTTACCATGGCAACTGTTTCCATGCGCGACATGCTCAAGGCTGGTGTTCACTTTGGTCACCAGACCCGTTACTGGAACCCGAAAATGAAGCCTTTCATCTTCGGCGCTCGTAACAAAGTTCACATCATCAACCTTGAGAAAACTGTACCAATGTTCAACGAAGCCCTGGCTGAGCTGAGCAAGATCTCTTCCCGTAAAGGTAAGATTCTGTTTGTTGGTACTAAACGCGCTGCAAGCGAAGCTGTGAAAGATGCTGCTAACAGCTGCGACCAGTTCTTCGTGAACCATCGCTGGTTGGGCGGTATGCTGACTAACTGGAAAACGGTTCGTCAGTCCATCAAACGTCTGAAAGATCTGGAAACTCAGTCTCAGGACGGTACTTTCGAAAAGCTGACCAAGAAAGAAGCGCTGATGCGTACTCGTGAGCTTGAGAAACTGGAAAACAGCCTGGGCGGTATCAAAGACATGGGCGGCCTGCCGGACGCACTGTTCGTAATCGATGCTGACCACGAGCACATTGCTATCAAAGAAGCGAACAACCTGGGTATCCCAGTATTCTCTATCGTTGATACCAACTCTGATCCAGATGGCGTTGACTTCGTTATCCCTGGTAACGACGATGCAATCCGTGCTGTAACCCTGTACCTGAGCGCTGTAGCGGCTACCGTTCGCGAAGGCCGTTCTTCTGACCTGGCTTCCCAGGCTGAAGAAAGCTTCGTAGAAGCTGAGTAATAAGGCACGCTCGTTAGAGCCCTTATAGACCAGGTAGTATCACGTTTGGTTAGGGGGCCTGTCTATGGCCCCCTTTTTTACTTTTAAATCTGTGCGGTTTTGCCGGGCAGATCAAATCTTCCGAGGATTTTAGAATGGCTGAAATTACCGCATCCCTGGTAAAAGAGCTGCGTGAGCGTACTGGCGCAGGCATGATGGATTGCAAAAAAGCACTGACTGAAGCTAACGGCGACATCGAGCTGGCAATCGAAAACATGCGTAAATCTGGCGCGATCAAAGCAGCTAAAAAAGCAGGCAACGTTGCTGCTGACGGCGTGATCAAAACCAAAATCGAAGGCAACTTCGGCGTGATTCTGGAAGTTAACTGCCAGACTGACTTCGTTGCTAAAGACGGTGGTTTCCAGGCGTTCGCAGACAAAGTTCTGGACGCAGCTGTTGCTGGCAAAGTGACTGACGTTGAAGTCCTGAAAGCACAGTTCGAAGAAGAGCGTGTTGCACTGGTTGCTAAAATCGGTGAAAACATCAACATCCGTCGCGTTGCAATCCTGGAAGGCGACGTTCTGGGCAACTACCAGCACGGTGCTCGCATCGGTGTTCTGGTTGCGGCTAAAGGCGCTGATGAAGAGCTGGTTAAACACCTGGCAATGCACGTTGCTGCAAGCAAACCAGAATTCGTTAAGCCAGAAGACGTATCTGCTGACGTGGTAGAGAAAGAATACCAGGTACAGCTGGACATCGCGATGCAGTCTGGTAAGCCGAAAGAAATCGCTGAGAAAATGGTTGAAGGCCGCATGAAGAAATTCACCGGTGAAGTCTCCCTGACCGGTCAGCCTTTCGTTATGGACCCAAGCAAAAACGTTGGCCAACTGCTGAAAGAGCACAACGCTGACGTGACTGGCTTCATCCGCTTTGAAGTGGGCGAAGGCATCGAGAAAGTCGAAAACGACTTCGCAGCAGAAGTTGCTGCAATGTCTAAAAAGTCTTAATGGCTTAAAGGAGCCGCCTAAGGGCGGCTCTCTTTTGTGCAGTACCGATGTATGCAGTAATGAAAATCGTCATGTGGAAATCAGCCAGCTCCTATAGGGGCTTATTGGCAAGGATCGCATGATGTCACCTGAATTTTTACCATCCCATTCGTGACACTCTCAGGAAAGAAAATGGCTACCAACGCAAAACCTGTCTACAAACGTATTCTGCTTAAGCTTAGCGGTGAAGCATTGCAGGGGACTGAAGGCTTCGGTATTGACGCAAGTATTCTTGACCGCATGGCGCAGGAAATTAAAGAACTTGTTGAGCTGGGCATCCAGGTGGGTGTCGTCATTGGTGGTGGCAACCTGTTCCGTGGCGCAGGGCTGGCAAAAGCGGGTATGAACCGCGTAGTGGGCGACCACATGGGCATGCTGGCAACGGTAATGAACGGCCTAGCAATGCGTGACGCACTGCATCGCGCCTATGTGAACGCTCGTCTGATGTCAGCAATTCCGCTGAACGGCGTGTGCGACAACTACAGCTGGGCAGAGGCTATCAGCCTGCTGCGTAACAACCGCGTCGTGATTCTGTCCGCCGGTACCGGCAACCCGTTCTTTACCACCGACTCCGCAGCCTGCCTGCGCGGCATCGAAATCGAAGCCGATGTGGTGCTGAAAGCAACCAAAGTTGACGGCGTATTCACCGCAGACCCGGCGAAAGATCCGTCTGCCACCATGTACGAGCAGCTGTCCTACAGCGACGTGCTGGAACAAGAACTGAAAGTCATGGATCTGGCAGCCTTTACGCTAGCCCGTGACCATAAATTGCCAATTCGCGTATTTAACATGAACAAACCGGGCGCACTGCGTCGCGTGGTCATGGGCGAAAAAGAAGGCACTTTGATTACGGAATAATTTCCGTTGCGGCCATTTCCGGGTAAGATTCGCCTTTGCCCGGCCGAATTTAGATATTCTGTGGCCTGAATTATACGAGACTATACTTAGCGCATTCGTTGTAATGCGCCATGGTCTGACTGAGACTAGTTTTCAAGGATTCGTAACGTGATTAGCGATATCAGAAAAGATGCTGAAGTACGCATGGAAAAATGCGTAGAAGCGTTCAAAACCCAAATCAGCAAAATTCGCACGGGTCGTGCTTCTCCTAGCCTGCTGGACGGCATTGTGGTTGAGTATTACGGCACCCCTACGCCGCTGCGTCAGCTGGCAAGTGTAACCGTAGAAGATTCCCGTACGCTGAAAATCAACGTGTTTGACCGCTCTTTGGGCCCGGCCGTTGAAAAAGCGATTATGGCTTCCGACTTGGGTCTGAACCCAAGCTCTGCAGGCACCGACATCCGTGTTCCGCTGCCGGCACTGACCGAAGAGCGTCGTAAAGACCTGACCAAAATCGTTCGTGGCGAAGCAGAACAGGCGCGCGTTTCCGTGCGTAACGTTCGTCGTGATGCGAACGACAAAGTGAAGGCGCTGCTGAAAGATAAAGAGATCAGCGAAGATGACGATCGCCGTTCTCAGGAAGACGTGCAGAAAATGACTGACGCAGCTATCAAGAAAGTTGATGCGGCGCTGGCAGACAAAGAAGCTGAGCTGATGCAGTTCTAAGACTGTGTAGGTTGTGCGATTAACGCCGTACAGGAAGCGTAACTGCTTTGCTGGCGGCGTTTTGCTTTTTATCCATCTGGGATCTCTCATGAAGCGATTAACTGTACTGGGCTCAACCGGTTCGATTGGCTGCAACACGCTGGACGTCGTGCGCCATAACCCCGATAAATTCGCGGTGGCCGCGCTGGTGGCGGGTAAAAACGTCGAGCGTATGGTTGAACAGTGCTTGGAGTTTGCTCCGCGCTATGCGGTGATGGATGACGCAGTTAGCGCCCACGCCGTAAAGCTGGCATTGCGCGAACAGGGTAGCCAGACCGAAGTATTAAGCGGTCAGCAGGCTGCGTGCGATGTGGCGGCACTGGATGACGTCGATCAGGTCATGGCGGCGATTGTCGGCGCAGCTGGCCTGTTGCCGACGCTGGCGGCAATCCGTGCCGGCAAAGTGATTCTGCTGGCGAATAAAGAGTCGTTAGTGACCTGCGGGCGTCTGTTCCTTGAGGCAGTCAAGCAGCACAATGCGCAACTGTTGCCGGTTGATAGTGAACATAACGCCATCTTTCAGAGTTTGCCGCAAAGCTTTCAGCGTGACTTAGGGTACGCTGATTTGGCGCAGCATGGAGTGTCATCCATTCTGCTAACCGGATCAGGTGGCCCGTTCCGTGAAACGCCAATTGCTGAACTGCGCGCAATGACGCCCGATCAAGCTTGTCGTCATCCGAATTGGTCGATGGGACGTAAAATCTCCGTCGACTCGGCCACCATGATGAATAAAGGTCTGGAATACATCGAAGCCCGCTGGCTGTTTAATGCATCAGCGCAGCAGATGGAAGTACTGATTCATCCTCAATCGGTGATTCATTCAATGGTGCGATATCAGGACGGAAGCGTGCTGGCGCAGTTGGGTGAGCCTGATATGCGGACGCCAATTGCGAATACCATGGCTTGGCCAAACCGTGTCGTTTCCGGCGCTAAGCCGCTGGACTTCTGCAAGATGGGCTCTCTGAGCTTTAGCGAGCCAGATTATGCGCGTTATCCGTGCCTGAAGCTGGCGATGGATGCCTTCGAGCAGGGACAAGCGGCGACTACCGCGCTGAATGCGGCAAACGAGATTGCCGTTGCGGCATTCCTTGATGGGCAAATTCGCTTCACCGATATTGCCGCCGTTAACCTAGCCGTGCTGGAACACCTCGACCTCAACGAACCTCAGAGCGTGGAGGCGGTTCTGGAGATTGATGCTAGCGCGCGCGTGGAAGCGGCAATGCAGGTGACGCATTTTATCCGGTAATGAGAGCAGAATCAGTATCCAAACCCATCACGGCATTTGTGAGCATCTGGCTTCAGTGATATAGTCTGCGCCACTTAGTAGCACTGCGTTTTGGCTTTGCTATCGGGATAGCCGTGATTTAGCACGGCTTTTTTGCGACACAAAGATACGTAAAATTCGTCAGGGTTGCCTGAAGGATAAAGTGTATAGCTGTATTTCAGGGTACCGCTCATCCCTTTTCATGGATTAAAAACGCGTTATGTTGTCTGCTAATCAACCAACCAGCGAGAACTTGTCCACCCACGGTTGCCGTCATGTGGCGATCATTATGGATGGCAATGGCCGCTGGGCGAAAAAGCAAGGTAAGATTCGCGCCTTTGGACACAAAGCCGGGGCGAAATCTGTACGCCGTGCTGTAGCCTACGCTGCGAGTCATGGTATTGAGGCACTAACGTTATACGCATTCAGCAGTGAAAACTGGAATCGCCCTGAACAAGAGGTGAGTGCGTTGATGGAGCTGTTCGTCTGGGCTCTGGACAGTGAAGTAAAAAGCCTGCACCGCCATAACGTTCGGCTGCGAATTATTGGCGATACCCGTCGATTTAATTCACGCCTGCAAGAGCGGATCCGTAAAGCGGAGGCGCTGACGGAGAAAAACACGGGGTTAACATTGAACATCGCTGCTAATTACGGCGGTCGATGGGATATTATTCAGGGAGTTCAGCGCTTAGCCGAACAGGTCCAGGAAGGGGAACTTCGCCCCGATCAAATTAGTGAAGAACTGCTGAATCAGCAGATCTGCATGCATGAACTGGCTCCCGTAGATTTAGTGATTAGGACCGGGGGAGAACATCGGATCAGTAACTTTCTTATCTGGCAAATTGCCTATGCTGAACTTTACTTTACAGATGTTCTTTGGCCCGATTTCGATGAACAAGACTTTGAGGGTGCGCTGCATGCTTTTGCTAATCGAGAGCGACGTTTCGGCGGCACCGAGCCTGGTGGCGACAAAGCCTGATGGGGGTAGCTTTTGCTGAAGTATCGCCTGATTTCTGCATTGATTTTAATACCGGTTGTAATTGCAGCCTTGTTTTTGCTGCCGCCCGGCGGCTTTGCCATTGTTACGCTGGTTGTCTGTATGCTGGCGGCATGGGAATGGGGGCAATTTAGCGGTTTCACCTCGCGCTCTCAGCGCGTGTGGTTGGCGGTATTGTGTGGCCTACTGCTGGCGGTGATGCTGTTTTTGATTCCGGAATATCATCATAATATCCACCAACCGGTCGTGGAAGTGTCGCTTTGGGGCTCCCTTGTCTGGTGGGTTGTGGCACTGGTTCTCGTCCTTTCTTACCCTGCGTCTGCCGCATTTTGGCGTCAGTCAAAGGCGTTACGTCTGATTTTCGGTATCGTCACAATTGTCCCATTCTTCTGGGGCATGCTGGCGCTTCGCTCTTGGCATTATGACGAAAATCATTACAGCGGAGCGTTGTGGCTGCTTTACGTCATGATCCTCGTATGGGGCGCGGACTCCGGGGCGTACATGTTTGGTAAGCTGTTTGGCAAACATAAGCTAGCACCGAAAGTTTCGCCGGGGAAAACCTGGCAGGGCTTTATTGGTGGTCTGGTTACCGCTGCGGTGATTTCCTGGGCCTATGGAGTATGGGCTAATCTGGACGTTGCACCATCCGTCCTGTTAACCTGTTCCATCATTGCCGCGCTGGCTTCCGTATTGGGCGATCTCACTGAGAGCATGTTCAAGCGTGAAGCAGGGATTAAAGACAGCGGGCATCTGATCCCAGGTCACGGTGGGATACTTGACCGAATTGACAGCCTGACGGCGGCGGTTCCTGTCTTTGCCTGCCTGCTGCTACTGGTATTCAGGACGATTTAACGGATGGACTTATGCTGAGCATTCTCTGGAACCTAGCCGCTTTTATTATCGCGTTAGGGGTATTGATCACTGTACACGAATTTGGTCATTTCTGGGTTGCTCGGCGCTGTGGCATCCGTGTAGAACGCTTCTCTATTGGTTTTGGTAAAGCGTTATGGCGCCGCGTTGATAAACGCGGCACCGAATTTGTTGTCGCACTTATCCCTCTCGGTGGCTATGTCAAAATGCTCGACGAACGCGTCGATGCGGTAGCCCCTGAATTGCGCCACATGGCGTTCAATAACAAAACGGTCGGCCAGCGCGCTGCCGTGATTGCCGCCGGCCCCATCGCTAACTTCCTCTTTGCTATCTTCGCCTACTGGCTGGTGTTTATCATCGGTGTCCCTGGTGTTCGTCCGGTTGTTGGTGAAATAACCGCCAATTCGATCGCAGCGGAAGCACAAATTGCACCAGGCACGGAACTAAAAGCAGTTGATGGTATCGAAACGCCTGACTGGGAAGCTGTGCGTATGGCGTTAGTGGCTAAAATCGGTGACGAAAGCACCACTCTCACCGTTGCCCCTTTCGGGAGTGACCAGCGACAGGATAGAATCCTCGACCTGCGTCACTGGGCGTTCGAGCCAGATAAACAAGATCCGGTGACCTCGCTGGGGATTCGTCCCCGCAGCGCACAGATTGAGCCAGTACTTGCAGAGGTGCAATCTGACTCTGCGGCACGTAAAGCTGGTTTACAAGTCGGCGATCGGATCGTTACAGTCAACGGTCAACCGCTGACGCAATGGCTGACGTTTGTTACGCTGGTGCGTGATAATCCGGGCAAGGCGTTGCAGCTGGGGATCGAAAGGCAGGGGAGTCCCTTGTCTTTAACTCTGATACCAGATACAAAACACGGTAGCGGAAAGGTGGAAGGGTTTGCAGGGATAGTGCCAAAAATTATCCCGCTGCCTGAGGAATACAAAACAGTGCGCCAGTATGGGCCCTTCAGTGCGATTGTCGAAGCCACGGAAAAAACCGGGCAGTTGATGAAGCTGACGGTCAGTATGCTGGGAAAATTGATAACCGGTGACGTCAAACTGAACAACCTCAGTGGGCCGATTTCTATCGCCCAAGGGGCTGGGATGTCTGCGGAGTTTGGGCTGATTTACTACCTGATGTTTCTCGCGCTCATCAGCGTGAATTTAGGCATAATCAACCTGTTCCCGCTCCCCGTATTAGATGGGGGACATTTGCTGTTTTTAGCGATTGAGAAGCTAAAAGGCGGCCCGGTATCCGAGCGAGTTCAAGACTTTAGTTATCGTATCGGCTCTGTATTGCTGATGCTGTTAATGGGGCTTGCACTTTTCAATGATTTCTCTCGGTTGTAAGAGAGATAGTTAGGAAGAACGCATAATAACGATGGCGATGAAAAAGTTGCTTATAGCGACGCTGCTGTTTAGCAGCGCGACCGTATACGGTGCTGACGGGTTCGTGGTGAAAGATATTCATTTCGAAGGCTTGCAGCGAGTCGCTGTTGGTGCGGCTCTTCTCAGTATGCCAGTACGTCCTGGCGATACCGTCACTGATGATGACATCAGTAACACTATTCGCGCCCTGTTTGCGACGGGCAACTTTGAGGACGTGCGCGTCCTGAGAGATGGCGATGTGTTATTGGTACAGGTCAAAGAACGCCCAACGATTGCCAGCATCACTTTCTCCGGTAACAAATCGGTGAAAGATGACATGCTCAAGCAAAACCTTGAAGCTTCTGGTGTCCGCGTTGGTGAATCCCTCGATCGTACAACCCTCTCCGATATCGAGAAAGGGCTGGAAGATTTCTACTACAGCGTCGGTAAATATAGCGCGAGCGTGAAGGCGGTGGTCACACCGTTGCCGCGTAACCGTGTCGACCTGAAGTTGGTCTTCCAAGAAGGGGTTTCCGCGAAGATCCAGCAGATCAATATCGTGGGTAACCATGCGTTCAGCACGGAAGATCTGATTTCTACTTTCCAACTGCGCGATGAAGTGCCGTGGTGGAACGTGGTTGGCGATCGTAAATACCAGAAACAGAAGCTGGCGGGTGACCTTGAAACCCTCCGTAGCTACTACTTAGATCGTGGCTATGCTCGTTTCAACATCGATTCCACGCAGGTGAGCCTGACGCCAGATAAAAAAGGCATCTACATCACCGTTAACATCACCGAAGGCGACCAGTACAAACTGTCTGGCGTGCAGGTGACGGGGAATCTGGCAGGGCATTCGGCTGAAATCGAAGGGCTGACCAAGATCGAGCCGGGCGAGCTGTATAACGGCGCGAAAGTGACCAAAATGGAAGATAACATTAAGAAACTTCTTGGTCGCTATGGCTATGCCTATCCGCGCGTACAGTCGCAGCCGGAAATTAACGACACGGATAAAACCGTTAAGCTGCACATCAACGTTGATGCGGGTAACCGTTTCTACGTGCGCAACATTCGCTTCGAAGGTAACGACACTTCCAAAGACGCCGTCCTGCGTCGCGAAATGCGCCAGATGGAAGGGGCATGGTTGGGCGGTGATTTAGTTGACCAGGGTAAAGATCGTCTGAACCGTCTGGGCTACTTTGAAACTGTCGATACCGATACCCAGCGTGTACCGGGCAGCCCGGACCAAGTAGACGTTGTCTACAAGGTGAAAGAACGTAACACCGGTAGCTTCAACTTTGGTATCGGTTACGGTACGGAAAGTGGCGTGAGCTTCCAGGCGGGCGTTCAGCAGGATAACTGGTTAGGTACCGGTTACTCTGTCGGTATTAACGGTACCAAGAACGACTACCAGACCTATACAGAGCTTTCTGTGACCAACCCGTACTTTACGGTTGATGGCGTTAGCCTTGGTGGTCGTGTCTTCTACAATGACTTTAAAGCTGATGATGCAGACCTCTCCTCATATACCAACAAAAGTTATGGTGTAGATGGGACGTTAGGCTTCCCGATTAACGAATACAACTCACTGCGTGCGGGTCTGGGCTATGTCCACAACGACCTGTCCAACATGGAACCGCAGGTGGCGATGTGGCGTTATCTGGACTCTATCGGCCAGACGGCAGGTAAAACCAGCGACGATAACGGGTTCTCGGCAAACGACTTCACCTTCAACTACGGTTGGACGTATAACAAACTTGACCGCGGTTACTTCCCGACGGACGGTTCGCGCGTCAACCTGAACGGTAAAGTCACGATCCCAGGCTCCGATAACGAGTTCTACAAAGTGACCATGGATACGGCGTCCTACTTCCCAATTGATGATGACCATCAGTGGGTGGTTCTGGGTCGTACCAAGTGGGGCTACGGTGACGGGATTGGCAGCAAAGAACTGCCGTTCTATGAAAACTTCTATGCCGGTGGTTCAAGCACCGTGCGTGGTTTCCAGTCCAACACCATCGGTCCTAAAGCGGTTTACTATGGCGCATCAGGTTTGGATAACTGTGACCAGCCTAGCGGGCCTAATAGCTTCTGTAAGTCTGATGATGCTGTCGGTGGTAACGCCATGGCTGTTGCAAGCCTTGAGCTGATTGTACCAACGCCATTTATTAGCGATAAGTATGCGAACTCGGTCCGTACCTCCTTCTTCTGGGATGCCGGTACCGTTTGGGATACAAACTGGCAGAATACGGCCTCAATGAAAGCGGCAGGCGTTCCTGACTATAGCGATCCGAGCAATATCCGTATGTCCGCAGGTATCGCATTACAATGGATGTCCCCATTAGGGCCGTTGGTCTTCTCCTACGCCCAGCCGTATAAGAAATATACTGGAGATAAATCTGAGCAGTTCCAGTTTAACATTGGTAAAACTTGGTAATTGCTCATTGCAATGGAATGCACGTTCAGTTTAGTTTTGCTGGCATAAGGCGATAGCGTCAAGGTGGCCCCCGGGCCACCAAAAGAACAGTACCCTCGGGTACATATGGGATGGTAAGGAGTATTATTGTGAAAAAGTGGTTAGTCGCAGCAGGTCTGGGTTTAGCAATGGCCGCATCTGCTCAGGCAGCAGACAAAATTGCAATTGTTAATATGGGTAACCTGTTCCAGCAAGTTGCACAGAAAACCGGCGTTTCCAGCACCCTGGAAAACGAATTCAAAGGCCGTGCTGGCGAACTTCAGCGTATGGAAGGCGACCTGCAGTCTAAAATGCAGCGTCTGCAGTCTATGAAAGCTGGTGCCGATCGCACCAAGCTGGAAAAAGACATCTCTGCACAGCGCCAGTCTTTCTCTCAGAAAGCACAGTCCTTCGAGCAGGATCGTCAGCGTCGTACCAACGAAGAACGTGGCAAACTGGTTACTCGTATCCAGACCGCTGTGAAATCCGTTGCTGCTAGCCAGAGCATCGACCTGGTGGTTGACGCTAACGCCGTTGCATTCAACAGCAGCGATGTGAAAGACATCACCGCTGATGTACTGAAACAGGTTAAATAAGTAATGCCTTCAATTCGACTGGCTGATTTAGCTCAGCAGTTGGATGCGGAATTACACGGTGATGGCGATATCGTCATCACCGCTGTCGCGTCCATGCAATCCGCTAAGGCGGGTCATGTCACGTTCTTGGTTAACCCTAAGTACCGTGAACACCTGTCCGCTTGCGAAGCGTCGGCGATTGTCCTGACGCAAGATTTACTGCCTTTTGCCAAAGGCGCAGCGCTGGTAGTGAAGAATCCCTACCTGACCTACGCACGTATGGCGCAAATTTTAGATACCACGCCACAGCCGGCGCAGGATATCGCCCCGAGCGCGGTTGTGAGTCCTTCGGCCACGCTTGGCAACAATGTCTCTATCGGCGCGAATGCCGTTATTGAATCAGATGTTGTGCTTGGCGATAACGTTGTGATTGGGGCGGGGTGTTTTGTTGGTAAAAAGACCAAAATTGGTGCTGGTTCACGCCTGTGGGCGAACGTAACCATTTACCATGAAGTCGAGATCGGTGAGAATTGCTTGATCCAATCTAGCACCGTAATTGGTTCTGATGGTTTTGGCTACGCCAACGATCGTGGCAACTGGGTGAAAATTCCTCAGCTTGGCCGCGTGATCATTGGCGATCGCGTAGAGATCGGCGCATGTACGACTATCGACCGTGGTGCGCTTGACGACACGCAAATTGGTAACGGTGTTATTATTGATAACCAGTGCCAGATTGCGCACAACGTGGTGATTGGCGACAATACCGCGGTTGCGGGCGGTGTTATCATGGCCGGTAGCCTTAAAATTGGTCGTTACTGCATGATTGGCGGTGCCAGCGTGATTAACGGTCATATGGAAATTTGCGACAAGGTCACCGTAACCGGTATGGGTATGGTGATGCGTCCAATTACCGAACCTGGCGTGTATTCATCTGGTATCCCGCTCCAGCCGAATAAGGCGTGGCGCAAAACGGCCGCACTGGTGATGAATATTGATGAAATGAGCAAGCGTCTCAAGGCTTTGGAACGCAAGCTGAATAATCAAGACTAAATTTCATCTTATCGCCTTTCGTTTCCCGGCCTGTCGGCATTCTTGTAATCCGGCAGGCCGTGTTATTATTGCCCCTTAGTATATTTTTGACAGGAAGAGTATTTTGACAACTGACACTCATACTCTGCACATTGAAGAGATTTTAGAACTTCTGCCACACCGCTTCCCGTTCTTACTGGTCGATCGCGTGCTGGATTTTGAAGAAGGTCGTTTTCTGCGCGCAGTGAAAAATGTTTCCGTAAATGAGCCGTTTTTCCAGGGACACTTCCCTGGCAAGCCGATTTTACCGGGCGTGCTGATTCTGGAAGCAATGGCGCAGGCCACCGGTATTCTGGCGTTTAAAAGCGTTGGTAAACTGGAACCAGGCGAGCTGTACTACTTTGCTGGCATCGACGAAGCGCGCTTCAAGCGTCCAGTCGTGCCTGGCGATCAGATGATTATGGAAGTCACCTTCGAGAAAACCCGCCGTGGCCTGACTCGCTTTAAAGGCGTTGCCTTGGTCGACGGTAAAGTGGTTTGCGAAGCGACAATGATGTGTGCGCGTAGCCGGGAGTCCTAATCCGTGATTGATAAAACCGCCTTTATCCATCCTACCGCCATTGTGGAAGAGGGTGCCGTTATCGGCGCTAATGCCCACATTGGCCCGTTTTGTATTGTGGGGCCAAACGTCGAAATCGGCGAAGGCACCGTACTGAAGTCTCACGTTGTTGTTAACGGGCACACCAAAATTGGCCGTGATAACGAGATCTATCAGTTCGCCTCTATCGGGGAAGTTAACCAGGATCTGAAATATGCTGGTGAGCCGACTCGCGTGGAAATTGGCGATCGCAACCGCATCCGCGAAAGCGTCACCATTCACCGTGGCACAGAACAGGGCGGTGGATTGACGAAGGTGGGCAGCGATAACCTGCTGATGATCAACGCCCACGTGGCGCACGATTGTACCGTAGGCGACCGCTGCATCCTGGCGAATAACGCCACTCTCGCCGGTCACGTAACGCTTGATGATTTTGTGATCATCGGCGGCATGACCGCAGTGCACCAGTTCTGCACAATCGGTGCGCACGTGATGGTTGGCGGCTGTTCTGGCGTTGCTCAGGACGTTCCGCCATACGTTATTGCTCAGGGCAACCACGCAACCCCGTTTGGCGTCAACATCGAAGGCCTGAAGCGTCGTGGCTTTAGCCGTGAATCGATCACCGCTATCCGTAACGCTTACAAAGCGTTGTACCGCAGTGGCAAAACGCTGGACGAAGTTAAACCGGAAATCGCCGAGTTGGCGAAGCAGTATCCGGAAGTGCAGCCATTTAGCGATTTCTTCGCCCGCTCCACGCGCGGCCTGATTCGTTAATGACTGAGCAGCGTCCCTTAACGATTGCCCTAGTCGCCGGAGAAACCTCCGGCGATATTCTTGGAGCAGGTCTCATTCGCGCCCTCAAGGCGCGAGTACCCAACGCCCGTTTTGTTGGTGTTGCTGGCCCGCTGATGCAGGCCGAAGGCTGTGAAGCTTGGTACGAAATGGAAGAGCTGGCGGTGATGGGCATTGTCGAAGTGTTGGGGCGACTGCGTCGCCTGCTGCACATCCGCGCCGATCTCACCAAACGCTTTACCGATCTTAAACCCGACGTCTTTGTCGGCATCGATGCCCCCGATTTTAATATCACGCTTGAAGGTAACTTGAAGCAGCAAGGTATTAAGACCATTCATTACGTCAGCCCCTCAGTGTGGGCCTGGCGACAGAAACGCGTCTTCAAAATTGGCAGAGCCACCGACCTGGTGCTTGCTTTTCTGCCTTTTGAAAAAGCGTTTTATGACAAATTTAACGTCCCGTGCCGCTTTATCGGTCATACCATGGCAGATGCCATGCCGTTGGATCCGGATAAAAACGCCGCGCGGGATACGCTGGGCATTGCCCATGACGTTCACTGCCTAGCCATGCTGCCCGGCAGTCGGGGTGCCGAAGTGGAGATGCTCAGCGCCGATTTCTTAAAAACCGCTCAGTTGCTGCGTCAGCATTACCCTGACTTAGAAGTGGTTGTGCCGCTGGTCAATGCTAAGCGCCGCGAGCAGTTTGAACGGATTAAGGCAGAGGTCGCTCCAGACCTGTCGGTGCATATGCTGGACGGTATGGCGCGTGAGGCGATGATTGCCAGCGATGCCGCTTTGCTGGCCTCCGGTACGGCGGCGCTTGAGTGTATGCTCGCCAAGTGTCCGATGGTGGTGGGCTATCGTATGAAGCCGTTCACCTTCTGGCTGGCGAAACGTCTGGTGAAAACCGATTATGTCTCTTTGCCGAATCTGTTGGCCGGACGTGAGCTGGTGAAGGAGTTGCTGCAGGATGAATGTCAGCCGCAGCTGCTTGCCGAGGCGCTGCAGCCCCTGCTGGCGAATGGCCGAACTAGCCATGCCATGCATGACACCTTCCGCGAACTGCACCTGCAAATTCGCTGCAATGCGGATGAACAAGCGGCGGATGCGGTGCTGGAGTTAGCACAATGATTGAATTTGTTTATCCCCATACCCATTTAGTTGCCGGTGTGGATGAAGTCGGCCGCGGCCCGCTGATAGGGGCTGTTGTGACCGCGGCGGTGATCCTCGATCCTTCCCGCCCGATTATCGGTTTGAATGACTCCAAGAAGCTAAGCGAAAAACGTCGGCTGGCGCTGTTTGATGAAATCAAAGCAAATGCGCTGTGCTGGAGCTTGGGTCGTGCCGAACCGCATGAAATCGACGAACTGAATATTCTGCATGCCACCATGTTGGCGATGCAGCGCGCGGTGGCTGGGTTGTCTATTACCCCGGAATATGTGCTGATTGACGGTAATCGCTGTCCAGCATTGCCGATGCCCTCCCTAGCGGTCGTAAAAGGCGACAGTCGGGTTGCTGAGATCAGCGCGGCGTCTATCCTCGCTAAAGTAACGCGAGATGCTGAAATGGCGGAGCTTGACAAAGTGCTGCCACAGTACGGGTTTGCTCAGCACAAAGGCTATCCTACTGCAGCGCATCTGGCGGCACTGGCGCAATATGGTGCCACCGAGCATCACCGACGCAGTTTTGCTCCCGTCAAACGCGCGCTGGGACTGATGTCCTGATCCACGCGTCGAGATAAGTAAACCGGAATTTAAAAATGGCTGAACCACGTTTCGTGCATCTGCGGGTGCATAGCGACTACTCCATGATCGATGGGCTGGCAAAAACCGGGCCGCTGGTAAAAAAGGCGGCCTCATTGGGTATGCCTGCACTGGCGATCACCGATTTTACCAACCTGTGCGGCCTGGTGAAGTTCTACGGAGCGGGCCACGGTGCCGGGATTAAACCGATTGTCGGCGCTGATTTTCATGTTCAAAGCGAACTGTTCGGCGACGAACTGGCCCAACTTACCGTTCTGGCGGCCAATAACACGGGCTACCAGAATCTGACGCTGCTGATTTCAAAAGCCTATCAGCGCGGCTATGGTGCGGCGGGGCCGATTATCGACCGCGACTGGCTGGTTGAATTAAAAGAAGGGCTGATTTTGCTCTCCGGCGCACGGATGGGCGACGTTGGCCGCGCCTTGCTGCGCGGTAACATGGCCTTGGCCGAACAGTGTGTGGCGTTTTATGAAGAGCATTTTCCTGACGCCTATTTCCTCGAACTTATCCGTACCGGCAGACAAGATGAAGAAGCCTATCTGCATGCGGCGGTGGGCTTAGCGGAGACGCGCGGTCTGCCGGTAGTGGCAACCAACGACGTTCGTTTCCTCGAGCCAGGTGACTTTGATGCGCACGAAATTCGTGTGGCTATCCACGATGGTTTCACACTCGACGACCCAAAACGCCCGCGTAACTACTCTTTGCAGCAATACATGCGCAGCGAAGATGAGATGTGCGAGCTGTTCTCTGATATCCCGGAAGCGTTGGTAAATAGCGTAGAAATTGCCAAACGCTGTAACGTGACGGTCCGTCTCGGCGAATACTTCCTGCCACAGTTCCCGACCGGTGAGATGACCACTGAGGATTTCCTCGTGGCGAAATCGCACGAAGGTTTGGAAGAGCGTCTGGAATTCCTGTTCCCCGATCCGCAAGTACGGGCAGAGAAACGCCCGCCTTACGATGAACGTCTGGAGATTGAACTTAAAGTTATCAACCAGATGGGCTTCCCCGGCTACTTCCTGATCGTAATGGAGTTTATCCAGTGGTCGAAGGATAACGGCGTGCCGGTAGGACCAGGACGTGGTTCCGGTGCTGGTTCGCTTGTGGCATATGCGCTAAAAATCACCGACCTTGACCCACTGGAATTTGACCTCCTGTTCGAACGTTTCCTTAACCCGGAACGTGTCTCGATGCCCGACTTCGACGTTGACTTCTGTATGGAGAAACGTGACCAGGTTATCGACCACGTGGCAGAAATGTACGGGCGTGACGCGGTATCGCAGATCATTACCTTTGGTACCATGGCGGCGAAAGCGGTTATCCGTGACGTAGGCCGTGTACTGGGCCATCCGTATGGCTTTGTCGATCGCATCTCTAAACTGGTGCCGCCAGATCCGGGCATGACGCTGGCGAAAGCCTTTGAAGCTGAACCTCAGTTGCCAGAAATTTATGAGGCGGATGAAGAGGTTCGTGCGCTGATCGACATGGCGCGCAAGCTTGAAGGTGTCACTCGTAACGCCGGTAAACACGCCGGGGGCGTGGTTATTGCGCCAACCAAAATTACCGACTTTGCGCCGCTTTATTGCGATGAGCAGGGTCTGCATCCGGTTACCCAGTTCGATAAGAACGACGTGGAATATGCCGGCCTTGTGAAGTTCGACTTCCTCGGCTTGCGTACGCTCACCATCATCAACTGGGCGCTGGAGATGATCAACGCCCGCCGCGAACGTAACGGTGAACCGCCGCTGGATATTGCCGCTATCCCGCTGGATGACAAGAAAAGCTTCGACATGCTGCAACGCTCGGAAACCACGGCGGTATTCCAGCTTGAATCCCGCGGCATGAAGGATCTGATTAAACGCCTGCAGCCTGACTGCTTCGAAGATATGATTGCCCTCGTGGCCCTGTTCCGTCCGGGCCCGTTGCAATCAGGGATGGTAGATAACTTTATCGACCGTAAGCACGGCCGTGAAGAGATCTCTTATCCCGATGTGCAGTGGCAGCATGAGTGCCTGAAGCCAGTGTTGGAACCGACCTACGGCATTATCCTGTATCAAGAACAGGTCATGCAGATTGCCCAGGAGCTCTCCGGCTACACCCTCGGCGGCGCAGATATGTTGCGTCGTGCAATGGGTAAGAAAAAGCCAGAAGAGATGGCCAAACAGCGTGGCACCTTTGAAGAAGGGGCGAAAAGTCGCGGTGTTGACGGCGAACTGGCGATGAAAATCTTCGATCTGGTAGAGAAATTCGCCGGTTACGGATTTAACAAATCCCACTCCGCTGCCTATGCTTTAGTGTCCTATCAGACACTGTGGCTGAAAGCGCACTATCCCGCCGAGTTTATGGCGGCGGTGATGACCGCCGATATGGACAACACCGAGAAGGTGGTTGGCTTGGTGGATGAGTGTTGGCGAATGGGGTTGAAAATCCTGCCGCCAGATATCAATTCCGGTTTATATCATTTCCACGTGAATCATGACGGGGAAATCGTGTATGGTATCGGCGCGATTAAAGGCGTTGGTGAAGGCCCGATTGAAGCGATCATTGAAGCGCGCAACAACGGGGGCTATTTCCGCGAGCTGTTTGACCTGTGCGCGCGCACCGACACCAAAAAGCTCAATCGCCGGGTCCTAGAAAAATTGATTATGTCCGGGGCGTTCGACCGACTCGGGCCGCACCGCGCAGCGCTGATGAATTCGCTGGGTGACGCGTTAAAAGCCGCCGATCAGCACGCGAAAGCGGAGGCTATCGGTCAGGCGGATATGTTCGGCGTGTTGGCCGAAGAGCCGGAGCAGATAGAGCAGTCGTATGCAAACTGTCAGCCTTGGCCTGAACACACGGTACTGGAAGGTGAACGGGAAACGTTAGGTTTATACTTAACCGGCCACCCGATTAACCAGTATCTGAAAGAAATTGAGCGCTATGTCGGCGGCTATCGGCTCAAAGACATGCATCCGACAGAACGTGGTAAAGTCACCACGGCTGCGGGGCTCGTGATTGCTGCAAGGGTTATGGTCACCAAGCGCGGCAATCGTATCGGCATCTGTACCATCGATGACCGTTCCGGGCGGCTAGAGGTGATGTTATTCACCGAAGCTCTGGAAAAATACCAGCATCTGCTGGAAAACGACCGCATACTTATCGTCAGCGGACAGGTCAGCTTTGATGACTTCAGCGGCGGCCTTAAAATGATGGCCCGCGAAGTGATGGACATTGACGAAGCCCGGGAAAAATACGCTCGCGGGCTTGCTATCTCGCTGACGGACAGGCAAATTGATGACCAGCTTTTAAACCGACTCCGTCAGTCTCTGGAACCCCATCGTTCGGGAACCATTCCAGTACATCTCTACTATCAGAGGGCGGATGCACGTGCGCGGTTGCGTTTCGGTGCAACCTGGCGTGTCTCTCCGAGCGATCGTTTACTCAACGATCTGCGTAGCCTCATCGGTTCGGAGCAGGTGGAACTGGAGTTTGACTAATACAGGAATACTATGAGTCTGAATTTCCTAGATTTTGAACAGCCGATTGCAGAGCTGGAAGCAAAAATCGATTCTCTGACTGCGGTTAGCCGTCAGGATGAGAAACTGGATATTAACATCGACGAAGAAGTGCATCGTCTGCGCGAAAAAAGCGTAGAGTTGACGCGCAAAATCTTTGCCGATCTCGGCGCATGGCAGGTAGCCCAACTGGCGCGCCATCCACAGCGTCCGTACACCCTGGATTATGTCCGTCTGGCGTTTGATGAATTTGACGAACTGGCAGGCGATCGCGCATATGCCGACGACAAAGCTATCGTTGGTGGTATCGCCCGTCTGGACGGTCGTCCTGTGATGATCATTGGTCATCAGAAAGGCCGTGAAACCAAAGAAAAAATCCGTCGCAACTTCGGCATGCCGGCACCGGAAGGTTACCGTAAAGCCCTGCGTCTGATGGAAATGGCTGAACGCTTCAACATGCCGATTGTGACCTTCATCGATACCCCGGGTGCATACCCAGGTGTAGGTGCGGAAGAGCGCGGTCAGTCCGAGGCTATCGCCCGCAACCTGCGTGAAATGTCGCGTCTGAGCGTACCGGTCATCTGCACCGTCATTGGTGAAGGTGGTTCTGGCGGCGCACTGGCTATCGGCGTGGGTGATAAAGTGAATATGCTGCAGTACAGCACCTATTCAGTTATCTCTCCGGAAGGTTGTGCATCTATTCTGTGGAAAAGCGCCGACAAAGCACCGTTGGCGGCAGAAGCGATGGGTATTATTGCCCCGCGTCTAAAAGAGCTGAAGCTTATCGATTCCATTATCCAGGAACCGCTGGGCGGCGCGCACCGCAACCCGGAAGCTATCGCGGCATCGTTGAAAGCGCAAATCCTTGCCGATCTTGCGGATCTCGATGTGCTGAGCAAAGAAGATCTGCTCAACCGCCGTTATCAGCGTCTGATGACTTACGGCTACGCGTAATACGAACATAAGACGTTCCTGAAAAGGGCCACAGTTTGTGGCCCTTTTTTATTACCTGTAGCCTACCTGCGCTATGATAGGAGAAGGTTTTCCAGGAGGAACGGATGAATATTATTGCCATTATGGGGCCGCACGGCGTCTACTACAAAGATGAGCCGATTAAAGAGCTGGAGGCTGCACTTGTCGCTCAGGGCTTCAAAATTATCTGGCCACAGAACAGCGCCGACCTGCTGAAATTAATTGAACATAACCCGCGTATCAGCGGGGTGATATTTGATTGGGATGAATACAGCGTCGATCTCTGCGGTGAGATTAATCAGCTTAATGAATACCTGCCGCTTTACGCCTTTATTAATGCTCACTCCACAATGGATGTTAGCGCACATGATATGCGCATGGCGCTGTGGTTCTTTGAATACGGATTAGGTCAGGCTGACGATATTGCAACCCGCATTCGGCAGTACAACGACGAGTATCTCGAGAACATCATGCCGCCGTTTACCAAAGCGCTCTTTACCTATGTCACCGAGGGGAAGTACACCTTCTGTACTCCGGGGCATATGGCGGGCACGGCGTACCAGAAAAGCCCGGTAGGCTGCCTATTCTATGATTTCTTTGGCGCTAACACGCTAAAAGCGGATGTCTCTATCTCAGTTACCGAGTTAGGGTCGCTGCTTGACCACACCGGGCCGCACCTCGAGGCGGAGGAGTACATTGCCCGCACCTTTGGCGCTGAACAGAGCTATATGGTCACCAACGGCACCTCAACTTCGAATAAAATCGTTGGCATGTACGCCGCGCCTAGCGGCAGTACGCTGCTGATTGACCGTAACTGCCATAAATCACTGGCGCACCTGCTGATGATGAACGACGTGGTGCCGTTGTGGCTAAAGCCAACGCGCAATGCGCTGGGGATTCTGGGCGGGATCCCGAAGCGGGAGTTTACTCGCGATAGTCTGCAACAGAAGGTCAATAGCACCGAAAATGCGCAATGGCCGGTGCATGCGGTGATCACCAACTCTACCTATGATGGCCTGCTGTACAACACCAACTGGATAAAGCAGACCTTGGATGTGCCGTCGATTCACTTTGACTCCGCTTGGGTGCCGTACACTCACTTCCACCCAATCTACCAAGGCAAAAGTGGGATGAGCGGCGAACGCGTGCCGGGAAAAGTGTTTTTCGAAACGCAGTCCACCCACAAAATGCTGGCGGCGCTGTCCCAAGCTTCGCTGATCCATATTAAAGGCGATTACGACGAAGATACCTTCAACGAAGCCTTTATGATGCATACCTCCACTTCACCGAGCTATCCGATCGTTGCCTCTATTGAAACTGCGGCCGCGATGCTGCGCGGTAATCCCGGCAAGCGGTTGATCAACCGCTCGGTAGAGCGGGCGCTGCACTTCCGCAAAGAGGTACAACGGCTACGCGAAGAGTCTGATAGCTGGTTCTTCGATATCTGGCAGCCGGAAGAGATTGATGAGGCCGAGTGCTGGCCGGTTTCGCCAGGTGAAGATTGGCATGGCTTTAGTGACGCCGATGCCGATCATATGTTCCTCGATCCGGTTAAGGTGACCATTCTGACGCCGGGGATGGACGAGCAGGGAAACATGAGCGACGAGGGGATCCCGGCGGCGCTGGTGGCAAAATATCTCGACGAGCACGGTGTGGTTGTGGAGAAAACGGGCCCCTATAACCTGCTGTTCCTGTTCAGTATCGGTATCGATAAAACGCGTGCGATGGGGCTGCTTCGTGGGCTGACGGAATTTAAACGGGCGTACGATCTTAACCTGCGGGTGAAAAACATGCTTCCGGATCTCTATGCGGAAGATCCTGATTTTTACCGCAATATGCGCATTCAGGATCTGGCGCAGGGTATCCATCGCCTCATTCGCCAACACGATCTGCCAAGCCTGATGCTGCGCGCGTTCGACGTTTTACCGGAGATGAAGCTGACGCCGCACCGCGCGTGGCAAAAGCAGATCAAAGGTGAGGTAGAAACCATTGCGCTGGAAGATCTGGTGGGGCGTATTTCCGCAAATATGATCCTGCCTTATCCGCCAGGTGTTCCGCTGCTGATGCCGGGCGAGATGATCACCGCCGAGAGCCGTTCCGTGCTCGATTTCTTGTTGATGCTCTGTTCCGTTGGACGACATTATCCGGGCTTTGAAACCGATATTCATGGTGCAAAACGCGATGAAAACGGTGTCTACCGTGTGAGAGTCCTAAAAACCCCGGTGGGGGTTGCGTGATGGCGGCCTGCACGGTTAAGTTGTTGCAAAAAGGTTAACGGAGAAAACGATGCTGGGATTAAAACAGATTCATCACATTGCGATTATTGCCACTGATTATGCGAAGAGTCGCTCTTTTTACTGTGACATTTTGGGATTTACGCTGCAGAGCGAAGTGTATCGGGAGGCGCGTGATTCGTGGAAAGGCGATTTGGCGTTAAATGGTCAGTATACAATTGAGCTGTTTTCTTTCCCGTTCCCACCGGCGCGTCCGAGTCGCCCAGAGGCATGTGGGCTGCGCCATTTGGCCTTTAGCGTTGATGATATCGATGCGGCCGTTGCGCATCTGACGGCCCACGGCGTGGCCTGCGAGGACATTCGTATCGACCCGTTTACCGATAAACGCTTTACCTTTTTCAACGATCCTGATGGCCTGCCGCTGGAACTCTATCAGCAGTAGGGCTTGTCAGCGCCAGCCCGGGCGGGTAACGTGCCGGGCAAGGCTCTCTTTCATAAAATGACGATGACTCAACCTTCCGTTGTGCAACAGCTTTCCCCTCACCGCCAATTTTTGGTGGCGTTTAGCGGTGGCCTGGATTCGACGGTGCTACTGCACCAGTTGGTGTGCTGGCGTCAATCGGACCCGACGATATTGCTGCGGGCCATTCATATCCATCACGGTATTAGTGCTAACGCCGATAGCTGGGCGGCTCACTGCCAGCGGATGTGCGCTGAATGGCAGGTGCCACTGGTGGTCGAACGAGTGAAGCTTGCACAAAGCGGAATTGGGCTCGAGGCCGAGGCCAGAGCAGCGCGCTACCGTGCGTTTCGCGACGCGCTTAAACCGGGTGACGTTCTGGTGACGGCACAGCATCTCGACGATCAAAGTGAAACCCTGCTACTGGCGCTTAAACGCGGCAGCGGCCCGGCCGGGCTATCAGCGATGCCGGTCAACGCTGCATTTGCCAATACGCGACTGATTCGCCCGCTGTTGCAGCAATCGCGCGCTTCACTTCAGCAGTGGGCGGATAACTACGCGTTGACGTGGATTGAAGATGAGAGCAATCAGGATGATGCCTACGATCGCAACTTCCTGCGTCTGCGGGTTATGCCGCTGTTAAATGCTCGCTGGCCGCATTTTGCCGAGGCTGTATCGCGTAGTGCGGCGCTGTGTGGCGAGCAGGAACAACTGCTGGATGAGCTGCTGGCGGATGAGCTCTCACAACTGCTGTCGGCGGAGGGCGCTCTGGATATTGCCCCTCTGCTCGAGATGAGCGCAGCCAAGCGCGCGGCGCTCTTGCGGCGTTGGTTAGCTTGGCACCATGCGCCGATGCCATCACGCGAAATGATGGTGCGCATTTGGCAGGAAGTGGCGCTGGCGCGAGAAGATGCCGCGCCATGTCTGCGTCTGGGTGACTTTGAAATACGTCGCTTTCGCCAGCAGCTTTGGTGGATAAAGGCGCAGGCTGGACAAACAGAAACGGTACTGGCCTGGGTCGATACCCACTCGGCGCTGGTTCTGCCGGATAATCTCGGCACTTTGCATCTGATTGCGGGGGGCAATATCCGTGCACCCCATCGCGATGAAAGCGTGTCGGTGCGCTTTAAAGCGCCGGGAATGCTGCATATTGTCGGGCGTCACGGCGGACGTAAACTGAAGAAAATCTGGCAGGAGCTGGGCGTACCGCCTTGGCTACGTGATACCACGCCGCTGCTGTTTTACGGTGAAACGTTAATTGCAGCCGCTGGGCATTTTGTCACTCAAGAAGGCGCAGTCGATGCTGAAAGGGGTGTGATGTTACGGTGGGAGAAAACGGGCGGTTAAACCGCCCGCTTCTGAATTATGACTCGCTGACAACCACGGTGCCGATTTCGGGGTGGCTGAAGCTGGTTATGCGGTCAAGCCGCAATTCGCGTAGCTCACCTGCGCTGTCGACAACCAAGTATTCCACGTTTTTACGGGAAACCAGATCGTGTGCCTTGGCCTGCAGCACTTCGCCATCTTTCAGTTCCAGCGCCAGCACGAGATGGTGCTGGCAGGCAAGCTCGAGATTGTCATAGTCATCGCAATTGATGGGTTGATACGTATCATTCATTGACATAATCGCTCACCAGTAAGTTTGCCGCTGCATACGCAGCTTTGTCCCTGACTGACGCAGAAATGGCGTCATCCGCCGCAACTTCGTTCAAGACCTTCAGTACACAGCCTAGTGCATCCGGGATATATCCCAAATCGCCGCTGGCAATTTCCGCATAGCGTTGACGAATTAATTCACAATAGTTGCCCACATGCCCCCCTGTCAGCGCTTCAATTAAGCCTATGAAGATAATCTCCGTTTAGCAAGGTGACTATATCATACTCATTTAAGCATTATCAGCGAGATGAGCGGCGGCAGATGTAATTCGGGACAGCCTTTTGCGCCTGATTTCGCTACAATGAGCCCCATTTTTCGCAGGAGTTATCTGATGGCGCTGAAAGCAACAATTTATAAAGCGGTGGTCAATGTAGCGGATATCGACCGCAACCAGTTTCTGGACGCGTCTTTAACGCTGGCCCGCCACCCGTCTGAAACCCAGGAACGCATGATGCTGCGTCTGCTGGCGTGGATTAAATACGCCGATGAGCGTCTGCAGTTTACCCGTGGCCTCTCCTCTGAGGATGAGCCGGAAGTGTGGTTGCGTAACGATCACCTAGGTATCGACCTGTGGATTGAGCTGGGCCTGCCGGATGAACGGCGGATTAAAAAAGCCTGTAGTCAGTCTCAGGAAGTGGCACTGTTTACCTATAACAGCCGCTCGGCTGAAATCTGGTGGCAGCAAAACCAAAACAAGCTGGCGGGCTTTAAAAACCTGAGTATCTGGTATCTGGATGACGAGCAACTGGCGAAACTTAGTGCTTTTGCCGAGCGTACGATGACGTTGCAAGCGACGTTGCAGGAAGGCGCAATCTGGCTTTCCGATGCTCAGAATAATCTGGAACTACATTTCACGGCCTGGCAGACGCCTGCATGATTACGCTTTCCGGTCAGGTGAGCATTTCGGATGATGAGCTAACGATCACCGCTATCCGCTCCCAAGGGGCGGGCGGTCAGCATGTGAATAAGACCTCTACGGCGATTCATTTGCGTTTTGACATCCGGGCTTCGAGCCTGCCAGAGTATTACAAAGAGCGTCTGCTGGCCGCTAGCCACCACTTAATTTCTGCTGACGGTGTGATTATTATTAAGGCGCAGGAATATCGTAGCCAAGAAATGAACCGTGAAGCGGCGATAGCTCGTTTGGTGGCAGTCATTCAGATGCTCACGACAGAACAAAAAAGCCGGCGCCCAACGCGCCCAACGCGTGCATCAAAAGAGCGGCGGTTGAACACGAAAGCACAAAAGTCATCAGTAAAATCGATGCGCGGCAAGGTTCGCTACTAAGCTGAATAGAGATTTTATAAGAATAAGGAAATGAGAGTGAAAAAAGCGATATTGGCCATGGCGGCCACGGGGATGCTGTTTGGGCTGTTCGGATGTAATAATTCGGATATGACGGCGCTAAAACCGACTCACTCCGCAGAATTAACGCCAATGCAGCAAAGCTGGCGCGGCGTCATTCCGTGTGCCGATTGTGAAGGCATTGAGACCACGCTGTTCTTGGATAAGGACGGTACTTGGGTGATGAACGAGCATTATCAGGGCGTAAGCCGCGAGCCGTCTTCGTTCGGTTCTTACGGCACCTGGGCGCGTACTGCCGATAAGCTGGTGCTTACCGACAGCTTAGGAGAGAAATCCTACTATCGGCCGAAAGGGGACAAGCTGGAGATGCTTGATCGTGAAGGTAATGCGATTGAGACCAAGCTGAACTATACGCTTGAGCCGGTCAAAGCTAGCCTGCCGACGACGCCGATGACGATGCGTGGTATGTACTTCTATATGGCAGATGCCGCTACCTTTACCGACTGTGCTACCGGCAAGCGTGTCGCGGTTGCCAGCAGTGCACAGCTGGAGCGTGACTACCTTAACGCGCGGGGCAACGACAGCAAGCCGGTGCTGGTGGTGGTGGAAGGACATTTCACCCAAGAACCAAATCCGGATACCGGCGTGATGGTGAAAACGCTGGCGGCGGATAAAGCCGGCAAGTTTGAGCCTGGGAAAGACTGCACCATTAAGTAATGGCATCCTGTAGGCCGGATAGGACGCCTGGCGTCGCTATCCGGCAATGTGCCTGTGGTGCCTGATGGCGCTTCGCTTATCAGGCCTACAGAGAGCAATAAAAAGCCTCGCATAGTGCGAGGCTTTTTTGTAGCCGGACAAGGCGTTAATGCCGACTCCGGGAGGAGGGCATACGCAATCAGCCCTTAATGGCTTTCACCAAGTAATCTACGATATCGCCAGTTTTGATCAGCTGCTTATCGCCGTTACGACGGTATTTGTATTCGATATCGTCGTTGTCGAGGTTACGGTCACCCAGCACGATAGTATGTGGAATACCGATAAGCTCCATATCAGCAAACATCACGCCAGGACGCTCTTTACGATCGTCCATCAGCACTTCAATGCCCTGCGCGCGCAGCTCGGCGTACAGCTTCTCTGCCAGCTCCTGCACACGATAAGACTTGTGCATGTTCATTGGCAGGATGGCAACCTGGAACGGCGCGATAGCGTCCGGCCACAGAATGCCGCGATCGTCAAAGTTCTGCTCGATAGCTGCTGCCACCACACGAGTCACCCCGATACCGTAGCAGCCCATGGTCAGAACCTGATTACGACCATCTTCGCCCTGTACGGAGGCTTTCATCGCTTCAGAGTACTTGGTACCCAATTGGAAAATGTGACCGACTTCGATGCCGCGCTTAATCAGCAGGGTGCCTTTACCATCCGGGCTCGGATCGCCGGCGACCACGTTACGGATATCAGCCACTTCTGGCGTCGTTACGTCGCGGTCCCAGTTGATGCCGAAGTAGTGTTTGCCATCGATGTTTGCGCCAGCGGCGAAATCGCTCATTACTGCGACGGTGCGGTCGATAACCACTGGAATCGGCATGTTAACCGGGCCCAGAGAACCAGGACCAGCCTGCACCAGTTCACGGATTTCCGCTTCAGTGGCGAAGGTCAGTGGGCTGGCAACCAGCGGCAGTTTTTCCGCTTTCACTTCGTTCAGCTCGTGATCGCCGCGAACCAGCAGGGCAACCAGCGGAGACTTGCTACCTTCAACCGCTTTCACCAGCAGGGTTTTTACGGTTTTTTCGATTGGCAGGTTGAATTGCTCAACCAACTCGGCGATGGTTTTGGCGTTTGGCGTCTCAACCAGCGTCATTTCCTGGGTCGCTGCGGCGCGTGGCGCTTTCGGCGCGACGGCTTCAGCGAACTCGATGTTTGCCGCGAAATCGGAGGAGTCAGAGAAGATCACGTCATCTTCGCCGCTCTGTGCCAGCACCTGGAATTCGTGAGATGCGCTACCGCCGATAGAGCCGGTATCTGCCTGTACTGCACGGAAGTCCAGACCCATGCGGCTGAAGATTTTGCTGTACGCTGCGTACATCGCATCGTAGGTTTCCTGAAGGGATTCCTGAGAAGTATGGAAAGAGTAGGCATCTTTCATCAGGAACTCACGGGAACGCATCACACCAAAACGTGGGCGCACTTCGTCACGGAATTTGGTCTGGATCTGGAAGAAGTTCAGCGGCAGCTGTTTGTAAGAGCTCAGCTCGTTACGAATCAGGTCGGTGATGACTTCTTCGTGCGTTGGGCCAAGGACGAACGAACGGTCGCCACGATCAACAAAACGCAGCAGTTCCGGGCCATACTGTTCCCAGCGACCGCTCTCCTGCCACAGCTCAGCGGGCTGAACCACGGGCATAGACACCTCGATTGCACCGGCGTTGTTCATTTCTTCACGCACGATGTTTTCGACTTTTTTCAGGACGCGCAGACCGGTTGGCAGCCAGGCATATAACCCGGAGGCCAGTTTGCGGATCATCCCGGCGCGCAGCATCAGCTGGTGGCTGATGACCTCGGCGTCGGCAGGTGTCTCCTTCAGAGTGGAGAGCAGGTATTGGCTAGTACGCATGTTGTTACGGTTCCAGTTGGACGACAAAACAGGCTCAAAACGGGCCTGGCACAAAAACAAAGTGATTTAGTTTACCAGCGAGAAAGAGATGTCAAAAGAGAGCGCGGAGAAATTACCGAGTTTCTAGAGCAAAGACTTCAAATCCCGACGACGTTACGCGCCAGCGGACATTAAAATCGAGCAGCCAGACGGCGTAGGTTTTTCCCTCTACCTCATTTTTACGATAGGCCGGGCGCGGGTCTTGCGCGAGCACCTCGGTAATAAACTGACGTAGATGCGGGTAACGTTTCTCAAGCCCGACAAGTTGCTGGGCAATCTCGTGACTAAAGGTGATATCAACGCCGGCCGTTGGTGCGTCTTGCGCATAGCTCGCGCGTGCATCCGGCAGAGATTCGGCGAACGGCAAATAGGGTTTGATATCGACCACCGGGGTGCCGTCGACTAAATCCAGTCCGCCAAGCTCTAAAATGACATGCTCTTTATGGCAGCGAATACCGCGCAGCTCGACCAGCGACATCCCGATAGGGTTCGGACGGAAGGTTGAGCGGGTTGCAAATACGCCCATCCGTGCGTTGCCGCCGAGCCGGGGAGGGCGCACCGTTGGGCGCCAGCCGCCTTCCATTGTCTGATGGAAAACAAACAGCACCCACAGATGGCTGAACGCCTCCAAGCCGCGCACCGCGTCGGCTTGGTTGTAGGGTGGCAGCAGATGCAGCTCTCCGCTACAGCTTTTGACCAGCCCCGGCTGGCGAGGTACGGCAAACTTCTCTTTATAAGGAGAGCGGATAACGCCTATTTGCTCAAATGAGAATGGGCTCATTTCGCACTAACGTTAAGCGCAGACCCGATACAGACGGCCTGACGGTAGCAGCCTGGTGCACCGCTGGTGACTTCACAGCTGTGCAGCAGTACGGCGTTCGCCTTCATTTTCGAGGCATTAATCTGCATGCGTTTGCGTGCAGTGGGAATATTGGGTGGTGAATCTTGGTTTGTGGCCTGACACGAGTCACCCGAGACTTCGCCTAAGTCACGGAACGGCTTGCCGACCAGATCTTCTGCGTTGGTAATAATTCGGACGGGCGTTGCGCGTTGCGCTTTCGGTTTTGCGGTCTCCGTTTTGACTGGAGTCGCAGTGCTTTGAACAGGCTCAACAGGAGATCTGTTTAACATGGAGCAGCCACCTAACAGGAGTGCTAATAAACAGACCGGTAAAGCACGCATACGTATTTCCTCAATAAGGGTAGACCAAGGGGGCTATTGAATCAGGTGCTTGCATAAATGACAAGACGGGCATGCGCCCGTCTTAAAAGATACTGTTTAGTGGTAATAGAATTACCAGCCTTTAACTGCGCCGCCGTTAAAGATTTTGTTCGCTGCTTCGTACACTTCGTCAGACTGGTACGCCTGAACGAATTTTTTCACGTTTTCCGCATCTTTGTTGTCTTCACGGGAGACGATCATGTTTACGTACGGAGAGTCTTTACCTTCAACGAAGATACCGTCTTTTGCCGGGGTCAGGCCGATCTGGCTAGCGTAGGTAGTGTTGATAACGGCCAGGGCAATCTGTGCATCGTCCAGAGAACGTGGCAGCTGCGGTGCTTCCAGCTCAACAATCTTCAGGTTTTTCGGGTTCTCAACGATATCCAGAGAGGTTGGCAGCAGGCCCACGTCGTCTTTCAGCTTGATCAGGCCTTCTTTTTGCAGCAGCAGCAGGGAACGACCGAGGTTAGTTGGGTCGTTAGGTACCGCGACCTGAGAGCCAGGCTGCAGTTCGTCCAGGGATTTGATTTTCTTGGAGTAGCCCGCGATTGGATACACGAAGGTGTTCCCTACGGAAACCAGTTTGTAGCCACGGTCTTTGATCTGCTGATCCAAGTATGGTTTATGCTGGAAGGCGTTGGCGTCGATGTCGCCTTTGCTCAGCGCTTCGTTCGGTAAAACGTAGTCGTTGAAGGTTACCAGTTCTACATCCAGACCGTATTTTTCTTTCGCCACTTTTTGTGCAACTTCAGCAACCTGCTGTTCTGCACCGACGATCACGCCGACTTTAATGTGGTTTGGATCTTTCTCATCCTGGCCGCAACCAACAAGAGCCAGAGAACCGATCAGGGCCCCAACTGCCGCAAAGGTTTTAAAATTGAACGCCATGTCTATATCCTTAAACTTATGAGTTGTGTTGTGTGTAACGCTATTTATGAGTGACTGCCCGAACGATACGATCGCCAGATAGTTGAATTAAATAAACCAGAACGACCAGCAATACCAGTACTGTATTCATCACGACCGCATTATAACCAATGTAACCGTACTGGTAGCCAATCTGCCCCAGACCACCGGCACCAACGGCACCGCCCATCGCAGAATAACCAACCAGCGTAATCAGGGTAATGGTTGCAGCATTCACTAAGCCGGGCATCGCTTCCGGCAGCAGGACTTTGCAGATGATTTGCATCGGCGTTGCGCCCATAGCACGAGAGGCTTCAATCAGACCGGTCGGGATTTCCAGCAGGGCGTTTTCCACCATACGGGCGATAAACGGCGCGGCACCGACGGTCAGCGGCACAATCGCGGCCTGCAGGCCGATGGATGTACCAACGATGACTCGGGTAAAGGGAATCATCCACACGAGCAGAATAATGAACGGGATAGAACGGAAGATATTGACCAGCGCGGAGAGCACGCGGTAAATCTTGCCGTTCTCGATGATTTGCCCTGGACGTGTGACATATAAAAGAACGCCAACCGGCAGGCCAAGGACGAAACCGAAAAAGCCCGACACAAACGTCATGGCCAGCGTTTCCCAGACGCCGCGCGCCAGTAACCACATCATGGCCTCAGACATATCCCAATACCTCTACTTTTACATGGTGTTGCTGCAACCAGCCAATAGCCGCTTGCGTATCTTCAGGTGTGCCGTGCATTTCGGTCAGCATGATGCCGAACTTCACGCCGCCTGCGTAATCCATCTGCGCGCTAATAATGTTGTTGTTGACGTTAAAGCGACGCGCGGTTTCTGACAGTAGCGGAGCATCGACTGATTGACCGGTGAACTCCATACGCAGCATCGGTACGCTATCGGCAGTTTGCTGCTCTTTAAGACGCGCCTGATAATCCTCTGGAATATCCAGATGCAGCGTGGCTTGAATAAACTGCTGGGCCAGCGGGGTCTTCGGATGAGAGAACATTTCGCTCACCGTGTCTTGCTCAATTAGCTCACCGTTACTGATGACGGCAACACAGTCACAAATGCGCTTCACCACATCCATTTCATGGGTGATAAGCAAAATGGTGAGGCCAAGACGACGGTTAATGTCTTTCAGCAATTCCAGAATAGAACGGGTTGTTGCCGGATCTAATGCGCTGGTGGCTTCATCGCACAGCAGAACTTTCGGGTTACTGGCCAGCGCACGGGCAATCGCGACACGCTGTTTTTGACCACCGGAAAGGTTTGCCGGATAGCTGTCGTGTTTATCCGCAAGCCCTACGAGTTCCAGCAGTTCAGTCACGCGGCGTTTGATTTCATCTTTAGGCGTATTGTCGAGTTCCAGCGGCAGCGCAACGTTACCAAAGACGGTACGTGAAGAGAGCAGGTTAAAGTGCTGGAAAATCATGCCAATCTGGCGACGTGCTTTGGTCAGTGCTGACTCAGATAAGGCAGTCAGATCCTGACCGTCAACCTGAACGCTGCCCTCGGTTGGGCGCTCAAGCAGGTTGACGCAGCGAATCAGCGTACTTTTGCCTGCACCGGATGCGCCAATGACGCCATAAATTTGTCCGGCGGGCACATGCAGGCTGACGTTATTCAGCGCCTGTATTGTACGGTGGCCCTGCTGGAACACTTTGGTGATGTTTGAAAGTTTAATCATTAGATTATTTATTATCGGTTAGGTGTTATCCACGGCATTTTGTTCTGCCAGAGACGGGCGATGACCGTCAACAAAATGGATGTTAAGGCATCTAGACGGCTAAATCAATCTTCTTTATGCGATCGCCGCTTTCTTGCCTAGCGAAACATGCGATACTAAAGAAACATGCCTTATTCAGGAGCAACACGGTGGCAAAGTCCGTACCCGCAATTTTTCTCGATCGTGATGGCACGATTAATGTCGATCATGGCTACGTCCATGAAATTGATGATTTCGAATTTATCGATGGCGTCATTGACGCAATGCGTGAATTAAAAGAAATGGGTTATGCCCTGATTCTGGTCACTAACCAGTCTGGTATCGCTCGCGGGAAATTTACCGAGGCGCAGTTTGAAACGCTGACGGAATGGATGGACTGGTCGCTGGCCGATCGCGGTGTTGATCTAGATGGTATCTATTTCTGCCCACACCACCCACAGGGTACAGTGGAAGAGTACCGCCAGGTATGTGATTGCCGTAAACCGCATCCGGGAATGTTGAAGTCGGCACAAGAGTACCTGCACATTGATATGGCTTCTTCTTATATGGTTGGTGACAAATTAGAAGATATGCAGGCAGCTGCTGCTGCGAACGTGGGGACGAAAGTGCTGGTGCGTACCGGTAAACCGGTGACTGAAGAAGCGGAACAAAGCGCCGATTGGGTGATTAATAGCCTGGCAGAACTGCCTGCAGCTATCAAAAAGCGGAAATAAGCGGCAAAAAGGTGAAAAGGTGAGCGGTTGAAAGAAAAATGCATATTTCCTCTTGTCAGCCTGAAATTACCCCCTATAATGCGGCCCCACTGAGACGGAACAACGGATTACAAGCCGCCGGGTCAGCGAGGTTCTCCTGAGAATCTCGGCAGAGAAAAGCGAAATTAAACGCTTGACTCTGAAAGAGGAAAGCGTAATATACGCCACCTCGCAACAGTGAGCGAAAGCCGTGTTGCACTGCTC